>JAQBXN010000114.1 GCA_027625095.1 Planctomycetota bacterium | reverse complement strand
AGGGCGTTGCCCTGGGCTGGCATGTTTCTGCCCCTTCGGGGCGTGATCGACTTTTTACGGAGGAATCTGCCAGCTTGCAGAATATGAAGCGACTACGATTTAACTACAAAGGAACATTCCCATGCTGCTTGAAAAAGGGCCAACGGTAGAAGTGCCCAAAATAGTTTCGGATGAACAGATACAGTTCTATATCGACAACGGTTACCTGGTCGTCCCGGATGTCATGGAAGAACATGAAATCGAAGAGATGCGGCAGGATGTCATCAAGGTGGCCCGTGGTAAGTATCCGAATGAGAACGAGGAGTCTTTCCCTGATGAAATGTCAGATAAAGAAGTGCTGGAAAATATCCTCTGTATTCATCAACTGCATTTTGTCAGCCCGGTAATAGAAAGGTATGTTCGGCATCCGAAGCTTTGTGGCATCTTGAGCCAGATCGCGGCCGCGCACCTGCCCTGGTGGGATGGCAGTGTGAAATGCATGCAGTCGATGTACTTTGTGAAACCGTCCGGTTTCCAGGGCCAGGCATGGCACCAGGATGAGATTTATATACCCACTAGAGACAGGTCTCTCGTGGGGGGCTGGATTGCACTCGATGATGCAACGGTCGAGAACGGCTGTCTCTGGGTCATCCCAGGTTCGCATAAGACAGGGATGCTGTATCCGCAGCGTGACCATGGCAATACAGACGAGTTTGATTTTGGCGCCGAGAGCCACGGCTTTGATGAGAGCCAGGAAATTCCGGTGGAAGTCAAAACCGGCACTCTAGTTTTTTTCAACGGCTACCTGCTGCACAGATCTCGGAAGAACCGAAGCGCCGCAACCCGCAGAGTTTTAGTAAATCACTATTGCAATGCCTGGTCATTGCTGCCCTGGCAAGTCAAAGAAGGAGAACGGCCCGCGACAGCAGATCGCAGGGCGGTGATACATGTTTCGGGCAGTGACCCGTACGCCTGGAAAGGCTACGAGAAGCCTCCTGCACGTATTGGTCTCAGACAGTGCAAAGCGGTACAGGAAAAAAAGCAAAAGCAGAGTGCCGGTCAGGAAAAGTGACATTCTGATTCACCCACCACCAGGGTTGCGGGGGTCTTAAATGATCAGCATTGCGCCTACGCCGGAATATGCGCTTCAAGCAATGAACGGAAGTCATCCTCGACGCATTGCCTGGGATTTGTCTTGTGGCAATGATCCGCCACGCACATCGGGAGCATCTGGTCGATGTGATTTCTCGTAGCTCCGAAGACGGAAAGATCGGATGGAATCTCCAGGCTGTTGTTCAGTTGACGCACGAACTGGATCAGGGCGTGTCCGCATTCTTCATCGGAAAGATTGTGAACTTCGATACCCGCGGCGTTGGCCAAAGCCCGATATTTTGCTGGGGCGGCCGGCAGATTGAATTCGAGGCTGGCGGGCAAAAAGATCGCGTTCGTTGTTCCGTGATGGCCGCCCACGACTGAGCCAACCGGATGCGACAGCGAGTGAACGACACCGAGCCCCTTTATGAAGCCCATCCCGCCGATCATGGCGGCGATCATCATGTCTGAGCGGGCAGCGAGATCCTGGCCATTCTCGCATGCGCGTTTGAGGCTGATAGCGCAGAGCCGGATACCTTCGAGGGCCATTCCATCAACGATTGGATTGTATTTCGGCGAGAGATACTCCTCGATGCAGTGAGTGAACGCGTCCATACCCGTGCCGGCAGTCAGGTTGGGCGGCAGCGCAAGGGTAAGCTCCGGATCGGCGATGGTGACATCCGGGTAGAGCGCCGGGCCTACGAGGGCAACTTTCGCCCCCGCCGGCCGAACGATAATCAGCGCGCCGCGGGCTACGTCGCTGCCCGTGCCGGCAGTGGTGGCGATGGCAATCATCGGGGGCATCGGATTGACCATCTTCTCCCAGCCTTGATGTTCGATGTCATACTCCGCTAGAGGAAGCGAATGATCCACCTTGAGCTTGATTGCTTTTGCAGTGTCCAACGAGCTTCCACCGCCCAGGCCGACGATGCCATCACACGCGCTGTTGGAGTAGGCGAGCAGGCCCTGCTCTGCGTTTTCTTCCGTCGGGTTGGCATCCACCTCATCGAACACTGCCGGCTCAAGCCCAGCCTTTCGAATCGCCTCCTCCACCCGCCCGGCAAGCCCGCAGGCTACGAGCCCTCTGTCGGTTACCAGGAGCGGTCTGCCACAATCGAGTTTCTTCAACTCGTCAGGCAATGATTGCAGCGCACCGGCTCCGAAAAGAATCTGATTTGGAAATGCGAAAGACTGGATCACTTCGACTCCTTTAGTTCGATTGCCCTTTATCCTGCCTGCTTCTCTTCTGCAGGATTTCCCAATGTACACGTGCTACATCCCCCATATAGTGGGGCAAAAAATACTCGGTGGCCGCAAGCTTGACGTGCTTTGACGTCTCTTCTTTTTTGCCGAGGGCTTCATAGTAAAGGCCGATGTACAGGTGAGCATAGAAGAGCTGATTCTTAAGACGCTCCGCGGGCGGATTGCCCTCCTGCGCCTTTTTGAGCACGTCTTCCGGGGTTGCCTTTCCGGCATACATTTCCAGCACTTTCATCATGGGGACGCGCGTATCGTCCTCAATAGGGATTATTGCTTCTTGTGCCTTCTCCACCCCAACAAGGGGCGCATTGCAAATAAAGTGAAAGACCGAATTCTCCACGTCGTTGGGATTCACCGTTTTGTGGAGTTCAAACTGCGCAACGCCGTCCTTGAACCTGCCTGCGTAGTAATGGCTGATCCCGCGCTGCCAGTGATAGGGCGCCTGCGTCGGGTTAGCGGCGAGGTACTTATCGAAATCCTCTATCGACGCTTCAATGTTTCCGGCGCGGAAGTTCGCTGCACCGCGGGCCTGGTACAGGCTGACCATCTCCGGCCCATGTTTCAGAGCGGCGGAGTAGTCAGGAATGGCGTTCTTGAAATCGCGTTGGGTGGCCCGCAATTCTGCTCGGATGAAATACAGCAACTTGTCCTGTGGATCGGCATCGATCAGCTTTGAGAGCGCTTCAATCCCTTCTTTCGGTTTGCCACTCTGGAAGAGCTTGATAGCGGCGTCAGCCTTTTCGCGCGAAGCGCCATCCTCGGCCTCCAAGAGCCCTCGGACACAAAGCATGCAGAGCAGGATGTTGAGAGTTTTCATGAATCACCAGGTAATTTGGAAAATTGAGTCATGCTTCTCTTCCAGAAAAGAAGCAAACGCTACATGGGAAGACTTTCAAGAATCTCTGAGATGAGTTTCGGGGACATTATCTAGCTTCCACCTACACCAATCCCACAAACTTCCGCCAGACCCACTCGATGGTCACGATAATCACGAGGAAGGCCAGGATGCTGGCCGCGTCCCAGAGGCGCCAGATGCGTTCGTGTTTTTCGATACGTTCTTTCGGTTCGGTCCGGAGAAGGAATTTTGTGAAATCCGTGAATGGCCGATATTCACCACCGGTGCCGGCGGCGATCTGCCTTAAAAATTTCTGATCACGGGCAAGATACTTAAGTTCGACTGGATTGTGGATCACCATTGCCGTGGGAGTTTTTATCTCAGTGCCCTTGAGGCGGAATAAAAAGTCGCGAGCGGGCAGTTCTTCGAATGTGGCAATGCCCGATTCAGACTCACTGGCACTGATGATTGGCGATTCCATCAAGACCTCATCGCCCGAGAACGCCTCAATGGCGCCTTTGGATACTCCTTTCGTCCATACCTGCAGATTGTTGGTGTCAGAGAGATTGAGCTTATCAAGGCCAAGCTGCTGAGCAGATTCAAGAGGGCCCAGTACTCCTTCGACTGCCCACGAAACCAGGCCAATATAGATCTGCGCGTGGGCTTCAAGTGCGGTTGGATTCAGCAGCTTCCAGAGTCGTTCACTCTGAATGAGCATCAGCTTTCCTTTCCCTGCATACCTGGCTGCAATCAGGGCTTGGTTGGTACGAGAATTCAGGAGCAACGGTTGCGTCTCTTTGATGGCATCAGAGGCCGTAAGATCTGTGGATTCGACAGCCTCAGCAAGCAGGCGCGTCATCGGGTGATACCGGCCCGGCCGGGTCAGCGCCAGCTCCTCTTTGGTTTCGAGCAACTGGGGGTGGCTTTTTGTTTTGTCTGCCAGCGGAGCGACCGGAAGAAGCGAATCGGCCAACGATGGCGGGACTGGTGAAGAAAGACCGTTCCCAATCAGGCACAGACTCTTTCCCTTGTCCCAGACCAGAGTTTTCAGATCCTCCCATTCCGCATCCGTCAGTGTGCTCTGAGAAAGGTCGCCCAGAATTACCAGGTCATACATTTCGAGCGCTGCGAGGTTTTCTGGCCAGACGTTGCGCCGAACGCCTCGTTTTACTTCCGCGTTTTCTTGCACGACTGCGATGATGGAATTCAGTTCAATGAAATCCATCCGCTGGAGGATGTTCAGGGCGAATCGTGTTTCCCACCGCGGTTTCCAATCGAGGAACAGCACCTTCACCCGTTTTTCCCGGACGTTGATAGCGAATTCCGCGGTGTTGTTCTGAATTGGGAATACCTCGCCATTCGAAGGTTTGACCTGCACGCGGCAGCGAAACATCCCCGTCTCGTTTGGAGTAAATGAAAGCTCTACTTTGGGAGTGCTGCTCCCGGCCTTCAGCTCAAATTCTTCGGTGGCCACGGCTGCGCCTTTGATGAAGATCTGGATTTCAGACTTTGCTGCTTCCTGCAGAACCGCCTTGAGATAAACGCTCACTTTGACCGGCGAGTCTTTCACCGCGAATGGCGGAGCTTGCACCGTAAGAACTGCGACATCGTGGGGCTCATGGTCGCTGCCCGCTGCAGCGGAAAAGATGGGTACCTGTTTTCTGGCATACGCCTTCTGGATCGCGCTCGAATGCAAATGGCTCAGGTCACGGCCCTCGCTGAAAAGCACGACCGATGTCAGTGGAAAATCACTCTCTTCCTGAATGATCTGTTCAAGGCGGCCAAGGATGTTGGTAGTGCCCTCCTCCGCTTTGACTGCGTCCCCGCCCGATGGAGCAAGTCCGGGGGACATCACCGTTGCTTGCAGGAAATACTGTCCCGGTAGTTTTTGCTCGAGAGTTCCCGAGGCATCCCGAATCACCCGATTGATCAGGTCGAGACGCCTGGCCTGCTTTGCGGTTTCCACGCGCGCGCTCAGATGTTCATTACCTGATTGAAGTGATGCTGTGTCGAGAGACGCCTGGATGCTGTAGAGCTTGTGATAGCTCAGTTCCAGTTTCGTCGCGAAGGTATCAAAAGCATTCCGATCCGGGGTCTGGTTGCCGGAAAAAACCTGTGCCTGATTGGCCCTCAATTCCTTGATTTCTTCGAGCACCACCGCAAACCGAGCCCGGGCCTCGTCGGGCAATCCGGGTGCAGACTTTGCCTCGGTTTCGATCTCTGCAAACGATTTGAGAATGCGGTTCTGCGTGACTTCGGCTTTGTCCCAGAATTCATCTTTCGTCCGATCCGCGCCCGCTTGCTCCCGCTGAAATCTTCGTAAGGCAGATTCAATTGATTCCAACTTATCAGCCAGCGCGTGGTATGCGTCGCCCTGGCTTCTCTCAATTTCCAGTTTCCGCGACAGCCACAAGGCCTCCGTGGCTGGCATCGCGTTATCCTTGGCTGTCATGCTGAGAGAGTTGTCCACTAAGAACACTACCCTCCCTGGATAGGTCAGGATCTTTCGGAGAATAAAACTCGGCCGGAATGCGATAAAAACAAGTCCGCAAAACAGGAGTACCCTCAGGAGGATCAATCCGGCGGCACTCTTCTTCGCAATGCCCTTCATCTGACGCCGATATAATCCGTAAGCCGTCAGCCCGGCCAGCGGCAGCAAAAGGAAAAGCCACCACGGTGAAAGGGGCACTGCGAATTGCAGGTCGAACTGTGTTGTTTCGAGAGGCTGCAAGGCGGAATAATCTTAAGTGGAGGAGTTCCGTTAATTTGTGTCAAGGTAGGCCAGCTTGCAGCAGCACCACGAGCGTATCTGTGGGCATCTGGCTTGGATTTATCGAAATGTTCGAGTTCGGTATGGTATCCACAGATTGTGATTATTCGCCCTGCTTTTGGACCGTCTGAGTTCCACCGCTAAGTCATCGCAAATTTCTTGGAAAGGAAATACGGTGGAATCACGAATCCCAGGCACACCAGACCATACAGCCCGTGCCCGGCGCCCAAGACGAGCCCTGCGTCAAAACAGATGATGCACAGGATGGAAAATCTGATCATCTGGCCAACCGCTGGGGGAGTTGCCTTCTCGTATGCATCCCATGCCTTTACAAAAAGCACAAAGACGAGCCAGAGCAGGGCTGCAAGGCCCTCTACAAAATAAGCATCTTTGTACAGAATGGCCGAACAGGTAGGTACGGAGACAATCACAACTAACAGGAAAAGCATCTGCCCGCGCTTTACATCCGAATCTTCCATCCGGCTGAGCAAGGTCACAAAGAGGATGTATACGCCAAGAAAGGCGGCCGGGGCCAGCCCCGCCTGCCAGGGGCCCTCAACCAGGGTGGCGCCGAGGTAGAGATTAAAGAATCGGCAAAGCCCCATGGTGGTTGCCGCGGGCAGGGCTGCATTCTTGGAAATTTTCGTATAGATGACGATGGACAGCAGGCAAAGCGCGCAAACGACCATCGAACGAAAACCTACAATCTGTGCAGCCAGCAGGGCTAGAACGAAACAGACCAGGATCAGAAAGATGGCGCTCTCAACAGATATCGTGCCCTTCGGCAATACACGCTCCGGACGGTGTTGGCGATCGTATTCCAGATCGAAAACGTCATTCAGGGCGATGCCACCCGCGTAAAGACAGGCAGAAACAAGCATCAAAAGCAGCAGCCCGCCCCACTGGATCTCGCTCTCCAATGTCAGCAGGAAAAAATACCCCGCCCACACATCCGCGATGGAGGTAAAAATATTGGGCAGTCGAATCAGCCGCAGGTAGTTCATGCGGGCAGTCGGTAAAAATCGAGGGCGTTGTCGTGATAGATCTTTTTCAACTCGTTCTCGGAATAATCTTCAAGAATCCAGTCAAGCGTGTCGACCCAGCGTGGATAGGTAGTGGCCAGTGTGGCTACGGGCCAGTCTCCACCAAAGATGCAGCGGTCTGCGCTGAAGCACTCGACAACATGTTCAATATAGGGCCGGATGTCTTCTTTGACCCATTTGTCGTGGTCGGCTTCGGTCGTCGCACCCGAGAGTTTGCAGACAGTGTTGTCGAGCGCTGCCAGCTCACGGATTCCATCCCGCCAGGGGTCCAGCAACTTGTCCTTGATGCCCGGCTTACCGATGTGATCGAGGATGAACTTCACTTTGGGGCACTGCCTGACCAACTCCACCGAATTCTGCAATTGAGGGTGATGAATGCAGATATCGAAACTGAGGCCGTATTCCGCGAGCATCTGCACACCTTTCACGAAATCCGGCTGCAGGCAGAAATCCATACCCTCCGACTGAATGAGCCGCCGCACTCCTTTGACGAGGTCATTTGCCGCGAGTTCCTCAAGGTAGGGTCGTATCCCTTCACCTTGCTCGAGCGATCCACCAGCCACGATGCCCTGGATGCGCGGGTCATCCTGGGCAAGGGATGTCACCCAATCCACTTCTTTGCCATTGTGTTCCGGTATCGGATCGCACTGTAGGAAAACCATGCGCTCGACTTCTACCGCGCCGCAGTGCTCGTTGTAGTTTTCGAGTAAGAATGGTTTGTTGAGGGCGGGTACGTCTTTCAACCAAGCGTATTCGATATCTCTGGAATCCGGATTCCAGACATGGAGGTGGGTATCAACGATAGGGAATTGGGGCATGGTTCAGCTCCATGAAATCGAGGAATGGAGGGATGAGGGATGGAGAATGGAATGTCGGCAGTTACCGGACGAGTTAAGCGAAGTGAGAAGAGTCCTGGAGGATTTGGGAGGTGGATTCGGCTTTTGAAGTTACGTCTCCTCTGCCTCTGCAGCCATCTCCCGTGCCTGCCGGATAGCACGGTGTTTGATTACGAGAGTCTTGACGATTTCGTCTACCGCTACACCGACAAGGATGACGATACCAATAATGGCAAATTCCAGGTGCGTTGGGATCTTGACCAGGTTGATCGAGTTTCGCAGAGTACGCATCACCGCGGCCCCGATCACCACACCGAGTATCGAACCTTCGCCGCCTCGCAGGCTGCAGCCACCGAGCACTGCAGCGGCGATGGCGTACAGCTCATAGAAATTTCCATGCGTTGCCGGCTGAACTGAATTCAAATCCAGGACGAACAAAATGCCGCCGAGACCCGACAGCGCAGCACAAATCACGTAAGCCAGAATGACCATCCGATCTGTATTGATACCGGAATACTGAGCTGCCCTCTCGTTACGTCCCAGCGCGAGCAGGTAGCGGCCGTAGATGGTTTTGTTCAGAAATATCGCCGAAATGATGGCCAGCCCGATCATGATGAGCATGGGCATCGGGATATCTATCCACGCAAAGAAATCCAGCGCCGCTTGATTGCCGGCCGAGTCCTCAGCGGTGGTACTCCAGTTCCCTTTAGAGAGATAGCGAATAAATGGAACAGGGATGGAGATCGGTTTGCCTCTGGCCAGGTATTTTAGGCCTTCATGAAACGGCCCAAATCCGACATTCTTGTCACCGGCGATGACGCGAGAGATCCCACGATAAAAGAGAAGTCCGCAAAGAGTAACCACAAACGGCTGGAGCTTGATCTTCGTTATCAGAAGTCCATGAATCAGACCAATGACGATGGATATCAGCATCACCAAAGCTAAGGCAACGAAGATGTTCATATGCTGTTTTTTCAGCCAAATCACCTGGGTGCCTGGCTTTATCCAACTGACGGACTCGCGCACCGACACCTGCGTCGCCTGGAGATCCTCCGCAATGTCCCGGACGATCGACATCTTCCTTGGCTGATTGTTGCGGGGATCTTGGAGCAGTAGGGCATCCTGATCCGGTAAGTGCGATATATCTTTGTCAACGGTCAATACCCGCCCAGACTTATCCACCTCCTTGACCGTATAACTCTCCTCGGTTTCTACGAAGGACACCTCCAGGAACATTGCAAGAAGGCACCCCGTCAGGCCGACTACCGAGCCTACAGATAGATCGATCCCGCCGGTGATGATGACGAATGCCACCCCGATACTGATGATGCCATAAAGGGCAGTCCAGCGAATAACGTTGTAGAGATTCGTTTCATTAAGAAACAACGGATTGTAAATCGCCGTGAACAAACATATCGCGACCAGCAGGCCTAGAATTCCCTGAATTCGCTTCATCTCTCTCTTGCTCCAATCTTCTTCATGCTGCTTCGATGTTCCCCGTTGCAAGGTGCATAACGGCTTCTTCGCTGAGATCCTCTCGGGACAATTCGCCTGCGATACGCCCTTCGTGCATGACAATGGCACGGTCTGAGAGGCCAAGGATTTCTTCCATCTCGCTGGAGACGAAAAGGATCGCCATGCCTCGCTCGGCAAGATCTTCAATCAATGCATAAATCTCTTCTTTTGCGCCGACATCGATGCCGCGAGTCGGCTCATCCAGCAGAAGGAGCTTGGGCTCAATGGAGAGCCACTTTCCCAGAACCACCTTCTGTTGATTCCCGCCCGACAAAAATTGAACCTCCTGGTCCGGGCTTGGGGTTCTGATTTTCAGCTTTCCGATCATTTCGGCAGTAACCGATCGCTCCTGCTCGGAGTTGATAAATACCCCGCCCCTGCAGTTGTCCTGCAGTCCGGCCAGGCTGATGTTTTCGCTTACGCTCATTCCAAGCAAGAGCCCTTCCTCCTTCCGATTTTCGGGAACGAGCGCCATACCCGCCTCCATCGCTTCCCTGGCATTTTTCGGGGTGACATCCTTCCCATCAACGCTCACCTTCCCGCCCAATGCCTGGTTGACCCCGAACAGGACTCTGAGCATCTCAGTGCGCCCCGCCCCAACCAGACCGGCCAGGCCGACGATCTCACCTGCGTGTACCTTGAAGCTGACTTTGTGTCTGGGCCACTCTGGAACGATGAGTTCATCAACCTCCAGGACAGGCTTTCCCGGCTGGTGATCTTTGTGATGATAAAACTCTGAAATGTCGCGGCCCACCATCAGGCTGACCATGTTGTCATGGCTGATATCCCCCTGCCCCAGATCGCCTGCGTTCTTGCCGTCACGCAAGACGACCACCCGGTCGGCCAGTTCCATTACCTCACCAAGCCGGTGCGATATGTAGACGATGCTCACGCCCTGATCTCGAAGATCTTTGACCACACGAAAGAGGTATTCCGTTTCGCGATCGGAAAGGCTGGAAGTCGGCTCATCCATGATCAGAACTCGTGCGTTCACAGAAAGCGCTTTGGCGATTTCCACAAGCTGCTGCTTCCCGATAGGCAGGTCGCCCACGATGGTGCTTGCCGGGCAATCGAGCCCGACTTTATCGAGGACTCGTTTGGATTCAGCGTAAATTTTCTGATTGTCGATCAGGCCAAATTTCAGTGGCTCACGGCCCAGGAAAATATTGGCGCCGACGTCGAGGTTGTCTGACAGATTCAGCTCTTGATGAATGAGCGAAATGCCAAGGTTGAGAGCCTTATCAACGGAATCGATGACCACAGGATTTCCATCCACCAGAATCTCGCCTTCATCCTGGGTCTGAACGCCGGCAAGAATTTTCATCAGCGTGCTCTTGCCGGCACCATTCTCGCCGATAACCGCCACCACCTCCCCCTTGTTGAGTTGCATGCTCACCCTGTGCAACGCCCGCACGCCGGGAAATCGCTTGGTGACATCTTTGACTTCTAGAAGCGGTCGGTCTTCGTGGCTCATCCTGCTTTTCCGCTGAGTGCCCATAAGTCGAAGGCCGGATTATTCGGTTCGTGCCAGAAATGGCAACGAGTGCAGATCCAGCCTTCACGCAAGTGGGAGATTTTGGGGTCGTGCGTTAGCATTGACTCCGATACATACATTGCAGAGGAGTTCATCATGCACGCCCTTGCTCTCTCATTAATCATGTTCGGCTTGCTGCAAGCGGAAAACCTGAAGGACATTCCAACTTCCGAGGAAAAATCAGCTCCCGCGGAGGAAGCCAAGCCGGTGCCCGCAAACACTGACGAGGCAGAAAAGAAAGCCGACTCTGCAGAGAAGAAGGCACCAGAATTCATCGAGATGAAGATTCATGGTGTCTCCAGAGAGCTCAACACAGGTTCACATGTAGTCATTCTGGGCACCAAAGATGAAGAGACATTTCTATTGATCTTCATCGGGCCGAACGAGGCCGCGGCCATCTTCCGCGAGCGCGCGGGTCTCAAGCCGCCAAGACCCCTGACCCATGATCTGCTCAAGCTGCTGATTATCGGGCTCGGCGCAACAGTGGAACGCATAACTGTCACAAAAATCGAGGACGACATTTTTCATGCGGAGATCAATATCACCGCCGGAGAAAAGAAGGTCGTCATTGACGCTCGCCCAAGCGATTCAATGGCGTTGGCAGCCCGCGTGAAAGCACCGATCTTTGTCGCCAAGAAAGTGTTGGACGCTGCGGGGCGCACGAGGAAGTCCCTCGAGGTCCCAGAAGAAGACAAGCCGAAGATTAAGAAGCGGACGACCCGGGATACGATTTAGTGGCCGACCTCGCTCCGCGAGGGCTGTGAAAGACTCCACGCGGAGCGTGGAGACCACACCTCGAAGTGCAGTAAATGGATTGACCACCCATCTCATAACGGGCAGAAGCTCTCCTTCGAAAGTCGAGATTCAGCATTTATCAGCTCTGACGACCAACCATTGCTCTTCAACGAACAAACTAATGGAACGATTTCTTGCGATCGACAATGTCTGTGCCTGGCCAAATCTGACTCTGCTCCCCAACGGAGAGATTGTCGCCACCATTTTCAATCAGCCTTGTCACGGGAGCTGGCAGGGAGACGTGGATTGCTGGGCGAGTTCCGATGGCGGGCGTATGTGGGAATACCGCGGTACGCCCGCACCTCACGATCCTGAAACCAATCGGATGAATGTGGCCGCCGGGCTGGCTGGAAATGGTGACCTGATCGTCATTGCCTCAGGCTGGTCGAACAGACCCACCAGAAAACAGGTCGAAAATGGTGAGCCCGTCAAATTCAGTGATGCCGAATGTCTGGAGTCATGGGTCTGTCGGTCTGCGGATGAAGGGCGAAGCTGGTCGCACAACAAATCCTTTCCCCCTGCGCCGGAGGAGGGCATGCATGTGGTTATCCCCTTCGGCGATGTCCTCCCACGTAGCGAAGATGCTGTGTATGTAAGTGGCTATTGCGGAAAGTTGGGGGCCGTCGGGGAAGATTATAATTCATGCTATTTCTTCAAAAGTCAGGACGACGGCCAGAATTGGGGCAGGGGCAGTGTCATCAGCGCTGGCCACAACAATGAGACGTCCCCGCTGCATCTGGGTGACGGACGATGGCTTGCGGCCGCCCGGCGAATCTCGCCTGGTGGCACCGATCTCTTTCGGTCTGAGGATGACGGAGAGACCTGGCAGTTTCACACGGCGCTCGGCCTGGGGATGCAGCACCCTGCACACCTGCTTCGGCTGGCTGATGGCAGAATTCTTGTCACCTATGGGAATCGTTGCCGGCAAATGTGGGGCATAGATGCGCGCATCAGTAAGGATGACGGAAACACCTGGTCGCCACCCGTTCAACTGATCGAACTCCACCATGCGGACCTTGGCTATCCTTCAAGTGTCCAGACTGAAGACAATAAAATAGTGACCGCCTACTACCTGGGTAGATCGAAGGAGCACCATCGTTACCACATGGGCGTACAAATCTGGGAAGTCGCTGAGTTTTTCGGGTAACGGCCTTTAAAAATCATGTACCAACTATTCAGCCACGAGCCCATGTGGCGCAGCCACGAACTCAAGAGTCGATACGACGTTGTCATTATTGGCGCCGGCGTGCACGGTCTCGCCACGGCTTACTACCTGGGCAAGGAGTTCGGTATCACCAGAGTCGCTCTCCTTGAAAAGAGCTACCTGGGCGCGGGTAACAGCGGACGCAACACGGCCATCCTGCGCGCAAATTACCGGACACCTGAAGGCATTCCTTTTTATGCCTCTTCACTGAGCCTCTATGAAGAGCTTGCGTGGGAGCTTGGCTGGAATCTGATGTTCACACAGTGTGGGCATCTGACTCTCGGGCATTCGGATTCATCGATCACCGGGCTGCGTGTGCGTGC
Organism: Planctomycetota bacterium; assembly: GCA_027625095.1. Classification (GTDB taxonomy): domain Bacteria; phylum Planctomycetota; class PUPC01; order JACPCR01; family JACPCR01; genus JAQBXN01. Next base: position 15,216 of record JAQBXN010000114.1, on the reverse strand, counting down.
CGAAACCAACAAGCTGCTCGGCGTCGATAGCCGTCTGATCTTCCCGGACGAGATTGGCGAACTTGTCCCCGCGTTAGACCTCTCCCCCGAGGCACACATGCCGGTACTGGCCGCGCTGTATCATCCGCCGGGCGGTATCATCAGGCATGACGCGGTGGTCTGGGCCTACGCGCGTGCCTGCGATCGGATGGGGATTGAGATTCACAATTACACTGAGGCGACCGACATCGAGGTCAGCCCGGACGGGGGCCGCGTGACCGGTGTGCAGACCAATCGTGGATTCATCTCGACTCCTGCGGTGGTCAATTGCACCTCCGGGCTTTGCACCACGATTACCAAAATGGTGGGCATTGACCTCCCGATTATTTCACAGCCGCTGCAGGCTTGTGTGACCGAACCGATGAAACCGTTCCTCGACAAGGTCATCGTTTCTGCTTCGTTACACGTTTATGTGAATCAGACTGACCGCGGTGAACTGGTCATCGGTGCGGAGATTGATCCTTACCAGACCTACAGCATGAAGAGCACGCTGCCGACTCTCGAACAAATGTCCCAATACACCCTGGAGCTCTTCCCACAACTTCACCAGGTAAAAGTGCTGCGGCAGTGGGGCGGCGTCTGCGATATGACGCCGGACTTCGCGCCCGTGATCAGCGGTGTCGACGGGCTCGACGGCTTTTTTCTCGACGTCGGTTGGGGCACGTATGGATTCAAAGCCGGGCCGGCTGGCGGACGTTGGCTTGCAGAATTGATCGCCACAAGCACGACCCCTAAACTCATCCGCCCGTTTGCGCTGTCACGATTTTCCGAGAATCGGCTCGTTGGCGAAAAAGCCGCGGCCGCTGTTTCACACTGAGGAGGCTGTAGTCATGACTCTGGATCAGGTCAAAACACTGGTAGAAGAAAAGGGGATCGAATTCTTCCTCTGTTCGTTTGTCGAAATGGCCGGAGCGCCCAAGGCCAAAGTCGTCCCGGTAACCAACATCGATGAAATGGCGAAAGACGGAGCGGGCTTCGCCGGATTCGCTGCCGGTAACATGGGCCAGGGCCCACACGATCCCGACATGGCTAACATCCCCGATTTTAATTCGCTGACCATTGTGCCCTGGCGCAAGAACATGGCCTGGGTGGCGGGGAACATTCACGTCAACGGCGAGCCGTACCCCTATTGCCCGCGCACCATCCTGCAGCGTCAGCTCGATAAAGCGAAGAAGCTCGGCTACACATTCAACGCTGGCGTCGAGGCGGAATTCATGCTCCTGAAGCAGCAGGAGAACGGCACCTACCTGCCATGGGACAAGCTCGATACTCTTGGCAAGCCCTGCTACGACCTTCGCGCGCTCCACCGCAACCTCGATATCATGACCACGCTTCTCCGCAATCTTGCGGAGCTGGGATGGGGGCCTTACGCGAACGACCACGAGGACGCGAACTGTCAGTTTGAGATCAACTGGAAATACTCGGATGCGTTGACTACCGCTGACCGGCATACGTTCTACAAATGGATGGTAAAGACCATCGCTGAAGAGAACGGACTGCACGCCACATTCATGCCCAAGCCATTTTCGAACCTGACCGGCAACGGTCTGCATTTCCACATGAGCTTGTGGGATTTGGAAAACACAACCGAGCTGTTCCTCGATGAAAAGGATGAGAGCGGGCTCTCCAAACTAGCCTACTATTTCATGGGCGGCATCCTTCATCACGCTAAAGCGCTGGCCGCGGTGACCAATCCGCTGGTCAACAGCTACAAGCGCCTCATCGTCAGCGCACCGGATTCCGGGGCAACCTGGGCGCCCGTTTACATCACCTACGGCGGGAGCAACCGGACGCAGATGATTCGCATTCCAGGTCCGGGCCGCATCGAAAGTCGTATCGCCGACGGGGCGGCCAATCCATATCTCTCGGCCGCGGTGTATCTGGCGGCCGGCCTCGACGGTATCGCGAACAAAATAGATCCCGGAGCACGCAACGAGGACAACTTGTACGAAATTCCTGTGCCTGAATTGAAGGAGCGCGGCATCAACCTGCTCCCCGGCAAGCTCTGCGATGCCATCGACTGCCTGGAACAGGACGAGGTGGTAAAGGCCGCACTCGGGAAGACCTACGCCGATTACTACATCCAGGTGAAGCGCAAAGAGTGGAACGAATACCACCGCAGCATCAGCCAGTGGGAACACGACAATTACATCGGCGTCTTTTAAGGCCGAGCGGCAATGCGTTTCCGCGGGACAAGCCCGTGGCTTCGAACAAGCTGGCGCACTCAGAAAGCCCAAGCCTTTCTTCGCGTCCGATCAGGCTGTTTAGAAATCCTGGTCGGCAATTCTGTATAGATACCAGCTCGCCACGCTTCGCCAGGGCCTCCAGTGCTCGGTGATCGAGAGCAGGTCTGACGGCTTGGGCAGTTCACTCATCCCTTCGAGAACCATATAGCCCTTGCGGATTCCGAGGTCGGTAGCGGGCATGATGTCCGGCCGGCCGAGGTGAAACATCAGAAGCATTTCAACCGTCCATTGTCCGATGCCGCGTACCTGGACAAGACGTTCAATAATTTCGTTGTCCTCCATCTTCCTCAGCCTGGCCAGCGTCGGTACCGTGCCGTCAATGGTTTTTTCGGAGAGGTCCCGAAATGCCGCTACCTTGTTTCGTGACATCCCGGCTCCGCGCAGGTCTTCTTCCCGCATCTCGAGGACGAGGTCGGGTTTAATGCGATTTCTGGGAAACAGCTCCTTCACCCGCCCCAAAATGGTGCCGGCCGCCTTTCCGGAAAGTTGCTGATAGATGATGGAACGGGCAAGCGCCTCGAACGGGCTCGTCATACGCTGGGGTTGCAACTGAAACTCACCAACTTTCTGGATGGCTTTGCCGAGCTTCTTGTCCGCCTTGCTGAGCTCTGAGATCGCCTGATTTGGATCGTAGGCTAGCGACACTCTAGAGGGGCTTTATGTTGGCCTTTTCGGCGCCCGTCGGCACGTATTGCTCATCCAGAGGCACATCTTCTTCAAACTCGATCATTGCCAGCATGTCAAGATTAATGCCGTCCTCACGATTCTGTAGGCGGATGGTGTTGACGCCCTCTTTGAGATGAAAGGGCTTGTTGCCCAGGCGTATCCAGTGCAGCTTGGAATGCGTGCCGTCTTCCCCCAATACCAGCGCATCCTTGAGCGTCATGGCCTTGTTGATGGTGCAAAAGACAGAATTGCCGCAACCGTCTTCCCATCGTTTGCGCAGCCAGATCAGATATTCGCCGCCTTTCTTCACGTTGATCTTGAATTCAATGCTGCCCTCATAGAATTCGCTCCCCGGCACCTTGCCTATCTTCTTATTTGTTTTGTCCTTCAGAGTAACCACTTGGTTGCCGCCGGCATCTGCAAGAGCGGTGACCTTGAAAGGCTTCTCAATCTTCCCGTCCTCCACCTCCAGGAAAAGACGTTCGGGCTGCGTAAAGGAAAATTGTCCAAACGCCGGCACACACAGCAACGAAATCATGCATGAAGGGAGAAGGAGTTTGCAGGTGTTCATCATCAATCCTTTACAAAGAGACTTTGCAGAATGACGGGTAGGGCGCGACTTATTCAGTATGACGGGGGGATACGCACCCTATTCGGTTTATAGCAGACAGCTAAACGGTCGCAATGGTGCCTGAGTAACACCTTGTAATGCGATTCAGTGGCAATGCTAAAGCATTTCTTAAAGTGTTCGATAATGCATGTCAGCCGACTCTTCTGGCCGGAGAATCGGCTTTGGCGATGACGCCTCTCAGGTCGTCTTCGTCTTCAGGGAACTCTTGCTTGCTGAGGAATCCCGGTTGCGTGCAAGGCAAAAATGCTTCGCGCAGTTCAGGGGACGAAGACCCATCTACGGGTCTCGTAATTGTTTAACTCCGGATTGGCCGGAGCGATGAAATTCCGTCGTGTGCTGCTAGCCCACTTCTGCGAGGAGAGTACGTCATGTCCGTCCACGCGCTTAATTGCCGCCCCGTTTCCACTGACCGCATCCAACTTTGCCGTCCGCGCCGTCAACCACCGGAACGTAGCCCTGACCCACGCTGTGAACCGCGCCGTCCAGACCCTCGCTGTCAGCCGCGCAGGGATCCGCCGGCCCGAAAACCGGACCCGCGCTGCATGCCGAAGTGTCCTCCCACGTGTCCCCCTCCAAAGAACGACTGCGCGCCGCCACCGCCTAAAGACTGTTCACCACCTCCAGTAAAGGATTGCCCGCCGCCACCGCCCCCAGGTCTTGATTGTCCTCCGCCGGAAAAACCTCATTGCCCGCCTCCCCCTAAGCCGCATTGTCCGCCGCCGGATAAGCCAAGCTGTCCGCCACCCAGCAATCCAAGCTGTCCGCCGCCGGATAAGCCAAGTTGCCCGCCGCCATCGCGTCCGGATTGCTCTCCACCAACCAGGCCAGACTGTAATCCACCCGATCGGCCGTCGTGCCCGCCGCCTTCATTCTCGACATGTGGTCCTCCCCCGCGACCCTATTGTCCGCCCCCCAAAGGCAGTGACTGTCCGCCCCCAGGACCTCAGTACTGCAGGCCACCACAGAGTCCCGATTGCCGTCCCCCAGGGATTTGGGTCTTAGGTTAGTTTTGAAATAGCTGTTCAGTTTCCCCATCGACCAAGCTTGCGAGAGTCGGTGAGGAAGCTGAATTATTTCAATGCTCTGAAGATACACCCGCACCCCGGACTGGATGTGCGCCTGGGAGACCTGATCAAAGAAAAGCGGTACGGCAGCCCGGGGAAAAGATCTTTTAATCAGGGCGCTGGCGTCCCTTTTCGCCCAGCTAAACACAGCAAGCAGATGCTTGCTGATCCACGCTGTGCTCATGCATCTCTCCCCTATGCTCTGCTTTCTGCTTCTTTCTTTGTGGCCGCTACATGCAGAGCAGTCCCCCAACATCCACGGCGAAACAATTGAGGAAACTGCTACCCGCACTGGTTACACCGTGGACGAAATCAGAGAATGGTTTCCTCCGATAGAGGTCTGGCAGACAGAATTCGGCGTAAAGACAGCACCTGAGGCCGGAGGTTATGCAAAGGAGCGATTTCGAAAGCCGCCCGGTCCGTACGTCCACCCTCGGATATTGATCAATCCAGAGGACCTGCCTGAGATTCGAAGGCGAATTAAAGAAACGAAATCGGGACAGGTGACTTATGAGGCGTTAAACAAAGCCTTGACCGAATTGCATAAGCAGGAAGTCTTCGGGAGGCTCGTCGATGGAACTATCGGTGACCTGAGACCGAAGGATATCCAGGCATGGATCATCAACGGCCTGGCCTGTGAGGCGCTCATCTGCCTCATTGATCAGGACGAGTCTCGCGGCAAAGGGCTGGCGACAGCGATCACTTCCTTTGCCCGGCTGATTCAGTCTGAGCTTCCCGGATACAGCACCAACTCAAAATGGTGGGAAATTATTGATCACGTACGCAGCGATACCCTCGGTCTCGCGTATGACTTCGGCTACGCATTCATGACTGGTGAACAGCGCACGCTCATCCGGAACACAATCTCCGCGCTGACAAAAAACAAGACTCATGTCGGCCTCGAACAACTGCCTTCTCTGCCGATCACGAACGATTGGTTCACCAATCAGGCCGGCTTGATGACGCTCACTCTGGCCATCGAGGGCGAGGAAGGCTTTAACCAGAGTACCTACCTGAAGTTTGTCGAGGCATTCAAGCGATGGGTTTTCGTCGGCTCGAGCCCAAACGGCGTTCTCTTTTCAGGGCCGACCCGTAATGCATATTCGTCTTTCTGGCTGATTCCGCTGGCCAAGCGGGGCGTGCATCTGCTGGGCACGTCCAATGCAAAGAATCACGTTGGAAAATATTCCCTGCACACCATGATCCCCTGGGGCATTGGTAAGTTCGTTTTCGATACCGGAATCAACTTTTCGCGGCCGCTGGATCCGCAAATCATCAAGTACGCATTTCCGAACGACCCTGCCATTGACCTCGTCTACCTGAATTCCGTCGGCTCTAAATACGAACATTATCAGCGGGCACATTTCGGGGGAGGCATACCAAACTATGCTTCCATGTATTACCTGCTTTTCGGGCTGGATTTCGAGCGAGAGTGGGATGAGTCGATGTCCGAAGTCGCGAAGACCGAGCCGTTGACTTTCTACGATGATTTTCAGGGCACCTTTGTCACCCGTGACGAATGGAAACCCAATGCCACGCATCTGGTCATGCAGAGCCATCACTTGAAGGGCACCCACGGGAACAGGGATCGAAACAACATCGTTTTCAGCTCGCACGGTCGAGTCTGGCTCAACAGAGATCCAAATGTCTTCAGTGGCTCGGAGTGGTTTTCAGTGGTCCTGGCCGACTCGGCTCAGACCCACTCGGAAGTCACCCAGTCGCTCGCTCTTGTGGATACCAAACTCGCCAGCTTCCACTCGTCTGACGCCAGGTGGTGTTATCGCAGCGGAAGTCAGGAGAGCCCGGTTCCGTTCAGTATGAATGATTCTCGTCTGGAAAAAGGCAGACTCCCGTGGATGTCGCTCCCCAAGACTGTCCTGCCTGACTGGCGAGAAAGTCTGAAATCAGGTGCGCCGGGCTTCAGTGAAAGTGTTCAAAGATGGCGAGGTCAGTCCGCGGAATTCGCGATTCGTACTGCTGGACTCATACGTGGCAGTTATCCGTACGTTTTGGTTACCGATGACCTGCAGATCGATGATAAGCCGCACATTTACGAATGGCAGGTTCAATTGGCAGACGATGCAGAGTTAGAACGAATCGTCGTTGGCAAGGAAAGCAACGGCCACCTTATCGACTTCGTTTTTCGTGAAGCGGCAGATCCCAGGAGCGATAGCCAGCGAGATCGAAAACTGTTGCTTCGTGTGCTCGATGCCGGCCAAACCGCCCAGGAGCGGATGACGGTGCAGACTGCATCACGAATGGACCGCTTTGTCAGATTCGATCACCAGATGGCCAGGGCCTACAAACGGCGAATCATGCTGCCGATGCGATCAGTCGTTGGCCGTTTCAAAGTTCTGCTGTTTCCGTTTCGCAGCGGAGAGGTACTTCCTCAAACCCAGTGGAACGAGACGCGCACCCGGCTGCAGATTGAATGGGCGGGCCAGCTCGACGAAATTAACTTTACCCCCCGCCAGTGCGGTTCGAGTGAAATACTGGTTCGACGAAAGAGAGGCGAACTGATCGGCCAGGAAACGAAACTAATGCTGCCCGACAAACCACTTGTCACAGATTCGCAACAGCTTGCTTCGGTACAGCAAAGTAGAGCTTGGCTGGCGTCTAAGCGTGAAGTCGAACCGAAACCAAAAGCCGAGCCCGTTGATTCGCCAATCCTTTCACGCTTTCCAGTTCTGAAAAAGCTGCATCCAAACGCATATCGTCACTTTATGGCCGGTCCGGATGAGCAGAATCCGGAGGTGGTAAAACTTTATGACGACAAAAAACTGACCCCGGCGCATTCCGATTGGACGAGGCTTGCACTTTATGGCCTCGAAGGCGAAGACGAGTATCGCAACTGGCTGCGCGGCGAGAGAGGCCCCGATTACCATTCACGAATCGCCACTATCAACCTCAGCCATTGGGAAGGCTCCTATCAGCAACTGCGTTTCATTAATGTGCGTCAGGATGTTGAAAAGGCAGCGGGTACGCCATGGGGGAAAGGAAAGACGCTGCACGAAATCGGGGTAGCCCTTGCAGCGAATCTGGATCGATTTATCGACAGTTTCTTCGCCATTCATGATGAGTGGCGGGAGCATGACATTGACCAGGGCGCTCTCTGGAATGGCCGTTGGGTCAGCTATAACGATGGCCACCTGCGAGTGGTCCTTTCGCCGCTATACCTTGGGTATGTGGAGGAAGCTTTGAAAGTGTTGGTCAGGGGCAAAGCGCCTGAGCCCCAGTTTGTGCCCAGGGTTGCTGAGAAATATTTCCGCTACTTCCGCGATTATCGTCGGTTACCGCCTGGCATGCGTGTGGTCGATACTGCGGATGGGAAGCAGATCATCATCTGGTTCGAGGTCCAGAAGGCCAAGTTGCTCGAGATCCAGAATCTTCTCGGTCAATTGCTCAAACTGGACGTCACGTTCGAAGACATCCAGGTCGAAGCGCCTATCGATCCGGCAGACAATCTGACTGCGAAAATCGAGGAAGCCCCAGAAGAAAATGTTGAAGTGGATATCCCCCTGGACGTGGAGGAGAGAAAGAAGAAAGAGCCGAAGCTCTACACGTTCAAGATTCAAAACATCGAGATGAAAAAAGCGATACAAATGGTTGGTGAAATTACCGGAAACGATTGCGAGCTTGTCGGTCACCGCGTCATTTTCAGAAAGCCGGTAAGGTTGAAATATTTCGATGTATCTACGGCCCGAATTGCGGGCGACCTGTCTGCCATGTTGATGGCCAGCGTGAAACCATCAACCTGGGATTCTGGTACAACCGCCGCAGGCATTACCCGGAAAGTTGCTTTTCAACAGGAATGGGCGGGACGGAATTTCCTGGCAGTGAATGCAGATGCCGAAACGATGAAGTCTGTAAATGCATTTATGGAGAAAGCAAAGTGAGAAAAACTTCTATAACGTCATTCTCCCCGTCCGTCCCAACTCTCAGCCTCCAGCACCACTTTTCACCATTGTCCCTTTCTTGGTCTGTCCGAATCCCTGGGCTCCTCCTGCTTTTCTGTTCTCCATCCCTCCATTCAGAAGATTTTGCCCTTTCCGCCAGGGATACAGTAGCCAACCTGTTCCAGATTCATGGCTGGATTCCCGAACCATTAAAGGGCGCGAGGGAATTCACTTCTGATACCGGCGTCTTCCGTATCAACCTCCTTGGGCAGGCCGCAGGCAAGGGGAAGCTTCTGAAAAAATTAGAGCATTCGTTGGCGTATATCGCGGTAAGTGACGTCACGCATGCCTGGTACGGTAAATCGAACAGTGAGGTGAGACGAGCGTTTCGAACGACTGTTTTCGCGAGGGGAGATTTGCCTTATGTGGTGTCCATCGATGATCTCGAACTGTGGAAAACAGGCAGCGAAGCGCTATACATGGAATGGCTGATGCCCGTTGCAACTCCGCTCAAGTTTCAGAATCTGCATTCGTGGGTGAATCCCGATCGACGGGGGTATTTTCCGGATCTGTACAAGCAGACCTTTGGGGAAGTTCTTCTGAAGGATACGACAGGAGACAGGCCGGCATTTCTGTTTGCCAGGGTGGTTCACCTGCCGAGTGATTTCCACGACGCAGATTTTGATACGCGCGCTATGCCATCGGTGCGATTCGAACAGGGCCCAAGCCCGGAGGGCGAAGCCAGCATGAACCGAATCGCGTTTGTTGCCCGTGGCAGTAAGCCGAGATTCATCATCATTCTCGCGCCGAAGGAAATCACAGCGACATGGGCGCGCGGAAATGACAAACTCTCAATCGCCGCCGGCATATATGCGGACGAGTTCACATTCCTTTGCTCTAAGGATGGCACCACTTCGCTACGTTTGGACCGACGTGACGCCGGATCGCCTGCGATCAAAAACACTGCAGTCTTCAGCACCGGTTCTGAAGATATCGAGATGCTGGTGGATGAAGAAATTAAAGATTGATGATGCACAGAAGGATGGCTCGCCTTTTCCGAATTTACTCCTGACTCATGGCAGATTACTGATGAACTCACCTAAAAAGTCTCTCAAGAACTCCAGGCCCATTACACGAAAGACAATGTTTATTACCAGACCATTACGGCAATCCTTGACGCTGCGTTAATGGTCGGTCTTCCACACCGGCTGGAGCTCATTCTGGCACAGCCAAAAAATGAAATGGTCTTTAACTTTCCGGTGCGGATGGATAACGGCGATTTCCGTCTCTTCCGAGGATACCGCGTCCAGCACAACAACGTGCTGGGGCCCTATAAAGGCGGAATCCGGTTTCATCCGGATGTAGAGCTCGATCATTTAAAATCCCTTGCAGCGATCATGACGATGAAGTCCGCTCTTGTGCAGTTACCGTTCGGCGGAGCCAAGGGCGGGGTACAGGTAGATGCCCGCCAGCTTTCGAAAGATGAGCTGATGCGTCTGACGCGACGATTTACAAGTGCAATCATGACCAATATCAGCCCGGTGCATGACATTCCCGCACCGGACGTCGGTTCGAACGCTCAAATCATGGCTTGGATGGCTGACACCTACATGAACCTTAACGGGCTTGAAAGTCGCTTCGAGGGCCTCGGTGTAGTAACCGGCAAGCCGATTGAATTCGGAGGCTCGGCCGGTCGCGAAAAGGCTACCGGCCAAGGGCTGCTCTTCGTGCTTGAAGAACTGCTGCCGGGGATGGATTTGAACCTTTCTGACTTAACTGTCAGCCTGATTGGATACGGAAACGTTGGCTCTTGGACCGGCAGGCTGCTTGCAAGAAAGGGTGCAACCGTGAGGGCGGTGATGGACCACACGGGCGCTATTTTCAATGACGAAGGACTGGACGCAGAAGCGCTGGCCGAATACGTAGTTGGACATGGAGGTGTGGCCGGATGCCCCTGTGGCAAGCCCATTGACGAAGATGATTTTTATGCACTCGAAGTCGACCTGTTCATTCCTGCCGCGCTGGAGCAAATGATTGATGCAGACAAGGCAAAGCTCCTTAACTGCAAAGTTGTCGTCGAAGCCGCCAATGCACCGACCACACCGGGGGGCGAGAGCGTCTTGCTCGAACGCAAGATCGCTATCCTGCCGGCTATCCTCTGCAACGCAGGCGGCGTGACGGTCAGCTATTTTGAATGGAAACAGAATCGTCAGGCTGAAACCTGGGATGAATATACGGTCGATCAGAATCTCCGTTCCATGATGGCCGGCGCGGCGGCAAGGGTTCTGGAGGCAGCGCACCGCTACGATTGCTCCTTGCGGACGGCCGCCTACGCCGCCGCCCTCGAGCACATCTGGCGCGTGTACGAGATCCGGGGAATTTTTCCCTAGCCGGTTCGAGATATCTCAAAGCCTTCACGGCTGTCATTACGCAGGCAGGGCCGAGAGTTCCGATTGCAGCCTGGTGATTACCTGTTCAAACACGATGCGGCAGTCGCGTCGGATTTCTGCCGTTCCCGCCCTCAACTCTACGCCACCATCTGCGCCGTAAAGCATCGAATGGGCGAGTTCGTTGAGAGTCTTTTCATTCTCGGGCAGAACGGCCGAAGCCCGATTGGTGGCCATGCGCAGGCGGTTTTCGAGACGCCGAAGGAAGACATAAGAACGATGAAAAAGATGGCAGTGTTCCAGGGGTATTAATTTCAAGGACTCAATCGCGTCTAACGCCTGCATCCCTGATGGACTCCGCAGCACTTGGTGTTCGTGGCCATAAACGAGCCGCAGGATTTGAATAATGAATTCGATATCCACGATGCCGCCTCGACCCCGCTTAAAGTTCTCGGCGACCACACTGTCTTCGAGCTTTTTCCGCGTGGCAAGGATCTCGCCCAGTTCCTCCAATGACAGCGAAGTGGAATACACGTACTCGTGAAATCGCTGGACGACTTTGTTCCCGAATTCTCTATCGCCCGCGACCGCCCGGACTTTCGTTAATGCCTGTCGCTCCCACAAGTTCGCTTTGCCGCCGAAGTAGTAGCTCTCAATGTAATCAGTGGAGGTCGCAAGTGGGCTCTGGCTGCCTGACGGACGCAGTCGAACATCGACTTCGTAGATCCGACTGGCCGCCGGCTCGGATAAGAGCTTCACGATGCCCTGACACAGCCTTGTGAAAAAATCGACCGAGAACATGCCGCCTGGTGTTTTCCCCTTGCCGCCGTAGACGAACATCACATCGAGATCTGAAAAATAATTCAGCTCGGCGCCTCCGAACTTGCCCATTCCGAGAACTGAGAATGGTACGGCGTGGCCATCCATATCCAGAGGGACGCCATACTGCCGCGCAGTGTTCTCGAAGCAAATGTTCACCGCACATTGCAGACACTGATCCGCCAGTTGCGACAATTCGCCGTACGCTTCGAGCGGTTCAAGATGGCCGAGGCGGTCGTGAGTGCCGATATGCAGTATTTCCGCATCATGGAATTTTTTCAGTACCTTGATCGGCTCCTGCGAAATCACGAGCAGTGAATTCAAATCGTCGACGACGCTCGAACGGTCATTCATCTCCTTTGAGAGCAGCGAATCTACGAGCACATCGAACATTCCCCCATTGGCAAAAATGTTGATGAGGAAATCGCATCCCGAGCAAAGCTCGACGAGCGGCCGGATCGCTTCCCTGCGCAGGGACAGCCACTGGTAGAGTTTCGTCTTGGAGCCGAGTGAAGAAACGATGCGCTCAAAATTGATGAGCGAGGCATCGGGGTAAGGCAACCGGCCGATTCGGGTGAGCACCTCGGGGGCGATGTTGGCGAAGTATTTCTTCGTCCGTGGCGTGCGGAGCGGTGGCGCGTCCTCATGGCTGAGCTTGCGAAGGATCTGAATCGCCTTGGAAGATTCTTTAAATCCGATTCCTTCAAGAATCTTCCACTCGCGTTCTTCCAGAGACAGCACCAGATCGATTATTTCGCTCTCCCAGTCTTTGTCATCGAACAAGTCTCCAAGGACTCTATCGAACACTACTCGAATCTGGCGCGTATAACTCTGGTAGGCCTCCAGAAAAGCTTTCGTCACATCTCCTCTTGATGCATCAAAGCCCATGCGCACGGCGAGTTGGCGAAGTTCCTTCTCAGTTTTGGGGAGCGAATGACGTTTCATCTGGTGGAGGGTCATGACCCGGTGTTCTGTTTTCCGCAAAAACCTGTAGCCCTCTTCCAGGACTTTGGCGTCCGGCCTTGTGATCGCATCTATTGCGCTCAGGGCATGCAACGCGGTCAACGTGTTACCTGTCCTGATTTCAGGAAATTCATGACCGTGAATCATTTGGTGGAATTGCGCGACGAACTCGACGTCCCGGATCCCGCCGATGCCGGTTTTGATGCTTGTGTGAGCCTGGCCCTGCCTGCTGGTATCCGATTCGATGCCTTGTTTCGTTGCCTTAGTGTGCCTTATCTCTTCAGACCCGAATGAAGGCTTGTAGGTGTGCATCATCACGCTTTTACAAAATTCTGAACCGAGTTTTTCGTCACCCGCGCAGCACCGCACTTTGATGAATGCCTGGTGCTCCCAGGTCCGGGCATTGTTCCTGTAATAATCCAGCGCGGAGGACAGACTGCGAGTGAGCGAGCCCTGCGAACCATCCGGACGCAGGCGGGTGTCGACCCTGAATACAAAGCCATTCGCAGTGACACGGCTCATGGTCTGGGTGATGTCTTCAGCCAGTCGATCGAAAAAAGACTGGTTATCGAAACCATCGGAGCCCTGGACGGCCTCGATTTTTCCGGTCTCAGAAAACAGGTAAATAAGATCGATGTCAGACGAGTAGTTGAGCTCACGGCCGCCGAGCTTGCCCAGGGCAAGCAAACACATGGAAGCCTTCGTCCCATCCTGATTGATTGGACGGCCATACTTCTGGAGCATGCGCTCGAAGCAGATCTCGTAAGAGATCTGTAATGTGGCATCGGCCAGGTTCGAGAGGTCTGCCGTCACTGGTTCGAGTGGCTCGCCGCGCACGATATCTGCAAATCCAATTCTCAGCATTTCCCGATTCTTAAACCGGCGGAGTGCGGCCATCCGATGTTCGTGGTCGTTCAAGGCCCGCATCTCGGTGCGGAGATCAGACAGCATGCGTTCTCTGTCCTCATCAGTCCCGCGGGCGTGAGCACTTTGCAGCCATTCAAAGTCGTGAATATCACGGATCAGAATATCGGAAAGGAATTGGCTGGTACTGAAAAGACCAACCGCAAAATCGATCAGGGCAGGATCAAGTTTCAGCGAAGAAAAGAATCCAGCCTTGCTGACCGAGGCATTGGAGAATCTGGCGAAGTTTAAGAGTCCCATTTCCGGATCCGCCGAAATGCTGAGCGCTTCCAGGAGCTTGGGAAAGAACTCCGCGAGCAGCAATCTGGTTGATGGTTCCCCTGCCAGATCCTGGATGATGTCGTCAGCCCACTTTGGCCGATCGAAACGGTAGGCCGTGAGGATGGCGTTTACCGATTCTTGGCTTAGTTCAGTTGAGAGGAGGAGTTGGTTGGGATCGGGGTGCATAGCATGCAAATGAATGGAGATTCGCTTTACGGAGTTCTATCCATGTGGGCTCAGGAAGAGCCACATCATGGATTCGGAAGATAGTTCGCCGTCTCCTCGAACATTCGCCAGTTTTCAAGGGTGAGTCGCATGCACAGCTCCCAGGAATCGATGTTCTCTTCATCCGGATGGCCGCGCATTCTTGGTCCTTCAAAAGCGACCGGGAACGGGTACTCGATGTCGCGCAGGGCCCGCACGAGATCGATCCAGTTGATCGTGCCCTGGCCTGGGACCATGTGCAGGTCTCGGGCGGGGGTGATGTCGGCCTGTGTGCCGGGCTTTGAAAAATCAAATCCGCGGGTGCCGAGATTGTCGTGCAGGTGTGTATCTCTCAAGAGGGGGCCCGCCTCGCGAATCATGGCCGCGGGGTCTTCGCCGTTGGCGTGGGAATGGCCGCTGTCGATGATGTAGCCCAGGTTCGGCAGATTGACCTTGCGGATGCATTCCAGGATCTCGCGGGAGTCGCGGGACCAACGGAACATCGGCAGGTTCTCCATGTTGATCTCTACGCCGGCATCCTTCGCGTATTCGCAGGAAGCAGGGAGCGCCTCTTCCAGCAGACGGTCGAGTTCTTTAAGGGACATGGAATTCACCCGGTCGCCGCCGAGCGCTTCTTCTGGTTTGCTCAGATGGATGTATCGGAAATGCCATACCGTGCTGCGGGCGCAAAGAGTGGCGGCCGCGTCAATGACCTCGCGGGTGATCTGTTGCCCGTAATCCAGGCCCTGTTCCCAAAGCAGGCCTGACGGCGAATGCAGCGCGATGAACGAGAGCCCGCGTGCGTCGGCCGCGGTCTTTAACGCATTCAGGGCTTTCTTATCCCGAATCTTCGCCAAGCTCAATCCAGTGCCGACGTAACGCACCCCCATGTCTTCGAGGATGGCAAAATAATCGTCGTAATCATCAGCAAGGCAGGGCGCGTAAAATGCGACCTCAAATGGTTGATTTTGCATGTTTCATCTCAGGAAAATGGATTCCATCAGTTTCTACTCCGAGGCGACGGAATGTTTGCCGATGGCAAGCTCATTACAAATGACAGGCTGTTTGTAAGTGGCCACCATCTCACCATCAATTCGGCAACGACTTTCTCTCGCC
>JAQBXN010000241.1 GCA_027625095.1 Planctomycetota bacterium | reverse complement strand
GACAGGCAAGATCGAGGAACTCAAACTGCCGAGAAATGGGCAAGAACTTCTGGGCCGCGACACTAGTCGTGAGCAATGACTAGTCGTGAGCAGCCGATTCAATCACTTCGGGAGCGAATGCCTCATCGAAATCATAAACATCGAAGAAATCCTCTTTCTTATCATCTGGGGTTTTCTTTAAGAGATCCACTTCGATGAGTTTGAAGACGAGCTCGCCGAAATCGTCCGTCTTATAGACCTTCCAGTCATTAAACACGGTGATCGCAAGCATGCCGAACTGCTCGATGGCCATCTCACGGATGCAGAGGGCTAGTTCTGTTCCGTTTACATGGCCTGATCTGCCCAGGCGTTTCTGGGCGAAATCCAGTGCCTCATATATGAAGTAATAGGCCTGGATCGGGTAGTGCTTATCTTCCCGCACAAGTTTCAGCAGCTCTTGTTCGAACGTATCTGGACCGTTCATGTACTTCTCCCAAATAATGAGGTGGATCTGCCTTCCCGATCTATCGGGGTTCAAATAAGCTCGCTGGCGGATTCCTGTTGCGCGTTTTCCTGTCCCATGTAGCGAGCAAGGGGGGCATTTTGCCTTTTCTTTCGCTCATTCACCACAAATTCACAGACCTGCACTATCAAATTCTGCGAACACCTCCGGTGCGGGTGGACTGAGAACCGCGGTGACGTTGGCCTCTAGCTGCTCGATATTCAGGTTGCCCAATGGATGTCCATGAACCCGCTCGTCGCGCAAACAATAATGCAGGGCAAGGGAAAGCAGGCTGATGCCGCGTTCTTCACACCAGAGCCGCATCTTATCGGCACGCTCCGGCTCAGAGCCGGGGTTCCACTTCTCGCGCGGGACAAATTTCTCGACAGGCACCCCTGTCAGCCATCCGCGTTTGATGACCCATCCGTTTATAATTCCGATCCCCTTCTCTGCTGCCGCGGGGATAATATCTTCAGCCGAATCCCGGCCAAAGAGATTGAAACGGTCGAACGTCAAAAGGAGGTCGACATCTCCTTCTTCAATGGCTTTCAGGTGAAATTCAGGTGGTTTCATGCCATAGCCGACGTTGCGAATCGAACCTTCTTCTCTGCATTGTCTGAGGCCATCCAACACGCCATCGGCTGCAAGCGTCGGCTCAATCTCACCAGGGTCGTGGACCAACATGGCGTCGAAAAAAGTCGTGCCGAGAATTTCCAACTGATCAGCAACGTCGGCTTCAGCGCGTGCGGCGGAGTAATCGGCCCGCCCTTCCCCATACCCGCCCCACTGGGCGCCGCTGTGACAGCAGAGACGCCCGCTGATGATGATCTCATCTCGCTTAACCACGCCCTGCTTAATCGCAAGTCCCAGCTTACGAAGTGAGTCGCCATAGCACCTTGCACAATCAAAGTGATTGACGCCGAGATCGACAGCCCTGCGAATCAGCCCCATGGCCTCGTCGTCGGTAACCGGCCCAAAGTGATTGCCAAATCCCTGAGTGCCGAAAGGGATGACAGGGATACTGAGTCCACTTCTGCCCCAGATTCGTCTCGGAACACAGTTTTCCTTGAGCAGGGCTTCGGGCATGTCGCTTCTTTATCTGTTTTCGGGGAGAAATGCGGGTCAATACTCAACTGACCCGGTTTTAACTTCTGGCGGGTTAGCGATTTCTTCCTGGACCGATGCTACAAGTCCCTTCCACTGTTCAGGAGATTGTACCGCTTCGTCTCGATTCCAGGCGGCGAGCGCGTAATAACTGAATTTGCGTCGTCCGGGGTTCTTGAAATGTATCAGGTGGTTTTTCTGCTCATCCTTACTCAATTCTGTCTTGTCGAAATCCTTTGCATCGTAAATCAGCGAAAGCCCAATCAAATCGGCGATGATGCCACCTGATGCCACGCTATAAATATCGCGCGCTGTGGCGCAGGCGTAGGTGTTGTTTGCGGTAAATGAAGTTTCCTGGGGCGGCTCGCGGAATCCTATCCCGACAGTGAAATTCTTTAAATCCGCCGGTATGCGAGTGAGCTCAACATCACATTGCAGTTCCTGTCGCTTACTCCAGAGCGTGTAACGACACCTGGCTTCATAGTCTCCCTTCCCAGATTTCCAGTTGGTAATGTCCGCGACGGCAATGGCACGAACGGGCCCCTTTTTAAGGATTTTGAAGTCGTATTTTGCGCCGCCGCCCGGCAAATCACTTTCAGAGAAAAACAGCGAGTTTGTGCTCCACGGACGCGCATACTTAGCCGATCCTGGCTCTTCGAAAACGCAGAACGATGCTGCACCAAAGGTCGTCCCAACCGGCACAAAATCCAGCCCGTGCTCGGAATTACGCTCGCGATTGGGGCTACGTTTGTGCGTTCCAAAATAGTAGTCAATGTTGAATCCTGGCCCGAGTTTGCCGATGACGTCCAGAGAAGCAGCCTCAGCAATGGCATAAGTGATTTTTTCGGATTCGAGAACCAGCTGGGTGATATGGTGGGTCGAACTCGTGGTTGCATCCGTTCCCGTCTGACCAGTTACTGCAACACTCAGCGACGAATAGACATGCAGCGTCTTCATCTGCAAGTCTTCGAGATCGACCTGGAAGGCAAGCTCGTCCCACTGCCCGTCTCCATCCAAATCATCTAACTGTGCCGGTAACAGTTTTCCTTGATGCATTCCACCGCCTTCCTCTCCAGCGTAAGGATCGACTACGACAAGATGAACGGACTGTTTAAAAAGCGGAGGAAGTTGCTCTGACTTCAGAATTACAGGCACCGAAGTTCTGCGAAAAGCCAGCGGGTTCTTTACTGTCAGGGTCATCCGCGCCAACGGCTTCACGCCATCTTTCCGATACCAACCCTTGGGTTGTGTGCAGGAACTCAGAACAAGGAGAAAGCCAGGCAGAAGAATCTGAATTTTCAAGCGTGACTCCACAGGAGAGCAAGGAACACATACGGGTGGGCTGCTTAAGTCTAAGTCGCGACCCACGGATTTTGAACTGCATTCTCTTCTACGCCAGTGAGATCCAGGTTTCAGACAAAACTTCGTGTCCATTATGTGATTGCTTTCGCCCTTTTAGACAGTAATTTTGCCCCTTCCACTTAACCGGAGAGGATCACTGAGTCCTGATGGCTTCAATAATCATTGATCGAGGCTCGGACAGAGGCCGAATCGTCCTGCTAGAGAATGAAGCGGTAACTTTTGGCCGCAGTTCGGACGCTATCATCTGTTTCGACGATCCGAATGCATCACGCAAGCATTTCAGCATTGAGAAACTCGAAGCAGAATACCAACTTGTCGACCTGAACAGTCACAATGGCACGTACCTCAACGGTGAAAAAATAAGCCGTAGAAGGCTCAATTTCGGGGATCATATTCAGGCGGGATCGACTTTATTTTCGTTTGTGTCGAACGCTGAGACTGAGGAACGAGGCGGGTTGTTTGGAAAAGAGTTGGGCGGTTATCTCATTGAAAAACGGCTCGGAAGGGGCGGGGCTGGAACCGTCTATCTTGCAAAACAACTCTCGATGGACCGGTCTGTAGCATTGAAGGTGCTCTCCCCTACCCGCTCGTCCAATCCAACTTTTTGTGAAAACTTTGTCAATGAGGCTCGTGCGGCAGGCAGGCTGAATCACGCTCGTGTCGTTCAAGTCTACGACGTGAATCAGGTCGAAGGCCACCTTTTTTACAGTATGGAATTCATGCCCGGCGGCAGTCTCGGTGAACTGCTTTACCACACAGACAGGCTCCTTCCAGTTGGCGCTCTGAACCTCTTGAAGGATGTGGCCAGCGGCCTTGAATACGCAGAGGAGAAGGGAATTGTTCATCGTGACATCAAGCCGGAAAACATCATGCTCGACAGCCGTTGCGGGGCAAAAATTGGTGACTTGGGGATCGCAATCAGCCTCGGGATGGACCGACTTGATCCTGGCCTGCACGGCACTCCGCATTACATGTCACCCGAACAGGCCAGAGGAGAACCTGTAGATCAGCGGTCCGACATTTATTCCTTAGGTTGCACGTTCTACAGGCTGCTATCGAGCCAGTACCCTTTTGCTGGCCCAGACCAGAAGACCATCCTTGATCAGCAGATAAACAAAGAACCTCGGCCTCTAACAGAATTCTGTGAGGGAATTGGTAAGGACCTGAACCGGATGATCCTCAGAATGATGGCTAAAAAACCAGAACGGAGATACTCCAGTGCTACCGCTCTTCTTCAAGCAGTAGATGAGTGCCTGGAGCTTGAAGCACGGCGCGAAAAATCCAATTCTGGCAGTCTTTCCAAGAAGGGATTGACGCGATTGGATTTGAGGTCGGCAGAAAACCCGGTCATGCTTGCGGAAACTGCCGACCGCAAGATAAAGATATTGGCGGTAGATGATGAACCTGGCGTGCGGACATTCGTAGAAAACATCTTCTCATTCTTCGGATGCGATGTAGTCACTGCCTCGAACGGCCAACAGGGCCTTAAGGAGTTTCAGAGCGGAGGGTTCGATCTCGTAGTCACTGACCGCCTGATGCCCGGCATGAACGGGGATGCGCTGTCCTCTGCGATAAAAAAGATCTGGGCTATCCGGTTGCCTCAAGTTGCCACAAGATGCTGGGGTCGGTGGTGGCCTCCCTCTGAAGCCATAACAGTTGTGAGC
>JAQBXN010000240.1 GCA_027625095.1 Planctomycetota bacterium | reverse complement strand
GGGAACAGCGCTTCGCGGTATCGATAGTTTTGAAAGGCGCCGGGCTTACGCACGAGCCAATGGATGATGATGCTGCCGCGCCCGACTCGCGCTTCGACGCGTTTGAAGCAATCGAGCTTGCGTTCAGGGAGTTTTTGGAGTGTTTCGAGTTCTTCAAGAAATCGCTGTTGACGTCCCGCATTCAGCTCCTGGAACAGCTCCTGAAGAAATTGCTCGTAGGCTCCTCGGTCTGTGAAATTTCGGCTGCCGCGAAGCATCAGACGTTGATCCAGGGCTCTCTTGAAACGGTGATGACGCTGCTCGATGTCTCCGTTTTCATGAGGGCTTGCTGGCTGGGTCCGCTTCGGCGTGAGCCGGTAATGTTTCATGAGGGCGTCATATCGGGGAGTGAAGGCTTCCTCGTCTTTCCGAGCGCGAGGCTTGGCCACCGCGGCACTCAAACAGTCCGTCTGGTGAAATTGTGGCACGCCTGTCAGATACCAGAGACCTTTTTGAAGCCCCTCACTCAAGCTCTCAAAGCTCTCTGTAAAGCAGATGCTCCCCGTCTCCCAGTTCGAATACGGCAAGACGAAGTGATAAAGCAGATGTGGGAACGCTTCTCCAGCGACCGTCACTTGCAGGGAATTCATCGAAGTAAAATCCGACTCGCTGATTTCTCCGGGGCGATACTGCTGATCGAAGAAAATTTCCTTGTCAGGGCCTTCCTCTGCACGCCACCGCCTTACTCGCCTCTGAAACGTGCGGAGCTGACCATCCTGAAGCTTGCCCGGATGCTGCCTCTGAAGTGCTTCGAACAGCGTCTTCGCTTCAAGCCCTGGGTTCAAGTCCAGTTGCTCTTTTATCCAAGGCCAATACTCCTCGAACGAGTCCGGCCGAGTGCGCCAGGAGTGCTCCTTTCTGGCCTCGCTCGGCATCTGCCCCAACTGTTCGTATTTCCGACCTGTGCGTTCACTCATAGCTGCTCTCGATGCGGCCGCGTCCTGTCTGCGGCCTTTCTTGCGCTCAAGTAAATAAAGCTTGACTTGCTGATCGGTGACCATTGTCTCCTCCCTAACCTGTGCAATTGCGAGTTAGGGAGGCGAGGCACCAAACTAAAACCCAACTCTCGTCAAGCGGCAAAACCGAAAGAGAGAGTCATCAGAACCCGACGTTCATCCCGTCGAATCGGCCGCCAAGGACCGGCAAAACTAATTGTCGTTGACCGGCAATTCTAATTGTCGCTGGACAGACTGAAGTGGCTTCGCAATTCATACCTCTCAGCTTGGCGTTCTTGAGTGCCGAAATGTCTTTCAGATTGCGAAACCCGTATAGGGTGGCATTGCGAAGGGGCATGTCCTCCAGCGCGGAAATGTCTGTCAAGTTTTCGCACTTCATCAGGACCACATTGGTGAGCTTCATGCCGCGCAACGGTTCTATATCCTTAACCGCCCCATGGACCAGGACGAAGGATTGCAGTGGCAACCCTTTTACGGGTGAAAGGTCCTTAATGACTGCTTGCGTGTCTTGAATCCACAAGTCGACGATTGCGCCGGTCTTATCGAACTTGAGCTGGACCTTGCCCTCGAATCCAGGATTGGCCTTCTTCAATGAATCGACAAATGCTTTTTCGGTTTCGCTATTCTGCGAAGCTCCGTTCCCCTCCTGACACATGCCCTCATCAGCAAGAATCATCGTCAGAATTGCTGCCAATCCAACAGAGAGCGATGGTGTGCGTGCGAACATTTCTTGTCTCCTATCGCAATAATTACAGTGATCTTTCAATTCTGGGGTTCATCCCAAGTCACGTGTCGATTGTCTGGAAGTGGAGGTTTTCATTCCAGTCTATCGCATTGCGAGAATAGTATTCACTGTCGATCCTCGAAACCAGATGCTTCAACAATGTCATCGTGGATCTCCCCTTCAGAGTTTGAGCGAGGGTATTCGCGTAACCATACCGAACGCCTCCATCCGTCGCATACAGGCACTGATTTTGGCGTGAATGGGCACTATCGTGTGCAGGCATCCAGATGCTTCAACGCTAAACTATCCTGTCTGGCTCAAGACAGTGAATAGAACTCGCCGGCCGCAGAATCAAGAACGGGCCAGCCAAATCTCACAACGAAAGGAAACGCACCTTCATGCGAGGTCCATACACAATTTTCGGTCTGCTGATCGCACCCGTCATTCTCAGCAGCACGGTCTACTCACAGGAGCATCATCTTGGGCCGACCGGGCTATTCGGTGATGTCTCGAAAACCAGCATCAAGGTGACCAAGGCCATCAAAGGCTCTCCCGCAGAAGGCAAGCTGTTTCCAGGGGATCTCATCATTGGAGCTGGTGGAAAGCTGTTTAAGGAGAACCCTCGAAAGGAACTGGCCGCGGCTATCGACCAAGCTGAGACTGAGGCCAGCAAAGGAATCCTGAAGCTGACGCTCAAAGGCAAAGGCGAACGTGGGCCGGCGCTCACCGTGGGCGACGATCCGGCAGACCTAGACCTTGAAGCAGAACTGGAAGCGGAAACGAAAGGAACGAACACGGTCACGCTCCAACTGAAGGTGCTGGGCACTTACAGCGCAACCGCTCCCTTCAATTGCCCAAAGACCGAGGCCATCGTTGCCCGGGCCGCCGACCACCTGGTTAAGTCAGGCAAGGCTGCATCCGGTCAGCTCTGTAGTGGATTGCTCGGCCTGCTCGCTACGGGCGAGCAGCGGTACATTGACGTGGTCAAGAAGGCCATACAGAGCGAGCCCTGGGCAAAGCCCAACGTGGACGACCTGATGGCCGTCATCGCGGGCGAGAAGGATATGGGATACGTCGGCTGGTATTGGGGCTACCAGTGCATCACGCTTGCTGAGTATCATCTGCTGACCGGCGACGAGTCCGTACTGCCGGCCATCAAGGCATATGCTGTTGCCATCGCCATGGGTCAGGACGCGGGCGGGCTCTGGGGTCACCGGATGGCGACCGAAAAGCGCAGCGGGCGACTCCCCGGGTACGCGCAAATCAATCAGACGAGTCTGACTCTGTTCATGGGCATGCTGCTGGCGGAAAAATGCGGGGTCGATGATCCCAAACTCCAGAAGGCGATCGAGAAGACCCACGCCTTCTACGCCAGCTTCATCGGCAAGGGCGCTTTCAACTACGGCGTACACGGCCCCAACACCAGGAGCTATAACAACAACGGCACCAGCGCGACGGGCGCGCTGAATATGGCTCTCAAAGGCGATAAAGAAGGCGCATCGTTCTTCTCACGTCTTTCTGCGACTTCCTACGACGCACTCGAAACGGGACACGCCACGTTCTACTTCAACGTCATGTGGACGCCGTTGGGTGCGAACGTGGCCGGCCCGGAAGTCACCACGGAGTTCTTCAAGAGGTCCCGCTGGCTGCACACGCTTTATCGCTCGTGGGACGGAGGCTTCACCTTCGACGGTACCCATCCCAAAGCGGGCAACAGTACTGGATCGCATCTGCTCGCCTACTGCATTCCCCGCCGCAAACTCTACGTCACCGGGAAGAACGCAGACGAATCCATCTGGCTAAAAGGCAAAGAGATCATCGAGACGATCGAGCTCAGCCAGATCGATTACAAGAGCAAGAACGTAGACGAACTGATCGCCATGTTCGGTCATCCCATTCCGCAGGTGACGCGCCGGGCCGTCTGGACGCTCCGTGAGAAGGAGGGCGAATTCATCCCCCGGCTCGTGAATATGATGAAGGAAGGCACGAAGCTCGAGAAGCAAAACGCCATCGGCTACTTCGGCTATGGCTGTCCAAACGAAACGGCAATGCCCCGGCTCGATGATCTGGGTGTCATCCTGCGTGACCCGAAAGAACACCCTGAAGTGAGAGCCGCCGCTGCCGGCGCTCTGTGCTGGCTCGGCGAACCGGCCTACAAATATTACGACGACATGGTCAAGCTCGTTGTGGAAGACGAGCCCGGAGATGTCTTCGGCGATGTGGACTGGTCAGTCGGCGGCAGCATCAACCGGTTGTGCAATGAGCCGTTCAAGGCGGGGCTCGTTACGGACAAGGATCTGTTCTATAAGGCGGCCATCAAGCTCATAGAAAACAAGCGCCAGCACGTGCGAGCCGACGGCGCCCGCATGCTCGCAGAAATGCCGCTGGAGGACTTCCACATCGTGGGGGACAAGGTGATGCATTTAGTCCGGGACCAGGACAGCACCTACCACTCCTATCACAGCCCCGGCGGCCCGGTGGGCGCAGGAGTCACCCTTCTCGCAAATCTCAATATCGAGGAAGGGATTCAGCCCGTGCTCGATACTCTTGAGAACGAAAGCGGCAAATGGGCGTTCAAGCTGCGCATGATCATGAGCACCCTGCCGAAGTACGGCGGCAATGCGAAATCTGCACTCGAGAAGCTCAAAGCCGATCCCAGGCTGAAGACCATCGAACAGGGCCGCTTCGGAGGAGCATGGAAAGCCATGGTCAAGGCCATCGAAGAAGACGAAGCTCCCCGCAAGTTGATGACCCTTGAAGAAGCGAAGCAGGTCGGGCAGAACGGCCCGAACAAGGAGTGAAAAAAATCCAAAACGAACCATCAGACGAGTATTACGACGCCACCATCCGGCTGCCCGATGACGGCCGGCCGGTTTATGATGCCGTGGTCGGGGGCAGGGAGGATGACTTCAACGCTGGA
>JAQBXN010000113.1 GCA_027625095.1 Planctomycetota bacterium | reverse complement strand
GGACGCCCAGAAGGCCAAGGGTCTTATGTATCGGGACGGCATGGAACAGAATCACGGGATGCTGTTCGTCTATCCGAAAGACCAGAAGATGGGCTACTACATGTATAACTGCCGATTTCCGTTGGACATCGCATTCCTCGCGGCAGATGGCACGGTCCTGCAGATCGAACAGATGAGGCCTCGGGAATATTTACCGACCCGCTCGAAGAAGGAGGCCAGATACGCTCTCGAAATGAACGAAGGATGGTTCGAAGCGAATAGCGTAAAAGTTGGGGATAAGCTCGACTTCAAGTGAACTATCGGAGGGCTCATAGACGTAGTTGTGCACCGGAGCGATCAGGTCACCTGCCTGACTTGCGGCTTCGTCCATTTCTTTGATTTCACCTAACTGTGGTCGCGGTGAGTTTAAGCCTGCCGGCCTCGATGGCCCTCATCGAATACTTGTAATGCATCTCGCATGTTCGTGAGCAGATAAACCACCTCAATATCGTGGTCGCTCAAGAGTTCTTCTGCTGTAGCGCACGCCTTGCATCTGAACAGTGCCACCTTTTCTAACCGTCGCTCGGTCGTCCAATTCCAAAGTCCAACCAGTTCCGCGTTTGGCACTCCCTGAAACCCTCAGCCTGAAGAATGGAGATATCCCCGCTCTGCTAAATCCAACCCTCGTAGCGGACACTAACCCTCTCCGTTGCTCAAACCTGAGTCTGTTCAGACGATGGAAGCTTGTGATTCGCTTCAATGAATGACCCAGGATGCCATGTTATTTTTGCGAGGCATATTACATTAAAGGCTTCACGCGTATTCCCCTTCCTCCTCCACCTGTCCCTAATGCCTGCTCTCATCACATTCCGCATAGAAGGCATGCACTGCGCCGGTTGTGTCTCCTCGGTTGAGAAGGCCATCGGCACAGTGCCCGGGGTCGCCTCCGTGAACGTGAACCTCGCCACAGAGACAGCGCAGATCGAGCCCGCGGACATGAGCCCGCTGAAGGAAGAGATCATCAAGGCCGTCGAGAATGTTGGATTCAAGGCATTTGCTGCAGAAGCGTTCGAGGGCCAGACCAATTTGCACCACCGCAAAATGGCCGAAATGGGCCAATGGAAAAATCGTTTTCTGCTGGGTGCAATACTTGGCACGCCGCTGATGGTGATTGGGATGATTCCGGCGATCCAGTTTGCAGGAAAATCGTGGATGCTTTTCGGATTGGCGCTGCCGGTGTTCGTTCTTGTGGGTGGCAGATTCATCGCCAGTGCCGGTAGAGCGCTCAGGTATGGGCAAACCAATATGGACACGCTCATCGCGTTGGGTGCCACTGCAGCATTTGTTTACAGCGTTGTGCAGACCATCCGCGGGGTATCGGAAGTCTACTATGACAGCTCGGTCATGATCCTTACTCTCATTTCTCTCGGGAAATATCTGGAAGCTAGAGCCCGGGGCAAGACCTCGGCTGCCATCCACAAACTCATGGAGCTCACACCTGACCAGGCCGCGGTGATTCGCGATGGCAAAGAGAAGACCATTCCGATTTCGCAGATTGAAGTTGGAGACTCGGTAATCGTCCGCCCCGGCGAACGAATTCCGGTCGACGGCCGCATCACCAGCGGCCATTCCACCGTTGACGAATCCATGATGACTGGTGAAAGTTTGCCCATAGAAAAACAGGAGGGGGATAACGTCACTGGCGGCACGCTGAACCATCAGGGCTCATTTACCTTCGAGGCCACACGAGTGGGTGCCGAGACGGCCCTCGCCCTCATTATCAAACTGGTGCAGGAGGCGCAGGGCTCAAAAGCTGAGGTGCAAAGGTTGGCCGACAAGGTGGCTTCGATTTTCGTACCGGTAGTCCTCGCCATCGCGGCGGTGACCTTCGTCGCGACCCTTCTCAATGCCGGCGATACAACTGAAGGCGTCCTGAGGACTGTAGCCGTTCTGGTGATTGCGTGTCCCTGTGCTCTCGGCCTGGCAACCCCTACCGCCATCATGGTCGGGACTGGCCGCGGCGCCTCGGAAGGCATCCTCATCAAGAATGCCCAGGCCCTTGAGCTGGCTGGCAGTCTGGACTGCATAGTCTTTGACAAGACCGGTACCCTCACCGAGGGCAGCCCCACGGTCACAAGCCTGCATCCCGTTGAAGGTGTCAGCGAGGAAGAATTACTCAGGCTGGCCGCGTCCGCCGAATCGCGATCCGAACATCCTCTAGGGCGCGCCATACTAAAGGAAGCCACTGGCCGAGGTCTGGAATTATCCGAGCCTGAGTCATTCGAATCGGAAACCGGCATGGGTGTCAGAGCCCAGATCGGAGAGGATCGGATTTTCGTAGGCCGCACTTCCAATCGCCCGGTAAACCAGCCAGAACAGACGGTCGTCGTTGCTCTGCGAAACGGCCGCCCTCTGGGGCAAATCTGGCTTCAAGACAAGATCAGAGACGATGCCGCTGATGCCATCAGATTGCTGCACGAGAGGGGAATAAAAACCATACTGCTCACCGGCGACCATGCAGAGGTAGCAAACGCTGTTGCCAGGAAGATCGGCATAGACGAGGTCTTCGCCGATCTAAGGCCCAATCAAAAAAACGAGAAGATTGAAGAACTCCGCCAGTCTGGTTTTACAGTCGGGATGGTGGGTGACGGTATCAATGATGCGCCCGCTCTGGCCGCAGCAGATGTCGGATTTGCCATGGGGCGCGGCTCAGCCGTCGCCATGGAGGCTGGTGATATCACCATCGCTGGGAGCAGGCCTTCCAGCGTGGTTGTCGCCATTGAGCTCAGCCGCCGGACTCTAGGCACAATCAAACAAAATCTGTTTTTCGCATTCGTTTACAACGTGCTGGCGATTCCACTGGCCTCGATCGGGGCACTCAGTCCGATGATCGCGGCCGGAGCCATGGCGGCGAGTTCTGTGTCGGTGGTAATGAATTCACTGCGGCTGAACAAAGAATGAGTGCGGGATGTGAGTATCGGCGGAAACAATCGGCGATTCGGACTGAGATTCTGATACAGATTGGTTGGCGGCCGAAGGCTGGCTTGCGATGAGGAGAGAATCCGCTATTCACTCGTGTCCGAATGGGCGATACTCGAGGACCAAATGGACCGTTGAAAGAAGACGCCGAGAACCCATCGCCAGCTACAACAGCGATACCAAGGATCTACAGGAGGACAAACTATGAAGGGCAGACAAGTCATCTGGACCGGGCCGGGAGTCGTCACTGTCGAGGAAAACGAGGTCAAAAAACCTGGAGCGGGCCAGGTACTGGTCAAATCGAGGTACACCCTTATCAGCCCGGGGACGGAGCGGGCGTTTCTGCTGGCGATGCCGAATACCAGCATCAAATTTCCCACGACGTATGGATACAACAATGTGGGAGAAATCGTTGAGCTGGGTGAAGGTGTTGAAGACCTGAAGGTGGGCGATCTGGTCGCCAGTTCAGGGCCGCATTGTGAATATGTGGTCGTGAGCCAGGACCGGGCTATTGTCATCGATCAGGAGATCGACCTCCGCCGAGCCGCCTTTTTTAATATGGTGGCTATCGCCCTGCAGGGAGTCCGTAAGGCACAAATTGAGTTGGGAGAATCGGTCCTCGTGATTGGCCAGGGAATGGTCGGTAATCTTGCGCTTCAGCTTTCACGTTTGAGCGGAGGATTACCTGTCGGAGCAACGGATACCGAGCCGACCAGATTGGAACTCTCCAAGGTTTGTGGTGCTGATTTTACGTTTAATGCTCGAGACGATGATCTCGCCAGGAAGCTCGCAGATATTACCAACGGCGGCCCTGCTGTTGTAATTGAGTCGACGGGCCATCCGATTCCGGTGAACAGTGCGTTCCAATATGCCGGCTGGCACGGGCGAGTGGTACTGCTTGCAAGCACGAGGGGTGAAACGGAGAAGGTCAATTTCTACCGCGATGTTCACAAAAAAGGGCTTACCATTCTAGGGGCACATGCCGGCGTTCGGCCGCGCCACGATAATTCCAAAGGCTTTTGGAACTGGAACGCTGACTGCAAAGTCGCGCTCGACCTGATAGCCAGCGAACGCCTGAAGATTGAGCCGCTGATCTCCCATGAACACTCGGCCGATGATGCCGCAAAGGCATACGATCTACTGGTAAAATGGCTGCCTGAGTTTACCGGCGGATTGTTGAAGTGGGACAATTCGTAACATAGCCTTGAGGCACTCCGACTCTGCCCGATCCTGTTCAATGAAGATGGTGAGGCCATGCTGACTTTTATTCTTTTTATGTCGTTTGGATTGATGGTCGCATGGTTCACTGTCGATGGTTACAACAAGGGCGTGTATTACGGAATTGTGCGGCTCGGGACACTGCTGACGATGTACATCCTGGCGGGCCCGATTGGGTCAGCCAGTGCCGGCGCATTCAAAAATTTTGAGACGCTGCCGGCGGTGGTCCGGCCTTACTTCGCAACCCTGATCGCCAGCGTGGTTATCATCATCATTGGGTCGCTTCTCTCGAATATCGTGCGATGGCAGACCATGAACCTCGAGGAAGACGCCCCTGACGAGCGAGTCGAGGCGGTCCAAAATGCTCGAAATTGGGGAATGGGCCTCGGTGGAATCGTGGGCGTAGCCATGAGTGGGCTTCTGTTCATCATTCTCTGGAATATCGGATGGGTCGCTGAGGAGATGCGTAAGGGCCCATCACAAGAAATCCAACTGCTCGCCGGCGATGACGATGGTCAAAATGCTGCCGTGAGCCTGCGAGAGGTGGTGGCTGAGAAGATGATCACGGTAAAGAAGGGTATCGAAGATTCGCCTTTGGGTGGAATCGTGAAGGCGACGAATCCAGTGGAAATCGATGACTACGAACTCGTTAGGGATGTGCTCTCACTTACTCGAGACCCAATCCTGATGCAGGAGTTTCGGCAGCATCCAAAGGTGCGCGAGATCATTGCATATGAACCCGTCACCAAGGTACTCTACGACGAAGAGGTGAGGCAGTTGGTTCAGGATAAGAATTTCCGTGGGATGTTGAAGAATGAAAAAATCGCACGGCTGATGCAGGATCCGCAACTCCAGAAGATGGTCAAAGATGCCCAACTTGGGGAAGTCTTGAAAGAGATCAGAGAATCGACAGGTCGCGATTAGCTCTTAGCTTGACGATGTTACCTCCGGAAGAGGATGCCACAGGCTTGCCCTGCGGCATCTCAGAATCAAGGTTGTGCCCGATTCCCTGGAGGAAGTGTTTGAACATTCGAAGATATCTCCGTTTTCTCTGTTTGCTCCTGTAAAATTAGAGAGTTTCTCGCGCTACGAGTAAGACACTTCCCTCCAGGCCCTGCACTCCCACATGCCGCGAATAAAAAAACTTACCGCATTCGAAATCCTCGACAGCCGCGGTCGCCCAACGATATGGGCAAGGTGTGAACTGGGAGGCGGCGGCGTAGGCGAAGCTTCCGTTCCATCCGGCGCTTCTACCGGCCGGGCCGAAGCACTCGAGCTGCGTGATGGCGATCCCAGGCGTTACCGGGGCCTGGGTTGTCTCAAGGCGGTGCGCAACATTCAAGAGATCATTGCCGATTCTCTGGTCGGGGAAGAACTCGCGGAACAACAGGCCCTTGATCACGCGCTTATTGCGCTCGACGGCACACCAGACAAGACGCGGCTCGGTGCAAATGCCACGTTGGCCGTTTCACTTTCGTTTGCCCGGGCTGCCGCGAACGCGAGTCAGCAATGTCTCTTTGAATACCTGGCTGCGGCGATTCAAAACGATACCCCGCACCTTCCCCGGCCGACCATAAACCTGTTCAGCGGCGGCAAGCATGCAGGGGGCCAGGTACCGATTCAGGACTGCCTGGTCGTGCCGGTCTCAGCACGGACGATAGATGAGGCGATGGCGATGACCTTTGAGGTTTATCAGAGCGCGGCCGAGCTCATTGCCGAAAAATATGGCACCCGTGCACTTACCGCGGATGAAGGCGGTCTTGCCCCCCCATTCCCATCAGTCGAAGCCATGTTCCAAGACGCGGTAGAGGCGATCAGGAAAGCCGGTCTGACCCCTGGCGAAGATGTCTGCATCGCACTCGATATCGCGTCCAGCCAATTTTTCCATAATGGCCGATACTTCCTGGATAAAGAGGGGATAAACGCCAAAGAAATGATTCAGGTGCTTACTGGCTGGCAGGAGAAATATCCCATCGTAAGCATCGAGGATGGACTGGCCGAAGAGGACTGGGAGCACTGGCCGCAACTGCGGTCAGCCATAGGAGAACGCTGCCTCGTCCTGGGTGACGATCTCCTGTGCACGAACCCCGCACGCATCCGAAAGGCAATTGAGGCCCGGGCGGCGAATGCACTCCTGCTCAAGGTAAATCAGATCGGCACGCTCACCGAAGCAGCCGAGGCTTTCCGACTGGCCCGCTCCGACGGTTGGGCCGTGACGGTGAGTGCCCGCAGCGGCGAAACGGAAGACAACTGGCTTGCTGACCTCGCTGTCGGCTGGAGCGGCGACCAGATTAAAGTTGGCTCTATCACTCAATCCGAACGTCTCGCCAAATACAATCGCCTGCTCCTGATCGAGAGGCAGTCTGGACTCACCATGCGGCCGATGACTGGTGTTTGACTCGATCCTGACTAATGCTAGTATCTCTTGCTTCCAATCTAATCCTTTTGCCATCAGCATCTTAGTCGCCGCATCGCCTCCTTCCAGATGTCTCGCCGATCGCCGCGGTGGCCCTTCCTCCTAATAGCTGGTCAGAGCAATGAGAGTCAAGTTCTGGGGAGTTCGAGGGTCTATCCCGTCACCCGGGCAGGGCACCGTGCGTTACGGCGGCAATACTGCTTGCGTGGAAGTCAACTGTGGTGACACCCTCATCATCCTTGACGCGGGCAGCGGTATCCGGTTGCTTGGAAACGATCTGCTGCGTCGATTCCAGTCTCCTATTCAGGCTCATCTTTTGATGAGTCATTTCCACTGGGATCATATCCAGGGCTTTCCGTTTTTTGTGCCGGCATTTATCCCGGGCAACAAATTCACCATCCACGGCTGCGAAGGAATGATCCAGCCCCTCCAAAATATTTTTGAGGGGCAGATGGTACCGGATTACTTCCCCATCTCGTTTCAGGAGATGCCGGCAGAAAAGACGTTCAACAGAATCTCGGAAGGTGATTTTAAAATCAATGATGTGAAGATCTCGGCCCGCTACCTCAACCACCCCGGCATAGCGCTCGGCTATCGCCTGGAACACCAGGGAAAGGTCTTCTGTTTTATCAGCGACAACGAACCCCACTATTACAGCAGCGGAAACGGCGCAGGGGCAAACCTGCTCGAAGAAGTCCGCTCCGGCGCTATGAAGCTCGGCCCGATGGATGAGGCCCTGATCGAGTTCATAGAAGGAGCGAATCTATTGGTGCACGACTCTCAGTATTCCGTGGAAGAATACGTGGCAAAAATAGGATGGGGGCACAGCTTCTTTCAGTTTCCCGTTGAGCTCGGCGTCCTTGGCGAAGTGCAGCGACTTCTCCTCTTCCATCATGACCCCATGCGCAATGACGATATGGTGGACCGAATGGGTGCAGACTGTAACGCCCTCATCAGCCAAAAAAATATCGCTCTCAGGTGCCAGCCCGCGGCGGAGGGGATGGAGTTTGAGCTGTAGGAGGGCAACCTTGCTTATGTTCTTCCGTCAATTTCTCAGACTCTTCCACGGCTCTTCATCACTCACATCGATGAGTGCCGGGCCGTCGAATTTGGCCGGACTCAGGATGGCCAGGAAAACGAGCGTGCCTTCCCCGGCGTTGTAAGTGCCGTGAACCATATCCACAGGGATGTGGGCCATGTCGCCTGGGCCAAGCAGTTTCTTTTCCTTGTCGACCCATTGCTCAGCCTTACCTTCGACTACGTAGATGATTTCTTCCATGGCAGGATGGCGATGAAACTTGTGTGCCTTACCTGCCGGCATACGGACACGAACAAGCAGGAGTTTCTCGGCCTCAACAAGACCGGGACGGCAGAGCCATTCGTGTGGCCCCCAGGGGAGCTCTTCTACTTCCATTTCTTCGCTGGTGACAAATCGTAAGGCATCGGACATAACTCGTTCTCCGGTAGGATGGGAAGGATTCAGGGGGCAGGATTCAGGATTCAACCTGAATCCTGGATCTTCACTGCCACACAAACACGCCCGACAGGTATTCCTCTTTCTTGGAAGTCAGGCCGGTATAGATCGCCTGGCAATCCGATGGCGGGGCAACGTGTGTGCGGAGGGGATCGACGATGAGTCTTTCCTCTGCAATCCAATGCACGAGTTGTCGATAATTTTCGACGATGTTGTGCTTGCACCTGTCGACTTCATGAGAGGGCCAGCGCCATTCAAGCGAACCGATCATCCTGATGGCTTGGAGGTGGATGTGCAATAGCATCGGAGTCGCGTCGAAAACGGCTTTTGCCCTTGGGCTGCCAAGCAGGATGACCTCGCCGTAGCGACGGGTAAGTAAAGTCGCTTCCGAGACCAGTTCGCTGATACCGATTGCTTCGACCGCGATGTGGACACCCTTCCCACCGGTCCAGTCCAAGACGGCTTCCTTCAGATCGGTTTCGTTCGGGTTGATGATGTTTTTGATGCCGCACTGTCTGGCACGTTCGATTCGGAGTGGTGAAATTTCAGAAGCAAGAACCTCTGCTCCCACCATCTGAAAAAGCTGCGCGGCGAAGTTGCCCACGAGGCCGAGTCCTATAACGAGTACCGTATCGCCCGGCTGCACTGTCGAAGAGCGAACAGCGCTGATGCTGACTCCAGCCATTCGCGAGTAAACGATTCGTTCTCCAGGAGCATCCTTTGGGACCGGCAGTGCGCAGCGGACCGCGTCGGCCTTTACAACGGAAGCGTGGTTGGAAAAACTCAAGACCCGATCTCCAGGCTTGCACATGGTCACCTTTTCGCCGATTTCCAGCACTTCGCCCAAGTGACCGTAGCCGGTGGACATCGGGTATGGATTGGGATTGTTGAAACCGGGCATCTCGCAGACCAGCCCGGTGAAGCCGGCCCCTTCCGTACCGGCGCTAACCACTGAATGCTCTGCCCTGACCAGTGCCTGGTGCGGCTCGAGCGGGAGCTCAAGTTCCCGCTCGACAAGTTCGGCTTTATTACGGTCTGTGAAGAGAATTTGCTGGGTTTTCATATCTGATTCATATGGCTGAAAAGTGAGCAATTTAGAAAGTGGATGTTAGCTGCCATCCAGACTTCATGGCAATCTGCTTTATTATTTGCCCGATGATTTAGCCGCCCTCTGGGTGTGTGCATTGACGGCCTTCAACCCATCGGCGGAATCTCCCCAAGTCATCCAAGACCAAACCCCGTAATTTGCCCGAGCTTACGAGGTCGGCAGGGACAAAATGTCCCCAAGTCCACAGTCCTACGCCATCATTTCCACGTCGGTAATTTTCTTTTCGGCGCGCCGGATTTTCTCGACCACCCTGCAGAGATGCTCGACCACGTATTCCACATCATCCTCTGTGTTCCCTTTTCCGAGCGAGAGGCGTAACGAACTGCGGGTCTCTTCCTCGGTTCGACCGATTGCCGGAAGAACGTGTGAGGGCTGCGGCGAGCCGGAGGCACATGCGGAGCCGTTGCTGGCAGCGATTCCCGCGAGATCAAGATTGATCAGGAGCGATTGATTGTCGGTGCCCGCGAAGGTGAAGTTGGCGTTTCCAGGCAGACGCTGGGTTGGGTGTCCGTTGAGCTTTACTTCTGGTATGCGATTTAAAATATCAGCGATGAGCAAGTCGCGGAATTTCTTCAGTCTTGCTGAATTTTCGTCCAATTCCTCGAGGGCGATCTCGCAAGCGGTTCCGAAGCCGACGGCGCCCTGGACATTCTCTGTCCCGCCGCGTTTCTTCCGCTCCTGGTCGCCCCCGAGGTTGTGTGCAATCAGCGGGGTGCCCTTGCGGACGTAGAGCGCCCCGACGCCCTTCGGCCCGTAAAGCTTATGACCGGATATGGAAAGCAGATCGACTCCCAAATTCTGGGTATCAATGCTGATCACCCCGCATGCCTGAACCGCGTCGCTATGAACCAGAACATTGTTTTCTTTCGCTAAAGCGGTGATTTCTTTGATCGACTGGATGGTTCCA
This sequence comes from Planctomycetota bacterium, assembly GCA_027625095.1. Classification (GTDB taxonomy): domain Bacteria; phylum Planctomycetota; class PUPC01; order JACPCR01; family JACPCR01; genus JAQBXN01. The sequence continues at coordinate 18,673 of JAQBXN010000113.1, read as the reverse complement.
ATTTCGTTGTTGGCCATCATGATCGTGAGCAGCGCGGTATCCGGCCTTATCGCCGCGGCAACGTTCCGGAGGTCGACCAGTCCGTATCCATCCACGGGAAGAATCGTGATCTCAAATCCCTGCTGTTCGAGAAAACGGCACGGATCAAGCACCGCGTGATGTTCTATGGCGGAGGTGATGATGTGACGGTGAGTGTCACGCCGGGCCATGGCGACTCCGCGGATCGCCAGGTTGTCCGATTCCGTTCCGCCGCTGGTGAAGACAATCTCATCATCGAGGCACCCAATCAGCCGGGCTACCTTCCCTCTTGCCCGGTCAAGCGCCAGTCGAGCATCCCGCCCAAACTGATGCAGGCTAGAAGGATTGCCGAAAGTCTCCGTTGCAAAGGGCGCCATGGATTTCCACACGCGACCGTCCATCGGGGTGGTAGCAGCATGATCCATATAGACGCGACGTGCCAGCATTATGATTGGTTTACCTCGATGCATTACTTCCGCTGCACGATGCCTTGTCGCGGAGTGCCAGGACGTTGAAATTACTCGGTACCCGAACCCAGCGGATGCTTCCCACTGATCGGGAATTTGATCCTCCTGCCTTCGAGATGGGATTTATACACGCCGAGAATCATTTCAAGTGCAGCTCGGGCATCGCGACCACTTGAAACCGGCTGACCTCCGTTCTCAGCCTTTTGCATGATGTCCCAGACAGCCAGAGTATTCCCACGCGGGATCATCGCGTCGTCATCGTTGTCGCCCTGGCCGGGAATGGGTGGTCCGGGTTTTATATTCACCAGTTCCCAGTCCGCTCCATCACCATATCCGGCGGCCGAGTTGCATTTCTTCAGGGTTGCAGCCCCACCAAAGGTAAGGCTGAGTGTACCGTTGGTTCCGATAAGGGTCAGGCTCATGCGCGTACCGTGCTTCGATTGGCCACGCACGCTTTCGAAAGTTCCCGTGATACCGCGTTTGAAACCGAAGAGAGCCCGCACATGATCACCGGCTACCGGGCCGATGGGTTCGGTTGGATCGGCCCGGTCCTCGATGGTCACTTCCCTGCCGTTCAACATTACTGCACCCATAACCCACGAAGCGTCCCCAACCAGGAAGCGGGTCATATCAAACACGTGAGTGCCCAAGGTCAGCATGTCTTCTCCTCCTCCACGATGATCTTCTTTGAACCGCCCGTGAACGCTGACCAGATCGCCGATGGCGCCATCTTCAAGCATCTTCCTGGCAGATAAAAATGGCTCGACGTAACGGGCCTGATGAGACACACCGATCAGGACGCCGTTACGTTCGCAGGCATCCAGCATTTCGTCCGCTTCGGCCAGATCCGGCGCTATCGCCTTTTCGCAGTAGATGTGACACTTAGCTTCAGCCACGGCCAGAACCATCTCCCGATGGTAGATCGTGTGGCGTGGACATACGCTGACGATATCGAGCTCCTCCTTCTCCAACATTTCTCTGTAATCCGCATAACCATGTGCCGCGCCCGATTGCTGCATGGCCTTTGCGCGTCCCGCTTCATCGGGATCGGAAACAGCCGCCATCTCCACATTCGGCAGCATCTGATATGGCAAATGCAATCCGTGCCCGAATCCACCGTGACCGGTAAGACCAATCGCCGCGGCTCTCCACTTCTTACTCATTCCGGATACCTCTCATTTGGATGTTTGTAACCCTCTTTGTTTGTGCAGTTTATGTCACTGTCAAAATTGCAGCCAACGGTTAAGGGCATTTCAAAACCTGCCAGTTCGGCACTCAATGCCTCGTCCGATCATTGTGGAGACACACCTAAGTGCTTGTGATATTAATGGTTATGAGTCAAATCAACTTGACGGTCTGGAGTTTGCTTACGCCTGCATAATCCAGCAAATAATTAAATCAAAGAGGGCGACACTTGTGGGGTTCTGCTTTCAAGTGAAGGCCAATATGACGGAGAACAATTCCGTTTTCCGGAAAAAATCAGACAACACGGAGGCATGGTGCGATGGGCAAAATCATCGGAATAGACTTAGGTACGACAAATTCATGTGTCGCAGTCATGGAAGGCGGACAGCCTACCGTTATCCCTAACAGCGAAGGTGGCCGCACAACCCCATCCGTTGTGGCATTTACGAAAGATGGCGATCGCCTTATTGGTGTAACTGCCAAGCGGCAGGCCGTAACAAACCCCACCAATACTCTCTTCAGCATCAAACGTTTTGTCGGGCGCAAGCGTTCAGAAGTGGATGATGAAATACACCTTGTGCCCTACGAAGTCGTCACCGGGAACAATGGAGATGCGGCGGTTAAGGTCAACGGGAAGACATACACGCCACCGGAAATCTCCGCCATGGTCTTGCAGAAAATGAAGCAAACCGCGGAAGATTATCTTGGTGAAGCGGTGACCGAAGCCGTTATCACAGTCCCAGCCTACTTCAATGACTCGCAGCGCCAGGCCACTAAAGACGCGGGCAAAATTGCCGGCCTCGATGTCAAAAGGATCATTAACGAACCGACAGCGGCCTCACTTGCCTATGGCCTCGACAAACAGGGCGACGCTAAAATAGCCGTCTTCGACCTTGGCGGAGGCACGTTCGATATCTCTATTCTCCAGCTTGGCGAAGGTGTCTTCGAGGTCTTGTCCACCAACGGTGACACCCACCTCGGTGGCGACGATTTTGACCATGACATCATTGAATGGCTGGCCGATGAATTCAAGAAATCCAACGGCATCGACCTGCGGAATGACCCGATGGCTTTGCAACGTCTTAAAGAGGCTGCCGAGAAAGCGAAACAGGAACTCTCGTCCTCCCCGAGCACAGAGATCAATCTGCCCTTCGTCACTGCAGACGCCAGTGGGCCCAAGCATCTGCAGATGAGTCTGTCTCGCGCCAAGCTCGAACAAATCTGTGAAGGCCTTCTGGCACGCCTGAAGCAGCCCTGCCTGCAGGCCCTCTCTGACGCCAAACTCAGCGCAAAGGATGTTGATGATGTCATCCTCGTCGGTGGAATGACCCGCATGCCCGCAGTCCAGGAAGTCTGCCAGAAAATTTTCGATTGCGAACCGAATAAAGGAGTCAATCCTGACGAAGTCGTCGCTGTTGGCGCAGCCATTCAGGGCGGCGTGCTTGGGGGCGAAGTCAAGAACGTCCTCCTCCTCGATGTCACGCCTCTCTCTCTCGGAATCGAAACTCTCGGAGGCGTTTTTACAACGCTCATCGAGCGCAACACGACCATTCCTACCAAGAAAAGCGAAGTCTTTTCAACTGCGGCTGACAACCAGCCTTCAGTAGAAGTCCATGTCCTGCAGGGTGAACGTAAAATGGCGAAGGACAACAAATCCACCGGCCGTTTCATCCTCGACGGTATCCCGCCGGCGCCGAGGGGCGTACCGCAGGTAGAGGTGACGTTTGATATCGATGCCGACGGCATTCTGAATGTCAGTGCAAAGGACAAAGGCACCAAAAAGGAACAGTCGATTCGCATCGAAGCCTCAAGTGGTCTTTCCAAAGAGGATATCGAGCGCATGATAAATGAGGCGGAACAGCACGCATCCGACGACGATGCCGCACGATCCAGTGCGGAAGAGCGCAACAAGGCGGACTCCTTGGTGCATCAGACTAAAAAGAACCTCAAAGAATACGGCGACAAACTTGACGACGCCGAAAAGAAGAAGGTTGAGGATGCTGTCGCCAACCTGGAAAAAGTCATCACAGACAAATCAGCGGATTCTGAGCAAGTAAAGACCGCAAGTGAAGCAGTCATGGCCGCATGGTCTGGACTTGCGGAAAAGCTTTACGGCCAGGCGGGCGAAGAACCGCCACCAGGAGCAGAATCAGCAGATAACGCGGCAGAGAATGCGGACGACGATGGGGAAGATGTCGTCGACGCCGATTACGAAGTCGTTGACGACGATAAGAACGTGGACGACAAGAAGTAGTGGCGTTGAGGATCAAGAGTGAGATTGCAGAAGATTCTTACTGCCTTTTCTCACACGAGCCGAAACCTCTAATCCAGACTCCCAAGGCCCAGTTGTCTATCCTGAACAATTCGCTCCTTGATGATGAGCGATAACGATTCTGCACTGGAAAGAATCAGTTCCGCACAGTCCAGCTTCGTTTCCTCAAGTTCCTCCACGTCCAGAGGCTGGACGATTTTTGAATCCCAGATCTTGGATAGTTTTTCGAGGTCCTTGTGGATGAGCGCATTTCGGAGGCGATGAAGGCGTCGGGCAAAATCCAGATGCCGCTGCTCCCAGACCTTCATAGATTTGAAGATAAGCGCCAGTTCATCGATGCCATTTTTCTGAATATCACGGTCTGTAAGTACTTGCAGCAGCGGGTTTTTGCCCAGCAGTGGATATTTCCTGAACCCGCTGAGATCGCGCTTGAGGAAATATTCGAGCGTGTTGTAGCTCTCGAAAAGGCATTCTTTATTGAAGCCCAACGCGTAGAGGGCGATCCCTTTCGTAAGCGTGGAAAGGACGATCACCGAGGTGAGATACCTGTGTTCCAGATCCGGACAGGTTCGCTCCAGCGTATGCCTGATTGCTGTATAGAGCGTTTCCAGGCGTTCTTGCGAAATGCTGTAACGGCTCTGAATCCCAGCGATCACATCCTCGAACGCCATGTCCAGGCATTCCTTCGGCGTTTTAGGATCCCTTTGCGGAAACGACAACCGGCCCGATGAATTCGGCCTATTCATCTTTATTTACCTGAGGCGAATTTTCAAGATGAGGGGGTGAACTCCCATAGCCACATCTTCCCATTTGCTCCCAACTGGTGGCCTCATACTATCAATGGATGGCCAGTTTAGTCGACTGGATTTCTTTAAGTTCAAGTTCAGCAAGCGCGCCCTTTATGCGTAATCTCATTTACGTTGGCGATATCATGTGCTCATGGTGTTGGGGATTCGCACCGACACTCTGTGCAATCCTGGACGAATTCGGACATCAACTGAGACTTGAAATCGTCCACGGTGGGCTCCGCCCCGGGCCTAAATCCAAACTACTCGATGACGAAATGCGGGACTTTCTCAAACAGCACTGGACAAATGTTACGGCCCAGTCAGGTCAGCCTTTCAACAACGAGTTCTTTGGCCGCAAGGATTTTCTATATGACACGGGGCCAGCTGCCAGGGCCGCGCTCACCATCAGGGAAATGGATGCGGCACTCGAGTACCCGTTCTGTCACGGATTGCAGGAAGCCTTCTACGCCAGAAATGTTGATATCACGGACCTGACCGGAATACAGACCGTGGTAAGGCAAGTGGGCGCGGACGCCGATGACTTCCAATCGGGGTTCGAATCGGAGTGGTCTCATCAGGCGATGACTGCTGAATTTGAAAAGCGAAGGGGATTGGGGGTGCGCAGCTTTCCAACCCTTTTACTGCGGGATGCGGGCGCGGTGTCGACCATCTCTGTGGGTTACCAGAATCTGGAGACCATACGCGCAGCTCTGTTCCACCACCTTTGAAAAGCGTTGGATGAATGCGAAGTGGCAAGGTAAAAATGCACCACTCTCAAGCATTCTTTTTCAAAATTTTCAGGAGACTAATGATGAGCGCCGAACAGAAAGCAAAAAAACTCGGAATCAAATTCAACGATGATGCCAAGAAGGGTTATCTGTGTCTGGCTGCCCGGGTCGGTAACCTGATAATCACCTCTGGTCATACCTCCACCCTGGTGGGAAAGCTCGGTGACGGCGTCAGCGTCGATCAAGGCTATGCAGCCGCACGCGAGGTAGCGACCAAAGTGCTCTCGTCAGTCCACCAGGAATTTGGTTCACTGGACGGCCTGCGGTGCGTCAAGGTGCTTGGCTGCGTGAACTCTACTTTGGCCTTCACAGAGCAGCACCTGGTGATCAACGGATTTTCAGATCTCATTCACGAGATCTTTGGCAAAGATGGTGACGGTTTCCACGCACGTAGCGCCGTTGGCTTTGTACAGCTCCCAACCGGTGCCGCAGTAGAAGTGGAAGCAATATTTGAGGTCAAGCAATAGATTCGTCGTTTCCCCTGACGTACTTATTGAACAACTCCGCATAGTCCTCTCGCACGGGGCTGAACACATCAAGCACGAGCGCCGGGCCATCGACTGGCCTGGCTGAGTGAATGGTTTTCGGCGGGATGATGAACATATCACCAGCCGAGCATAATCGGCACTCGCCATCAATCGTCAGCTCCAACTTACCCTTGAGCAGCATGCCGGCCTGTTCATGCGGGTGCCGATGAAGGGGTATTTCGCTGCCCTCATCAAGCTCAAGATACGAGAGCATGATGTTCTCACCGTAAGGCGTCCGGGTGCGAGCCCCAGGCACGATTTCGAATGGTTCGTATTCGTCGATATTGATGAATGGCATGCGAAGAAATGCTTAATGGTTAGAAGAAATGGTTAATGGTTAACTGCGGCCTGAGATTGTGACAAATTCCCGTAGAATCTCTTATCAACCATCAACCATTTCTTCGCATGTCTGATTTCCCCGAAATCCCAGGCTTCAAAATCATAAAGACGGAAGGCAAGGGGCCCGTCGGAACAGTCTTTCGGGGCCGGTCGGAGAAGAGCGGAACATTGGTGGCCATCAAGCAGATTTCGAGACAGCTCACTGCTCATCAGAGCTTCCGAAGCAGACTGGGTGACGACCTCATGAGACTGTCGCGCATTCACCATCCCAACATTGCCCACTCAATCATTCTCGGCCGGGTCGGCGACCGGTATTTCAGTATTGGTGAGTATGTGGAGGGCGACACTGTTCGAGAGCGCATTCGTGAACAGCACCAGATACCCGAGGCCGAGGCCCGCGGCCTGATCCTGCAGGCCGCCCAGGGCCTCGCCGAAGCCTACCACGCGGGAATCCTTCATTACGATCTCAAGCCATCCAATCTCCTCATATCTGACGACGACGAAGTTAAGGTGACTGATTTTATGCTCGACTACCATTGCTATGTCGGCTCAGTCCCCAGCGAACAGGTCTATGAAATGATGGAGTTCCCACTCTACATGTCACCAGAGGAGCGAGAGAGAAAGCCGCTGACCGGGCGCTCCAACATTTTTTCACTCGGTGCAATTCTTTATCACATGCTCTACGACCAGCCGGTGCAGTCGATTGGCGGCGAACGGCTGCCCCCGCCTGAACTTCCCAAGGATCATCCGATCAGCGAGAACACGCTCGAAATCCTCGACATGATGCTTGCAGAGGAACCGGATGACCGTTTCACAGAAATGGATAAGGTCGTCCACGCCCTGAAAACAAGAAACCTTGGCAAAGCCGATCCCCTGGAAATATCGCTCTACGCGGGTGTGGTCATTGTCCTGGTTCTTTCTCTCGGATTGATGGCCCGCGGCATGAGCAAAATCGAGGAAATGCCAAAAGCGGAGGCGCCCGTCACCAAAGCAGCCGAGCCCCGGCACAACAGACTTGATGAACTGCTGTTTCAGCGCGCGGACGATTATGCATTCCGGTTTCCAGACCGGTCCGCAAAGGCGATCTCCATGTTTGAAGAAGTTATCCGTGAGTATCCGGGCACGCTCCATGCCATCAATGCCCAGGAACGCATTGATGCATTGAAGAGTCTGAACCGCGAAGAGGAAGAACAGTCTTGGAATGACCTGAAGCAAGAAATCATGCGCTTGAGAAAACAGGAACTCTACGACCAGCTTCATGAAAAAGTCGAGATCTTCGCTCGCGAACATCCCGGCAGCCCGTACCAGGAAAATCTGGATGTCTTGACTAAGGGCATGGATAAACAGCAGCAGGAGAGTTTCAAGGCCATCCGCGAGCGTGTTGCCGAGCTGGCGACAAAAGGGGAATTCAACCGGGCGGAAAAGGAACTCGAATTCGTTCACCTGCATTTCATTCTTCCTGAAGTCAAACGCAGAGCGCTAAGCGTCCTGGGGCAAGTACAGATGGAAAGAGCCCATGACGAAATCGAAAAGGATCGACAGTCTCCCGCAGGGCCCGAAGAGGTCCGATTCAAGGAATTTGCTTCGGAACTCATGCAAAGACTCTTGAAGTTTCGTTATCTTGCCGCAGAGCAACTCTGCAGAAGTGCATCAACAGAATTCAAAGAAAGGGAATGGCTGCAGATATTCGCAAGGTGGCAGAAGCAGATTCCCGAGGACCAGGAATTCGTGGAGGATCTGTTTCAGAGGATTATGGAGATGCCCGGAAAACCCTCCATTCGCCGTGGTGAAAATACTCATACAGTTTCTTCTGCCGGATGGGAAAAAGTCACGGTCAACGCGGAGGACAACATGATGTACGGCTGGCGTGCCTTTTCGGACGATGAAATCCTGTCGTTCGTCGGGAACCTGATAAACGGGGAAAGCGCGGAAGATCAGCTTAATCTCGCACGCTTCTATTCGCTCCGCGGCCGCTGGAGCCAGATGCGCCAGGCGAACGACCTCGCGCTCTCGATGAACCCTTCTCTTTCAAAAAAAGCAAAACAACTGGAGCCATCGGCTCAGCTCAAGAGAGTGATGAGTAATGAGTAAATGCCGAGGCAAGATCCCCACGGGACCAACACTGTCGCGTCAGTCTTACCAATCCCGAATTCTGTAATCCTGAATCCCACCACCGCAATCCGACTTCACATGATTCCCTCAGCGTTTTACATTGATTAGATGGACGACGAAAAATTCAAATCGGCGATTCGCAAATTCAATCAGCTTCGCACGGGCGTCATTGATGAGATATCCAAGGTCATCATCGGCCAGAACGAAGTGTTGCGGCAGATCATGGCCGCCATCTTCGCAGGAGGACACTGCCTCATGGTCGGTGTCCCCGGCCTGGCGAAGACAGCCATGGTCACCGCCATCTCCTCCACTATGGACCTCTCGTTCAAACGCATCCAGTTCACCCCCGACCTGATGCCGTCTGATATCACCGGCACGAATATCATTGACGAAAGCAGCGGCAGACGAGAATTTCGTTTCATACAAGGCCCGATATTTGCCCAGATTATCCTCGCCGACGAAATTAACCGAACCCCGCCGAAAACCCAGGCTGCACTCCTCGAAGCCATGCAGGAAAAGCAGGTCACCGTAGGCCAGGAATCCTATCAGCTTCCCATACCATTTTTCGTGATCGCCACCCAGAACCCTATCGAGCAGGAGGGCACTTACCCCCTGCCCGAAGCCCAGCAGGACCGGTTCATGTTCAGCATTCATGTGGATTACCCGACCTTTGAAGAAGAAGAGGAAATCCTCATGGCGACCACCGGGCGGCGCACTTCACAGATCGCCGAAGTCCTCGGCGCGGAGGAAGTCACCGCGATTCAGAAAATCGTCCGTAGAGTGCCTGTTTCACGTTACGTCATTTCCTATGTAGTCCGCCTCGTTCGCAGCACGCGCCCCGCGGATCCGCTTGCCCCGGATTTCATTCGGGAGATGGTCGATTTCGGCGCCGGCCCCCGCGCCGGCCAGAATCTGATACTTGCCGGCAAGGCCTTCGCCGCCATGGATGGCCGCATGTCCGTAGCCATCGACGACATCAAAGAGGCCGCGGTTCCTGTCCTGCGTCACCGCCTGGGCACAAACTTCCGGGCCCAGGCCGAAGGCATCGATTCGGTAGAGATCGTTAGACGCCTGCTTCAAGCAGTGAAAGAGCCCGACGTCTCCAAATACGGCAGCGAATAGCTCAAACTCGTGGCGACATGCTGCTACCTCCAGCCTGCCAGCCCGGGCAGTCTTCCAATGAGGAATTGATTTGAAACTCCTGATGTTCCTTACAGCCATCATCTCCAATGCTGGCTTTGCAGAATCTGTTTCAAAGAAACAGGTCAACCTGCACTCCGAATCACTCTCCATTGCCCTGGATTCAGAAACTGCCTGGACCATCCGTTCTGTAGATTTCGGGGGAGAAAGATTGATTATCCCGGCCGGAGGCCAGGGTGCCGTAATTTTCCCAGCGAATGGCAACTGGATCGGCTCCGCAATGGGGCCGGACGAAGCCGCTGAAGTTTCGAAAATTGAATTTTTCGTAGACGACAAACCCTCTTCGATTAACGAAAGCTTGAAGGGCAACCGCTTTCGGATATTTAAAGAATCCAAACTCGACGGCATCAAACATACCGCTGAGACAACTGTGGAAGGCGATACGATTCATCAGAAACATTCGTTCATCGCGGAGTCGGCGATGACTCTGAAAAGCTTCTATGCCTTCATTTATTCATTCTCGCCGAAGGCGCAAAGGTGGCTCGCACAGGGCTTGGCAGGCGATCTGACGCGTGGAGAATTTGATGGAGGGGGAGGACACAAGCCGGGCGGGGCTGTGAGTTGGCTGGCACAGTACGACACAAAACTTGAGAAGGGCGTAGTCGTGCACTTTCAGACCCCTTTCGTTGGTCCTGGCAGTTACGCCCGTTTCTGGGACACGAAGGGTTATCACAAGCTTCTTTGCCAGCCGATGGATGGAGCAATCAAGGCAGGCACAAATTTGGAGTTTCAGATGGCGATGCAATTTTTTGAGGCCGTGCCCGGCGACTGGGAGAAGCTGGCGGCGGAGTTGGGCAGCAGCCTTCGATCACGTTTTCCACAAAAGGAGATCATCGTGTCAGAGAAGAATTCCGCAGAATCAGGTATTCCAGAGAACGGCTTTCTGACCCTGAAGACGGACGCCTATAACCTCCTCTTTGAAGCTGCCAGCGCGTGGACAATAGACGGGATGTTTTATCGCGGGAAGCAATTCGGATTGAACAACGGTCATTATGGGACTGTCCTCACGCCCAAGGACGGAATGTGGTGGGGCACCGGCCATACGGAGGGCGGCCGCGAAGTGGTGCACTCGTTGAAGCTGACAGTGGACGACAACGAACGCCCGATCATGGTTGGTGAGACGGTAACGGGGAAACAACTCAGGCTCGTCAAGGAATCAACGATCTGGAAGTTTAAGACCACGGTCGAAGTCGTCCTCACAGACGACCATATTTTCGAGCGCGCTCAGATGGAAGCCCTCGAAGATTGCGAGACCAGCGTGCTTTACTACTTCATGCACTGCTTCCCACCGACAACAACCAGGTGGTTGGCCGGGATGGAAGATGGCTCGTTAGAGAATGGCGACTTGAAAGCCGCCGGGAATATGGCGGTCAACAAGGACACCCGATGGGTGTGCCAGTTCGATCCGACCACCGGACTCGGCATCCTGTGTTACACCCCGAAAGTCATTACAGGCCCGAGCAGTGCGAGCATGATTTGGGATTTGGACAGGTATCACAAGTACTACCTGCGCCAGAACCACGGACAGAAATTCTCGAAGGGCCAGAAATTGGATTTCACTGTAATCGTTAAGACCGTCCCAAAGGAGTCCGGAGATTGGCAGGCGAGCAAGCGTGCTATTGCAGAACTTCTGGAACTTTTTCCTCCTGTCAGGAATTAAGAAGCCTGCAGCGAATGCAGGGGAGTCCCGGCGAAAGAGGCTAAACCTCGAATGCGTAAAGCACGCTGTTCTCAAACTCGAATCGAATTCTGACCTGGCGAGCTTTCAGTTGGTTCAAACTCGTCTTTCCCTTCCACGAGACTGCTGAGTTGGGCGAATCGACTGAAACGGGATCGCATTCCTTCAGACTGAAACCGTCCAGAGCTCTCCCTTCCACATCCTGTAACTCTGCCCTCAAAGCACCGCCTGCAGCATTCGCATTGATCCGCAGATGCTCCCCTTCCACCTCAAGGGAGCGGGTCACCATCATCGCTGCTGCCGGGTACAGCGGCTTAACACCGGCAAATCGATCGGGTTCAAAATACGCCAGCCTGAGAGTGGATTCCTTTCCCTCGCTGTCCGCGTTGTGACGGCCGTTATCCGCGCCAAAGTAGACTCGTACTTTTCCGTCTACTTCCTGTGGCCGCATGGATGCGTAATTGTTCCCGCCACCGAAATCCGGCAACTCGCCGTGAGGAACCAAATCGGTGTACGGGCAGATTCGCTCCCAATAAACCGTGTCCGGGCTCCACGCTAATTCCAAGTGGTTGCGGTCTTCTTCCCAATAAAAAACAGAAACAATCCCAAGATAGACATCTGCGCAAGGCCAGACTTGCAACTGATAGAAATCCTGTTTGCCGTAGCCAAGCGACTGCTGCCAGTCCGGATCAGACCGCATGGCCAGCCGGTGCTCACCCCATTCGCCGAAATTACGGCATTCCGAACGGCCAACACCGCGCTCTCGCCGGCGCTGGTTTGGAAACAGGCTCGTTCGGCGATCAATGTTTGTGCGATAGAAAGCGACGAACCTGCCTGTGTCTTGAAGGTGAATAAGGCACGGGAAACTGTCCCCGCCGGCCCAGCCCGGCGCGCCCGGCCTCCACCATTCGAGTTTCTTTGGGGCGTCTCCGTCCGGGTTGTGTCCAAGGTTCTCTTCGGACGCCCAGAGTCGATAGGTGTCAATTACAACTGCCCGATGGTCGTGCCAGCGTATACCGTCACCGGAAACGGCACTGAAAATCCCGTAGTGAATTGACCGGCCAGCCGCATGTGCGGTCACGAGACTGTCATAATCGTCCATCGCAATCTCGACTTCACCGTTTTCACCGAGTGCCGCGATGCCCTGATAAACACATTTGAATCGCCTTTCCGGGTCTGTTTCGGATTCATCCAGCACTACGGTTTCTGCGATGCTCGGCTCGTCGTAGTCTTCCCATTTGAAGCCATCCGCAGAGCGGCATCTCTGGACATGTGGACTTCTTGCCTTTGCCTGATTTGCCAAACCCTGGCTGCAATTTCGCCAGCCAGAAAATTCTCCGTTCTCAGTCTGGTACCAATTCAGATGCAGATTGTCCTGTTTCCAAACGATATTGCCGTTAAGCGTGAGAAGGCCCGGGCACAGGCTGCAGCTCGCCAAAGTGCGATTGACGTTTTCACGAACGGCGAAAGTGCTGTAATTGAGGAAAAGGCGTTTCATTCAAAGCAGTCCCTGCTTCTTTCTCACAATCCATTCGACCGTGAGAAGCGCCAATAAAACTAAATAGATCAAAGGATGATCCCATATATCGCTTATTTCAGTCTTCACTGTGTTCCTGCTTGCCGCAGTAAGGTCGCCCGGAATCTTGCTTATTTCGGCAACCGAATAGTACTTGCCGTGCGTCAAGGCGGCGAAACTGGTCAGTAGTGAACGATTGAGCGCGTAGTCCCGAAACTCGGCGGTGCTCTGTTGAACGGCAAATACGGCACGGTCTTCCCCTATCAGACCTTTAGCATCACGGGCACGCGAGACTAATTGGTAAAGGCCACTTTCATTTACGGGTAATTCCCACGGATAGATTCCATCCTGAGATAAATCCGGGGCGAGCTTACGGCGAATCAGTTCTCCGGACGGAGATTTGACTTCCAGATCGACTTCCGAGTCGCGTGAGGGTTCATAGCGATTGTTCAAGACGCTGACTTCGATTCGAGCGTTCTGACCTCTTTCATAAAGTGTGCTGTCGGTCTGTATGGTTACCAGTTGGTTTGGCACGTTGATTCGGTATGCCGCAAGCCAACGGATCGCGTTCTTCCAGAATTTCTTGTAGTAACGATTATCCCCAGTCTCTCCGAACAGTTCCTCGAAATCTTCACCCCAGCCAGCGGTCGTATCCGGCATAAAAGCCATCGAGCGGCCCTTACCATAATGCTGCACCGCGAGCATTACTTTCCTGCCGTATTTCGTCCGATCTGTCGGATGCGCCGCCAGAACGGTCGCGGCAGGTTTGGCACGGATGACATTGTTGTAGCCCTTGAAATCAGGCATCGCGCGCCAGACAGAACGATTCTTTATTGGATCACTCACCAACCTCATAATCGGGTGTTCAAATGCTTCCGGCGTAAGCATCCATTTGAAGCTGACGTTCTCTTGATATCGGTCTTCGCGACCGGCCATATCAACGGGAAGCATCTGATCGATAATGGATTCGTCGTACCCGCCGGCGCCGAATGCGGTCCAGCCACCAATCATGCAAAAACCGCCGCCGTAATCCCCCACAAAGTCGACTGTATTTTCTAATTGGCCATCAGTGAAAAGGCCAATATCGATATCGCTGCTGATAATGACGTCGTACTTAAATAAGTCTTTACGCTCTCGTGGAAAGCCTTTGTCTGGGTGAGTGACATATCCGATACCTGCTTCCGCCGCGGCCGCGACATCGTCTCGAAACAGGCAGGTAACTTCCACATCTTCGTCTTCGAGGAGTGCCTGCTCGAGGTACTGGAACTCCCAGAATTTTTTGTTCTGTCCTTTGTATTGGCTGCCTTCCATGTAGAGCACGCGAATTTTCCGCCGGGAGGAATTCACACTGAAATCACGTTCGTTATTCTTGAGAATGACCTCTCCTGGCTGCGGTGGAATCTCGAGCCTGTGCCGCAGCAGCCCTTCTTCAGTGGGAGTGAATTCGAATTCAACGGTGGTGAATTCATCTTTCAGAGCGACTTCTTTGCTTGCAACGGTTTCACCGGCACGGGTGATTTTAATGGGTACAAGGTGGTGCTTGAATCCGCTCTGCCGAATTTTCGCCCGGACCACGACAGTGGTGTTCATGCGAACAATTTTTCGAGTCGTAATGCCGACAATTTCAAGATCCTTCACCTCCTCCGTCCCCATTCCAACGACCAGCAGCGGCACTCCCCGGCGCGTAAACTGCTCTGCCGCGGAGAAAAAATCCTTTCCTGAATTGTCCGCGCCATCAGTCACTAGAATCGTTGCGATGGTGTTGGCGTCCGTCCCCTTTTGGATGAGCTCTTCCAGACTTCGCCCGAGATATGTGTGGTCGCCTGTTGGGTTGAGGGATCCAAGTGGCCGAGCCTCTCGTGCCTCAGTATCTATTTCGAAAATGCGAAGCCGGTATTTCTCAGCGAGCTCATCTCTGAGGCCGGAAGTTTCGAATTCACGAAGGAATCGATTCAGCCTGCTCGTGGGCCCGTCATAGTCTTCAATGCCCATGCTCTCAGAGACATCTACGGCTATGACGAGGTTTGGGTCGTGCTCCGAAGAAATAACCATCTTTATCATCGGCCTGGCCAGGCAAAACAGTATCAGCGCCAGCGCCGCCAACCTAAGCCCTACCAGCGCCGTCCTCAGCTTGCCCTGCAAGCCCAGTCGTGCCGGAAGATAAAGAAGAACCCCACCCGCGAGCGTCGCGATGACAATGATCCAATAGAGCCCGCCCGGCCAAGGCGGAGGGCGGTAACTGATTTGGGCGAAGAGATGCAAGGCGAAATGAGTAATGAGTAATGAGTAATGAGTAATGAGTAAGCTTGGCTATGTTAGTTTATCGGCAAAAGACATGACAACGGGAGAAGATGGTTGATGGGTGATGGTTGATGCAGATGAGAATCGAGAAGCCTCTGCACTCGATCCGATCTCAAATCACACCGGCCCTCACATCCTGATTTACTCATTAATCATTACGTCCGTTTTCCCTTGTCACAGTCCCCGCCGGTTAGTATCTTTACCGTCCCACCTCGAAACCCTCCCGCCTCATTGCAGTCTCCTCTCCGCCCACCTCCCCGGCACTGCACATGACAGCCATACAGATACCAAGCCTGCCGGCCAGCAGGCCTGATCACTTTTTTGTGTCCGTTAGAAAATCCGTTGAACTCGTCCAAGAACATGTGAAGGGTTTATCCGCACCAGACAACCGTGAGTTTGCGGAGACTTTAATTCATCGGCTCATCTTCCTGAAGTTTCTCGAACGCCGCGGCTGGCTTGACGGCAATCTGAACTATCTGCAAGACCACCTGGATGAAAGGCCGCCTGGAAGGTTCTGGTCTGAATTCCTCGCTCCGCTCTTCCACCGATGCTTGAGTCAGATCCCGCAGGAGCGTTCCAGTAAGATTCGCGAGCGCTTCGGAAGCGTGCCCTATATTGAGTCCGACCTGATTGCGCCCAACGAAGACTGGACCAGCCTGAACATCAGTATTCACGGGTGGGTCTTCCGTCGTCTTTTCAAGAATCTGCTGAACAATTATGAGTTTCGATTCGAGGGCGAGGGCAAGAATATCATCAACCCTTCAGTCCTCGGCTACACGTACGAAGAGTTGATAAATGACCAGCACGGGCAGGGCGCATTTTATACAGATCCAGTCGAAGTGACGTTGATGTGCCGAGAGAGCCTGCGTCTCTACCTGGAACTGCGTTGTCCGGAGGCCCCCAAGACTCTTGTTGCCGATCTTTTGTTTGGCGATCCCATTGAGAACGCGAGTGGTCCTGACGCTCCGCGGCAGGACAACCTTCGTTCCCTGTATGGACGCCTTCATGAGGTGAGGATCTGTGATCCCGCCGTAGGAACGGGTACGTTCCCGATTGGGATGCTGCAACTTCTTTCGGATGCGATGTCTCGCCTGGGTGAATTGTTGGCTTCTGATGCTGAATTCTCGGAGCGCATCCGCCGCGGCCTGTGGGTCGATCCTTCGAACGCATTGCAGCTCAAGAAGCACATCATCGAGAACAGCTTGTATGGCTGCGATATCGACTGTTCGGCGGTGCGGATTGCAAGGCTTCGCTTCTGGCTGGAAGTTCTTCGTGAATGCCCTTCACCCGATGAGATGCCGGCGCTCTACTTCAGCCTGATTACCGGCGACGCGCTCGTTGGAGGCTTGATGGCTGACGACCACGGCAATCTCATCACCATGGAGGAGACGCTCGGGTATGCGGCCAGGCTGCATCAAATGACATTCGGTAAACAGTTCATTGCCAATTTCGGCGCGCTCAAAAAACGGGCCATTGATTCGAAGGAATTCACCGAACGTGCTGCCATAGAAAAGGCCATTGCGAAAGCCCGGGACCGGCTTTTGAAAAGTCTCGGGGTCCAGCCTGAGAAGGCCGGCGCCCATGTGCTGTGGGAGATCGATTTCGCGGAAGTCTTCAAGGGAGCGAATAACGGGTTCGACATTGTCATTGCCAATCCGCCTTACCTTCGTAAAGAAGAAATCAACTCTCTCTACGAATCGATCGGTCTGCATTTGACCAAAAAACGCCTGCAACAAATCTACAAGTTTGTGACCGGCGATACTATCAGCGGGCACGCAGACCTTTATCTTTATTTCTATTTTCGAGGACTCGATCTCCTCAAGAAACAGGATGGTGTTCTCTGCTACATCTCATCCAACGCCTGGCTTGATGTCGGCTACGGCGCGCTCCTTCAGGAACATCTTTTGAAACGCACCCAAGTCCGTGCGGTCATCGAAAATCGTGCAGTGCGTTCGTTCAAGGGCGCGGACGTCAACACGGTAGTCGTCTTGTGCCATACAAAGGATGGGATCGAAGAGGACGATACGGTGCGATTCATTCGAGTAAACGAATCCTTTACCGAAGCGTTCTCGAAAGCATCGTCAGCGGAAGTCATGTCCAGGAAAAGGCCGGGGAAAATCCGTGGACTACAAGTTCTGCCGGTGAATCAGAAGCGGTTGCTCAATGAAGGATTGGACCTTAATGGCGATTACGTGGGCAACAAATGGGGCGGCCGCTACCTCCGCGCACCGCTCAGCTTTCATGAATTGATGGAAGCGCACGAATGGCTATCGATGTGGGAAGTCGCAGATGTGGTGACCTATCTAAATACCGGCGGATGCGATGATTTTTACTTTCTGCGAAAGACGAGTCAGCATAACGGGCATACGGAGGTCGCCTCCCAATCAGCGCTGAATAAACGCTTCTGGGTCGAGTCCCACTTTGTTGAGCCGCTGGTGCGTTCGCCTTCGGTGCTTGAATGCCCGATGGTGAGGAAGGCCGACATCGAACACTTCCTGCTCCGGATACCGGAGGACACCATTACTACTGGCCTGAAGGTGGAGGATTATATTGAGTGGGGCGAAGCAAACGGTTACCACGACCGTACCGGCCCCCGGCACAGGTCCCCCTGGTGGAAGCTGCCCGGTCAGGCGTTTGAGGGGTACAAGATTCTCATCAGCCGCCATCATCACGACCATTTCAATTGCCTCTACAATCCGCAACTTGCGGTAGCCAACAGCTTTTACGGGCTCATCGTTCATGAAGAATCTTATTCGGAACTCGCCCTGATGGCGTATCTGAGTTCCACCCTCGGCGTGATGATGAGTGAGATTTTTGGCCGCACAAATCAGGGGCAAGGCGTGCTGAATACTTATGGAGAAGATATCGATGTCTTCCCCGTCTTCCGGCAGGTCTTCAAAACCGATGTTAATTGGGAGGAGGTTCTGTTCCCGTACCTGGAGCGACCTTTCCAAAGCATCTTCAACGACTGCGGCTGGAACGGCCCGAACGCACCTCTTACTCCGTCCCCGGAACGTGCCCGTCTTGATGAAGCGGTCTTCGGCTGTCTCGGACTGAATGGAGATACACGGGACGAACTGATTAAGGCGACTTGCGTCTTAGCCGAACAGCGACTGGTAAGGGCGTCCAGGCGGTAGATGGACAAGGCGGATTGGCCTTCTCACATCAGGGCTTATGAGCTATTCCTGAAAAAAATCCGGGTCAGCCGCTCGGCGATGTCTTTTCGGAATTACCGAATTTGAATGGCAGACTATTTGGAAGCGCGGGGTCGGGTCACCGCTTTCGCTTTCCGCGGCGTTTCAGAGGAAGAAAATCTCCGACAAGTCGGAGCACTCCAAAGGAAGTCGCTTACTCTGGCTCTAAGGACTTTGATCGAAATTAAGTTTCCAACTTCGGCCGAATGATATCCCTTTTAACTGTCCCGGAGGGACCCAGGCGAGTAGCCCCTGGTTTTAACCAGGGGTGAGATGACAAACCCGACT
>JAQBXN010000239.1 GCA_027625095.1 Planctomycetota bacterium | reverse complement strand
CCTGGGGACAGAATTTGAAAAACGCATCGAAGCTCCGAGGGGCGACGGAGCCGCCGCCGTCGCCCCTTCGGGGCTGGAGTCGGGTTTGTCATCCCGCCCCTGGTTAAAACCAGGGGCTACTCGCCTGGGTCCCTCCGGGACAGTCAAAAGGGACATCATTCGGCCGAAGTTGGAAACTTAATTTCGATCAAAGTCCTTGGGGCATTTGTAGAGCCCTTACAGAGATCAAGAACGATCCCCGGGAACCCATAGTTTCCATCGGCGCTTTGTCAGACCTCCCCAGAAAAGCGCAGAGAGAATAAATCAGCGTCCTTGAGATGGAAGCGCAGGCAGATGGGCTGTCCTTCAAGCTCGGTCAGGTCAGTCCTCTCTTTCCACTGGACAACGGCATCGAGCGCGTCGCCGTAAACCGGTTCCATGTCCGCAGATGACAGGCCTGGCAATTCTTGGCCCTGTTGGTCGCAGAGCCCCACGCGGATCGATCCGGCCGCAGAAGTACTGAAGTTGAGGTGGAACTGATTGCCGCTGAAGGTGAAAGGTTTCGTGAGCATCTCGCCCCCTGCGTGATCCGCATGCACGGAAACAAAACCCCAGGGCCGAATGGACAGGCGGCGCATGATGGTAGGCACACCTTCGTGCCGATAATGCTCGGAGATGTACATGGACCACTCCGTCGCCGAACTCTCGGCGATTCCCCAAATAGGGTAGTTATTCCGTTCGGTCCAATTCAGGTCATCGAGACCGGGGCGCACCCAGGCATCGAGCCAGCGGGTCCAGTTGATACCGTCCCGGCTCGCCATGAATAAGGCGTCGTTCACGCCCTCGTACTTGTGGTCGGGATTCGGCTTTCTCTCAGGGACGTAACGATTCGGAAAGCCGAGATAGATGTGTTCCGCGCCGGGGCACGGCAGAATGGCGTTGGTATAGAGATGAACTGAGTTGTCACCGTCCGCATAACGCAGTTGGTCAGGCGGTGTCCAATGGATGAAGTCCTCTGACGTGGACTGCTGGATGGCGCGAACAGGTTTGGAATTCTTGAAGTCCCAGCCACTGAGCGCGCGCCCGCTTTCCAGGTCATGCCAACTGCGGGTGAAACAACGATAGCAGCCGGCCACATTGTCCCAGAATGCGGTGTTGACAGTATCGAACTGTCCCGGCAGATCGAGGGGCTCTTCCTGCATGGGCGTCCAGCGAATCCCATCGGCGGAAGCAATCGCGTAAGCCTTGGTGGCCTTGCCCGTCAGACCTTTGAAACGCTGATCCTCCGGGCAGGCGGGATTCGTATCCACAAACGGCGGCGGCACATTCGGAAAGCCACCGATCTGGAGCATATTGTTGCTACGCGAGCCCTCGAACTCGACCAACCCCAGGTCCGGCCGCGTGAACGTAATCCCGTCCTGGCTCTCGGCCAGCGCCAATACATACGTATCCTCTTCGCGAGCCCAGTCCAGGATTCCCGCCCGGTAATACAGACGCCAACCACCTTCCCAGGCCAACACGCTGTCCGGGAAGGCGACGCTGTCTTCCCAGGGCGCATCGGTGCAGAGGGCGACTTCGCGCCGTTCCGGTCGTTGAAGCTGGAGCCTCGCGCCTCGCATTTCAGCAATCAGGCAGTCGTCCACAAACAGTTCACGCCGATTGCCAAGCGAATACGGTTTCGACATGGAATGAGTCCTCTCAGTAGCGAATCAGGTTATCCTTCGGCCGCATCCCAATGGTAATGCCGGCGGCATTCTTCGGTCAACAATCGTGCTCATGTTGCCCAGCATCAGGTTCGTCATCTAGGCATGGCCAGGTCGGTCCGGAACGGCGACGCCGGCAATCCTTCTTTGTTGAAAAGATTCACCTCGGGAACGTTAGCCCAGCCGTAGCGCACCGCGACCGGCCTGGGGATTTCCGCACTCGAAACAACGACCGTATCTCCCTCGATCTTCGCCGCAGCGGTTACGAATTTTTTGTCTGCTCCGGCAATGGTGAAACCTTTCAAGTCGCCCCCGCGTGCTTCGAGTCTTGTGCCGACGTGTTTGAAGCTGAGCACGATATGGTCGCCCTCTATGTTCATGGACTCGTAAATCGGGCCGGAGTATTCGACCGTCTCACCATAAGCGACGGCCCGCGCAGCCAACGCCAACCGCGCGCCCACGGGCTCCTTGTTGGGGGGATGAATCTCCGTGGGATCGCCGCAATCGGTGGTGACAACCATCGCGGTCTTGCGTGTTTTCTGCCAACTGATCAACTGCGCCTCGCGGATTTCCGGAGGCCAATTGGCGCAGGGCGCGACCTGTACGAACAGGAACGGGAAGTCCAGCCCCCAGGCTTTTCTCCAGCCCTGGATCATCGCCGGGAACAATTTCCGGTAGAGGTCGGGATGATGCTTGTCTGACTCGCCCTGGTACCAGATCGCCCCACGAATAGCGTGAGGCTGAAGAGGCGCAATCATCCCGTTGTAAAGAACTGCCGTGTTGTGTTTGCACTCCGCCTCGATTGGCACTTTTAGTTCCGGGACAACTTCGAACGCTTGTTGATTCATCCACCAGCAGATGGCAGTGGCGCCTACGGACCCATGAATTAACCCGACCGGCACGTTCAATGCCTTCCGCAGGTCACGTCCAAAGAAATAGCCGACCGCCGAAAAATTATTGGCGAACGCAGGGCCGCTCTTGTTCAGGCTCCTCCAAATCACCGGAACTTCGGTCTGCGGGTCATCGCCTCTCGCCGTCCGTACGGTACACAGGCGCAAGAGCGGGTCCGTCGCGGCGTCGATTGCTTCTTTCGCATTCGACGCACCGAGGAGTTGGAACGCCATATTCGATTGCCCGCTGCAGATCCAGACTTCGCCAACGAGCAGGTCATTCACCACCACGCTGTTTTCGCCGTCGATCGTCATCGTGAATGGTCCGCCAGGTTTCAAAGGTTCAAGCTTGACCAGCCAGCGTCCATTGATGGCGGTGTTGGATATTTCCTGTCCCTGAAACTTGACCGTGATCTTTTCACCGTCATTCGCCGTGCCCCAGACCGGCGCCTCTACGCCTTGCTGCAACACAGCCCCGTCCGAGATGAGGGGATGGGGTTTGACTCCGGCGCTCGCCACGCCGCTGAGGGCAAGTAACACCGAGACGACAAGGCTGGTGCGGATTTTTTTCATTCGGGATTTGATGGTGTGGAAACCTGGAAACTTCGATGTCTGCCAGGAAACAGGCTCCCGGCTCTACCTTTTCTGAGAGGGTTCGGGTAGCGCGCCGGCGTAGGCTTCAAAGGTCAGATTCTTCTCCGCGATGACGTCCCGGGGGAAATCGCCCTCGATGATGGTCAGGGTCAGGTTCTTGAGAGTGGAAAGAACTTCCGCGGCCGCCTTCTTGCGTTCAGCGGCGATGACCTCACCGACCCGGTCGTCGACCTCCTGGCCTCGCAGGCCAAGCCGTTCGCCGATCTTCAGCAGTTCCTTCTCGCGTTCCTCAAACGGGTGCGATTCGATGTCCTTGTCCGCGGCCAGCAGATCGGCGGCAAAGACGTCCAGCGCATGGCCGTTGTGGGGGGCCGGATCACGGCTGTACTCCTGACGGTCAAACATTCCCCATTGCTTCGCCTGCTCCAGCGTCGCACCCATAAGCTTGATGGGAAGCGGCTCCGTCAGGTTCTTGAGGAGCTGTTCACCAGCCACCCGGCGCTTGACGAATTCCTCCGGCAGTTGCTCGATCCGGACCGGGCGATCACTGAGGAAATAGACGCGGTTGAAAAGCTGGCCCTCATTGAAGGCGGAAAGCCGCATCGGGACGACCGGCTTGTCGATACGGAAACGGAAGCCCATGGCTTGCACGGCTCCTTCAAAGGCCGCGTCGTCCGGCAGCTTCGGATCGGCCTCCCGCATCCCCGGCTTCGGCTCGACAGCGGCCTTGCTACCGATGTTTGCCTTGACCGCCACGAAGCACCAGCCGTCCTTGATGTAGTCCATGCATGGCTTATCCATTCCCGTCGGATAGATATAACCGTGCTCCGTCATCCAATATTCCAGCGCCTTGGGATTTTTCGCTTCCAGTACGGCAATCTGGTACATCCCGACCGCTTCTTCCTTGAGGACCTTCACGCCTTCAAAGCGGAGGGTCATATCCGCCACTTTAGCAGCAGCGGCTTCTGCCTTTGGAAGCATATCAATGACGATAACAGGGGGATCGATTGCCTTCTGGATGTGGGTAAAAATATCGTCCGAGACTTTCCGGAGCGAGGGTGGCACGGGGAAAGGGATCAGCATCCCGAACTGGGTCACCGACCCCTTGAAGGCTGGCCGGAGGACGATGTCCTCGATGCCCTTGTAATGGAAGACGTAGGTCAACTGGTCACCGATCCGCGTCAGCTCGGGCGCCCCAGAGGTCAAGCGCACGGGTGGCACCATCCCGCAGGGATCGGCCAGCGCCGCGAGGGAAAGGAACAGGTGACAAACGATTCCGTGTTTGAATAGAGTCCAGGTCATCGCATCACCTCGTGGCTTCGTTAAGGAGCTGAACAATCAGGATAAGCGTCAGCCGGTCGGTTTTTTCCGAGACGGCTTCCGCGTCTTTGCCGGCCCTGGAAAGTAATGCTTTCGTCCAGATCAGCCCGTCACCGCCCTGGCGGAAGCCGAGGCCGTTCCGCCAGGAGAGGTCGCGGAGATTGTTGAGCAACTGGTTGGCCACTTCCTTCT
>JAQBXN010000015.1 GCA_027625095.1 Planctomycetota bacterium | reverse complement strand
AAACGTGCCTTGCCGCCTGCTCTGATTTCTGACCATCTGTTTTCGTCTGAGGGCTTCATGGTTTTCTCCCTTGTGAGTGGGTGTCCTGCATTCATGCCAGATTAGGCTTCAGGAGCGAGATATGGTCCCCGAAGTCCAATTCATCAGTTCCGCCCTGATTCACCTGAAATCCCTGCAGTGTGGGAGCCGGCCACAATTACCGGTAGACGGCCCCCACACAACCCGCCATATCCATCAACCATCAACCATCAACCATCAACCATCCTCCCCCTCATGGCGAAACCCTTCGGAATCGATTACACAAACCGGCCCGATTTCTGTGAGTATTGCACGAAGCAAACATGCGAAAGATTCAGGTCATCCAACACATCGCGATTGAGCCGCTGGGCATCATCAGCGAAGTCCTTGATGCAAAGAAGATCCGGGTGGATTACACCCACGTCTATCGCGGCGAGAAGGTACCAGTCAATCTGGATGGCGCGGGCGGTTTGATCCTTATGGGCGGCCCGATGGGCGCGAACGATTTTGAGGAATACCCAACCCTGCTGGACGAACTTCGCCTCATTGGAGTCGCTCTGGAAAGAGGGCTGCCGCTGCTTGGAATCTGCCTCGGGAGCCAGCTCATTGCGACAGCACTGGGGGAGTCAGTCTATCCGGGTGAACAGAAGGAAATCGGCTGGCACGAAGTTACTCCGACAAGAGATGCCATTGACGATCCCCTGATGAAGGATCTCGGTGAGCCTTTCGCCGGCTTGCACTGGCATGGTGATGTCTTCGATCTGCCGGCCGATGCCACGTGGCTGGCTTCTTCAGCCCAGACTGAGTGCCAGGCATTCCGCTACGAGGAAAATGTCTACGGCTTTCTCTTCCACATGGAAGCCACCGAATCGATGATCAACGATTGGACGCACCACTTTGCCGACGAAGTCGAAGAAACCGGCCAGACTGGCGACGAGATAAAATCCCAGACGCGGGAATTGCTGCCTCAACTTCATGAGCGCGGCAGGCAAGTGTTCGAACGATGGGTGGGGCTTATTCAATGATCGGAACAGCGATGTTGACTCTTTTCAGGCTGCTCTTTCTCACTTGCCTTCAGGGCGAAGTGATTAATCTTCCCGAAGAGATTATCGTCGATAAAGACCATCCACAGCCCTCCTGGATTGGCGATGGCCGTATTGGCGCACTGCTGAAAATCCTGCCCGAGGGGTACAAGGTAAAGGTGGGTGTACTGACCCGCTGGTGGGATCAGAGTCCGACGGGGCTGTTATCCTACGCATTAGTCATGACGCCGCTGAATCCCGCGGATAAGCCGGATGGCACCGAGATTCACCACTGGAACTGGTATCAGGGCCCGTCACGTACTGTCGAATATAGAAACGGGCTGAAGCATGGGGTGGAAAAGGAGTATTCCCGCGCTCAGAAATATGACGAAGCACTCAAGCGCAATGTAGACCTCAATGTTCTCGTCGCTGAGATACCGTGGTCGGAAGGAAAAATTCACGGGACGAAACGCATCCTTCATCCTAACGGAAAGATCAGCAGCGAGATTCAGTATGAACAGGGCGTACCGACAGGGGTGAGCCGTACTTTCGATGACAAAGGGAATCTGACCAAAGTGATCCCCTATGTTGAAGGAAAGATGGACGGCGAGGTCAAGGATTTCTGGCCCAATGGGAAGCCGAAGCGGCTCGTGCGATACAAGCAGGGCAAGGTTGACGGGCTGGCCAGCGAGTATTACCTGAGCGGCCAGTTAAAGTGGGAACGCCCTTTCAAAAACAACCTGCAAAACGGCCTTGAAAATCACTATGAGGCGGACGGAAAACTGCGGAGCGTTAAGTATTGGATTGACGGCGAAGAGGTTTCAAAGACCAAATATCAGGCGCTGAAGTAGAATGCATTTTCCAGATTCGACCCCCGCAGTCGTCCGCAAGGCAGTCGCCGGCTTCGTTCGCAGGCGACGCCTGGTTCAGGCCACTTCAACGATCCTGGCGGGCGGGAGCGTCTGCATCGGATTCTTCCTTCTGTTCGTCCTGGCCGATCGCCTGACCGCCTGGCCGGTGGGTTGGCGCCTGTGGGGCCCGTGGCTCAGCATCCTCACTGCAACCATCACTGCCGGGTTCGCCGGGTATTATTTGTTCAAGAAGGAAGACCCGCTCGATGTGGCAATCCACCTCGACACACGTATCTCCGGCAGCAGAGACCGGTGGTCGTCCTCTCTTGATTTCGCCCGGCGCGCCGCGAGTGGCCTCCAGCTCAAGAGAATCGAAGCGGCGTTCGAAGTAACCCAGGCCACCACCAGCGCATCCAGCGCTTACACCGTCATCCCCAAACGCGGCCTCCTCCACTCATCCGCAGCGATCTACTCTGTGGTGTTCATTGCCGGCCTGTTCTGTGTCAGCAATTTCTTTGGCATGCCTCTCCTCTGGCTTCGCTTCTGGCATCCGGAAGCGAACCTTCCGCGCGACAGCGTTGTCCAGATAAAGATCGAAGGCGCCGATCAGACTCCCGAACTGACCACCCAACCTCAACTTCTTTTCACTCTGCCTGAAGGCGATGATTTCCATCTGAAAGTCAAGCTCTCTTCGCGCTCGTCCCCGCTCCTCACCTTCCCCGCTTCTCTGCCCGAACCAACCCTCGAGGTGTTTAATCCTGACGGCCAGACCAGCTCGGTTGAGTTCACCCATCACGGCCAGTATTGGGTGCTTACCCGCCCGGAGACCAGTGAGCCGCTCACCTTCCGGATTCGGGCAGGGGATGCACAGACCCAGATTTTTCGCCTGAATGTCGAGCCGCGCATTCGGTTCAGCAAATTTCTGCACACCATCCGTTACCCAAAGTATGCCAAGCTGAAGGACGTCAAGGATGCTCCTCTGGAGGGAGAGCGGTTGAGCCTGCTCGAAGACTCTAGGCTGGAATTCGATCTCGAAACAGACCGGCCTATCAGGAGTATCGAAGCCGTCTTCGAACTGCTCGAAGCGAAAGACCAAAGTGAACAGATGTCAGGTAAGGAGAGGTGGGCCAACGAGCATGCCATGCTGAACAAGGGCGAGACGAAGACAGGGCAACAAAAAGAACGGCCACTCAGCGTCAAAGTTCGCAGAGAGCACCTGGCCAATTTCCGCATGAAGGTCGACCAGAGCGGTATCCTGCGCGTACGCGCGGTCGGTGACAATGGCATCCCCGGGCGCGAGCGCGTTTGCGTCATTGAGGCCACCAGAGACCTGCCTCCGCGCATTACCGTCTCAGGCATGCCCAGTGACAGCTACATCATGCCCGGCGAGCTGGTGGGATTTCAGTTCCGTGCCGAAGACGATCTTGCTGTCGCCGATGTCATCATGGACTGGCGCACAGCGGGGGCGGCTCGCACGCACGATTTGGCCGGCGAGTTTTATATCAATTCCACACAGCTCGGTCAGCGTATCGTCACCGGTTCGGAAACAATCCAGCGGATGAACTACCACGTCTACGGAACCACGCCGTTCGAGATGAATCTCTTCGTGATTGATTCCAAGGGCCAGGAAGCCAGCTCTGAAGACTATCGCATCCACCTGCTCCGCGATTCCTACGCCGCCCGATTTGCCAGCGGTATGGAGTTTTTCAATCAACTCGACTGGGCCGCGAACCTTTACAGGGGCCGCGTCAATCAGCTCAGCAACAACCTCAACATCATCAAAACGGTCGCAGGCACGAACAAGACCTGGCCGGAAGCACAGGCCAACCTGCTGGCCAACTTCACTGATACCGCGAGCGGTATGCGACCCGAGCTCGATCGTGAACGCGCGGCACACTTCTTCAGCGGCTGGCCGCAACGCCTGCAAGACTCCATCGCACTGCTGCTGGCCTTCCATCGTTGCCTGGACACGCCGTACGTTTACTACGATTTTGCCGATCAGATCCGGGCCTCCAACGACGTGCCTGCGCTTATCGAAAAAATTCATGCCCGCATCGAGCAACAGAAAGAGTTCGGTGAAATCTGGAAGACTGCCATCCTCGCCGAACAAAAGCGCTTCCAGGGCGAAGCCCTGCTCCAGAGAGTGCGCAATTTGAGGCAGCGGCTCTCGCACCTGGGCGAAGTGAAATCCAGCAAAGACGTCTACGAAGCAAACCTGAAATTTTACGTTACTGAGGCAACGGGTATTCTGGCCACCGGAAAAAGTCTCACCGAAATCGCGGACAAGATTTCCGATGTGCTCGTTTCGCTGGAAAGCGCCCTCCACACCGCCACGCCAGGCACCATTCAGGGGGCTCTGACGAACTTTGAGCTGGTTCTGAGCACACACGCACCAGCCCTCTCTTCCGAGCTTGAGAATGTGCTCGAACAGATTCGGCAGAGTCAACTTCCTCACGTTTCCCACCGGCTGCAGGTGGGGGCGGCTGAGAGCCTGAGATTCAGAAGCTCGGAATCACAGACCCGCCCCTTCGGCGACTTTGAACTGGCCCGGCTCTGCTCTCAGCAAGACGTAACTGAAAATGCAAATTGGTATCGGTTGCCTTCCCGTCCGGCAGAGGTCTGGCTGACCGCTCAGCTTCTTCTGGAACGCACTCAGACTTATCGCCGCGATCAGCAGATGAATCGCTTCGCATTGAACCCTGAGGCAGCAGAAGACGTTGCGGCGGAGATTCGCGAAGATGCACTTATTCTGAAAGAGATAATCACCCGGGCCCCTGAGCCCACCGGCCCTGAAAGCACCCAACTCAACGACGCACTGGATCGCCTGGTTCGAAGCCCGGCTGCTTTTAATGACACCCTTGCATCAGCCGTTGCCGCCCTCCAGCCCGCCGGCATCACAGATCTGCAGTCCATGCAGCCCGGCCTGCTTGCCAGCATGAATACCTTCAAGAACGCCCTCCAGCGTGCGGGAGATGTCTACGAACAGATGGCCGCCGATATTGAAAAGGAATTGCTGACCGGGGGAGATAAAGTCCGGTGGGGGAAGTGGCAAAACGTCGCCCTTTACCAGGAGGCAAGGCTCCGAGCTATTGAGACGGGTTACCGCAACGCTCATTTTTTCCGGATGGCCAACACCTTCATTCAGAACACGGCCAATCACTCCTGGGACGACTGGGAGGCATGGAATCGCCTGCAGTTGCTTCTGCTCATCGATGGAGAGGGCGGCTTTGACAAGGTGACCGTCCGGTTCAATTCCGGTTCGCAACAGGCGCTCAGCATCATACCCGGGCATGCACGAAATTTTGCCGCTCAGCTTCATGAACACGCCGCGGTCATGGAGCGCACCATCAGCGGCCAGCCCCAGAACTTTGATTTCGAAAAGTTCATGGCCGAGACCAAGACCCTCGGCTACCTCACGCTTTTACAAAAGGAATTCGCCGAGGTCGCCGGAGCATTTGCCAGCGATGACCCGGAGCAGAAGGCTCGCCTCAGCCAGACCCGTTTCGGCAAGATTGTGGTGAACGAAGGAGACGTGCGCACCGTTACGGAGATCGCCAATCAATTGAAACGCCCGGCCACCCAATCCGAACTTCCTCAGATGCTCAAAACAGCACAGGAGCAAATCCAGACCGCATCCGAGGCCGAAGAGTTGCTCCTTGAAATCACGGCTCTGTCAGAACAGGTGAACGAGATGCCTGAGAAGGAGCTGGCGCAGCGGATTACAGAGCTCAAGACAAACCTGGAGGATCGCCTCAGCACCCTCTACGGCCAGGTTCAGTTGCCTCTCGTGAACATGCAACGCCATAACAACGTTCGCGATTTCTCACAGACTGCGCGCACCTTCTGGCCCATCCGGGCCATCATCGATAGTTTTGACTACCGCTGGAACGTTCGAATGCGGGATGCGGAAATCGATCTTATGAGACACCTCATCCAATTCGGCGAGGGGGCCAACCGCCGGGTGGACCTCGGTCTCGATTACAGTCGGCTCGTCGCGCAGCGGGCCCGGCAGGTCGGGCGTGAACGCCGCCGAAATCGCGGCATCTCATATTTTGAGCAAAATGACGGCCCCCGTCTCAAGCTCCCCCGCCACATCGCGCTCGAACTCATGCGCGCTCGCAACAAGC
Organism: Planctomycetota bacterium; assembly: GCA_027625095.1. Classification (GTDB taxonomy): domain Bacteria; phylum Planctomycetota; class PUPC01; order JACPCR01; family JACPCR01; genus JAQBXN01. The sequence continues at coordinate 94,840 of JAQBXN010000015.1, read as the reverse complement.
GGCCCCCTGCGCAATTCAAAGCGAAGAGCGAGGAGTACTACAAGCAGTTGCTGAAGGATATGGGGAATTAGGCGGGCACAAAAAACGGAATTCTGGGCGAGCCGGATGCGGTCGTCCATTCTTAAGTGAACTAAGGCCAAAATGATACTGCCATTGTTCACAGTCCCGAAGCAGAACTCTGGACATCGACCTTATCAAGAATGTTACATTACCCGTCCGTCTCTTCAGCCCCGGAGGGGCCTGGGCAAGTAGCCGGTGGTTTTAACCACCGGATCAGGAGGAGAGAGATTCTCTTAGCCCCGGAGGGGCGGAGGCAGAAGGTCGCCTGCGCCCCTTCGGGGCTGATTGCCGACTTTGTTACGTGTACCGGTGGTTGAAACCACCGGCTACTTGCCTTTACGCCTCCGGCGTAATCTGAAACAGAATGTGGGCAAAGCTCAGGGCCTGCGCCCCAGGCCACATGCTCCCGCCCCTCCTTGGCTGAAAATGTGTAACACAAATTCTGGAACAAGAAACCTCGCAAAACCGCCTCTAATGCTCGTTTACAAGTCGTTGTCCGGAGTTCTGCGAAGGCACATCGGATCTGAAGTATTCATGGGCCGAAAGTTGGCAACATGATTTCGATCAATGTCCTAAGTGGACTGTATAGCGGCCTGCCGGAGCTTTTCTGATTCTGAAGTCCTTGAAGAAGCGAGAGCGGTGGCAAGCCACCTAACTACGTGGTCTCCACGCTCCGCGGGGAGTCTTCAGAGCCCTCGCGGAGCGAGGGCACCACGATGTTTCCGACATCTATAATCCGCCCGGACACTCGGGTGCTCCAAAGGTGCGTCCTTTGGAGTGCTCCGGCTTGCCGGAGCTTTTCTGATTCTGAAGTCCTTGAAGAAGCGAAAGCTGTGACAAGCCACCGCACTCCAAAGACTGCGTGCCAGCTTCAAGCAGCGTTCAAGCAAAACCACTATGGCCATCGTCCATCACTCCAATGCCGCAAAGCCTGACGTCTGAAGCACCAGCCGTTGGAATCGCCGCGATAAAAAACTATCATTCCGCCCCGTGAAGAGGCAACGCCTCACACCATCCGGAGGGATGGCTGAGTGGTTGAAAGCGCTGGTCTTGAAAACCAGTGGGCGCGTAAGTGTCCCCAGGGTTCGAATCCCTGTCCCTCCGCCAGTTAGGACGAATCGAATACGCGGCCGGCGAGACCACCCGAAAATTTGAAGGGGGCAATTCTCCGATATTTCCCTCCTTAAATTTCAGGATTTTCTGAGCAATTCTTGTTACTTTGGGAGGGTCGAAAGACATCATCCCCAACTCAGTCAATCAACGTGAATTCATTAATGACCAGACGTTTCTCTGTCCTCGCGCTGACGGCAGTCCTTTCGAGCATGACCGCGGCCTCCGCCGAGGAGACCCCCACTTCTTATGGGCCGGCATCGCGGGTCGATACGCCGATCCTGCGGCTGCCCTTCATGAAGAAGCCTCCCGAAATCGATGGCGCGTTGGCTGCGGGCGAATGGGAGGATTCTTCGGCGTTGACCGGCTTCTGGTATGACTTCGCACAGGCGAAGTTCACTTTTCTCGCCCCGATGCAGACCCAGGTCGAGGTGTACGGCGGCTATGACAAGGAAAATCTTTACATCGCCTACGCGTCACCCGTTTATCCGGAGAATTCGTGGCTGAAGGCAAGGGGGCGTTTTCCCGATGTGACACACCATCCGCTTTATGGCCTGATCTGGGACGACCATATCGAGCTGGAACTGCGGCCCTATCACGACATTGGAAAGGGCTTCCAAATGGGGCTGTTCAAGTGGTTCGCCAATCCGTTCGCCAGCGTGGCCGACCAGTATTGGAGCGTCAACGCGGGCGAAGGGAAGACCTGGCAGGCCAAGGCCCTGGTTCGCAGCGGGGTGACGGCCACCCGGTGGAATCTGGAATTTGCCATTCCGCTTCAACAGATGGTGGTGGGCAATTACTCGGCAAAAGAAGCCGACGGCAGCCCGATCGTGAATCTCCCGCCGCCGCCCGGAACGGCATACCGCTGCTGGTTTACCCGTGGTATCGGCGGCAACGGAAAGTACTTCAATGTCTTCGATAAGCATGTCTGGAACACGACCAAGACAAAGCTGATTCTCGACCCCGATGCTCCAAGCTTTCAGGTCAAATCACTGGGGCCGATTATGGACGACATCATCGATTTGAAACTGGCGGTAAAAAACCACTCGAATCGCTCGAAGACAGTTCGCATCGGTTTCTTTGTTGAGAATCAGTTGGGGACGGCCTATTCGAGCTACGAAGCCCCCGAACTCAAGAATGGCCTGCTGGAACTCGTGCCCGGTGAAGTGAAGGAATTTGAGCTCAAACGTCCGTTCCCGGGCGTCAGCACCGATGGCAATGTGCTGTGGTTCGATGTGCGCAGCGCGGGCCAGCCAGCCAAGGTGCTGTTCAGGACCCGGCTGATTGATTTTCATTCAATGGACGGGGGGGCCGTCCAGCAAGGGGAACAGACCCTGTCTTTCCGCAGCCGTCGGGTGGACGTAATCAAGGGGATGCGTCCGCCCCGCCGCGACTTCGACTTCCGCTACTACGTTTCGTCTTACACGAAGAAAGTCTCCGGGATCGTGGATGCCGGTATTTACGGCGCTGACGAGACGAAGAAGGCGGTCGAAGCCAAGCTGTTCGTGATGAAAAACAATGCAGATGAGGACGAAATCGCTGAGCAGACTGTGAAATTCAGTGGCGACTTTGCCAGCTTCGCGATGGATGTGCCCAAATTTGTAAGCGGCGAATCCTACAAGGTGGCGCTCCTCCTGTTCGATCAGAACAAACGCATCGTCGGGGAACGAAACCCGGAGCCGTTCAAGTTCGAGCAGTTCGAATGGATGAACAACGAGCTGGGGCTGGACGATGTTGTCTGGGAACCGTTCACCCCGATTCAGAAGCTGGCTGAGGGACACGAAACGCTCAAGCACCGTATCGAGGTCTCACCATCCGGGCTGCCCGCGCAGATCTGGATCAAGCCCGACAAGCGTGAACTGCCATTGGAAAAGCGGAATGACGGGGTCTCTCTGACGGACTCAATGCTGGCAGAAATCGGCCGCGGCCCGCAATTGCGTGCCCCCTTCCGGCTGGAAGCCATTATCGATGGCAAGAGCGTGACCGCACAGCCGGCAAAAGGCGCGCGCCTTGCCCGCCAGTGGAAAAGTGAATTCGAATACAGCGCAGCAATCAAGATTGGCCCCATCGATGCCGAGCTCGTAACCCAATACGACTGCGACGGCGCCATGCACTGTTCATTCACTTATGGCACCGGCAAAGCGGTCAAGGTGAGCGGCCTGGAAATGGTGGCTGACCTGGCGGGTGCGGTAGACACGGTGTCGAGTGCGATTCAGGGCGGAGGCATGGCCGGTTCGGACGTGTGGGAGTGTTCTTTGTCAAGGGAGACTGGAATCGTCTGGGACAACTCCAAAATCGGGCCGCCGGAACTCTATTACAGTGGATTGGTGCCTTACCTCTTCTTCGGCAGCGGCGACCGGGGCTTCTCATGGTTCTGCGATTCCGACGCCGGATGGATCATCGATAAAAAAGGCACGACCATGACCCTCGAGCGCAACGCCGATGGCCTGGTGACCTGGCGGATTCGTTTCATCAATCACGAAGCGGAGGTTTCGGGCGAGCGCAACATCAAGTTCAGTATCCTGACCCACCCGGCCAAACCGAAGCCGGAAAACTACAGACTCATCTCCTGGCTATACCGCGGCGGCTCGTGGGCGGATGAATACATCGGCGGTGACCTCTCGAAATCGGATGAGGAATTGAAAGCCAAGGCGAACATGATGGCCCGCAGCCTCGCCGGCAGACAGCTTTCGCCTGAAGAGGTTTCCAAGTGGACACCCGCCGGAGCGCCCGATTCCACTTTGTGGCGTTTCTACCAGTTGAGAGGGACTGCCAATGTGCCGAACGGCCGAATCGATCCCTCCCTCGCGGATGAGGAAAAGAAAGAACTCAGCCGGAAGCTCGAATGGGACGAGCTAAACCTGGGATTCTGGGAAATGAACCGCTACTTTCAGGACAAGTTCCCGTTCCACTTTGACCGTCACATCGAGATTGGCCGAAGGCACGGCTGGTGGTGGGACGAGACCTGGCCGACTTATCGTTCGATGAATGTCGCCGAGGGGGACGCCTACCTGCGTTCGCCCGAATCCATTTCCGAAAAGGAATTACCGTGGCAGGATCATTTCCTGACCGGGAATATGCGAATGATGTTCAAACGGCTGGCCCGCCGTTTCAAAACGCGCAACATGCCGCTGCGGAACTACCTGTGGGCGAATACTTCGGCCACATGCTTCGAGTCGTTCGCCTGGGACACGCAACTCGTCGAAGAGTGTGGCGCAGGCACGAGAACCTTCGAGCTCGATAACGTGACGGTCTACCCCCTCTCACTGTGGCGCGTCATGTCCCACAACTTTACCGGCCTGATTTGCCGGCTCGTGCCCGATTTCATGTCCACACAGGAGGGCGACGATAAACGCCCCGAGCGCCAGTATCTGGGCCGCGCCCTTCTCCACGACATCGGCATGTGTTCGGACGGCCCCCACGGCTACTTCGCCCACGCCGAACAGGCCGTCACGCTTATCAACAAGCTGCACGATTTCGGCCTGCTCAACGATGAAAACGTCGAGTACATCCCGTATTGGCGCAGCAGTCAGGTCGTCCGGTACGGCAACGCAGATACGAATAAGGTCTACGTCACGGTCTTCCGCCGCCCGCTGGAAAACGGCGGGTACAAAGCCCTCTTCGTCATCATGAACGAGTCCGACAAACCGCTGAATCTCCCCCTGCACCTGCTCGACCTCAATCGCACCCTCGGCGGCCCGAACACCATGAAAGCCGCTGATGTCCGGGGCCGCGTCGAAGTGCCCGAAAAAATGAAGAAGTGGTGGTCAGCCCTGAGCAATCGAGATGGAGAAACCCTGGCTCTAAGAAATTTCGAGACCGATGAAGCCGTCTTAAAGGCCGGAGCGGGTGAATCCTACGGCCCGGTCTACGTTCCTTATCACGATTACAGAATTCTTTACGGAGAGAGCAAGAAGTGAGAGTGCCGCGTCGCAACGTAGAACTTCTTACTTTTAATCTCATCTTTCTTCTGGACGATTTTCGCCGTTGATTTCCATTCGTGCTGACTACGCGAAACTTAATTGACCAACTCTTACGTTGAATCCCAGAAAGCAGAAAAGGAAGAAAAGATTAAAAGCAAGATTAAGAGTGAGTAACACTCCTTCGGTGTAAGCAGAGGAAACCACTGAACCAATCCGCATATGAGAAATAGATATCCACTGAAAATTCTTATCGCCGTGGTATTGCTCGTGGCCTTATGGGCCCCCGCCTCCTCTGAGGACATCAAACTCAGCGGCAAAATCATCGAGACTTCCCGCCATCGGATCACCCTGTCTGACTCGGGATTGCCGGAGCAGATCGAGATTCTTGCAGCGCAATCCGAGCTGCCACTTGAGCTACGAGGCGGAAAAGAGGAAATCTCGGTGCAGGTCTTGCAATCCATCGGACGCGGCAAGCAGTTGCGCGGCCCCATCCGGATCGAAGTCGCGGCAGGCGGTAATGCTGTTGCGGCCGAAGTTGTGGAAGTTGCCAACCCAACTCTCAAAGGCGCCGAGATCGTCAGCAAGGCAAAGCTGAGAGCGGGAGAAGTGAACATCGGCCTCGATCTCTCTTACGGGCCGCACGGCGATTTGGCTGGGCAAATCGAATACAGCGGAAAGGGCGACGTTGAATCCATCGGCCTGACCATTGACCTGCTGGGTACTGTCGACCTCGCTTTCGCAGGAACGCCGATCTCCGAAAAACTTCAGGCATACAGCTTCTCCGACTATGGAGTAAGTAACGAGGAAGGTCTGGTCTGGGGAAATTCGGACAAGGACGCTAAGGCCCAGGGACGCAAACCTTCGCCAGGCCCCGTCACCCAGATGTTCGTTGGCGGCGGCGACCGGGGATTCACCTGGCTATCGAACAATGGCAAGGGTTGGGATGCCGATGCAAAGGCATCGACCGCAACCCTGACCAGAGACAAGGTTGCGCAGGTCACCTGGAAGATTCTGTTCGTAAATCACAAAACCAGGCTCAATCGAAAGCAGTCCGTTGAGTTCGCACTTCGTGTCCATCCCTCCCGAAATCGGGATGCCAACCATCGCGCCCTGGCGTGGCTGGATTGGCCGTTCAACGGCAAAAGTAGCGAGGCGCCCCCTGCCACGCTTTCCAAGCAGAAGAAAGTCGACTTGCTCCGCGCCGATTCTGCAACGGCCCACGAATCCCAGTCGCTGTATGCCATTCTTGAGGGCACTGCAGGGGGGGACGCCCTGGCCTCGGCCGGGACTCACACAGAGACCTGGCCAATGAATCTGTTTCGCTATCTGGCCGGCACGCACACCAGTCTGGTGACCCGGCTCCACTCCAACGCTAGCACTCTGACGCGACCAAGCGCTGATCCTGCAGCAGATCGAGTCCTGCTTGGGAGGGCCCTGCTTTGCGATATCGGTCTCGATGCCGAAAGCCTCGCCAATCTCACCGGAGCAGCGAAGGTCTTGTCCGCCCTCGACAATTTCGGCTATTTCGAGTCAGACGGCAAAACGGAATTCATCCCATTCTGGCGCGGTCATTCGGTCATCCGATTCGGTGACAGCTTCAACGAGGACGACGCGTTTGCTCTCACCGACCAGAATCCGGTCGGCCAAGTCTATGTCAGCGTTTACCGCCGTCCGCAAACCGGGCGCGGCACCCAGACCATGATCGTCATCGCCAACGAAAGCAACCAGCCCGTAAGAGACCAGCTCTACGTCCTCGACCCAAATCACATCTTTGGCGGAGCGAATGTCCTCGATCACGCCGCCATCAAGGGCACTTACGACTTCTCCCGTTTCCATAAGATGTCCGATTGGATGAAGGCCGGCGTTGTCGGCAAGAGCGGCAAGATAAAGGGACTCCAGGACATGGAAGATCAGGGCGTCATTCGCCAGAACGCAGCTAAAGACGGTATCGAAGTCTACGGGCCAAATGTCTTCATCCCCGCTCACGATTTTCGGATTCTGTTTGGGAAGAGTAAGTAGGCAAATCTAAACAGGAGGCAACAGAGAAGAGACTGAATAGTCTCCGTATCCTCCCTGCTTTCCCGTTCAAAGAAACCGATACGGCTGTTCCAAGAAATATTCAGACTTGCAATCCTATGAACCCAATTACGAAGACGCGATACCTGCACCTGACGATTCTTTTTGTGTCCACGCTCTGTCCACTCGCTGTCCACTCCCAAGACGCCGATTCAGAAGACAAAAAGATGACGGTCATTGCCACAAAGCTGGAAGACATCCCCGAGCGCTGCAGGAGGATCTTCAAGCAGGTCATCAAGGGGCTTCCTGACGGCTGGAAAATTCAGGTCACCTTTGGCGAGTATTACGACTTCGGGCATTCCAGCAGTTCCAATAAGTTCGAGCCTTACATCCAGTCCGCAGTACCCCTCGATACCAAAGACCAGCCGCACGGCGAAGAGCAATTCTTTCTGGCAGACGGCAGACTGACTCGCACCGTGCCATACGAAAACGGAACAATGGAAGGAACTGAGAAGATTTTCCGGGCATCACCAGGTGGGAAATACTTCCTCTACGCGGAGAACTCCTGGCTGAAGGGCGAGAGGGAAGGCTTGCAGAAAACATATCATGAAAACGAGCAGGTAAGCTCCGAGACGCTTTACAAGAAAGGCGAAGCAGAGGGCAAGGCGCGATCTTTTGACAGGGAGGGTAAAGTGATTCGCGAGTGCGAAATGAAAGACGGCAAGCCCAACGGAGTTCTTACCGACTTCTGGCCAGAGACAGGTAAGCCGCGCCGCGTCATCAGTTACAAAAAAGGCCAGGTTCAGGGTATCGTCAAGGAATTCTACTCCGATGGTAAAATGAAGCGCGAGGTTCCATTCAAGAAAGGCAGTATGCACGGCGAAGAAAAAGAATACGAAGGCGACGGCACCCTGGCCCGCACCCGCTACTGGCTCAATGGCAACCTGGTGTCAAAAGACGAGTTTTCAAAAAAATATTAGAGGTGATCCACCCCCTCTTACTTTTTAATCTTGCTTGTAATCTTCACTTTTTTCTCTCTTCTGATGGCCTGCGAATTCTCGGAAAGAAAGAAAGTGAAAATTACAGGCAAGCTCCAAAGCAGGAACCTGCCAATCTGAAAAATTTCATCAAAAACTGAAAAGCAATTCACGTCCGCCAATCTTCACTCTCTGACCCACCCCATCATCATGCACCATACCAAACTACTGTTCGCCCTCCTCTCTCTCTGCGCTCTCTCGACCGCTGCCGATAAATGGAAAAACCACAGCACGGACAACACCGAAGGCTTGTCCGGTAATGAAATACAGTTCATTGAGGCCGATAGTGACGGCCGGCTCTGGATCGGCACGATGCAGGGGATCGGCTACTACCAGGCTGGAAAGTTCACGACCCTTGTCGACAAAGAAAAGAAAGACCAGCCGATTCGCGTCAACGCCTGGGACATCCTCCCACTCAGCGAAGAACGATACTGGATCGGACACGGCGGCGGCGCCATCCTCTACAATCAGGGCAAAGTTCTGGACACACTTAATGGCAATACTGTCGCACCACTGATTCAGTTTCAGAAGGACATTATCTGGACTATCGGGAAGAATCGCGGGACCGAAGAAAACCTCTTATATGAAAGCAGCGGCACGGATTGGGCCCCCGTCGAGCGCTTTAAGAAGGAGCGTGTCGCCGATCTGTTTCGCGCATCGAATGGCCACGTCTGGATCCTCATCGACGGCAATGGCGTCTACGAAGTCGATCCCAAAGAGGGGGTTTCGAAGGCAGTCCACCACATCGAAGGCACGAATGTTCAGTCCATGACGGAGGACTCAAAGGGCGGTATCTGGTGCGGGCTGTGGGGCCGAGGCGTCATGGTCTACGACGGCAAAGGCTGGACTTCTCATCTTAAGAATGAAAAGAGCGCCGTGTTATCGATGACCAGTGACGCAGCCGGCGGCATCTGGGTCGCCACCAGCGCCAACGGCCTCTGGCACTATGACGGAAAGTCCTGGCAGCACGACCTCGCCGAAGAAGGAAGCATCACCCTTCTGACCGCTACTTCCGACGGCCGTGTCTGGGTCAGTTCCCAGTTCAGCGGCGGCCTGCGTTACTGGAACGGAAAGAAATGGAAAGAATCTCTCCCCGGCCCCCTGCCCATCCGCTGCCTCTTCGAAGCCCCCGATAAATCACTCTGGGCCGGCGGTGTCCTTGACGGCTTGCACGTGCTGAAGAAATGAGGTTCGGAACTTGCACATCACGCCTCTTATTTCATGGGACTCTATCCACGTCGGAGCCTGCGCTTGGACGGACAGACGTGAAAACGTCCCATGCGATGTTCCTCTCGGCATAGAACTGCGGGTCGAGCAGGCAAAGAAGACCGAACCAATTCTCAGAGCTGACCAGCCATGGGAAACTGGCAATCTGGGTTGGGTCCAGGTCATCAGGGATGATGGCCGCTATCGTATGTGGTATTCGATGACAAGACACAGCAAGCCGCTTGCTCAATACCTCCTCTACGCGGAAAGCGATGATGGTTTTGAATGGCTGAAGCCGGAACTCGGGATCATTGAGATAGACGGCAGCACCTCCAACAATGCGGTGCGGGACGGGCTGGGATCCAATCACTCTCACGTGTTCAAATGCCCTGATGAACCACCGGAGAAACGTTATCGCTGCATGTATTTCAAATCCTGGTGGGAAGGCGAGCCGGGGGAAGAGATAGACAACGATGAAGGCCATCGGCGCCTCGATGTGAAGAATGCAGCAAAGGCTGGAGAAGAAACGCTGCCCGTGAGCCTCCATGGAAAAATGCTGGGCCTGAACTCTCCGGACGGCATCCACTTCACACCGATTGAAAAGCCCGTTCTGGAGGAATGGCACGACACTCACAATATCTGTTACTACGACGAAGCGAAGAAAATTTACCGTACCTACCTGCGTGGCTTTTACGGCGGAAGACGAGCCATCTCTTATTGCGAGTCACCTGATTTCGAAAACCTGCCCCCGAGCAAGGTAGTTCACCATCACAGCTCAGACGATCGACCTGATGAGAGTCTCTACTCGAATGGCTATACGGTCTACCCCGGCCGGCCCGACATTCATCTGATGTTTCCGGGCATTTACCATCAGAGCACCGATACGGTCTATGGGCAGTTAGCGGTCAGCAGTAACGGCCTCAACTGGTCACGTTTCACCCGTCAGGCAATCATCCCTTGCGGCGATGCCGGTGCCGACGATGAAGGCTACATCTACCCTGAGCCGGACCTCCAGCGATTCAGCAGCGAGGGAAAATTCCGCCTGCTGTGCCATTGCGGGGGGCAATACCACAACGAGTGGTACAACGAAAATCTGCGCGCTACATCCAGCCCCACCTACTACTGCTGGGCCGAATGGCCGGAAGATCGTCTGGCGGGCGTTCACGCGGAGGGCGATGGAGAGTTCACGATCAAGCTCCAAACCTGCGGCGACAGGCTTCTGGCAAATTTCAGGACAGAGTCGGATGGCTGGATTCGTTTTGAGCTGGCGGATCGTCTCGTCTGGCCACCGCAACCCTTCCCGGGCCTGGAGGGCTTCAAGTTTGAAGATTGCGGTACGCTGACCGGCGACCATACGCATCGCCCCGTGACTTGGAGCGGGGGCTCAAACCTGTCATCCCTTCAGGGCAAACAGGTGGCCGTCCGAGTACGGCTTCATAAGGCCACGCTCTTCTCAACGACGATGTATGGAATCGACGATCCCTTAATTCAGGATGACCCCAGATATCCCGTGTGATTGCTTTAGCTTCGAATGGATGATGAGATATCGATGTAGGCACAATGTCCGGTTTGCCTGGTGGCATTCGGTATCGACGCGAAGAGGCATGTTCTTTGAATTGTTATGCCATGACGAAGCGCATCTATTTGTCCCAAAGATCATGGCTGGCTGCCTTCCAGTCACCGGTCTGCTGTCACTTTCTGCACATGGAAACCACACCTTGGATCTACGACGCTACCTCCTCGCCGGTTTCGCGGTTTGTTTGTTGCTCAATGCCACCATCTTGCCCTGCGGCGGTGAAGACCTCCGTGCAGACGAACGCGTTGTTTCGGCGATACACAAGGCCGCAACCTTCTACCGCACCAGGGTCGCATCGCACGGTGGATACGTTTATTACTACAGCCTCGATCTTTCTCAAAGATGGGGTGAAGGTCTGGCGACAAGCGATCAAGCCTGGGTGCAACCGCCGGGCACACCGACGGTCGGCATGGCTTATTTGAAAGCCTACAGAGCTACCGGCGACCGTTACTATCTTGAGGCGGCCCAAGAAGCTGCAAGTGCTCTCGTGTACGGTCAACTTCGTTCCGGTGGCTGGAGTAATTCAATGGACCTCAAAGGGCGCGGCCAGGGCCATAAATATTCGGGAGGAGACACGCATCGCGAGGGCACCTCATCACTCGACGACGGTCAGACTCAATCTGCAATACAGCTCGTCATGCTGGTGGACGAAGCGCTCGACTTTAAGAACACAGAGATTCATCGATCCGCTGTCATGGCTCTCGATGCGTTGCTTGCAGCGCAGTTTCCCAACGGCGGATTTCCACAAGGGTGGAAGTTGCCCGTCTCGAAACAGCCCGTGTTGAAAGCGAGTTACCCGGACTACGACTGGAAAACGGAAGGTCGGATTAAGAACTACTGGGATATGTATTCGCTCAACGACAACGTTTGCGGATATGTCGCTGATGCCTTGATTCTCGCTAATCGAATATACAAAGACGACAAACACCAGGCCGCATTGAACCGCCTTGGCGATTTTCTGATTCTTGCCCAGATGCCCGATCCGCAGCCCGCCTGGGCTCAACAATACAACTACGCCATGCAACCGATCTGGGCTCGGAAATTCGAACCACCTGGAGTTTCCGGTGACGAGTCTCAGGAGGTCATAGAAACACTGATGAAAATCTTTGTCACGACGGGGAACCGCAAATTATTGGAACCAATCCCACATGCGATTGCCTACCTGAAGCGGTCACTTCTGCCTGACGGTCGTCTTGCCCGCTATTACCAACTCAAGACAAACACACCGCTTTATATGGTTCGGAACGGCAAAAAGTACGAACTGACGACTGACGACTCGAATCTGCCGGAGCATTACGGCTGGAAGACGGAATCCCGATTGGGTGAACTCGAAAAAGAATACAACGCTTTGAATATGGGACAGCGACCGGTCAGCGGAACTGACAGTGGGTTGGAATCGCAAGTCCTTCGAATCATCCGGGATTTGGATGATCAAGGTCGATGGATCAGTACATACGCCGGAGAGCCATTGGTCGGACAGCCAAAATTCAAACTCAACAGTCAGTACATCTCCAGTGCGGTGTTCAGTCAGAATATAGCGATCCTCAGCGACCACCTGATTTCCCATCGAAAAGATTGATCTTATTGAAACGGAACAGTCGCTTCCTGGAACAACATCGCTGATCGCAACCCGGTGATACCCCTCATTACCAATTCCTCGAATCCGGGACAGCAACCCAGGACGAGCCTTGTTGAATGGATATCTGGCTGACAAGCCCAGGAAGAGTCATATCCAGGGCCTCATGAATCCCGATGGGTGGTGAACATTCTTTCAGGATGGCGTCGATGAAGTCCTGGGCGATCCAATAGTCGCCGCCGCCGTGACCGGCTTTGCCTGCTTCTTCTGGCGGATTCTTCCAGTGCTCGGGCAGGTACTCGTCGTAGAAATCCGCAAGAGGATGCCAACTCTTCTCACTGTGGTGGGAGCGAATCCAGACTTTCGGTTGATCCCCCAGACCTCGAGTGGCTTCGTAGCAGCCGTCTGTTCCCTGGAGTGAATAGTAGGCGCAGTTGTGCGGGCGATCGGAGAGCATGTCGAGTCGCAGGTTTACCAGCCCTCCACCGGAAAGACGGCAGGCAGTAAAGTTAGCGTCTTCATTCTCATACTGGTCGCCCCTCGGATCGCGATAATGGTGCCCGGTACCCACGCAGCTTACCGAGATGACTCTTTGATTGCCGAACCATTGAAGGACCGGCCCAAGGCTGTGAGTGGGATAGGTGTTGCCATTGATGCCGGTCTGCCACTTCCGCCGCCACTTCGTGATCTCGTTCAAGCCTTTCAGTTCGTGGGTGTATTCGCCCTCACCGAAATAAAGCTCACCGAAAAGGCCCGCATGGGCCATCGCCTTCACCACCACATTCGGTCGCATGTAGCAATAATTTTCCGCCATCATGAAAACGCCCTTGCTCTTCTTTTCAGTAAGAACCAGATCGCGGCATTCCTCGATCGAGACACCCGCCGGCACTTCGGCAAGGACGTGAATATCACGCTCAAGAGCCATGATCGATTGCGGGACATGCAGTGGCATGGGAGTGCCGACAATGACGGCGTCTATCTCGCCCGAATCCATCATTTCTTCAGCACTGGTAAAGGCGAGGACGCCGAGTTCCTTTGCGCGGACCGTAACTTGCTCTTCTTTCAGATCGCAAAGCGCTGCAAGCTTCGCATCACGATGAATCTCAATTGCACGGAGGTGTCCAGCGCCACGGCCAATGGCGCCGATGACGCCGAAACGGATGGGAGTATTCATAGGGTAAGGGTGTGGGAGTGGGAAATGTGAGAAGGCGGAACAGACGGACTACGATAGGTCAGATAGATGTGTATTTCCTCCGACGCTATTCCTTCGGGCTCAGGATTTTGGAAATCAGGTATGCCAGGAGATCGTGAATCTCTTCTCTTTTCAGCACTTCTGCAAACCCGGACGGCATCGGCGACAGACGCGAAGGCTTCCTCTGTGCAATCTCATCGAGAGGTATCCGATGTTCTATGGCCTGAGAATCCACAATCACAATTGCCTCAGCGTCTTCTCCGACTTTGAGCCCCGAAACTATGTCTCCTTCATTAGTCGCTATATTGATCGTACCGAATGCCGCGTCCACATTCCGGTTTGGATCGAGAATGTCTTCCAGGAGCCGCTCAACCCCTCGTCGACCAATTCCGTCTAATTGGGGGCCGACTGTTGCACCTTCGCTGCCGATACGATGACAGGCCATGCAATGCTTCTGGAACAATAATTCACCTCGCGATGCTGAGGACGCGGCCTTTGGATATGCATCACGAATGGCCAGGATGTTCTTAGCCAGTTCCTCATCCGCCGGGGGAAGCTCCTTGAGCAATTCACCGGCCTGCTCCCTGGATTCAGCAGATGCCTGGAGCATAAACCGCTCGTTCACCTTTTTATCCTGAAGGATTCTCGCCGAAGCTTCGCCCCTGGTAATTTTCTGTAGAAGGGATTCTGCTCCTTCCGGTGTCTGGGCCAGGGCCAGGGCCAGTACGTTTTGCAAATCTGCAGTAGCGCTCGTGAATGCCGCGGCGAGGCTATCTCGGGCCGCGGGGGTCTTCATTCCCGCCAACAGTTCGATGGCCTTCGACCTCTGGGAAGTCGTCAGATCCGGATGACTGATGAAGCTGGAAAGCAATGGCAGAATCGTTTCGCTCTGTCCGAGTTGGATGCCCGCCTCGACTGCAGCAAGACGGGTTTCAACAGCCTGCTGACTATTTTCCGCTATGTTGATAACCGCTCGCGTGTGCTCGCCCAAGGCATAAATGCCCAGCATTTTCAGAAACGAGTTGCCCTGCTTCAGCCCATGGCTTTCCACTCGGACGATCTCCGGCTCGAAGCGGCTGACGGCCAGCCAGGCATAAGACGGCCCGCTGTCCGCGTCGACAATTTCCAGAACAGCCTCGTCACCCTCGTAGTCTTTGAGTTCCCATTCAATCTTTTTTGCAGTGTCATTCCGGGGCGGGTCCTGTCGTGCGACGACTTTCTCCGATTCCACTAACTTCAGGCGTATGTGGTTTACCTGTGGCGATGTGTTCCCCGGCTTACCGTTATGACCAGCGATCCAGAAGGTCAGTTTTTCAGGGATTTTGAAAGGCCGGCTGCGGTAGATGCCGGTAAGTTGCTCACCATTCATAATGCTGTCGATAAACATTGCTTTCCGACCGTCCTCACATGTCCGTTCACGCAATCCCCAGGGGGATGCGGAAGGAGGAAGTTCGGGCAGGGCAAAATTCACCCAATGGGGTGTATCCAGGTCTTTGAACAGATCGGGAACCATTGCACTGAGCCATTCCCCAAGCTCTGGCCTCAATTGGGAAAGTTCTGCCCGCCCGGCTGATACTTCGTGAACAGATTCAAAAAGACTGAACTGCTTTGATACCTCCTGGCTATATTCCCGGCGGACAAACTGAATGATCTTCCGGTGTTGAGAAGCGTCCGCCTGACGGCACAAGTAAGGCGTCATTTGTTTGAGCCTCTCGAAGCTCATCACGCCGGTATCCAGGTGCTTGAGCACGAAGCCCGCAATCGGCCCGGCATCGGCCGCCGGAACAACAACCCACAGCAACTCCAACTCTTGTGGGGTGAATTCAATGTCGGACATGTGGTTCACCACTTCGGCAGTGTTGAGGTGTTCACGCAGAGCCAGTTTGATGGTGTGAATCAGCAGAGAATCCTCTTTGGCCGCATCCAGCCATGCAGACAGGAGGGGCTTCAGGCTGGCAAAACGGGGATGCAGGCCCAGGGCGTCCGCGGCGGCGCGGAGAACCTCAGGATCCGGATCAGACATACTCTTCAGCACCGTCCCGAGGACGACCGGATTCCATTCCTTTCGTTCGGCAAGCGCACGCATGAGATGAGTTCGGACGATACCGGACTTATCTGCGGCAAGGTCTGTGATCTCGCTGTTTGAGAGACCCTTTCTGCGCTCGATCACCCAAAGGCCGTGCGCACGTTGGGACGGGCTACCTTTGCGCATGGCTGTTCGAACTTTACCAGTCACCAACCCTTTTCTGGTATCCACAAGATAGTTAGTTGCCAGAGTTCGAACTGCCAGATTCGGGTCAGAGAGTTTCTGAACTAACTCCATGGCCCCCAACTTCGTCAGATCGGGTGCAGGAAGTCCTGAATCATTATCGGAATAAACGATCCGCCAGACTCTCCCAAGCTCTCGGTCACGCTTGGGATGATTCAGTGGCACTTCGTAGTGGCCGATAATGGCGTTGTAAAAATCTGCGATGTAAAGAGCCCCGTCGGGCCCGACGATGGAATCTACCGGCCTGAACCAGGGGTCATCACAAGAGATAAAATCCGGGAGCTGATCGACTATTTTGCGGGTTGAACCGAACTGCTTGAGCCGATCCCGATGAACCAACCCATTGACAGGATTGCAGATGAAAAGATTGTCACGGTATTCCTCGGGGAACTGCTCCGCTGCATAGAACGACGGACCACTGATCCCCGTAGAACCGTGGCTGTGAGAAATAATGTAGGGCCCAAAACCGAGGGGGCCCGGGCTGTTCCAGTGGGGGTATTGTGCTCCCCGAAGGAGGAGATTGACCGGCATCGAATGACAGTCTGAATTGTAGAGATTGCCGGAGGGGTCGAAGGTCATTCCGAATGGATTTACCTGGCCCCAGGTGAACTGCTGAAAGTGAGAGCCATCCTCACGGAAACGGTATGTATTGCCCGACTTCATTTTGACCACATTGCCGGAAGAGTCGCGCACTTCTGAACTGTTCGAGAATCCGTGACAGCCGTAGATCCAGCCATCGATCCAGCGGGTGAAAGAACTCGCCATTCCATGGGTATCGTGATTGCCAAATTTGCCATACAGGAGCGTCCGTTCGTCGGCCTTTCCGTCGCCATCCGTATCTTTGAGGAGATAGATATTTGGAATGCTGTAGACGATCGCCGAATCGCCATTCCCAATGGGGGTCTGGCCGATAGGAATGTTCAGGCCTTCCACAAAATGGATAATTCTCTTGACGCCCTTTCCGCTGATGCCTTCGACAATGGTGAGTTTATCTCGAGGAGCATCTTTACCGCCTCCCGCAAATTTTTCAGACCGCTCATCGACACCTTCACCTTTGGCGGGATAGGGATATTCCACGGAATGCGTGACCCATAGCCGGCCTCGTGCGTCGAAATTCAGATTCATCGGCTGGCCGATATCGGGCTCACTCACGACGAGCTGGATTTCGAAGCCTTTCGGAAGCTTGAATTTCTCCCGCTGTTCGGCGGCAGATAAAGCTTCGGTCGGCGCCACGGTGTCAGCGAACGGAGACTTCAGCGACACCGCCAGGAAGAACAATAAGAAACACTTCACCAGATCACTCCATCTAAAACGATGCCGAAAGAATCGAGCTGATAACCGATTGCCGTGCTGTTAAAGACCATGATGTTTGTTTCATCAAATCTGAACTGGCGAATTACTATGCCTCAAACCAGCGGCCCCACAATCGGGTCATTCTCTCTTGGGTGCGCGAATTTTTTGCGGTGTCGAGAATCCATGAACCTGTCTCCTTGCCCCGAAGCTTGCCGGTCACCGCTGCTTACCTCCTTCTGCCAGATTGCAGGCCTTCCGGCACGGCCAGTGATGTTCTGGAGGGTGAATGACATCGAACACCAAATCTTCTCAAAGGCTCAAGGTTGGACTACTCCAGGACTATTTTTCTGTGCACGGGTTCGGCCCAGGCCCCATCGCCACTCATTGCTGACAGATGAAAATAGTAAGTACCTGCCGCCAGCTTCTTAACTATTTCATTGCTTCCATCGGATCCGAACTGCTCTGCGGCAACTTCAGGCTTCACACTCAAACTGTATTTCACCTGTGTCGTTTGTTCAGACACTTTCCAACCTATTTTGACCTCTCCGGCTCTTCTGGAATGAAAAGCTACATTATCGAAATAGCAGGATTGCCCAAGGGGGTTGCCGCCACCCATGGTCTGGGTTCGCAGGTCTCGGATTCGAAATGATTGCCGGTCTGGAAAACGTTTCTTGAGGTAGTCGAGAAAATTTATCTCAGTGGAGTGCCACCGGTCATCGGCAATGCAGTCACCTGCCAGCGTGGTTACATATTCGGCCTTCGTTTTTGCATTGAGCGTCTCCAGGTTTACCTGCCTGGAGAAAGGCAGCAGATAAAAGTAATCATCAAGGTTGACGGCGAAACCGAGTGAGGCCGTCGGAGGAAGCCGGTAATCGAAACTGAGGATTGGGTAACGATCCAGGTCGACCCAGCTCTCCCAAAGCATTGTGGAAAAGTAGGCGTCTTCGCGATAACCAAAAATGCGGGCACAATGCTCCCCAAACGGGCCGAGCGGAGCGAGCATGACCGTCCCTTCACACCAGTCCCGCCACGGCATCCTGTTCGATTCGAAGGATTCGAAGAAGAGCGTTTCCGGATACTTTACGGTTACGAGGGGCTGCGGGATTTCCGGTTGGCTATCGGCTTTAAAGGTTTCAGTGGTCTTGGTTTTATCCCCCCGAACAAATCTGACGTTATCCAACCAGTAGCGTGTTCCTTTGATATTGCCCCGGTAGCCATTGGGACTGTTTTCGCCCTGGTCGGAGAAAATAATTTCATTCACCCAACGAGAATCATTGTTTGGGAATGTCCTTGTGAAGAGCTCAAGCAGGGGGAGTTGCAGAGAGTGCCATTGATTATCTCTTTCCACTTTCACCGCCGCCTGATTGCTGAATTGTGCATTCGCTGCTGGTGAAAAAACGATGCTGAACCATTGGTTTCCGATCCTCGTAAGCAGGCCTACCCGGACGTTCTCCGGCATCCGATAATCCAATTCAAGTACAGGATGGTCATTCAAGTTGATCGCCTTGATCTTCCATCGTGCACCAAAGACGCCGCCGTGGGTCGCTTTATATAATTGCAGTGAAGTGCCCTTACCTCCCGCATCCGAATCGGCAAAAGGCATGGCCCCATCGAGCCCGCCGAAGTTTTCCCAATTGTCTATGCCTTGCTCGAAATCTTCGAAGAGGGGATCTTTCTCTTGACTAAGAGTCGGTCTACTCATCGTTTCCCTTGAAGCGCTGAATTCAAGGTTAGCAATGTCCCAATGGGTCCCCCTCGGATTAGCGCCAAGGGCAGCAGCCAGGAGATCACCTGATTCCAGGAGCCCGATCCTGATTGTCTGGATGATGAAGGGTTCTTTGGTGTGGCTGTTCAGAATGGCCGGAAATAGATCGAATCGCGCCTGGTGCCATTTGCCGTCTGATTTTACGGACGGGAGTTCGCCGAGCTTTGTCACTGGAGATCGCGTATCTGCCGGCCCGGTGAATCTCAGTTGATGCCAATGATCGCCTATCTGCAGGTAGATATTCGCTCTTGCAGCCTCGGTCGTACGATAGCTGAACGAAATCACTGGGCTTTTCGCCAGATTGATGGGCAATCCGGGAGGAGAGGCGGCGAACGTGCCACCAGGTCTCTTATTGATCAGCCGAACAAATTGCCTGCCCCTTTCATTCATCGCTATCGGCAGCGCGCCCTGGTCGCCATCCAGCGTGTGCCATCCCTCCGCTTCCTTCAGCTCGTTCTTCTTTTCGATCTTTGTCCACATCTCGGTTTCATCTGAATATTTTATCTGGGCCCGCGCTATTGAAACCCCAGATTCGAGGGACCAAATGCCAACTCTTGAACCCTTAAGGGGTTTTGGGTCTTCGAACTCGAAAGTCTGCTTTCCTTCGAATGAGAAAGACACGCGTTCGCCTCTTCTTGCTAATTGCAGATGAAACCATTCTCGATGATAGCCGGATGGCTTGCTGACGGGGATGATTGCTTCTGTGCTCGCGGCCACTACTTTGTCTTGTCTATAGAGATTTGTGACTGGTAGATTCCATCCACCCATGGAAACGGTGTAACCGGAAAATGGATTTTCACCGTCACCACAGATGGTCAGGTTCAGGCTCGTCTCACCGTAAAAGGGCGGACGCATGGTGACCATTGGGTTTGCCGCATAAATATCAACGCAGATATCGCCGGGGAATCGCCGCTTGTTCCAGATGAGTGCAAGTTGATCATCCGTGCCGGCAAAGAAACTCCATTCCGGGCGGCACGACCAGCGTGAGTAGGCGTCCCAGCGGCCTGTGCTGCGCCACCAGTCTGATGGTGCGCGGAAGAAAGTGTAGCCGTAATGACTTTTCCCTGATGTCGCGAGCAACTCTTCCTTGCTTGTTACTGCCTGCGAATCGGAAGTCCAATTCTGCATGTACCGGTCGTTGATGAATGTTGGATTAATGATTTCGTTGTGGGGCTGAGCGGAGCGAATCCACCGTACGAGCTCGCTATGCTTCATGGACCAAAACAGGCCCTCTTCGAACGGCAGCCCTTCAACAAGAACGTCGTCGAACTCGACCGGCTCAGACCCATGCGATGCATAGAGGCCGATTCCGCCTTGAGCCAGGCGGTCAGAATGCCCGCGCAAAACCTCTGTTTCATCGACAAAGCATCGCACGAGCGTTCCGCATACGGCGACGCCGAGCCGATACCACTGCCGTTTTTCGAGATCCCCCTCACGCGTAGACAGAATTTCTGTTTCCTTACCGCTCTTGTAGAGAAGTTCGAACAGTTTTGTTGTGCCGTTCCATCGGAAGAGAAACTCGGTGTCGCCCAATCGATAAAAGGCTAATCCCGTTGAAGCTTTATCGTTATGAATTCGGGTGGATGCTTGAAACAGATAGTCGCGCCAGAATGGGAAGCCCTTCACGCATTGGGCCTCGTGGCCTTCAATGGCCTGAAGCCTGAACGGGCTTGCCGCGAACTCCAACTGGGTAGCTCTGGCCAATTGCCATATTCCGGTGAGAGTTTCCCACCCTGAACCCTGGTCTTCCTGCCGCATGAAATCATCGGCGAAATGCACGGTCTCACAGGGTTGAAATCGTGTGCTCACAATGGTGGCGTCATTTACCTCTTCTACAGTCAAACTGATGTCGCCCTCCTCTCGGGGAAGGGACATTACTCGACGGCCATCAACGCAGACTGCGAAGGACTTCTTCCGGCACTGGATTAGAAATCTGTATTCGATGCCTTTATTCAGCTTCCATTCTTCCTTGTGCTTTTGGACAAGGCCGCGTGATTTTTGAGCCACCAGTTTGTTGGTTGAGAGGTGCAGCGTGTGAGAGTCGTTTCCGCTGAGGCGAAAAATCAGGTGGCTTTCTTTTTCTTTGAAGGTGGCCTGGAAAGAGAACACAAATCCATCGCGTGCAGGAGACGCAATGTTCTCAAGCGCGTTCAGGGCAGGCAGGCAAAAGAAGAGTGAGAGGAGTGGGATTCTCATTGGATTGGACTGTGTCAGGAGAGTGAGTCCCCGGCGGGAATCCCATGGACTGGTTTCATGAAAAACAGGATTACAACAGCGCAACGATCTCAATTAAATGAAAAAGGATACTTCATCTGCCATGGGCTCGTCTCCCAGAAAGAAGTAAACAACCTCCTTCAAGGGATTGCGGTTGCTCCCGGGGCTCTTGTCCTGTTTTCCACAATTC
The DNA here is from genome assembly GCA_027625095.1 of Planctomycetota bacterium. Taxonomy (GTDB): domain Bacteria; phylum Planctomycetota; class PUPC01; order JACPCR01; family JACPCR01; genus JAQBXN01. The sequence goes on along the minus strand of JAQBXN010000015.1, from coordinate 73,413 downwards.
TCCCGGTTTGCAACCGGTTGAAACCTGCGGCTACTTTTCGGTGTTCCTTCGGGACTGAAAAAACGATTGCCTGCATACGCTGTTGGCAAATTACAGAGGTATGGTAAAAGGCTTGGCTCCCGATCATGGCGCACCGGGGACAGGCCCCGGTCGTAGCCGGAGTTCAATATTGGAAGAGAAACTGACTAACTGAAGAATGCCTGTACCCATTCTGATACTTCTGGCTCTGGGTGTTAACGCGGAGACTGGCCCAGCCTTTACGGATGTCACCAGCGAACGCGGGCTTGATGGCCTGCTGAAGAATTGGTCTGCTGGTCACGCTGCGGCGTGGGGTGATGTGGATGATGATGGCCGTCCGGACCTTTACGTCGGCGCTTTTGCCGATCGGCCACTCTACAGTACGAAAGATGCCATCATCCCGAACCAGCTCCTGCTGAATCGGGAGAGTGGTTTTGTGCTTTCACCGGATGCAGAAGTTCGCTTGATGGAAAAGGGAGCACGTTCTTCTTGCGCAATTTTCGCTGACCTCGATGGCGACCGGGATCTGGATCTATTCGTTTCCAACCATGTCCGTCTTAAACATCACTATCCGAGCGTACTCTTTGAAAATGTTGGCGGGGGAAAGTTCAAAGATGTCACCCCCAAGGCCGGCGATTGGCCGGAGCGACTGGCGGTACGCAACGCCACGGTCATCGATTTTGATCAGGACGGCAGCCTCGAATTGGTTCTTACGGATGGTGATTACCAGCACATCCTGGGCTCAGGTGGGCGGTTGCACGTTTTGCGACTTGTGCGGAAGTGGGTTTATGAAGACATCACCGAAAAGCTCGGTTTCCCCTCCGCCGGTACCCCCGCGCTCGGATTGGCGACAGGTGATGCAAACAATGATGGCAAGCTGGATGTTTTCGTCGCGCAGAGCAACCGGATGTTTATCAGTTCAGCCAACGGAAAGTATCGGGAATCACAGCCGGGGACGTTCGTGAAGCCTACGGTTGCAGATGGCGACGCGCTCACCTGCGGTGCTGCGTTCGGTGACCTGAATGGCGATGGACTGCTCGACCTTGTGACTACCGAGCATGGGCAGCCGTGCCGCCTGCATGTCTACCTCAATCAGAAATTGCTGAACGGTTCGCCGGTCTACAGTGAAATTTCGGATGACGCGGGAGTCTCTGGCTACTTTCCGAGTAAGGGTCTGACGGGACACCGGTTCAAGACGGCGCACGTGTCGCTTGTGGATCTCGACAACGATGGCCTGGTGGACATTTACGTGCCAGTTCTTTACCAAAACGAGAGGGACGAACTCCAACCAATGATTCTCAGAAACCTGGGGAATCGAGAGGGTGTTCCTCAATTCTCCAAACCGCCGTACGGTCGCGTAGTTGAATACTTTGCCTCGGCTCCGGTCGCGGACTTTGATCGGGATGGCCGCCTTGATCTGTTCATGACCGGTTGGCTACCGGAAGTGCCTTCGCGTTTATGGCGAAATACCTCGCAGGGCGGGCATTGGCTGATTTTAAAAGTGGTGGGCGAAGGCAGCGGCTTCAATGCAATGGGAGTTGGCGCCACAGTTCGGCTCTACCGGCCAGGGAGCACCGATGAAAAAAATGCATTCATCGGCAGGCGTGACATCAGTATCGGCAACGGTTATTCCAGTGGTGAAGAAGCTCTGGCACATTTCGGCCTCGGAAGTGAAGAGGAGTGTGACATCGTCGTAGTCTGGCAGGACAAGCAGGTGGTGAAAAAGAAAGTAAAGGCAAATCAAATGATCAGGATAAAATTTGGGAATGAAGGTAATCCTGATTAATCACGTCGCTTGTAGTCACACTCATGAATCTCACCAAGGAACAACTCTGGGAATTCGATTGCAAAGGTTTCGCCCTGGTGCGGAACTTTGCCGAAACGGGATTGGTCGATGACTTGTCAGCGGCGGGATCGCATCAACGTCCAGGTCTTGACAACCCCTCTCTGGGTGCGTAGTAACGAAGCCGAGTCTGCTTCGGCCGGGACGCTGGCTTCTCTTAGCGAGGAGCAGATGACTCGTGTAGTGACGGATAAGTGGTGAGGCTGTTAACACTCTCTGAAAACTTAGAATTAGCCAACACAGTATGAAGACCTTTGAAGTTACAGACGATGCCCGATTTGAATTTGACCTACGCGGTTTCCTGCACCTCCGGGGAGCCATGGAGCCAGACGAGGTCAACGAATATCTTAAATGGGGAAAGGAGGCAGAGGATGTGGATCTTGAAGCACTGAATGCCGATTTCCCCGAAGGCATGAAGCGACACTCAAACCGGCCGGTTTCCCGTATCATCGACGTGGATCCGCGGTTTGCGATTTTCTGGGATCACCCTTCTGTTGTGCCGTTCATTCAGGAATTCCTTGGCGAAGACTACAAACATATAGACAACGAGCTTTACTACACCTACCCGGGCTACGGCGGCGGCGGGTGGCATCGGGGCGTTAATGTTCATCCGACCGGACACGTGGTAAACGGGAAGTTCATTTGCCCCATGGTCAAGGTTTTCTATTGCATCACCGACGTCGGCCCAGGGCAGGGCGAATTTGAGGTTGTCCCAGGTTCGCATCGAGCGCAGTTTGTAATCGACATGCACGGCCGTATCGATTTGCCGGGCCAGCATATCTTCGATGACGTGAGGGCTGGAGACATCATCATTTTTAATGAGGGTCTTCTGCATAACGGCCGCCCAAACCCTACTGACCACACGCGCAAGACAATCATCGTGAATCTCGGCCGGGCTGACGCCGGAGTGTGGGAAGGCTATCGACCGCGTGAGGAGACATTGGCCGCAGTCACTCCTCGGCAACGTGAGATTCTGTCGAACACAAATCCCGAATTCTGGAAGCAGCCCGTATTAGTCTGATCGGTAATTCGAGTATTGGAGCAACAAATGATCACCGCCGAACAACTCTGCTCATATCACGAAAATGGCTACCTGATCATCGAGGACGCCATCGCCCCTGACTCTCTTCCTGCGCTTCAGCAGGCGTATGAAGAAACCATTGAACGCGCATTGGTGCTGGGGCACGCTAAACGCAATTCGGAAACAGGCTTCCTGGAGGGACACCGATTTCAGAATCCGCATCATCCGGACCTGGCAAGTCCGGCACTCCTTGAGGGTCTGGTAGCTGAACCAGTCATGCAATTCTGCCGCGGACTTACAGGCCCGAAGCTGGCGTTTTACGGAATCGCTGCATTCGCTATGCAGCCCGAGTTTGATTACCGGGGCGGTTGGCATCGTGATTCGTATGCGGCCTGGGGGAAGGATTCAGAGAAAGAGCTGCAAATCCGCGAGATACATACCTGGCCCTGCACTCAGGTGCTTCTGGCCATTGAGGACGATGCATGCTTCTGGCTGGTTCCCGGTTCGCACAACCGGCAGAATACCCCGGAAGAGGAGCGGAAGTTCGAAGAGGGTGAAACTGGTTGGGAAGAAATGTTTCCAGGAGCCGTCCAACTCAAACTCAGAGCGGGAATGGCAGTGCCATTCGATTCACGCGCCATTCATCGTGGACTGAAGCGGCCGGGCAGCAGCAGGCGGTCTATCTTCGTTGTCTATGGCCCGCCGAAAGAAGCAAAAGATTCCGCGATCACTTCGTGGGCGAAAGACCCGGTCTATCGTGATGAGGATTACCTTGCTTCCTTGCCTGATGCGTTTCGGGCCGCGGTGGAGCTCACGCAGTCGTCTGTATCATGAACCTGATGACAGGAGTCATGCCGTGAGCATTCAGCGGATGCCCGTCTTTACCGCATTCCTTTAGTCCGGAATTTCTGGAGAGGAGAAATAAATGCCTGAGTTCAGGTTCAAAGTCCGAACACGAATTGAAGAAGCCGGGGGAAAGTATCACGAGGGTGAAAAAGCGCTGAAATGGAATCCAGCAAAGACAGCAGTCGTCGTCTGTGACATGTGGGACAAGCATTGGTGTAAAGGAGCGACTACACGTGTGGCGGAAATGGCGCCGCGAGCCGATCAGTTCCTCAAGGCGGCACGCAAGAAAGGCATGCTGATCATTCACGCGCCAAGCGATACGCTCGACTCTTATAAAGACACCCCACAGCGCAAGCTTGCCCAACAGGCGCCGAAGGTGAATAGCGAGGTTCCACTCAGGAACTGGTGCACCCTGGACTCCAGCCGGGAGGGGCAACTACCCATCGACGACAGTGACGGCGGTTGCGATTGTGAACCGCAGTGCATGAGTAGCCGGGCCTGGAGCAGACAGATTGAATCGATTGAAATTGCGGGGGGCGATGCGATTACAGACAGCGATGAGGCATACTTCCTCATGAAACAGCGAGGTATCGAGAATGTCATCGTCCTCGGCGTCCACACCAACATGTGCGTTCTGGGGCGTCCATTCTCCATACGCCAGATGTCTTACCAGGGCCAGAACGTCCTATTGGTGAGGGACTTGACGGACACGATGTATAACTCACGCAGAGCACCTTTTGTCAGCCATTTTGAAGGTACGGACCTCGTGGTCGAGCACATTGAGAAACATTGGTGTCCCACCATTACCAGCGCGGATTTGCTTGGAGGTGAGCCGTTCAAATTCTCGGATGACAAGCGCAAAAAGGACTAATCTCGCCTGTCTTCATCAATGCTGGTGTGGAGTGGCAACTCACCAGGGAAAGTCCCGCCGGCCCCCTCAAATCACCGCTGAATGGACCTTTCTGCCTGTTTGCAGCAGGATCTCAACCTGCTAGCATCCCGCCCCTCAATTCTGCCTGTGATATGGATTTCCACAGGCAGGGATTGCACCGGCGCGAAAATCGATTATCCCCTTTGTCTGCGAATGTTTAACTTCGCTTTTGCAGGCTTACAAACTCAGCTCAGATGTCCGAAAAATCCAAAGTTTTCATTTACGATTCCACGCTGCGAGACGGCACCCAGGGCGGGGGCGTTTCGTTTTCCCTCGAAGACAAACTCAGGGTCACCAAGAAACTGGATGAACTGGGAATCGACTACATTGAAGGCGGCTTTCCAGGCTCGAATCACAAGGACATCGAATTCTTCAAAGAGGCGAACTCGCTTGACCTGCAGACCGCCACAATAGCCGCTTTCGGCAGCACCCGGAAAGCTGGTATCGACCCGTCTGAGGATCGCAATCTCAAATTGCTTGTCGATTCCCAGATGAAGGTGCTCACCATCTTCGGAAAGACCTGGAAGCTGCACGTTTACGATGTCCTCCGCACGGATGAAGAAGAGAATCTGCGGATGATCGAAGATTCGGTGCGCTTTCTGAAACAGGCTGGACGAGAGGTCTGCTACGACGCGGAACATTTCTTTGACGGCTTCAAGGACGACCCCGATTACGCGATACGAACTCTGCAGGCTGCGGAGAACGGTGGGGCAGACTGGCTCGTCCTCTGTGACACGAACGGCGGGACCCTCGTCGGCGAAGTTCAGCATGCGGTGAAGACTGTGTCTGAACGAATGAGTGCCAGGCTCGGCATTCACACACATAATGACTCTGGACTTGCCGGTGCTAATTCCATTGCTGCGGTCGAGCTCGGGTGCACCCAGGTGCAAGGCACTTTCAACGGGTATGGCGAACGCTGCGGCAATGCCAACCTGTGCAGCATTGTGCCGACCCTCCAGCTGAAGATGAACCGCATCTGCCTGCCTGAAGGCAAACTCGCCCGTCTGACCCAGGCATCCCGATTCATCAGCGAACTTGCGAATCTGCCACACAATCAGCGGCTGCCTTACGTTGGAGAATACGCCTTTTCACACAAGGGAGGCATGCATGTCGACGGCGTACAGAAAAATCCCCTGAGCTTCGAGCACATTGCTCCGGGCGAAGTCGGAAACGTGCGCGGGACACTGCTTTCAGATGTCTCCGGCCGCGGCACTTTGCTCGAGCGTGTTAAACAATATGTGCCGGACATCGATAAGAAGGCTCCTGAAATTGTCGAGCTGCTCGACATCGTCAAGCGGCTCGAACACGAGGGCTATCATTTTGAAAATGCCGAAGGCTCTTTTGAACTCCACATCATGAAAGTCTTCAACAGGCACGAAGAGCTTTTTGAACGTGCGGGGTTCCGCATCATCGTTGAAAAAGATCACGACCAAGAACCTCTGTCCGAAGCTACCATCAAAGTTCAGATCGGTGACCGCCTGATTCACACTGCGGCCGATGGGGACGGCCCGGTCAATGCCCTTGATGCCGCCCTGCGAAAGGCCATCGCCGAGATCTATCCGGAGGTTAGTAAAATCCGGCTGGTGGATTTCAAGACTCATATCCTGGAGGACAGTGCGGGCACTGATGCTAAGGTTCGTGTGGTGATCGAGTCCACAGATGGCGAGCACACCTGGGGAACGGTCGGAGTTTCTGAAAACATAATCGAAGCCAGTTGGGAGGCCCTGGTGGATGCGATTCAATACGGCCTCTTGTATAAGAAGTTCAGGAAGAGCGATTAAAAAACAGTTCACCACTCACGGGTGGTAAGACGACTTGCCGCTGAACTTGATCAGGCAACATCAGAAGAAGTAAGGAGATATAAATATGGGTGTATCCGTCGCAATCGTCGGCGCCACCGGCGCCGTTGGACAGGAAATGATCAAGACCCTGATTGATCGGAATTTTCCGGCCGATGAAATTCGTTTGCTGGCTTCCCATCGTTCCGCCGGAAAGAAGGTGGAAGTGCGGGGGGAAGAACTTGAGATTCAGGAACTCACTCACGAATCATTCGAAGGCATCAGGATCGGGCTCTTCAGCGCCGGTGGCTCTATCAGCAAAGAATTCGCACCATCGGCGGTTAAGGCTGGCGCTGTTGTGGTGGACAATACCAGCGCATTTCGAATGGACGAAAACACGCCGCTCGTTGTGCCGGAAGTAAATCCAGGGGCCATTGCCAAACACAAAGGCATCATCGCCAATCCGAATTGTTCGACCATACAGATGGTGTTGGTGCTCAAACCGCTTTACGACATCTCACGGATCAAGCGGATTGTCGTTTCTACTTACCAGGCTGTGTCGGGCGCCGGAGCGAAGGCCATCCTTGAGATGCAGGAAGAGACCAGGGCTCTCCTCGATGGCACCACATACGAGCGCAAGATTTTTCCGCATCAGGTCGCATTTAACGCGTTGCCGCAGATCGGGCAGAAAAATGCCTTCCAGGAAAACGGATACACCGACGAAGAAATGAAAATGGTCAAAGAGACCGTAAAAATCTTCAGCGACCCGAATATCCGTGTCACAGCGACAACCGTCCGAATTCCGGTCGTGCGAGGGCACAGCGAATCGGTCAACGTGGAGTTCGAAAACAAAATAACTGTGGAAGAGGCAAGGAAGGCACTTGCCGCCTTCCCGGGCATCGTAGTGCAGGACGATCCAAAAAATCAGATCTACCCGCTCGCATCGGAATGCGTCGGCAAGTACGAGACCTTTGTAGGACGCCTCCGTCAAGATCTTTCCTGCGAGAACGCGCTCAATATGTGGATTGTCAGCGACAATCTGCTGAAAGGGGCAGCACTGAACGCAGTGCAGATCGCAGAGAAACTGATTTAGAAAGGATGCAGGATTCAGCTCTCTTCCCTGGGAATACAAGCGTCCCTCTTGCTTTTCAGTGAGTGTCAGCTCACCGGATGCAGGCGAGACGGCCGTGCTCCCGGGCTGAAGTCGTTCAGACACGGAGATGCTGAATTTTATAGCATCCTGAATCCTGAATCGTGAATCTGACGAGGACCAGTGACCTCGGCTCATTACCCATTACTCATTACTCTTTAAGTATATGTCATCCACCTTCGGCAGCGCATTCAGAGTCACCACCTGGGGAGAATCGCACGGCAGTTCCGTGGGCTGCGTCTTGGATGGCTGCCCCGCAGGGCTGGAGATCTCACGCGATGAAATACAGCGCCAACTGGATCGTCGTCGACCGGGCCAGAGTAAATTGACTACTCCGCGCGGTGAACTGGATTCGGTCGAAATCCTCTCAGGTGTTTTCGAAGGCAAAACGATTGGTACACCCATCGGATTACTCGTTTACAACAAAGACACTGATTCCAGTAAGTACGAGGAAATCCGAAACAAGCCGAGGCCGGGCCATGCGGATTACACCTGGAAGCAGAAATTCGGGCATTACGATTGGAGGGGAGGCGGTCGCGCCTCTGCTCGTGAAACGATTGGAAGGGTCGCAGCCGGCGCGATTGCCCAAAAAATGCTTGAGGCGGTCGGCATCAAGATACTTGCTTACACCACGAGGATCGGCCCGGTCACCTGCCCGAGTCCGGATCCATTCGATCCAGAGCTCGCCGAGCGCATCGAATCGAATCTTGTTCGCACGGCGGACCTGGAAATCGCAGAAAAGATGGTGGAGGCGATTACCAATGCTAGAAAGGACAAGGATTCGGTCGGTGGAGTTATCGAAGTTGTTGCCACCGGAGTTCCCATTGGGCTTGGTGAGCCGGTATTCGAAAAACTTGATGCGGCGATCGCTCACGCGATGATGTCCATCCCGGCGACAAAGGGTGTCGAAATTGGCGGCGGTTTCCCAATTTGCAGCCTGCGAGGCAGCCAGACCAACGATATTTGGGAACTCGATGACGATGGTGCAATGAGAACCCGTACCAACAACGCGGGCGGCATCCTGGGCGGCATCTCCAGCGGGATGCCCATAGTCGCCCGGATCGGATTCAAACCGGTTTCGTCCATCCCACGCTCTCAGGAGACGGTCGACATTTCCAAGATGGAACCCACGAACATCGAGGTCAAAGGTCGTCACGACCCTTGTGTCCTGCCCCGTGCCGTGCCGATAGTCGAATGCATGCTCGCCCTGGTTCTGGCGGATCATGCGATCATCCAGGGAATAGTGCCGCGAAGCTTTGCGAAGGAATAGAAATTCGTTGCTACAGGCTGCTACCAGCCCGGACTTCGGCTAGAAGAGGCCCGGAACCTGCCGTGGCTGTGCTCTCCCGAGTGCAGATCTGCCGTCCGGAGAAGGCAGCCACATTGGGTCTGTCCGAAGCTGCAACTGAATTATTCTCCTTCACCCCTGGACCTGCTGAACACCACGCCGGCCACTAAACGTATCGCCGTTCGAATTTGTCTGACCCGTCATAGCGTCCGAGCTTATCGCCGAATTCCTTCCGTAGTTCGGTGTGGCTACCGATGCGATGCTTAATGGTGTTCCATACTTGCGGGACGCTCGGTACGTCCTGCGCTTCCCAGAGCGCAACGCCGGGCGCGCCCTGACTGTAATAGCCGTGCGCTTCTTGAAGGTATCGCCATGGATCGGTATCGGCGTACTCCTCGCCGAACGCCTTCTTATTTTTCCCGCCGCGATGCATCTCTCTCACCTGCGGACCAATGGCGCCCCAGACTTCACACGCGGTGCCGCTTACCCCATGAAAGTATCGGTCAAGACACTCCTGTTGCAGCCATAGATCCTGGCCGGGTATCACGATATCGACAAGCCCTTCGCGCGCCCAAGTAAACGGATCGAGCCCATCGAATATGCACGAAGGCAGGCTATCGGTAAATCGCCATCCACTCATCACATTGACCGCGATGGGCATTCGCCTGCCAAGCTCACGTTCAATCGGCTCGAGCGCGGAGCGCAGCTCCCGAAGCAGAAGCGTCGGGTAGGTGCAGAGGTGCTCAAACCACATCGGTTTGAAACCCTCAGGTTGGGTCGTACGAGGATCGAAGCCGTGTTTTATGACAAAGTCTTCCACGCTCTTCTTTTCCCAGCGGACGATCGGACTCTTGCGAAGAAAGTCGATGTAAATGCCATCCACCCCGTAGCGAGCCTGCTCTATGAGGCATTGGACGGTCATCTGGCGAATCTCGGGATAAGCATGGGAGACGACCGTTTGAAAGTGCGGCTCGCCGGAGGACTCAAGTACGAGTTTGTCCCGGTGTTCGATCAGAAACCTGCCACCCGGGTAATCGTCGCGAAAGTCATGTTCGTGGTTTTTGCTGATGCGATGGTTGGCCCAGAGCTGCAGGCCGTTGGCATGAGCGTACTCCACGGCCAACGCAAGGGGATCCTTGCCCGCTTTCATAAGCGTGCACATGAAAACTGCCGTGCGAGCCCGATGGTCAGCCATGAAGTGTTGCTGCTCCTGCCCGTGCCAGCCAAGTGTCTGCGAGTCGTAGAGCGGGCTGTAAGTCCCAACGCCGGTGCCCCAGAAAACATGGGTGACATGGCTGTCTATGTAAGGCTGGAGGACCGAGTAAACGTCTTCAGGGCCTTTCACTGTGAATTTGCTGAAGGACATGTTGGTGTCATGTACAAACGCTACTTTTTTTTCGCCTGGAGAGTGTGTCCCTGCTACAGCCGGCGTCAGGGCAATCCTACCGATAGAGATGGTGTTCACTGGCTGGGTGCGAATGTGCAGCCCATCGCCCGCCTGCACGTCAAGCGTGACAATGTCGGTGGGCTGAATCGCATCGCGATCGTCATGGATGAATCTCATTGGCCGCACCCGCCGCCATATCTGCTGTGATGTCAGCCGAAACTGCATCGACGCATTGCGCCGGTTGGCACAGGTAAAAAAGTCGAGCCGCAATGTGTGGAGGCCGACTACCCTCAACGGCACTAAAAGCTCTTCGGCCGGATCACGCGCTTCGATAATGCAGCCGCTGGTAATGTCCTTGCGACTCCAGCCGTCCGGTAATTCGAGAGTGGTCAGGTCGATGTCCATGAAAGTTAGGTTTTGATGGAGGAATCTCTTGGTCTCAACTCTGATCCAGATTCTGCCATTGAGACATCGTGGGGGCTTCTTCGATCAGGCCTTCTTTAACGAGGAGGCGCGGTTTGATCAAGAAGGCCAGAAATCCGCCTCCGATGAAACCACCGAGGTGGGCAAAGTTATCGATGAACGGGGTCAGGAATCCGGTGGCGAAATTGTAGATCGCCCACGCTAGGAGGACGAAACCGATTCGATTGTCGCGGATAAAGAAGTGATTCTTAAATCGATAAAAGAAGACGATGATCGCACCGAGCAATCCGAAGATCGCGCCCGATGCGCCCACAGACGGCCCAATCTGGAGGGCAATGCTCAGGCACGAGCCTGTAAGACCTGCAAACAGAAAGATCAACAGACTGGTCATCGCTCCGAAAGCATGCTGGGTGGCGATGCCAAGGACATAAAGCATCAGGCAGTTCGAGATCAGATGGGCAGCGTCCCCGTGTAGAAACACCGCGGACATCAGTCGCCAGACCTGCCCTTTCTCAACGCTCGGGCGATGAAGCGCTCCGGAGTCGATGATGCTCTGTTCATTCTCCAGAGCGCCCGTAGCGGCCTGCCAAATGAACACCGCGGCAAGGATGCAAATGATGGCCAGGGCAAGAGAGGCCAATCTCGGCATTTGTTTCTCGAAATCGATACGTTTTTCTTGTTCAGATACCGGGGCCAGCATACTGGCCGTGATGACCAGAGGCGGCTCATCGGGTTGGCTCCCAGGAGTGCCGGCTGAGGATTCCAAGCCTATCCGTTGCTCGAGCGTTTCGTCTTCTGCCGGTTGCCATGGATCATCCGGCGCTGGCGGTAAGCTTTCCTCGTTCAACGCCGTTCTCCGGTATCGAGCATGATCCCAAGAGCGATGGCCACGCGGCGGTCAAGCTTGCGTCCCGGGTCGGCGGTCATATCCAGCACGTAACGGTCAAACAAGGTGAATTTACGATTGAACTCGCCGATAACCTCGTCCGTTTCCGGCAGGACGATGATGAAATTGGTGCGCAAAAGTCCAAAGAAAGTACCCAGAAATCTTCTCAGCAAAGACAGGATGACTGAGTCCTCCTTTGCCAGGCACAGGATGGAGTCGTCCGGGGCGAGACAGTACCAGCGTTTTCGGAAAAAGTTGTACAGATAGTTCTTCTGGAGCTTGGCCACGCAGTTCCCTTCGGCATCGTTGACCGTGTATGTTGCTTTGATGAATTCGAACTTTTTGTCTTGGAACACCTCGAGCAGTTTTGTCTGGGCAGACTCCTCAGCATAAAAGGTCACATGTCTCTTCTTGATCAGCGCGACAGCCACAAAAGCAGCGCCCAACAGGCTGAAGAAGAGTCCGGCAATAACAAATGGAGCTTCAGGTATGCTCAACTGCTTCGCCGCTGCAACCCCCAGGGCGATGAGAGAGCCTGAGGAGACCATGAAAAAAGCAACGGTCATAAAAGCTGCCAGCAGATTCCTGAACAGGTGCGCCGGCCGAACCACGAAGAGAATCGTGTTCTCATCCTCATCCCATACGTAGTATTTTTCGGATATCGAGATCCTCTTCTGCCGCAAGAGAAATTTGTCCCGATTAAAAGCCGGATGCCCGAATTCGGGTACCCGTGAGCCTGGCACTTCGATGACCCTTCTGCACTGTGGGCATTCCACTTTTCGTCCTGCGAATTCGTCCTTGAGATCGTACTCGGTTCCGCAGGTACATCTGACTTTGATGGCCATGTTGATACTTAATTTCCGGGAAAGGCTAACCCGATACACTCATCCGCAGGGTTGGCCGCATCTTATCTGCATCGATCCCTCGGTCAACGGTCTGGTTCAGAGCAGATGGTTTGCAGCATCCCGGCCCCCCAATCTGCACCGAATGTCTAACGTCCTTACTCCTGTTCCGTAACACTCCCATCCCTGACCTAACTTTGACACCCATCAGCACTTGCGTTATAACGCGCAGCCCTGAACGTAATGAGGGTTAAGAACCTGTTTTCTGGCACTAGACCGGCTGAAATGTCCATTCCAGGCATCATTGTCTTTTCGAGCCTGGACTCCCGCCTTGCCTCTGAAAATAACATCTCGCCAGGCCGGTCCCGGTCCCGCTGCGGCGGGCAACTACGAACAGAGCGATACCCCCAGGTTTTATGATTACCCGCATCTACGCGATTGCCCGAAATACAGTTTTCGAGACTATCCGTCAGCCAGTCTTTCTGGTGGTGCTCACGGGTGCCCTGACGATGATCGCGTTCAGTCCGGCGTTCACCATGTTCACCCTGGTAAACCATATCAAGCTGGTAACGGATATGGGGCTCGCAACCATCATGGTGACTGGCATGCTGCTGTCCGTGGTGGCGGCCAGCACCGTTATCTCGGAAGAGATTAGAAAGAAGACGGTGCTGACGGTTATCTCCAAGCCAGTGGATCGATTTGAATTCGTGCTTGGCAAGTATGCCGGAATCATGGTCAGCGTTGTGGTCGCCGGCTATCTGATGGTGCTGGTACTCACCATGACCGTACGGATCGGCGTGCCGGCCACAGCCACAACAAGGCTCGACTTCGGGCCTATCATGGGAATGCTGCTCGGCACGGGGAGTGTCATATTCGGGGCGGTTCTGGCGAATTATTTTTTCGATCGTCCGTTCCCTTCGACCGCGATTTGTCTGGCACTGGTGGTCTTCTCCCTGGTATTTGGAATCGTCGGTTTTCTGCCGCCTGTTTCAGAGACCTTGAAGGAGCGGTTCCTTCATTACAACTGGTCGGTCACGCTGGCCGGCATTCTTGTCATGCTGGCAGTATCGGTGATCGCTACCGTTGCTGTGGCGGTATCAACGCGGCTGAGTCCACTCTTTACGTTCAGCATCTGTGCTGCGTTTTTTGTGATCGGGCTGGTGGCGGAGGAGTTGTCGCGCAAGTACGCGGGCGGGTCCGCAGTTCTTACGTTTCCGCTTAGAGCGTTTTTCAATATCCAGTACTTCTTCCTGGCGGATGCACTTTCATCGGAACGAGTAATCCCTTTCAATTACATTATCCGGGCAGTGCTTTATTCCGCGACGTATCAGGCTGCCATCCTCTGTGGGGCCCTCTACCTTTTTCAGGATCGTGAAGTGGCACGCTAAATTTCATGGAGTTCAGACAACCTACATCACCTCAACTGCTGCCATCCGGGCCCGGGCATCATCCGGATACCATTGCGATGGGTGGCCTGATCATCCAGGTGCTGGTGAGTTCGTTTGCCTTCGGCGTTTACATTTATTCGGGCTACAAGGATGAGTTCCGGATAGGTGGCTCGGCGGCCATCATCGGCGAAATTTGCCACCTGCTGCCTGGGATTGCGGTCTGGCTGGTCTGTTATCTGCGTCTCCGATTGAACCGTATCGCGGATGCGGAAGATCGTGAGATCGAGATTTTGAAGGGCCGTGCTGATGGATCGAGTTCGCTCTTCGAGGCTTCACAGACTCCGGATGCCTACACCGCGCGCGGCCGCCTCCTGCGATTTGAAAAATCCTTCATCCCTGCCACTACCGTGGTGAGCGCGCTGTTCATGCTGCTGGTGGGATCGGCCATTCTTTTTAAGTGGGTCTACCTGCCGTCTGGAGTCATCACTGAACGTCTGGCAGTGTGTGGAGCGTTCCTCTTTTCGTTTGCTTTTGTGGCGTTTGCTTTCAGTCAATATGTCGTTGGACTGTCCTCGGTGCATGAGTATCGGCATCTCCGACCGGCCGGTGCGTTTATGCTGAGCAACAGTCTCCTGCTCTCCCTGTGCGGGCTGAGCATGTGGCTGAGTATCGCCGAAGTGACCCTCCTCGATACGGTGCTGCGACATGCACTGCCGATTCTGGTCGTCTTGCTTGGGATTGAATTCATCCTGAATTTCATTCTCGACTTTTTCCGTCCGCGATTGCCAGGTCAGGAGCTTCGGCCTCCGTATGAAAGCCGCCTCTTTGGATTATTTGCTCAGCCGGGCAGCCTCTGGAATGCGGTTGCTGAAACGCTTGATTACCAGTTCGGCTTCAAAGTCAGCCGGACCTGGTTTTTCAAATTTGTCGCCCAGCTCATTTTGCCGCTGATCGCTTTTCAGCTTGTGTCCGCGGTCCTGCTGACATCCATTGTAGTGGTGAAGCATGATGAGCTCGTCATCGTGGAACGCTTCGGCAAACCGGCCGGCGACATCCTCCAGCCTGGTTTTCATCTGAAGATTCCCTGGCCAATCGAACGGGCGTATCCGCTGCCCACCGGTATCCAGCGAGTGGTCGTCGGCATAGAAGAGGCTGAGCGGAATTCGGAGGCGGAACTGAAGACTGGACAACTGCCATCCAACGTGGTTGTCTGGACTCAACCAAGACAACTCGCCAGTGATTACATCCTGCTTGCAAGTCAGACAACTTCGGAAGTAAGGGAAACAACAGAGGAGCAGCCGGAGGTTGGGACCAGTGTGCCGGTCAATGTACTGAATGTTTCGCTGATTCTTCATTACCGAATCTCTGACAAGCGAGAGGAACTCTTCGATTATTTTTACCACCAGACCGATGCGCAGCGTTATCTGGTAAGCATCGCTTTCAGGGAACTTGTCCAGGTGTGTTGCAGCGTAAAGATGGAGGACCTGATGGGGCCGGCACGCCTCACCCTGGCGGCCCGGATCCAGACGCGCATCATGGAACAGGCAAAGACTTCCCGGCTGGGGCTGGAGGTCATCGCCGTCGGGTTTCAGCTCGTCCATCCGCCGTTACCAGTAGCCGATACGTTCGAGTCCATTGTCGAATCGCAGGAAAAACGGCTGACCTCGATCGTAGAGGCTGAAGCATTCGCTGCGCGCACTGTCCCTGGAGCGAAGACGACTGGCCGGGTGAGAGTTCACGAAGCTGAAAGCTACAAGACCCGCCGCGTGAGCATCGCCAAGGCCGAGGCGGACAGCTTCAAGCACCAGCGAAACGCGTACGAACTGGCCACTCCTGAGATTTATGAATTACGTTACTTCCTCTCGACACTTGAAGAAGCACTCAAAGGTAAACGCAAACTCGTCATTCCCAAAAATATGAAGAATCAGGTCATCGAACTCAATCTGGAAGAAAAGCTGAATGCCGATCTTCTCAACGTCGATCTTGGAGAATAGTTCATGGAACCCAAAGAAACTCAGACGAACGAATCGAAGATCAACATCTGGTCTCTGTTGAGCGGCATCGTCGTGGCCGTAGGTCTCATTCTGTACATGACAACGTTTACCGTCCGGCAGAACGAGACCGCGCTGGTCTACACGTTCAACAAACCGTCCGAGCCCATCCAGGAACCGGGGCTCAACTTCAAAGCGCCCTGGCCGGTCCAGAAGGTCGTCAAGTTCAGTCGCTCCATTAACATCTTCAGTGGCACCTTTGAGGAGTCTTACACCGGCGACGGCAAGAACATCATCCTCGAAGCCTTCGTCTGCTGGAGGATCGACGACCCCAGACTCTACATGAAGATGACCAGCGGTGATCGCCGGCGGGCCGAAAGCCTGCTCAAAGATGTGGTTCGTAATCACAAGGGCGGAGTGCTCGGGAAGCACCCTCTGACGCATCTGATCTCGACTAACCCGGAAGACATTCAGTTCACCAGGATTCAGGACGAGATTCTTAAGCCCGTGGCCGAAGAAGCGAAGGCGTTCGGGATCGACGTGCAGGAGATCGGTATCAAACGGCTGGCCCTTCCGGAGAAAACAGTCGAAGTAGTTTTCGAACGAATGCGAAAGGAGCGACAGAAACTTGCCGACCGCTTCGAAGCAGAAGGTGAACGCCTTGCATCCATCATCCGCTCAGAAGCCCAGAAGGAAGCGACTAATGAACTCACTCTGGCCGAGGCTAAGGCCAAGGGCATTCGAGGCCAGGCAGACGCGGAGGCAGCTTCCTACTACAAGATATTGAGCCAGAATCCGGAACTGGCTGACTTCCTGCGCAAAATGGAATCCTTCAAGAAAATGATGAAGGACAAGGACACCACATTGATTCTGACAACCGATATGGGGCCATTTGAGCTGCTGAACGGAGCGCCGGAGGCGCCAGCTATCGAAACGAAGCTGGAGGAGAAGAAATGAAGGAAGCTCAAGCTGCCGCTCTCCTCCTTTCTTCGCCGTGGTCTTTGTCTTAGTCCTCTTCCGCAAGAGATGAAGACTGAGGCTAGGACGAAGACGAACCGAAGAACCAGAACCTTATGAATACCCAATCCGCACGAACTGACTCACGCACCAAAGATCCGGGTCTAGAAGCGCTGTCTCGCGCGCTCAGATCGAGCTTTCGCCTGCTGCAGCTTTTCATCCTGATCCTGCTTGTGCTGTATCTGAGCTCTGGATTCTTCACCATAAAACCTGGCAAGATGGGGCTCGTGCTGCACCTTGGAAAAATCCGGCAGAAGGAGAAGGCAGGCCAGCTTCTCGGGCCGGACATCCTCGAGCCGGGGGCACATTGGTCCTGGCCTGAGCCCATCGACAGGGTCGTCATTTTGCCTGCCGGGGAGCAGACCCTGAAGCTGAACCTCTTCTGGTACAACGAAGGCAATCGTTACGACTTTGGTGGCCGAAAGACAGTAACCACCTCCCTCATCCCGGGTGTCGACGGCTACACCATTTCCGGGGATCGCAACATCCTCCATTCACAATGGAGCGTTAATTTCAAGATAGAAGATCCGGTGTCGTATTTGTTGGCCACGAATGCAGAAGCGCCGCAGGCCCTCCTTGAAAGCCTTCTGGCACGGTCGGTGGTTCAGACCGTCGGACGCATGACTGCTGACCAGGCTCTGCTCAGCGAAGTGAATCAATTCTCGACGGACGTGAAGACCGCATTCGTCAGGGACATCGAAAAGTTTGAACTCGGGGTCAAAGTGCTGTTGCTGAACTACGTGGAGAAGGCCCCGCCCCGCCAGACCAAAGACGCGTTCGATGCAGTGACCAACGCAGGCAACAATAAAGAGGCAAAAGTAACCCAGGCACGCAAGGAGGCCGAGCGGATCATCCAGACATCCAAAGCCGATGCCTCCCGCATCGAATCGGAAGCAGAGGCATACAAAACCCGCATCGTTCTGGAGGCTCAAGCTGACGCCAAGACGCTGAGTGAACTCCTGCCAAAATACAGAGAAAACCCGCGGCTCTTCTTGAGACAGCTCTACTTCGAGGGCGTCAGTGAAGGTATCGCCAACGCAAAGGAAAAGTTTGTTTTGAATTCAGACGACAGTGGGGCGCGGCAACTGCGAATCACCCTGGAAAGCAGCCTGAAGTACAAGCCGAAAGAGAAGAAGAAGGAAGAGGAAAAGTGATTCAGGATTCAGGATTCAGAGTCTGTGAGCTTTGATACCTGCTAAAGCGTGGCACAGCCATTCCTCCATTCCTCAACCATTAACCATTAACCATCAACCATTCCCCCTTCCCCCATGCCCGAGACCGCTGACAATATTGATCTTACAGAGATAGAACGGTCGGAAGCCAAGATCCGCCGGCACCTGGTGATTGCGTTCATTGGGCTTGTCCTGCTGATCAATGACTTCATCATCCGCCTCAAGTTTCCCGAGGATGCAAGTTCTCTCGGCGTCATCAGCAGCATGATCGGCGCTTTGCTGATGGCCGGGCCTATTCTGGCCAGGGCCATCGAGGATCTGCTCAAAGATCGGCTTCACATGACTGAGCTGGTCGCCCTGGCGATCGTCGCTTCAATCGCGCGCCAGGATTACTCTATCGCCGGCGTCATCAGTTTCTTTGTGCTCGTTTCGGAAGCCGTCGAACGTCGCACCGCGATGGGTGCGCACAAGGCCATCGAATCCATCGTCAAACTTACTCCGCGGATTGCCCGTTTTATCACGAAGGAAGGTGAGGGTGAAAAAGAGGTTCCGGTCGGACAATTGAATCCGGGCGATTACATCCGAATACGGCCTGGGGAGAATGTCCCGGCGGATGGCATCGTTCGACGTGGACAAAGCACGCTTAATCAGGCGACCATTACCGGTGAGAGTCTGCCAGTGGACAAATCCAGTGGTGACGATGTCTTTGCTGGCACAACGAACCTCACCGGCTCGCTCGATATCGAAGTAAAAACGGTTGGTTCGGAGACAGCGCTGGGCAAAGTCCGCGAGCTTATTCTTCAGGCACAGAGTTCGAAATCTTCGATGATGAAGATCGTCGAGCAGCACGCGCAGTGGTACACCCCAACCATATTGATGATCGCAGGTGTAATTCTTTATTTCTCCGAAATGGAGCGCGCTATAACCGCGCTCGTGGTCGCCTGCCCTGGGGCGCTCGTGCTCGCCACGCCGACGGCCATGGTGGCTGCGATTTCGTGTGCCGCCCGGTTGGGGGTGCTGGTCAAGAATGCTTCAGACCTCGAATTCGCCGGACGTCTCACAGCGATGATCTTTGACAAAACCGGAACGCTGACCACCGGCATTCTGGATGTCACAAGGCTAACTCCCGCCAAAGGTATCGATGCTGAACAGCTCGTCCATGCCGCGGCGTCGGCAGAGCGCGATTCCAATCATCCGACCGCCCGGGCCATCATCCGGCTGTCAGAAAAGGCTAACATTCGCGCCAGTGATCCGGTGGACTTCGAAGAGACAATCGGCCTGGGAGTCGCGGCCGGAGTTGGTGGAAAGAGGGTGCTCGTTGGACGCATGAAGTGGCTCAAGGATAGCGGCGTTGACTTCACCGGTATCGATCTGGAAGAAACGGAGAACGAAGCTATCTCGATTATCTTTGTTGCCGAAGAAAAAAAGTGTCTCGGTTGGATCGGACTCGAGGACCGTCCCCGTGTAGAGGCCAGGGCGGCAGCGGCCGAGCTGAAGCAACTTGGGATTCAGCGGCTGGTGATGCTGACCGGAGACCGCCGGGCCGTCGCCGAGAAGGTCGCCCGCGAGCTTGGGTGCACGGAATTTGAGGCCGAATGTCTGCCCGAGACAAAGCTGAAAATCCTTAGACAGATGCGGAGCGATAAATATCAGGTGGCGGTCATCGGTGACGGCGTCAACGACGCTCCTGCGCTCGCCGCGGCCGACCTTGGAATCGCCATGGGTGCGGCTGGTAACGACATTGCGATGAACAGCGCGTCCATCGCTCTAATGAACAACGATCTTTCCCGTATCCCTTTCCTGGTGAGGCTCTCCCGCCGCACCAGTAACATCGTGAACCAAAACCTGCTCTTCGGTATTCTCTTCATCGTCTTCGGCCTGATGCTTTCCGCCTTCGGCTGGCTCAGCCCCTGGGCTGCTGCGATTCTTTATATGAGCAGTTCCCTATTTGTTGTCTTCAACAGTGCGCGCCTGGTACGGTTTGGTGAGGAGATCACACCTCACGAGCAGGAAGCGTCCGCTGCTGAGGTACACAAGGCAGTGCCGGTGCCGGCTTAAAACAGAAAGTGTGGGTGTCTGGGGGTGAAGGCCAGACTTCCACCGTCCCACCCTTCCATCCACCCTCTCAACACTCCCCATGAGTAACGAAATACCCGTCATTGAAGTCATCGAGCTCAGCAAGGTTTTTGATGACTTCTGGGGCAGGCCACGAGTTTCTGCCCTCAGCGGCATCAGTCTGAGGATAGAAGAAGGACAGGTGTATGGCCTGCTTGGGCCCAACGGGTCGGGAAAGACGACCACCATCAAAATTCTTCTTGGCCTTCTTTATCCTACCCGCGGCACAGTGCAGGTTTTCGGAAGGTCGCCGCGGGATGTCCGTACCAAGGCCCGCATCGGTTACCTGCCGGAAGAGAGCTATCTCTATCCCTTTCTGAACGCGGAGGAAACCCTCGATTTTTACGGTCGCCTGTTCAAGCTGTCCAGGCATCAACGGAAAGAACGGGCGGACAGTCTGCTCGATCTGGTTGGACTCAATATAGAACGCCGTCGGCCGATTCGAGAGTATTCAAAAGGTATGGTTCGCCGTATCGGTATCGCGCAGGCGCTTATCAATGATCCCGATCTCATCATTCTTGATGAGCCGACCAGCGGCCTCGATCCCATCGGCAGCCGTGAGGTGAAGGATCTCATCCTTCGCCTCAAACAGCGTGGCAAAACGATTCTTCTATGCAGCCATCTTCTTGGCGATGTGGAAGACGTCTGTGATCAGATTGCCATCCTGTATGGCGGCAAAGTCCGAAAGTCGGGCACAGTTCCCGAGTTGCTCACCCGTCGCAATGTCACCCAGATTTCTGCGGAGCGCCTCAACGATGGCACTACTGAAAAAGTGCTGAATCTCATCCGGGATGAAGAAGGGAACAAGCCGATCACGGTCGATCATCCAACGATGAAACTGGAGTCTTTTTTCCTTGAGGTTGTCTATCAGGCGCAGCAGGAAGAGACAGCCACCTCCGGGGCAAGGATGGGCGGACATAAAGAGAGTTTTCTGACTGAAGGCACTTTGGCCCCTGAACTGTCTGCAAGAGATGTGCTGGCAAATCTCTTGACCAGGCCGGAAGACCCTGAAGAAGAAGCGGAAGAGTCAGCCCCGCAGGAACCGGAAGTGAATCGGGCCTTGCTGGGCGATCTCTCAGCACCTGAAAAAGAGACCCCGGAAGAGAGCGATAAGGAAAAAGAGCCCAAACCTGACCAGTCTGTGCTTGATCGGCTTGTGAGGTCTGACGATGACAAGTAAGAGGACTGAGCGCTCGTGAATCTCTGGGCAATCGCTAGAAACACAATTCTGCAGGCGTTTCGCATGCGCGTGCTTGCGTTCGTCGGCATGTTTGTCCTGATTGGCTTCCCGGTCATCATCGCCAGCCTCAAGAGCTCCGGTAACCCACGGGCAGAACTGCAGGTGGTGCTCACCTATTCCCTGGAGCTTATCAACGTCGTCCTGTCCCTGTTAACCGTGTTTCTGGCGACCTGGACACTCTGCACTGAGATTCAGGATCGCCAGATTTTTTCGCTCGATACCAAGCCGGTTTTCAGATGGCAGATCCTGGGCGGCAAATTCCTTGGCCTCGTAATCGTCAACCTGATTCTGCTAATTGGAATGGCGGCCCCGACCTATGGCCTCATTCGCTGGCAACTGAGTAAGCTTTCGGAGGATGAACGGTCCGAGATCGAGGACAAATTGCTCTACGGCCGCCGCAGTGTCCTGCCAACACCGATTGATTTGAATGCTGAATTCGAAAAGGAAATGCGCCGGAGGTTTGAGGAGGGACTCATCCAGGGGGATACGCCATTGGCGCGAGTCCATGAAGAGGTCCGCAATATGGTATGGCAGCGGAGCCAGACCGTACAGTACGGGTATACAAAAGCGTGGGAATTCCGGGGCCTTCCGGACAAAGAGAAGATCAAGGAAGGCAGGAGCGTAATTGTGCGTTTTAAAATATTTACTCCGAATCCTACGCTCAAGATTCAGAAAACCGGCTCGTGGCGCTTCAAACTGCAGGACGGCGATCTGGTGGGCCAGACCCGGATGATAGCGACGACAGGCGTCACGCAGGAAATATTGCTGCACCGCAATGCCATGCAAAAGAAAGGCGGAAAGTTCTATGTGGAATACAAAAACGTCGACCGCTCCCGCACACTTATCATCTTTCCGATTAGTGACGGGATTGAGATCCTTTATCCAACGATGCCATTTGAACTGAGCTTTGTAAACGGGTGCTGTCTTATCCTGATACGCGTCGGTTTTCTTGCAATTCTGGGATTGGCCTGCAGCACATTTCTGACATTCCCGATGGCGATCACCGTCACCCTGGTTACCTGGGTGCTTTGCATGATTTCCAATTACATGATCGAAATCTCGGGTCTGATGCTCATGTACAACATAAACGAGGCGAGAATCGCAGAAGGCCCTGACTGGCTGGACGAATCCCTGCGGATGTACATTCGAGTGCTCTTCTCGGCCGTGCCTGATTTCTCTACCTATAACCCCGTCCCCTTTCTTACCGATGGGCGCGAGGTGAGCTACTCGATGGTCGGCAAGGCATTCTTTAATTTACTGCTGCTGCGTGGGGGAGTGGTAGCACTCCTGAGCGGTATCATTTTCCAGATGAGGGAACTCGCGAAACTCGCGAGATAACTATGGAGCCGCGTTCCGTTAAACCTGTATTCGCTGCCGGGTTGGTGATGCTCCTGGTCATCAGCGCTCTCCAGATGCCCGGGCTCACAAGCCTGCGAAAAGAACACAAACTCTCCGAATTCGATGTCGTGGCGGAGATGCCATCTGAATATGCAGTCCTCACCACCGTTCTCGGCGGATTCCGGGGACTGCTGGCCGATTTTCTTTGGCTGCGCACGATCCAACTGGAAAAGGTGAGCAAGCATTTCGAGCTCGTCCAACTCTACGACTGGATCGGGATGCTCGAGCCGCGCATCCCGGAAATCTGGCTGCTGAATTCGCACAACCTTGCCTACAACATTTCCATATCCATGCCCGACCGGGAGGATCGCTGGCTCTGGGTTCAGCGCGGCCTGGAACTATTGCGGAACAAGGGCCTGCGATACAACCCGGAGAGCTACGAAATTCATCTCCAGATTGCCTGGATCTACCTTCACAAGATTGGTGGTAGAGCAGATGACTATCACTGGCATTTCAAGACCCACCTGGCACTAAGAGTTCAGGATACCCTGGGTACACTCACTCCCGACATCAATTCAATAGCGGCGATGAATTCAGCCCAGACGTTTGAGGAATTCATAAAGTCTGATCAGGCGCTGGTGACTCTAGTGGAAAAAGCCCGGTCCTTAGAGATCGATCTGCAAAAGGCATATGGGGAGCTTCACTGGCAAAACAGGCCACTCGATAAAGAGCAGGTAAGAGCCGTCACCCGCCATGCTGAAGCGGTGAACAAAATCAGGCAGTTCCTGTCCGAACGTGACCTTCCCCTTGGATGGGACTTTGATAAGGAGCGGGTAAAAATGTTAGTCGATCAGTTTAATTCGTTAGCCCGTTCCGATGCTGAGGTGTCTGAACTATTCGCTTCCGTGAAGGGGTTGGACCTCGACGTCAAAAGGAGCCTGCGCAGTCAGACGACGTCCAAGAATTCACTGCTGAGCTGGAGCATAAAACCGCTGAATGACAGTCAGCGGAAGCTTGTAGATGAATTCCCCGAACTGGTAAAGAAGATCCGTGACTTCGTTTCAGCAAAGCGACTCAGTGAAGATTGGGGGCTGGATACCCGGCGAATGCTGCGACTTGAAGAAAAGTACGGGGTTATTGATTGGCGTCTGGCGGATGCGCACGCGTTTTATTGGGCGGGCATTGCTAACGAATTGACCACTGAGGATAGTCAGTTTTTTGAGACGAACAGAGTCTTCTATTTCGCATTTGTAAACATGTTCCGCAAAGGCAAACTTTTCCTCGAACCGGAGGGTGGAGATTACGTCTACATCACCGAACCCGAGATTCGCTTTGCACGCGCCCTTCACGAACACTTTCTAAAGGCCATCGAGAAAGAACCGCTCGCCAGGAAGGCTCACCGTGACTTTCTTGAGGAACTGGTCCAGACGCTTTCCTCCTACAGTCTTGAAGAAGATTACCAGCTCGAAGGCGTGCAGTACCACGGCGCCAGGTGGTGGTACAAGAAGCTGGGCGATCTGTACGGCGAAGACAAATTCAAAACTTCCTATGACGACTTCATCCTGCTCCACATTGCCGAAGATATCAGGGATGCCAACCGCGATCAGACGGAGGCCATCATCGTTGGGCTCATTCGGCAGAAATACTGGTGGATGGCAGTGGGCGCTGACACCAAAGCCTACGGTTATGCGGCCATGGCAAAAAAGGTCTGGAACATGTGGGAACGTAGCCGCACCGACCCCGACAAGCCGCGCCTGGCGATCAAACCCTTAAAAAAGATGGAGGTGAAATTCCTAAACGACATCTTCACCGGTTCGATGACCGCCCCGTTCCCAGCCCTGCTCAGAGAAAGGCTCTGGGAACGCATCGGCAAGGAATGGCAAGAGGGAGATAAGCAGGAGTAAGTGGAGTGGAACTGCGTCTGAGGTCGGCGATCAATCAATAGCGTCCAACCAGCCTTCGATAGTAAACGCGGGCTGACCGCGCTCTTCCGGTTTCAGCACCGCAAGATCCTCACGTTTCAGCGGCCGAATCTTCAGGTCGGCCAGTGTCGCCCCTTTCAGATGGAGATCCGTGCCATAAAGCTGCTCGAACTCGATTCCATAACTTTCGGCCCACTTGCCAAAATTGAGCTCCGGCAGTGCCTTTGCCTTAGATGCGTTCCATCCAGGGATGAATCCGTTCCTTGCCAGCCACGCGATGGCCGCCTTGGATGCAGGATATGGCCGGTGCCCGCCGCCTGGCTCAAACCAAATTTCGATACCGCCTGCCGCGCCTAAAGCCTCATAAACCGCAGCGGCATTCTTTACCGTCTCTCTTGTGCCTTCCCAGGCCTCGCCGGTGTCATCTTTATCGATGATGGTGTCTCTGTCACCATTGAGCACAAGCACCCGGCAATGGGGTGCGGCAAGTGAGACGAACTCTTCCCATGTGCATCGTTTTCTCATTTTTTCATTCGGCACCCTTGTGCAGAATTTGCCCCACCGGACCGTCATGTTGCTCAAGGCCCAGCCACTGATGAGTGCAAATGAGAGGCGCGTCTCCAGCGCGGCCATCCAGGATGCCTTCGCTCCGCCGAGGGAGTTGCCGGCTACGCCGATGTTGTCGCCATCGACGTCATCCCGTTCAAGCAGAAAATCGATCCCGCGCATGGTGTCGTAGACGAGCTTGCCCATGATGGGACGATTCGCCCGCCAGGCTCTTAAGTGCACCCACTCCGGATCGTGCGCTCTTGTGCCCATCCCACCATGGACGTGCCGCTCTTCTTCTCCAATGGGATCGATCGCCAGGCAGATGAAACCGAGTTTGGCGAACGTTTGCCCCATGTATTGGTAGCAGACATGGCTCTTGCTTCCGCCGTGGCCGAATGTGAGCACAATCGCCGGACGCTTGCCGTTTGATACTTTTGGTCTGTAAAGCACCGCGGGAAGCTTTGAGCCGGGCTCGCTGGAGAAGACCCACTTCTCAATCATCACTTCGTCATGTTCTATCGTCCCGCGTGATTCCGCTTCCAGTGCAACTTTTTCTTTGGGAATCCCCAGCACGCCTCGGAGGTCGCTTCGTAATTGGTGCTGCCAACTCTTGTAGGCGCCGGGATCCTGCCCCGGTTCGGGTGCACTGGAAGCGGCCCGACTGGTGTCCCAGACCGCCGTCCCTATGGCGAAGTATTTGTTGACGAACGGCGGTGTTTTTCGGGTGCCATACCACATGCGATACCTGCCCTCGCCGATCGGCAAAACACATTGACTCGAGGTGTAGTGAGATTCCCAGGCCCGTGACGGGTCAGGCCGGAAGACAGGGTTGCTCTCGTTTTTTTCCCAAGCGATTCCATCTTCACTGACAGCAAAGCCGATAGCAGTCCGATCCCCCTGCACCCAGTAGCTCGCATACCACATCAGATACTGGCCGTCCTGCTTAATGACATAAGGATAGAACAGCCGGCCGCGTTCCCATTTCTGATCAACTGTTAAGACCGGCACTTTGTGAACATCCCACTCATCGCCATCATGGCTTGTTGCGAACCGAAAGCACCAGGGCTCGCTGGACACATCCGTGAACCAGAGCTTGTAGATGTCGCCTTCCTTAATCACCGTCGGCGAATAAACATCTTCTAACAGTGCTGTGGATGGCTCAGACCATTCCACGCCATCTGTGCTCCGTACCTGATGCAGAGCGTGCTTGTCTGTTTCCCCGAAATGAGTGGAGCTGAAATACAGCCGGAGTTTGCCCTCCTCCCTGAGCGTCGAGCCGTTCGGTTGGCGAAGCAGAGCCGGCGTGAGGATCGAGTGTTTCTTGTCAGGAAAACTCAGCACAGGCCCGGAGTTTTTTTTGAAATGGATGCCATCTCTGCTGGTGGCCATCCCAAGCTGAAAAACTCGTTCCGCCACCGCCCCTCGAGAGCCGGGGTAGTAAAGCCGGTAAGTGCCATTTTCATAAGAAACACATGGGGCAAATAGATGAGTGTCATCGAACTCTCCTTCTTTTCCGAGAGACACGATCGGTCCGCCAGAATCACGTTCCCAGGACTGCGGGCCCAACCATTTTTCTTTGCTCATGATTTCCGGAATGTGAGGAAGGAGGAACAGCAGCAGGTGTGAGAACCCAAAGTCACCTCTTTTCTACTCGGCCGGCTTGGGACCTTCTAAGTTCTCTTCTGAAGTTTCAAACTTCCAAGCGGCACAAATCCATCTATGTTTTTCGGAAGAACCTTCGTTGTGCCGTCGAGCAATCCGTTTAGCTGCTGCATCACCACTGCCAGTTCCTTGCCCTGGAGTTGCGATGCTTCATGGATGGTCTCATGTTCCCAGACGCCGCTGCCGGAACATCCGCCTCCGTCAATTTCCAGAATCTGGCCCACCTCAGGATGAATTTCCAGGGCCTGGCGGATGGTCATGTGCGGCTCGAAACGGAGTTTGTTCATTTTGCGTAACAACTGCACCTGCAGATCGGGCAGATCGTGCCGTGCAATCCGGCTGAGATCAGAGACTTCGGATGAAAGCCCGTAATATTCGCGGGTCAGGTCATCCACTCGCTGTTGAAGCTCGAGAGACCTCTTGCTGGCTTTGCGTGCCAGAAGAATGACGGCAACGCCGAGGCCCCACGCGATGAGTGTCATGAACATTGTGATTACTTCTTTTTCCCAAGAACCATTTCGTCGACGATCTTCTTCTGTACCCGTTCAGTAAAACCTCGCCACTGGTATCGATTCCAGTCGACCTCCACTTCCTCATTGAGGAACGGGAGCGGGTCACCCTCGAACTGGCTGCCAACCGCCTTGATCTGCCAGCGGGGCATCTCGCCCGTGAGCTTCACAATTTCGAAGCGAATGGGTACTTGAAATGACTGCCGATTGCCCGATTCGCCATATTCAAATTCCATCAATGTCCATGCTTCTGTATTGCCACTTTCAAATCCAATATACTTGGATATGAGTTTCGGCTGCTGCCAGTCTGGCGCTGTATTTTGGTTTATCAGACTCTCCGACAACGCCTGAATCGCCACCCGATGGACATCCAGTGGATCGATGACTGTGGTGAGGGCCTTGTAGAGGATCGTCCCTCCCACAATGGGGAAGAGAACGCCCAGGACGATAGCGATTTCCTTAAGCGGAAGTGCTTTGAGACCTCGCTCCTTGCCACCCACCCAGGCAAGACAGCCGCAGCCAAGACACTTGACATTGCTGACGTAACCGTCGTATTCACGCTCTTGAGGCTTACCGCACCTGGTGCAGACGACAACTACAAATTCAAGGGCCATGGGAGAGGGAACGAGTAATGAATAAGAAGTAACGGTGCTGCCGATTCTGTTTCAACTTCGGCTGATAATCGCTTTCTTCGTCCGATGCTTCAACAAGTTCGATTGCCTTAGGCCACAATTACTCATTACTCATTACTTATAATGAATCCCTGTTAAGCGTCCAACCAATTGTTGGGGTGTTCAGCTTGCCTTGCTGACCGAACCAACTGGCTGTCTCATAAGGACTAACGTGGCTAGCCGATGGGGCGACTCTGTCGATTCGGAACCCACTCGGACTTTCTAAACAAATCACTATACAAATATGCCTGAATCGGATTGCTTATCAGAAATTGCTTTCTATACTGCTCAAATCATACTGAATTGGTACTGATTCCTTAATTTTTTGTTAAGTTTCATCATTACAGTCGGTTAGAAATGAAAAGCATAGTCGTACATGCTCAACTTCACCAAAAAAACTGAATACGGGATTATCGCCCTCACTTGCCTGGTTCGAAATCCGGCCAAGGCATTCAACAGCCGGGAGATTTCGGCTGAGTTTGGTATCCCGTTGCCCATTCTTTCGAATATTCTGAAGGAGCTGGCGAAGAGTGGCATCGTCGAGTCACTGCGCGGGGCCAAGGGTGGCTACCGCTTGCTGGAGAACGCTGAGGAATTGTCTCTTGGAAGAGTTCTGGAAGCCCTCGAAGGTAAGATGCGCATCACTGAATGCATGGATTTGCCCGAGGGTGAAGCGTCAGAATGCCGCCTGGAGGGGAGTTGCCCGGTGCGGGCTCCGCTCAAGCGGCTACAGCAGAAAGTAAAAGGCTGGCTCAATGAAGTAACGCTCGCTGAAATCGTCGGCGAATCCAACAACCACTTGGAGAAAGGACCCAAGCTCTATGAAGTTGCCCATATATATGGACAACCCATCCACCACTCAGGTTGATCCGCGAGTGCTCGAGGCCATGTTGCCCTACTTCGGCGCTGTCTACGGGCATGCGTCCAGCCGTAACCACTCCTTTGGATGGGAAGCAGAAAAAGCTGCTGATGCCGCCCGTGAACAGATTGCTGAACTCATTGGCTCGACCGCCAAAGAGATCATCTTCACCAGTGGCGGAACGGAATCCAACAACCTTGCCATCAAGGGTGTGGCCGAGATGTACAAGGAAAAAGGCAAGCACATCATCACTACATCCATCGAGCAGAAATCCATCCTCGATCCGCTCAAAACCCTCGAGCGTGCCGGATACAACATCACCCACCTGCCGGTCGACAAATACGGCCAGGTGAGCCCGGATACGCTTGCCGCGGCCATCACCGATCAGACCATTCTGTTTACCGCGCTGGTCGCCAACAATGAGATCGGCACCATTCAGCCGATGCAAGCGCTTGGCGCCGTTTGTAAAGAGCATGGCGTGCTCTTCCATGCAGACGCTACCCAGGCCGCGGGCAAGATTCCCATTAATGTACAGGACATGGGTATTGACCTTCTGTCTCTTACCGGCCACCTCATGTATGCACCCAAGGGAATTGGGGCTCTTTACGTTCGCCGCAAGCGACCTCGTGTTCGGCTTGTGCCGCTGTTTGATGGTGGTGGACACGAACGTGGGCTTCGTTCCGGCACACTAAACGTTCCGGGCGCCGTTGCACTCGGCAAGGCTTGTGAGATTTCACGACTTGAAATGGAGGAAGAGGCTGCCCGGCTTTCTGCCATGCGTGATCGTCTGGAGAAGGGCATCACCGAAAACAACGACGAGGTCTATGTCAATGGCCATCCCGAGCACCGCCTCCCGGGTATCACCAACATCAGTTTCGCCTACATTGAAGGCGAGGCCATGATGATGGGGATCAAGGACTTTGCGGTCGCTTCCGGCTCGGCCTGTACCTCAACGACCCTTGAGCCTTCGCATGTGCTGAAGGCGCTCGGTGTCGGTGAAGACCTTGCGCACACATCCATCCGTTACGGCCTCGGACGTTTTACTACCGAGGAGGAAGTCGATTTTGCCATCAAAGCCACCCAGAAGGCTGTCGTGAAGCTGCGTGAGATGTCACCGCTCTACGATATGGCCAAGGAAGGCATCGATATCAACGCCATTGAATGGCCCGACCACTAAACCCCAAACGTTCATAAGGAGGAATAAGACCATGGCTTACAGCGATAAGGTCATCGACCATTACGAAAACCCACGTAACCTGGGGAAGTTCGATAAACAGGACAAAGACGTCGGGACCGGCCTCGCCGGTGCTCCCGAATGTGGCGACGTTATGCAGCTGCAGATCAAGGTTGAGGGCGGCATCATCCAGGACGCCAAGTTCAAGACCTTTGGCTGCGGCAGCGCCATCGCCAGTTCCAGCCTCGCCACTGAAATGCTCAAAGGAATGAGTATCGAAGATGCGGGGAAGGTAAGGAATACGCAGCTTGCGAACGAGCTCAGCCTGCCACCAGTAAAGATTCACTGTTCCGTGTTGGCCGAGGACGCCATTAAGTTGGCCATCGCAGATTACAAGGCAAAGGCTGGGCTTGTTGAGGCCGTGGCTATCTGAGGAGGAAAACGTAATACATATCGCAGCCGTAAGGCCGCAACCAAAGGGAAGAAAAGTGCTTCCAACGAATTCAAGGAAACAACGAATGGGGAAGCCAAAATCTTTCAAAGAAAACAAGAAACTCAACTGTAACCATGTAATACGTAAGTTGGAGCCTTGATGGCTTCGAAGCAGGTCATAGAGGACTCAACAAAGAGAAACTCCAGACCAAAACTTACTCGTTACTCATTACTGAATCACTCTAAGGACAGATACCATGTCTGCTGCATTACTCGAACAAGAAACAGAACAATTAATCAGGGTTACCCAACGCGCCGCGGAAGAGGTAAAAAAGATTCTCAAAGATCAGGACCTTTCGCCTGAGACCTACCTCCGCCTTGGTGTCAAAGGAGGCGGATGTTCCGGCCTTTCTTACACCATCGGATTTGCGGATAGACCTGGCGAAGGCGATCACGTGCATGAAGAGTACGGGGTTCGTATCGTCATCGATCCCAAGAGCGCGATGTTCATTCAGGGGATTGAGGTCGGATTTCAGTCGAGCATCATGGGCCGCGGCTTCACGTTCGAAAATCCGAATGCCGAGCGCTCGTGCGGTTGTGGCAGCTCGTTTTCATAAACGTCGGCCAGCTCTAAAGGTAGTCTTTCGGGGCTGCGACCGGCAAGTCGCAGCCCTTTATTATTGGGATCTGTGTTGAGTGCATTCAGCGGGGACTGGTTTTCAACCTGTCCTACGAAGAATCACAGGTTAGAAACTCGAGCCCACGAAGAAAATGTCAGTCACCACCGAAGTCACATCCTGCCCGAACTGCGAGCTTATTCAGCGAGAGCATCCACTTTACTGCACAGGATGCGGTCATCTCTTTCCGGAAGAAGAGGGCACCAACCATTTCGCCCTCTATGGTCTCGAACCTACATTCGAGATCGATGAAGACAAACTCGAGATGAAGCTTTTCGAACTTTCCCGCCGCTTTCATCCTGACTTCTTCGCAACTCAGGATCAAAGCCAGCAGGAACTCAGTCTGCGGCATTCTGCATCTTTAAATACTGCGCACCAGATTCTGCGTGAGCCATTCGAACGGGCCGAATATCTGCTCCAACTCCTCGGCGGTAATCAGAGCAGCGAAGACAAACGGACGCCGGACGGTTTTCTTCAAAAGACAATGCTTCTTCGAATGGAACTGGAAGAAGCAACCGAGGATGAAGACGCTGCAGCAATAAACACTCTGAATCAGCGGATGAAAGCTGAGTCGGACGCATTGCTTGAGCATTTGTCAGGGCTGTTCAACAGACTAAGAAACGAAGTCACTGAGAAAGAATCCCTGCTTGCGCAGGCGCGGATGAACTTAAACGCCGCGAACTACATCAAGAACCTTATACGCGACAGCTCAGGCCTGAAAAGACCAGGAGCCTGACCCATTAACCTATAACCATTAATCACTCCTCCGATGGCAGTTGTATCCATAGAAAGTCTCACCTCCGCCGCCAAGGCACATAAGGAAGCCGTGGTGGGCATCGACCTCGGCACGACCTTCAGTCTTGCGGCCTGGGTCGACGGAGAGGTACCCAAAGTTATTCGAGACGAGAACGGACAGGTGCTCGTACCGTCCGTAGTTTCTTTTACCGACGACAACGACGTCATTGTCGGCTGGCCGGCACGTGAACGTGGACTTCTCGACCCGGAGCACACTGTCTTTTCCGTTAAGCGACTCATCGGCCGCGGGCGGGAGGATCTGGCAAGAGAGCTCGGTCTCCTGCCATACCAAGTCGAGGATGCGGAACGAAAACTCGTTCGTATCAAGATTCGTGAGAATCGGCTCACTCCGCAGGAAGTTTCCGCGGAGATCCTCAAAGACGTCAAGGCAAGAGCAGAAAAGGTGCTTAACCGCAAGGTCACCAAAGCGGTGATCACTGTGCCGGCATATTTCGACGACACTCAGCGCCAGGCAACTCGCGATGCCGGCCGGATCGCCGGACTCGACGTCTTGCGCATCATCAATGAACCGACTGCGGCAGCCTTGGCGTACGGCCTGGATTCAAAAAAGAAGGGCATCATTGCCGTCTACGATCTTGGAGGTGGAACGTTTGATATCAGCATTCTCCGCATAGCGAAAGGGGTCTTCCAGGTGTTGAGTACTCTGGGGGATACATTCCTTGGCGGAGATGATTTCGATCGCACTTTGATGGATCTAGCCTCCACTGAACTGAAAGAAACTCATCCGGAAGAGCTGATAAAAAGCCCGGTCGTGCTGCAGGCGCTCAAACAGGCCGCCGAAAAGACCAAACAGGAACTGTCCTCTTTCGAGACGGCAACGCTTCAGATTCAGCTTGACGATCCAAAGATCAGTTACGTCCGCCAGATCAGCCGGGCCGAATTCAATGAACTGATCTGCCCGTTAGTGGAGAGGACGATCGAGTTCTGTAAGACCGCAATCAGCGACGCCCGACTCACTCCGGAACGCATCGAAGATATAGTCATGGTCGGCGGCTCCACTCGTGTCCCACTGGTGAGCAATAAGGTCGAAGAGTTTTTCGGTAAGCCACTACACACGGATCTGAATCCGGATGAAGTCGTCGCGCTAGGTGCTGCTGTTCAGGCCCGGATTCTGTCGGGTGGATTCAAAGAGATGATGGTGCTGGATGTCACCCCACTCTCGCTTGGCATCGAGACCTTCGGAGGTGGCATGAGCAAGCTCATCATGCGAAATTCGTCGATTCCGACCCGCGCCTCGGAACAGTTCACCACCTACGTCGACGGCCAGACTTCGGTCGACATTCACGTCCTGCAGGGCGAGCGGGAACTGGCGGAAGACTGTCGCAGTCTCGGCAAATGGAAGCTCACTGACATTCCAGCCATGCCAGCCAACGCTCCGAAGATTACTGTCACCTTCATCCTCGACGCCAACGGCGTCCTCAAGGTCGACGCCAGCGAAGAACGCAGCGGAAAGGAACTCAGCATTGAAGTACAGCCTTCTTCCGGACTCACTGAAGAAGAGGTAGAACGCATGGTCAGAGAGTCCATCGAGCATGCGAAGTCGGATGTCGAAAATCGCCAGCGAATCGACCTCCGGAACGAAATAGACAGCATCGGCCGCGCGACCGTCAAGGCCTTGGAACAGACACGGGATGACTGTCCTGAAGCACTGAGAAGCACCGTCGAAAAAGCACTGATTGACCTGTTGGCTGCCGCAGAGCTTGAAGATATTCACCAGATTCAGCAGGCCATCGATGACTTTAATGAAGCATCCGAACCGCTTGCCAAACTTCAGATGGATGCCGTTGCCAAGACAGTGCTGCGTGAAGAGCAGTCGGCTAATCGTTGAAGAAATATTCCCAGGGATTCGGACAGACGAGGAAAAAGAAGAAGAAGAAGAAGAAGAAGAAGAAGAAGAAAAGAGATTCCCAAGGATTCGGACAGACGAGGAAAAAGAAAGAGGGATTTAAAGAAGGGGGTGACTTATGAGGAAAGAGAAGCTTCAGCAATCGGACGCCTGATACCCAATCTCTGAGACCAGGATACCAACATGTACAATGTAACATTCATCAGCAAAGAAACAGGCGAAACCAAATCGGTCGAGGTCGATCCCGAAAAATATCCTTATTACGACCACGGTGAGCCGGGTAGCCTGCTTGATATCGCCCTCGCCCACGGTATCAAGATCGCGCATTCCTGCGGCGGCAACTGCGCTTGCACCACCTGTCACGTAATTATCAAGGAAGGCGACGACAGCCTCTCAGAAAGCACAGATCGCGAAGACGATCTCCTCGATATGGCACCCGGCCTGACGTTGCACTCGCGTCTTGCATGCCAGGCGATCGTTGAAAGTGGAGACGTCGTGGTAGAGATTCCAGAGCAGACGATCCACATCGTCAAGGGTGGTCACTGATTGCAGGACTTTGATTAGCATCATGATCCCGGATAAGAGCTACCCGTTTCTTTAGGGCTTCACCTGCCTGATCGAAATAATCCGAGCCGGTGACACTGGCCTCATCAGCTTATCGACTTCGACGGCGCCGAGGGCCTCCACCACCTCCATCCCCTGGATCACTTTGCCGAATACGGTGTGTCTTCCGGTCAGCCAGGGCGTGTCTTTCAGATTGATGAAGAACTGTGAGCCGTTGGAATTGGGCCCGGAGTTAGCCATCGCGAGAACGCCCTTTTCCGGCTTATACGATTCAAGTTCGTCACTGTAATGGTAGCCCATGAGTTTATACACATCTTTCAAAGAGAGCTTCTTTACTTCGCGGATCACCTCTTTCTCGCGGGCCTCGAGATCCTCCTGGGAGTTGATGTCCATTCTTGACAGAAACGGCTTCACCAGCTTTTCATTAAATTCGCGCTGACTACGGATGATAAGCCACTTGTGTGGGCCCTTTCGATTGACCGCATTCTCTTTATGAAGCCCAAGAGACTCCGCATTCATCTCGTCTTCGAAGAAGTAACCAGGCCCGCCGTTTCCCGTGCCTTCGGGGCAACCGCCTTGAATCATGAATTCTTTGATCACGCGATGAAAGATGAGGCCGTCGTAAAACGGCCGAAGGACCTTCTCGTTAGTGAGCGGGTCAACGAATTCACGCCGTCCTTCAGCGAGCTCAATGAAGTTTTCAACGGTCTTCGGGGCAGCGCTCTTGAAAAGCTCCACATACACATCGCCCGCAGAGGTCTTGATGAGGCAAACTGGATTGTCCGGCTTGGATGGTGCGGGCGCAGCGTGAATCGAAGCCGGGATTCCGCTGCAGAAAGCAAGAATCCCAACTGCTGAAAGTTTGACATTCATTCGAGCACGATTTTTCATCATCGAACATAAACTACCTGATCACGGGTCTGTTCACATTTTGGGTTCAGGGTGAGTCGGCATCCTTTGTAGTTGCTCCAACAAGTCGGAGCTTTCCTTTTCTGTGACGTCGCGGAAACGGCAACAATTTTGGATTTTCAGTAGCGATGTTCACTCTCTCACTTCCAAATGGGTTGGAAAGCCACATCATCCATCCAATAAGTTGCCTGGGTATCATCCGACTGTTTTACGGACAACGTGTAACCCTCGATGGGGGCATCTTTATCCGGGCAATCCAATTCAAAACGTTGCCATTTGCTGTCACAGGAAGCAGTCACTTTGAAACTGGGAATGCTCTCTTTAGTCGGGACCGCATGGGAATTTCTATCCAGACTCTTCCGAACTGCTTCGACTACCGGTTTGTCCCAATGAGCGGGCGGTAAGGCTTTGACTTCAATCTGGATTTTTGCAGGTCCATCCGACCGAAGCCAGAGGCTAAGCTGGTGGTCGTGGTCGGGCACGTTCAACAATTTCATGCTCGCTGCCGGTTGCGGCAACCCGGCCGCTGCAGGATCCATTCGAATGCTCTGGGGGGAAGAATGATGGACTTTCTTGTCGGGTTTTCCGAATGAGATACCTGTGCGGACGAGGTGGCTCCAGTCCTCATCGGAGAACGCACCAATTGGATATCCGTTCAAGGTTGGCTTGTCCGTTGTCTGGGAGATGCCAAAGTCCGAGGGACTAATGGCGATCGGCTCAGTGGATGTCGTCGTTCCATCGGCATCGAATACGTTACCGTAGACAACAGACGGCAGACCAAGTTCAGGCACAGGAATTTCTGCACTGGCGGAATCCCCGGATACCTTTGCCGGGAAGACAGAGTGCAGACGATGAACCCAGCCGTGCCACGGCGTATTGTGTCCATAGCTGACTACCAACTGGGCATTCACTGCCTTTCTTTTCCCGCTCCAGTTCCATGTAGCCACAAGCTTTCCTTCTTTATTTTCAACTTTCATCGCCCCGGCTTTGAGATAGGGGAGGATTGGGGTGGGCAAGCCATTGTCTTCCTTTCGCCCGAGATAAACATCGAACCAGTCAAGTAGCTGCCGGTCCATGGTCTCGTCGAACGCGTGCGCCCAGTGCGGTGCGATCGCCAACCTCTTCTCGCCGATCGAATCTTTATAAGTTTGAACGAGTGCGGGAAAGTGAAACCAGTGATCATTTGCGGCGACGGCCCAGAGGAACGGAACTCTTCTGTGCTTTAACCGCCAGGCTGGGTCGATGGTCGACTGCCAGAGCTGGGCGTCTTCCAGATTCTTCATCCCCCCGAACTGTGGGAGGTTCGTACCGAGCTGATGATTCCCGCCGGCGAAGAAGCTCATACCGGCCTTAATGCGCGGGTCAACTCCCGCAATCAATGTGGCAAAGAATCCACCATACGAACTGCCGCCGATTCCGATTCTATCGGGATCGACCTCGGGCCTATTGGTGAGCAATGTGATGGCCCGCAACTGTGCAATGGCAAAGTTCGTCAGGTTCTGGTCTTGCAAGTGACGGCCATTAACTATTACTTCCGGCAACGGGCCTGTAGGCAGGGTGACGGTCATACAAACATAGCCCTTCTTAGCAAAAACTGAGGACCAGTATTCACTTGCCGGGGCCATCCCAGGCATGCTGAAGAAGACGGCCGGCTTTTTCATAGCGCCCTTGGGATATGCCAGGATTCCTTTCACCCGGATGGGCCGCCCTTCGTGCACCTGGCTCGTGTATTCGACATGCTCAATGATCAGGCCGTCTTTCTCGACCGGTGGATTGATCGCCAGGGTTTCCAATGGTTCGATCTGGATTTTTTTCAGGTCAAAGATTGGATCGGCCACAAGCGCCGTCCAGAGGAGCAGACTGGAAATGCAGATGAAATGAGTTCTATGGCTATTCAAGATCATGATTCTCAAATTTCTTACAAGGTGCCAGAAATCTTACGGTCCTTTTCGAAAGGCGGTGCTTCACCGCTTGGCATACTCACTCGATTCATCCACGAACTTCCTGAAGAGTGGCAGCCGGACACTTTCCTCACTCCTTTCCGGATGAAACTGCACCGCCAGTTGAAATCGATCTGCGTCACTCTCAATGATTTCAACGACATCGTCTGGCGCCCACCCCGTTGCATGAAGGCCTTCGCCAAGATTGCCCACTGCCTGGTGGTGAGAGCTGTAGGCGGAGATTGTATCCCTTTGCCAGATAATTGATGAAAGGGAGTCTGGGGCGATGCGAATTTCGTGATTCAG
Organism: Planctomycetota bacterium; assembly: GCA_027625095.1. GTDB lineage: Bacteria > Planctomycetota > PUPC01 > JACPCR01 > JACPCR01 > JAQBXN01. Next base: position 35,903 of record JAQBXN010000015.1, on the reverse strand, counting down.
ACCTCCGGCGAGCCGATGGCAGACCGAGTCGGGCAGTTCTGAAGGGATGTCCTGGATGATGCCCCCACCCGACACGATATTGAGCAACTGGGCGCCGTAGCAGATCCCGAGTATGGGGATCTCTGTCAACATAGCAGCTCTCGCGAATGCAAAATCAAATTCTTCCCTGGCTGGGTGCAATGCGTGGTAAACAGGCCCAACCTCCTGTCCGAATCGGCTGGGATGAGCGTCATCGCCGCCGGTGAAAACGATCCCCTGGAGTCGGCTCAGGAGCCCATCGATCAATTCACACTCTCTTAACGGTGGGATGAGAACCGGCAGCCCACCGGCCTCCTCAACCGCCCTGAAATAGACCTCATGGAGGAATGCCTGTGCCGTGCCATTTGCCACTTTGAAATCACAATTAATGCCGATTAGTGGGAGCATAAGTTATGGTTAATGGTTAATGAACAAGCAGATTCCATAACCAATAAACCATCAACCATCTTCCTTTTCCTTCCGCCGCTTTGGCCGCTGCGGGATGGCGAAATTGGGAAGCTTGAAAAACTGTGCCTTCAGCCACTCCAGAATTTCATGCCGGTCGCGGCCTTCCTGCTGGAAGGATGCGTATTGATCGAAGAGATCCCAGATCGCCTCCAGGGTTTCTTCGTCGTAAGTGTAGGTGATGGTGTGGCTGCCCTTGATGGACTCTTCGACCTGACGGGTGAGATCAAATATCTGGTCTCGCAGATGTCCGGCCAACTCAAATTTTTCTTCACAAATGGCCGCCTGCTTGAGCTCTTCCAAATTCTGAATGCGGTGGAGAAAGCCTGCCGCTTCCTCGTCGTAAATTGTCTTCACCTTTGCCCCGCGGGAGACTGTTTCAGCCGGGTCGTCGAACGGTGAAGAAGATCCAGAGACTGGTGGCAAGTGGTCTTCAACACCAGGCATTTCGGGGTCAAAGTCGTCTTCCTCCGGAAACAGGGTATCAATATCCAGGCCCAGGATCTTCAGGACCTCGTGTCGTACCATTTCGTAATCAAATCCGCATGCCCGCACGATATTTTGAGTCACGCTCTCTTCAGAGGTCATGATACCCAATACCAGGTGCTCGGTGCCAAGGTACTCATGCTCCATGGAACGGGCTTCTTGCGCCGCGTGTTCGAGGACTTCGATGGATTCTTCAGAAAAAGTGATCGTCTTCTTATCGACACTTTCGCCCATCGGCAGGCTATTGGATAGCTCGGTACGAGCTTCCTCGAAAACCAAACCGAGTTTTTTGAGGACTGAACAGGCCATCCCGCTTTCGTCCTTCAGCAGGCCCAGGAACAGGTGAACCGGTTCTATGATTTGGTGATTCATCCCGGCCGCAGAATCATGCGCGTTGCGGAGGCATTTTCTAGCCCGCTCCGTTGCATGCTGCCAGAAAAAGGGGGGTAACAACGTGCTTTCCATGGAACAATCTGACCAGTGGCCAGGCCTTGATTCATTGATGTCTCGTTTGGGGAAAGGCGTTGTTTCGGTACTCGGTGGCAATTCCTCGGATGCCGTGGCGATGTGGTTATCCTCACGCAAAGCAAGAATACTCTTGCGAGCGAGGTCGAGGTTCAGGCCCAGCTCGCAGAGCATAGTGGCGGGTTTACTTTCAGAATTTCGGAGGATGCCGAGAAGCAGGTGTTCGGTGCCGATGTAGGATTGCCCCATCAGGGCGGCCTCTTCTTGTGCCGATTTAAGAACCGCCTTCAAAGCCTCTGATATCTCCGCCCGGCCGTTTGTTTCACGAGGGTCTGGCAGGCATTGCGCAATCCGATCCCGCAGTGCATCAAGGTCGATCCGAGCAACCCGCAAGATGCTGCAGGCAAGCCCGCAGGTCTCCTTGAGCATGCCTAACAAGAGATGCGTTACGCGAACCTCTGAGTTTTTGTGCCTTTCCGCTTCTTGCCGTGCATGCTCAATGCAGATGCAGGCACGGTCAGTCATTTGATCAAACATCAGGTGTGGTAGTCTGCGTTAATCGTTATGTATTCCCGGGACAGGTCGCAGCACCAGTAGGTCGCCTTGCCCGATCCCAGCCCCATATCGATATGAAGTACAATTTCTTCTTTCCGCATTTCCGTGGCCAATTCTTCCGTCGGAGTATCGGCGGGCATGCCATGGTCGAATGTGAGCTTGCCGTTGATGAAAAGAGTGGTTTTCTCGGCTTTCATGGCTGCCCCGGAATAACCGGCACTTGAAACGAACCTGCCCCAGTTCGGATCTCCCCCATGCACAGCCGTCAGATTCAGCGGCGACCGGGAGATAGCATGCGCCACCAGTTTCGCGTCGGCCATTGTCTTCGCTCCGGTCACATCAATCTGCACCAGTTTAGTTGCCCCTTCTCCATCGCGGATGATCGCTTTGGCCAATTCAATGGCTACGCGGTCGAGCGCGTCTTTGAAAACTTTCTCACGTTCGGCAGTACTCACTTTATAACCTGAAGCCCCGCTGGAAAGCAGAAGGACGGTATCGTTCGTGCTGTTGTGCCCGTCGACGGAGATGCAGTTGAGTGAGACGTTTACCGATTGCAAAAGCATTCGTCGCAGCGTCTTTACATCGACTTCCGCATCGGTGGTGATGTAACACAGCATTGTTGCCATATTTGGCCCAATCATTCCCGCACCTTTTGCACACCCACCGATCGCGAAGCTGCCCCCATCATGCTCGACCCGAAGGGCGAAGTCCTTTCGAACCGTATCTGTGGTCTGGATGGCATCCGCGAATCTGCCGGCGGCCGCGGGGTTGTTCGACAGTGCTTTGTGAGCCTTACCGATCCCGCTGATGATTTTTTCAATTGGCAGGAACTTACCGATGATTCCCGTCGACGAAACAAGAACTTCATCGGTTAAGCAGCCGAGTGCACCGGCCACTGTAGACGCCATGGTCTGTGTATCCAGCTCACCGCGATCCCCTGTGCAGGCATTGGCGTTGCCGCTGTTCACAACGACCGCGCGAACGTGCGAATGCTTTTTCAGGACGGACGCATCCCAAAGTACCGATGCAGCACGAACCTTATTCTGGGTAAAAGTGGCAGCGGCAACTGCGGGGGCATCAGGTACAAGAAGCGCCAAATCCTTACGCCCTTTCTCCGATTTAATTCCGCAGGCAAGACCTGCCCCTCGAAATCCTGAAGCGGCAAGAACGCCACCTTTGATTTGTTTGATTACTGCTGTGGATGCCTTGGTCATGTTGCCCTCAAAATTTGGATGGGCTGGTTCAAAGGGCCTGGACAACAAGGTCACCCACTTCCGAGGTGGAATAACCCATCCGGCCGGCGCCCATGCCCTTGAGCTTGGTGCTGGTGACGACCTTTACCGCTTCTTCAACCTGATTCGCCGCGGCGTCTTCACCAAGTGTCTGCAGCATCATGCCCATGGCGCAAATTGAGGCGAGAGGATTGATCACACCCTGGCCGGTGTACTTGGGAGCACTCCCGCCGATAGGCTCAAACATGGAGACACCTTTCGGGTTGATATTCCCACCGGCAGCAATACCCATTCCGCCCTGCAGCATCGCACCGAGGTCGGTGATAATGTCGCCGAACATGTTGGTGGTGACGATGACGTCGAAGTATTCGGGATTCTTGACCATCCACATGCAGGTGGCGTCCACATGCGCGTAGTCACGTTTAATCTCCGGATAATCCGCTTTACCCACTTCGTGGAAGACTCTATCCCAAAGATCGTGTGCGAAGGTAAGCACGTTGGTTTTTGCAACCAGGGTCAGCATCTTGGGATCATGCTTGCCGTATTTTCGTGTGTATTCAAACGCCCATCGGATACAGCGTTCGACGCCGGCGCGGGTGTTGATCAGGAGCTGGGTCGCAACCTCGTCTTCGGTATTCTTGTGCATGAAACCGCCAGCGCCGCAGTAAAGTCCTTCGTTGTTTTCACGGACGATAACGAAGTCAATATCTTCAGGCCCTTTATTGGCGAGGGGCGTGGGAACCCCTGGGTAGAGCCTTACCGGCCGCAGGTTTATGTATTGGCGGAGTTCGAACCGAGTTCGCAGGAGAAGACCCTGCTCGAGAATTCCGGGCTTGACATCCGGATGCCCAATGGCGCCAAGGAGGATCGCATCGAGTTTTCGGAAATCATCGATGGCTGAATTCGGCAGGACTTCACCGGTCCGTAGGAACCGTTCGCCGCCGAAATCAAAGTTTACTTTTTCAAGTGTGAAGCCATTCTTTTCCGCGACTACGTCGAGAACTTTAACCCCTTCCGCAGTGACTTCCGGGCCCGTGCCATCGCCGGGCATGATGCCAATCTTGAAACTCATGGTGCTTCGCTCCGTATCTGATGATTTGTGATGCCTTAATTGGAGCGGCTAGTTTGATATTGAATTCTGGAATCGCAATCGGGGTAACGGGTATCGGAATCCGAGCACCGACGCCGGATTTGAGATACTGGATCCTTAATCACCTGGATTCCTGATGATAATCACCGGCCGCCGTTCGGGGATGGTGATGCTCGACCGTGAGAGCTGCCGTTCAAGCCGGCCCACCCTGTCTTCCAGCTCCTTTACCGTTCTTTCCGCTTCCAGTCGCAGTTTCCGTTCGATAGCCAACTCTGATTCGGCCTTGATGGCTCGCTGCCGTTGCGACTCAATGGATTCGGTGAGGTATTTTTCGAAGAGAGCCACACTGTCCGGTTGAGTTGGTTTCTCATCTCTGTCGAGCGCTTTGGTAATATCTTCATCGCTGTGTTTTGCGTGGGCAGCGTTCTGGCGCGTCATCCAGACGCCGTTGTGCTGAACGTTATCGAGTTTGAGGTTGGCGCCGTCATGCTGGGAATCGATTTCGAGAGCAATTTGATAGGCGCGGCGGGCTTCTCGAGCCAGGTGTTTGTTCTGCTCGCACCAGATCCCGAGGCTGTACCATTCATCCGCCTTTGTATCGTCCAGACTGCGCAGACGGCTCTGGTATTCGCTGAGGACCTTCTGGCCCTCTGTTTGCATTTTTTCAATACGAGCAATGCGGTCCCTGGGAATCGTCACCTGCACGGAAATGGCACCGAATAGAACTGACAACTGCACTTCTTCCCCTGATTCGGTCGTGATTGTCCCCTCGCGTTTTGAGCCGTCCTTGAAATACACCACATCGCCAAATCCGACGGCGAGCATGGCAAGTGAGAGCAGAAGAAATGAACTTCGCATGGCCAACTCCTTTTGCGGGTTTGTCTTTCGGAGAGGACTGAAGAATATCAGGGCACGAATGGCCTTCAATGGCTGGCCAGTGCGCCCGGCTCCAAAATTGGGGGATGGCTGTCTCAGGTGTCTACTCACCAAAGATCATCCTCAACATGATCTTCTTCACATCGACCATCGGAACACCTTCGGCAATCCCGCTGATTGGCTGGCTGGCAATGAACACCGGCGCGGAGCTTTCATTTGTCGGTTTCAACCCGTGCGAACCTCTGACCAGCGAAGCATCGAGGGGAATGACGTTCATGTTGTACCTGAATCCGAGCGACTTCTTTGCAAGCAACCAGCCGACCTTCAGCCTCGGGAAAGGTATCGATGGATCGAGAAACATCTCGCAGGGGTCATAGCCCGGCTTGTCGTGAATGGCGACCGTACGAGCAAAATCCGGGGCCGCTGCATCCTCCTGCCAATAGTAATAAGTGAACCAGGAGTTGGACTTCGCGGTCACCACAAAATCGCCCGAGTTCTGATGTGCCAGACCGGCAGCAGAGAGTGACTCTCCCTCAAGTATCTCATCGATGCCTTCGACGCTCCTGAGGTGCTCTCTGACCGCAGGCCTGATCCTGTCATCCGGAACGTAAACGTGAGCCAGTTGGTGGTCGGCGACCGCAAACGCTTCCGAGATGCCGTAATCGATGAGTTCTCCCGCGGGATTTCGGACAACCTTCAACCAGCCTTGCTCGCGCAGAGACCGGTTCAGGTGAATGGGCGTATCCACCTGATTCATGTGATAGCCGCTCAGGATGAGGATTTCCGCGCCCTTAGATCGGAAGTGGTCAATGAGTCTGGTAATCACCTTATTGAGAGCCTTCACCTCTTCAGCGATCGATTCGTGGCTGGGCCCGTGCGTCTGCTGCCTGTAATCAAGATGAGGCAGATAAATCAGACTGAGGTTCGGCCGTTCCTTGTCGAAGAGGTAACGTGCTGTCTCTGCGATCCATTCGGTTGAAGTAATATCAGCGCCGGGCCCCCAGAACTTGAACAGGGGGAACGTGCCAAAGCGGGACTGAATTTCTTCAGCAAGGCCTTGCCGGTTCATATAGATGTCCGGCCCTTTTCGTCCGTCGGCATAATAAATGGGTCGGACGTTTCCGAACACGTCTGCCGTAGATGCCATACCCGGCCACCAGAAGTATTTGAGGCATTTAAACTCGGAGTTTCTCTTCTTCGCCGATTCCCAGACCCGTTCGCCCTGTACCAATCGCTCGCTTTGCTGCCACATGCGCACCTCGTTCTGCGAGCGGACGAACCATCCGTTGGCTACCACGCCATGCCTTGATGGCTGCGACCCAGTCATCAACGTAGAGTGAACCGGCATTGTCAGCGCGGGCAGAATTGGATCTAATGTTCCAAAATGGCCCTCCCTGCCGAGATCTGCCAGGCCAGGCGCGTGCGCCTCGACCATTGCACGCGTCAGGCCGGGGGTTTCAATGACGACGAGTGGTTTCATGAGATGCCAGAATAATTTGGAACAGAGTATATTGAAATCAAGAAATCATCCGGCTTCGCAGCCAGACATACTCAGGAAAGTATCATGACTATCTTCAATTATTCTGTCCCCTATGATCAATACTGTCAGTAATGATTCTTCAAACTTCAGAACCTTTGAACATTAAAGTGTGATCCTGCACATCGACTTCGATGCTTTTTTCGCTTCTGTTGAGCAGCTTCGTAATCCGCACCTTCTGGGGCGGCCGGTGATTGTCGGCAATGGGGTGATTGCCTCCTGTTCGTATGAAGCGCGGCGGTTTGGGTGCAGCGCCGGGATGTCGTTGCGGCAGGCGCGTAAGCTGTGTCCACAGGTGGTTATACTGGATGGCAACTATTCCGTTTACCGTTGCTTTGGAGAACGGGTGTTTGAGCTGTGTGGTGAGTTTGCATGCGGCATGGAGACGTTTCTCGATGAGGCCTACTGCGATCTTGCCGGCACCGAACGTTATCACCGTGGCTTCATGAATGCCGCTATCCAGCTCAAGAAGCGTATCACTGAAGAAGTCGGGCTCAGCGTCACCATCGGTCTCGGCCCGAACCGGATGGTCGCAAAGATGGCCGGCAAGTCAGTGAAACCGAATGGTGTGCAGTACATCAGAGAAGCAGATGTCGACGCGTTCATTCGCAACCGGCCCATTGAAGACCTGCCCGGCGTTGGTCCCGCCACAGGGAAGAAACTCGACAACATGGGCATCCGAACCGTGAGCGATTTACGTGAGGTATCCATGGAGGATCTCCAGGTTCTCCTCGGTGTCCACGGCATCGCCATCTACGAGCGTGCCCGCGGCAGGGACACCCAGGCCGTCAGCGAACGGGAAATCCCCCGCACCATCTCCCGTGAGACCAGCTTTCACAAAGAGACCATCGACCTCGATGAAATTCACGCGATGCTCTACTACCTCACCGAGCGGGCTCTGCGCACCATGCGCAGCCTGGGGCTCAAGGTCCGCACCGTCACCACCCGCATCCGGTACAACGATTTCAAAGGCGAGGGAAAGAGTCGCACGATTCCCGAGCCAACGGTTATGGACACCGAGGTCTACGAAGTCGTCCTTGACACGCTCAAGCGCATCTACACCCGCCGCGCGGCCCTGCGTCATGTCGGCATCGTGCTTTCTAACTTAGTCCCCGATTCCGGTTTTCAGACGCCGCTTTTCGACGAAAAGCAGGAGGCACGCTTCCGATCCCTCTACCGATCAATCGATACGATTCGCGAACGTTTCGGCCACTCGGCCCTGGTCGTGGGCCGCTCCCTCGATCTGCTGGGAAAGCTCGAACAGGACAGTTACGGCTATGTGCTTCGCACTCCGTCATTGACGAAGTGAAGCCTGCCCGCGCAGCCGGGCTCTCCATAGTCCGAGCTCTGGCGGGTCAGAAATTGACATTGGAGAGGGCAGGCAATAAGGAATGGTGGCATGAAGAGCTACATTTCGGAGATCTAAAATGGCAAAAATCGCCTTCCTCGGCGCAGGCAGTATCGGTTTCGGAAGACGACTGGTACTTGACATTCTTTCTTTCCCGGAGCTGCAGAGTTCGACGATTCATCTGGTCGATCCCAATCCGCAGAATCTCGAATTCACGTTTTCGATCCTGAAAAGAGTTATTGCTGAGAACTCACTTCCCACTCGGCTTGAGGCTTCAACCGAGCGGGGGGCGGCGCTGGAAGGTGCGGATTACGTCATCACTTCGATCCGGGTCGGAAGTGGCATGCGCGAGGAGCAGAGCGATGTCCAGATTCCTTTGGATGTAGGCGGACTTCGCCAGACTGTGTCGGACACCGTCGGGATTGGAGGCATCTTCAAGGGCCTTCGCACGATTCCGGCGATACTCGAGATTACCCGGGAAATGGAGCGCAGATGCCCGGACGCGGTTCTGCTCAACTACACCAACCCCATGGCCATGATCCAGTGGGCCATAAATGAGGCGACCAGCATTTCCTCCGTCGGCCTTTGCCATAGCGTCCAGCACACCAGTACGCAGTTGGCAGGCTATATGGGGGTGGATTACGAGCGGCTGAGATTTCAGGTTGGCGGAATCAATCACATGGCCTGGTTTACAGAACTCTCCATAGATGGTGAGGATCTTTACCCGCGGCTGAAAAAGTGCCTGGAGAACGAAGAGATCGTGGCGAAGGACCGGGTGCGTTTCGAGATCATGCGTCACTTTGATTATTTCGTGACCGAGTCTTCGACTCACATGGCTGAGTATGTGCCCTACTTCATGAAATCACCGGAGGAAATCGAACGCCTCGATATCAAGCCGCGCACGGGCGCAGCATTTCAGAAACAGATGGAGGACCGGGAGAAACAGAGAAAAGAGGCTATGGCACAAGCGTCTGACAGCACCCCGGAAATAAAGCGCTCCAACGAATACGGGGCCCGTATCATCCATGCAATGGAGACAGACGCGCCCTGCTGTATCTACGGGAACGTTCGGAATACTGGCCTGATTCCAAACCTGCCGGATGGATGCTGCGTGGAAGTGCCATGCCTGGTGACTCGGGAGGGAATTCAGCCTTGCTATTTCGGCCCACTTCCTCCCCAGTGTGCGGGGCTATGCCAGACAAATGTCACCATGCAGGGACTTACCGTGCGCGCCATCCTTGAAGAGAATTCCGAGCATGCACACCACGCGGCGATGCTCGATCCAAACACGATGTCACAGCTCAGCCTTCCTCAGATCAGGAAAACGGTCGATGCGCTCCTGGAGGCCCAGTCCCATCTAATGCCGCCTTTAAAACCTTATGCCTGACTTCGTCGGGTGGGGCGGCGACCATCCACTTTTCCACAAGGCGCAAACATGAACGCGAATTCGATTATTCCAATCGCACTTTCTCTGTTCCTCAACCTGCACGCGGAACCCACTACCCTCCGCTGGGACAAACTGTCCAGGCTGCCCGACAAAGAAGGTTTCGCAGGTATGTTTGCGGGGATAAGCAACGGCGCGATGCTCGCGGCGGGTGGCGCAAATTTCCCCGACAAGAAACCATGGCAAGGTGGAGAAAAGATTTGGTACGACACCATCTTTGTTCTCGGGACTCCGGACGGAAAATGGCAGATCGCCGAACAGAAGCTTCCGCAGCCGCTCGCCTACGGCGTCTCCATCTCCACTGGGGAGGGCCTGCTCTGTATTGGCGGCGGAGATGCTGAAAAGCACTCGCGAAATGTCTTTCTACTTCAGTGGAAAGACGGTGCCGTCAAATCAACGGCCTGGCCTGAACTGCCTCAGGCATGCGCTTTCATGTCCGGAGCGCGCATGGGTGATGTTATCTACATTGCCGGTGGTTTGGAAAGTCCCGGAGCAGTACAGGCAATGCACACCTTCTGGTCACTCGACCTCGCCGCCGAGGGAAGTCAGCGAAAGTGGCAGACACGCGAGCCCTGGCCGGGATCTGAACGTCATCTGGCCGTGGCGGGGGTAGCTGAAGGAGGCTTTCACCTGTTCAGCGGCGTCGCGCTGAAAGCAGATCCGGAAGGAAAAGCCGAACGGATCATTCCCTACTTGAATGACGCTTATCGATTCACGCCCGGTACAAACAACACCAGGGGGCAATGGTCCCGGTTACCCAACATGCCTCGACCGGTCGCGGCTGCGCCATCGCCGGCGATGACCGTTGGCGCCGGCCTTCTCATCATGGGTGGCGTCGATGGTTCCATGGTGGGGATGAAGATGTCCTCACACCCGGGATTCACTCACGACATTCTCCGGTTTGAAGCCCGCACCAACGTCTGGTCGTATCGAGGAACACTTCCTGGCGATTCCTCACGTGTGACGGCAGCCGCAGTCGTTTGGGATGACACCTACGTCGTGGTCAGCGGTGAACGCGCGCCAGGGAGGCGCTCACCAAACGTGTACCGAGCCGCTGAGAGAAAAGCAGATTCCAAGTGATTTTATGGGCAGGTAATCCGAAGAAAGTATCCGCAGACGATTTACCCACGGTTGAATCCGCTCAGCCGGATTCGGACATCTGAACCCTACCGGCACAACTTGATAATCAATTGCTCGACTGCCATCTCGGGGTCTGTACCGCTCTTAGTGGCGATATCCGCGTCCAGCAGAAGACGATGGTTTCGCCGCAAATCCTGTTCGGTGAACTGGCGGAGCTGCCCCATAAACAAGGTGGCGTTTTGCCCGCGCAATTTAAGCTGACTCTGAACTTCGTTCGGTGCGATACCCGCCCCCAGTAATTTCTTTGCGTTCCATAACCTGCGGAATTGCCAGGCCAGCAGAGCGAGCACCTGTCCCTCGTGCGTGCCGTTCTGAAGTTGTTCTTTGAACAGGGCAAGAGCGTGGCCCGGCCGCTTGGAAGCAGCGGCCTCAGTGAGCTTGAAAATAGTGTGGTGTCCGTGATGGCCGATGAGCGAATTCACGTCCTGTTCAGTTATCTGATTTCGTCGGCCGACGTAGGTTGCAAGTTGCTCCAACTGGATGTCGACCTGTTGTAGCGTTTCACCACCAAATTCCGCCAGTTCGGCAGCGGCGCGGGGCGCAATCTGCTTACCGTAGAAATCCTGTGAGCGTCGAATCACCCACTGGGGAATCTGATTATCCCAGGGACGCTTGCACTCCACGTAGAATCCCGCTCCATTAACAGCCTGTGCAAGTTTCTTGTAGCTTCCCCATGCGCCATTGGTGGTGATGAGCAGCGTCGATCCAGCAGACGGATGGCTGAGATAGCCTTCAAGCAGTTCACGATTCTTCCGCCCTTGGCCGGTATCATCAACTCCTGCACCGCGACTGAATCCGAAGAATTTGTCGGCCCCCTTCAGCAGGACCAGCCGGTCACCACCGAACAAGGATTGGGTTCGAAGCTCATCCAAAACGGTGGACATCTCCACGTCGTCGGGATCGAAATCCACCAGGCCGAACGAGTCCGCGCCTTCCGGACAAAGATCATCTTTGATGCGTTTCACTCCCTGGTTTTTGAAGAACTCTTCGTTGCCGTAAAAAACATAGACTGGGGCACGTTTATATGCCCGGAGGAATTCGTCGCTAGTCATGAGAGGCTGATACCGGGGAAGGGCTCAAGTGTTGGCTGGTTTAACATTCTCGACGCACGCTGTGAGATGAGCTTTTGCCGAACGGATGGCTTCTTCGACTCGCTCCACGGCCCAACTCTCCGCCCCGCCCCAGTACACGATGGGCTGGATTTTTGGAAGATTGGAATCCAAAAATTTCAGCACGTTTGTAAAATCCATTTGTCCATTGCCGGGGACTTGGTCTGCTGCGTTTCCGGCATCCAATTCGCCTGCGGGAACGCCAGTTTTGAAATCCCAGGCGAGGAATGCTTTCACTCTGGGGCCGAGCGATTTCAACGCCACCAGCGGCTCATATCCTGCAGCGTGAAAATGCAGTCCGGCGAACGCGATGCCCAGGTAATCTGAGCCGAATTTGTCCAGCAGTTCATTGCACTCGTCGGGGCTCTCGAGGAATCCTTTCACATGATTCTCGAGGGCGATGACAATGCCTGCGTCGGTAGCCTTGTGAACCAGCGGTCGCAGGTACGAGGCGTAATCCTCAAAGCTCATCTGGTCTTTCTTTACGCCCGTTCCGGTAACCAGGACCTTCGCACCGATCTCCTCTGCAGCCCGCAGATATTTGAAAATTCGGGAGAGGCCTTCATCCGGCGTGTGCGCCCGGTAAGCGGTCAGTGCGTAAATCGAGAGTCCATGAGTCTCAACTTCCTGGATAAGCGCGCCGAACTGCTCCCTGCCGTGATTGGGGTCCAAATGCTGTGCCCTGCCCGGGGTTGACCAAAGATCGAGCGAGTTGTAGCCGGCCTTGGAAATGATGTCGATGGCGGCCCGCAGTCCGTGTTTCTGGAAGAGTTGGGTCGCGCAGGAGAATCTCATGAGGTGTTCCTGAATTTGGCGGGGCGACGCTATAGAGAGTTTGGTGAATCTCGACACGAAAACAAGAAATGAATTGTCAGAACAACCCGATTCACCAATGTGGCAAGCACATCGCAGTCTTTAGAATCGTACAATTCAAGTGGTGCTCGATTCCAGCTGGACCCGGCCCTCAGATCGTTACCGCTCTTCAGCAGGAACGAATTTGCGTAAGTTTGCGCCGGTGTAAACCTGGCGGGGGCGCTGGATCCGTGATGAGGGGTCTTCGCGCATTTCACGCCACTGAGCAATCCAGCCCGGCATTCGGCCTAGGGCAAACATGACGGTGAACATGTTAGTCGGAATGCCCATGGCCCTGTAGAGAATACCGCTGTAGAAGTCGACATTTGGATAGAGCTTACGTGCCACAAAATATTCGTCGTGTAGCGCGACCTCTTCCAGATTCTTTGCCAGGTCGAGGAGCGGATCCTCCATGCCGAGTTCGCTGAGTACGCGATCGCAGGCAGTCTTTAGAATCCGCGCTCGCGGGTCAAAATTCTTATACACACGGTGTCCAAAGCCAAAGAGCAGAAATCCAGAATTCTTATCTTTGGCCATATCCACATACTTCTGATAGTTGCCACCATCTTCACGAATCATCTGAAGCATTTGGATGACCTTCTGATTCGCTCCGCCGTGGAGTTGGCCGGAAAGCGCGCCGATACCCGCAGACATCGAGGCAAAAAGCCCCGCCTGGCTGCTGCCCACCATCCGTACTGCTGAGGTACTGCAATTCTGTTCATGATCCGCGTGGAGGATCAGGAGCATGTTGAGCGCGTTGTTCATGACTTTCGGAATCTCATATTCCTCCCCCGGATGCGAGAACATCATGTGAAGGAAATCTTCGGTGTAGCTCAAGTCTGGACGTGGCGCCACATAAGGCTCACCAAGCGACTTTCGGTAGGAGAATGCAGCAATCGTTTTGGCCTTGGCGATAAGGCGTATGATGTTCAAGTCCAGGTCTTCACCTTCCGTAGTGTCCTGATAATGCGTGCCCAGGGACGCGACCATGGAGGAGAGGATCGGCATTGGATGCGCAGAGCCCGGGAAGCCTTCATAGAATTTCTGCATGTCGGCGTGCAGGCGTCCGTGTTGGCGCATCTGCTCGGTAAACGCGTGCGATTGCTTTTCATTTGGTAGCTCGCCGTTAATCAGCAGGTAGCAGACCTCGGAGAATTTTGCCTGTATGGCGACTTCTTCGATGGGGTAGCCGCGGTAACGGAGGATTCCTTTGTCTCCGTCGATGAAAGTAATTTCGCTCTTACATGAGCCAGTATTCGCATAGCCCGGATCGAAGGTAATCGCACCGGACTGAGCGCGGAGTTTGGTAATATCCACGGCTACTTCGCCCTCGGTCCCTACGAGGACTGGCAGGTCGTATTCTTTACCGTTCAGAATGAGTTTGGCGTTTTCCATTTATCTATCCCTTGGGCTCCTTGTTTGAATCTAATCCACTGAATGATGGTTCCTGTGGTAATCTGTCCCTCGAATCGCCCATTCTATAGAGAAGACTCGAAGGATAAAAGTAAGTTGGCAGCCAGGGCAATGTAAAGTTGGCTAACGTGGTGCGAACGATGGCTTCCACTTGGTTCATACGGAGGCATATATGAGACGCTTTTCGGCTGCGAAGGCAGCCTTCTTGTGGGGATTGGCGGCCAGCCCACTTCAAGCCGGCCTTGTCCTGTCCGAGCACACATCAGGCCATATTCTTCTGCCTGTCGATTCGACGGAAACCGAGCGGTTCGCGGCTACGGAACTGCAGCGATATGTCAAGATGGCGACCGGATGTAAACTCAAATTTGCTCAAGAGCAAAAAACAGCAGAAGTAAACTTTCACGTTGGGAAGACGGTGCTTGGCCTGCCACTCATCGAAGGTTTCGCCTCCGATACGGGCAAAGGGACGGATAGTTTTCGAATTCGGATTGCGGATAGCGAGGTCATTCTGGCCGGTGGAGGTGACCGCGGGACGCTCTATTCGGTTTACCAATTCCTCGAAAAATTCGGCTGCCGATGGTTTATGCCTGGGGACCTGGGGGAGGTTGTGCCCCGGCATGAGCGGGTTGAAATGGACGCTACGGATGAGATTCACGTGCCCGATTTCATTCTTCGTGAGATTGACATGAGCACGCAGAACCCGGAGCAGATGGATTCACTGATCGACTGGGCGGTCAAGAATAGGCTGAATCGGATGTATGGCCTCCGAGATTACCATCTGAGAGTCCTGCCCGAGGAACAACGAAATGCATGGAGTAAGCGCGGCGGTTATGTGAAATGGCAGCGTTTGTGTCACAACTTCCAATGGTTTGTTCCCAGCTCGAAATACTTTGAGACGAATTCGGAATACTTTGCTCTTTACAATGGCCGACGCATCCCAATGGGAACTCAAGCGAACCCGACAAAGGCAGGCGGAAATCTCTGCACAACTCATCCCGATGTCGTCCGTCTAACCACGGATTACGCCATAGACTGGTTCAATCAGAATCCGCTTGGAACAGTAGTGCCACTCAATCCCAATGACGGAGCGGTCAAGTGGTGCGAGTGTGAACGTTGCCGACAGCTCGGGGGCAAAAATTTTGTGCCGGGCAGCAGAGGTTCGATGACCCGCCGGATGGTTACTTTTGCCAATGAGGTCGCCCGCCTGGTGCGGCCGATACATCCGGACCGGCTGTTGTCCATCCTGGCCTATTCGAACTACATCGAACCGGTTCCGGAGATGACCCTCGAACCAAATCTGATGGTGACTTATTGCTACCATGGATGCTACGCGCACGGGCCCGGACAATGCGATCTCAATGAAGAGCCCAGGCGTCAATTTGAACAATGGGCGAAATCAGCACCGGGCCGGCTGGGACTGTGGGAATACTTTCTTATCGGGAATCTTGATGCCGCTGACGATGCTGCCGCATTGCTGCCGCTTGCCTCAAGAGCAAGGGATTCGATTCGTTATTTCAAGTCGAAAGGTGCTCAGTATTACTTCGCGCAATCCAGCCAGAAGTACCAGCGTGCGAATCCCTTCATTTTTTACAGCATCGCCCGGCTGCTTTGGAAGACAGACACAGATTACGAAGACCTGCTCAAAGCGTACTGCCAGCAAATGTATGGTAAGGCCGGGGATGAAGTCGCTGTTATGTTCCAGAATCTCGAACGATCCTTGAATACGGCGGAATGGCATCCACAAGTCTATCGAGAGGTAACGATGCCTTCACTGAAAGTGTTCACAGATGAATTCTACACCTCAGCCGCCACACTTTTCGAGCCTGCAAGATCGAAGAATTTGAAACCGGCTGAGTCAGCAAGACTGGAAATCCTGCATGAATCTGTTTCTTACACCAAGGCTCAGTTGGAGAAAGAAGCGCGCGTCAGCAGCAAGCGGGCCGCTGCCAGTCTCAATGTCCCGGCGCCCCAGCCAGACACACCCGCACGACCTGTTCGAGGTAAGGTTACTTACGTACGGGGACCGGCTGGCAGGGCTGGAAAGTTTACTGGTCCAGTCGATTACAGTTCGGCATACATAAAAGGCAACGCCGGCACTGTCGAGCTCTGGTACCAGTTGCCGCGAAATGCCGTGACCATGCCGCACCAGTTCCTTCTCGGCGTCGGCGAAAACAGCCCGGACTGGTTTTGCCTCGGAATTTCCGAAGGCCGGATTGGATTCCTTTACAAGAGTGGGCAGAAGCCTTTTTCAGGCCAGGGAGAATTCTATTCTCACACCGGAACTGAGGTGCAGAAACAGCAAGAGGGTGAATGGCATCACCTTGCTATTGTGTGGGCTCATCAGGGCCGTGATCACGACTTGGTGATGCTGTTCGTGGATGGCGAGCTGCGGGAAAAGAAGGCAAATGCGAATTTGGGACAGAGTTTTGGGACTCCTTATCTCAGATTCGGAAGCGCAGGGATGGAAGGCAGCGAATTCAGAGGGGCTCTGGACGAAATCCGGATTTCGAATTATCCGAAAACAATCCCTGAGATTTTGGAAGGCTACCGCGAGGTGAAAATGGGCAAAGCTCTTCGGAAGGATGCTGGCACACTTCTGCTTCTCAATTTTGAGGACACGCTGACTGGGCAGAATCAGACCGTCAGAGGTCTCGACGATGAACGACTGAAGGATCGTGTGAGCATTATCGTAGAAGGCTTTTAGCGTAATGACGTAATACGTTGTCGGTAGATTCGCTACATGAGCAGGCACGTGCGGTTACGTCATTACGGCTGCTTGCGGCAAAGTCAGCTAGTTTCTCTTTTCTTCCAGATAGAAAAGATTCACTTCGACATTGAGCTGCCTGGAGAAACGGAACTGCCCAAGATGCAGAGTGACTTCATCGAGGTCTAATGCGGAAGCGCTCCCGCCGATAGAAATGTCACCCTCCCATTTCCAGGCTTTAGCCGGGCTGGCGAGATAATCAGGCCCAGTGCTCTGTAGTCCGGAACTCCGGCTGGGTTGCACTTGGTCAGACCATCTCTTGAAAGGGTTCTTCGGACGGAACAGGTTGTTCTTAAGTACCGCGTCTTCGATGACTCCCAGAATATTGACGATTCCGTCGACCTGCTCAATGAAATTACCGAAGACCTCTGCATGCCAGGCTGTCGATTCGTTCAAGTAGTCCGACATATTCCCCTTGAGATAGATCCGGTAGGCGTATTCGAAATCTTTGGATCGCGCCTTGCCCGTATCGTAATACTCATCCCGGTTCACCTGCCGGCCGCGGACGTAGTTTTGGAAACGTTTGACCTCGTTTTCGGGCACCCAATTTGAGTAATCGAAATCTATGGCCTTGTAGCCATTAGTGACATCGAATCGCGGCGTAAAAATTGAATCGGTTGGTGAAACCGTGCTGGTTTGCTTGGCTTGCCGTTTTGCCGTTCCCAAATGGATCGGATCGACATCTGGAGTTTCCGGAGAAGACTGCCTGCGCACAAACCTCCACGGTTCGCTCAACACCCCACTCATCCCAGTTAAAAAATCGATTCCGGAACTCCAACTGAGGTCGGCAGGCAACCACGAAAAGATCAGGACACTTTCGGGCGAAGGGCCGGTCTGAGGCACCTTTGACGTAGCCGATGGAAACTGTGGCGCATTGAGATCAGGATCGGCTTTGGCTACGACTAAAGGGTCTGCGTTGACACACGCCATACCGAATACACCCAGCCAGAGGGCGGTCTTGATTGACAGAGACATCGGTAACTCCTTTCGTGCAGGGCGTCGAGGTTAGGAGGGGAGGGACGCCTTAAGGTAATTTTGAGTATACGGGCGGTATGACCGCTGTTCAATGGTCTCCCACCACTCTACACAAAGTGATAGACTAGCATATCTTTTGACCCTAAATCCTCGCATCATAGAATGCTGACTAAACTTGAAAGAGCGGCGATCTGATACCAAATACACGGGAACAAGAGAAGAAAACCAACATGAAAGATCGTCTGGCCTTCAGCACCAATGCCTTCAGTAATGAGAATTACACGGTCGATCAGGCAATAGAGATCATCGGAGAATGTGGTTATTCAGGAGTGGAGATCCTTTTTGATAAGCCACATGTCTGGCCCCTCGACCTGGATGGGGCCCGGATTGCTGAACTGAAATCGGTCGTTAAATCTACAGGAATGGCTATTTCCAACATTAATGGAAATACGGCAAGCGGTTTTTATGGCGACCGTAATGCCCCGCCTGGCCAGACCTTCGGGCCAGGATTTTCATGCACAAATGAAGAATTCAGGGAATGGGGAATCGACCCCTCTGCCTACCGGGTGGATTACACAAAACGCTGTATCGATGCCGCTCAGCAATTAGGCGCCCGGAATGTCAGCGTCTCTAGCGGATTTGTCGGCCCGGGCCAGGATGCTGCACGCCAATGGGGCCAGGCAGTCGAGTGCTTCAAGGATTGCACTGAATATGCGGGCAAAGCCGGCCTGCATCTCATCATTGAATACGAGCCGGAAATGCTTATCGGGTCCGCTGTGGATTGTATGAAAATGATCGAAACGGTAGGTAGTGAATGGCTTGGGGTGAACTACGACATAGGCCACTCTTACGTCGTTCCAGGCGAAGATGTTTTCGAGGCCATCGAGATCCTCGGAGATCGTATCATCGGCACTCACGTGGAAGACATTGCCGGGCCGACGCCAGCTCTCCATATCGATCCAGGCCACCTGATCCCCGGAGACGGCAATATGCCCCTGAGAGAAATATTCGAAAAGCTGGAAAGCACTGGCTACAAGGGCTATTACACGGTCGAACTCTACACCTATGCTCGCCCTGGAAAGGATCCTATGTATGCGGTGACCGAGTCCTACAAAAGGCTGATGGAGCTTGCACCGGAATGATTCCATCATTTCAGCAACCCAATCTCCATCACAATCCCACTCTTAATCCCTAAACATCTCCTTTTTCATCACCAATCCCAGTTGGGACTCGCCAGCCTGAGAGGATTGAAGATTCTGAGTACGATCATGATGGCGATCTGTGTCAGCAAACAACCTCGTCTGCGTAATTCTCATTCCACTCCACCCCCTCCCAGTGCCCCAATTCTCTGACGAAGTCATTCAACTTCTGCCTGCACGCGAATCCGACTTTCGCCAACTGGAGCGCTTGCTTCAGCAGCATCGAACGATCAATATCCAGGATGTGCCACTCCCTTCTTCGCCTGAGGCGACTCGGGAGAGCATGCTTTGCCGTATGCTGACATTCACATTTACCGCGGCGATTCGATCTGAAAAGCTGTTGGAGTCGATCATTCGGGAGTTTAATGAATTCAATTTGCATGCGGTGTATGTGCTCGTTCGTTCACACCTGGAACTGGCCGCACTGGCCCGGTTTGCCAACAAAAACATTAAAGAGCATGTCACCCAAAGGGATGTCGACAGGCTCGATAAATTTCTTGAAAAACTCGTACTGGGAAATCTGTTCATGAGCAAGGAGCACGAATATCCGGTGAAACCGTTTCACATCGGCAGTGTGGTCCGGGAACTTGAAAAAATCTCGCCGCAGATTCCGCGGATGTATTACTTCCTTTCCGAATTCACACACCCCAATATGGGAGCGTTAGTCTTGACGACCGAACCTGATTTGGAAAGGGGTGTGAATGTTTTCGACCGGCGGCGTGCGCCTAAAGACACGGATTTCATGCAGACAGTAAACATCGCCATCGCCACCTCCGAGCTCATTCTCAAGGATGTAAGCGAACTGCTGCTTCTCGATGTCAGCGGACTGGAGGTTTTAGATTGAAACCGAGCCATATCTCATTCTATGTCCTTATCGCAGCGGTCTTTGGCGTCTTTCTGTTTTACCCAATCTGGTATGCGATTTATGGGGCTTTCGTGGCGGATGGAAAATTTACCACGAGCTTTGTGACCGGTGTCTTCACGGATCCCGTTCAATTCGAAAGCATCCTGAACAGCCTTTATCTCGGCATTGCAGTCACTATCAGCAGTACTGTGTTGGCGATGCCGCTGGCATGGCTTAGCGTTCGGTATCGTTTTGCAGGGAAGCCGCTGCTCTCCGGACTCTTGCTCGTACCTATGATTCTTCCGCCATTTGTGGGTGCGATTGGGATGCGGACCATTTTTGCCCGCTATTACGGTTCGGCGAATCTGATTCTCGCAAAGCTTGGATTAGTTGATGGGGACCATCTGATCGACTGGTTCGGCTCATGGGGTTTTGTGGGCGTTGTGGTGCTTGAAACGCTGCATCTCTACCCGATCATGTTCCTGAACCTCTCCAGTGCGCTGGCCAACGTCGATCCGTCGATGGAAGAGGCAGCACAGAACCTGGGCAGTTCCGGATTCGGCCTGTTTCGCCGTATTACTTTCCCACTGCTGCTGCCTGGTTTCTTTGCCGGCGGGACTATCGTATTCATTTGGGCATTTACGGATCTCGGGACTCCCTTGATGTTCGGTTACCGGAACGTTATTTCCGTCCAGATTTTCGACCGGCTGAATGAGATCGATTCAAATCCCCAGGGTTATGCGCTGGTGTTCGTCGTTCTGGTAACCACATTAATTTTGTTTGTTCTTTCCAAAAAACTCTTTCCCTCGAACTCCCTGGCCATGCTGTCCAAAGGAGGCAAGGGCGCACAGGAGGCACGTCCGGGCCCGTTGCTCCTGGTTGTTATTTACAGCTTGTTTCTGCTGACTATTGGTGCCGCGATCGTGCCACACCTTGGGGTCATCCTGACCTCATTTTCTGAAAGGTGGTTCATGACTATCACGCCCGAAGTCTATACCACCGACCATTTCGTCAATGCGCTGTCGCACCCGATAACGTTGCCGTCGATAAAAAACAGCATTCTGTTCAGCTCTCTGAGTACGCTGCTTGATATCAGCATCGGCCTGCTGATCGCCGTCATGCTCGTCAGGCAAAAGGTGAAGGGCGCGGACCTGATAGACGGCATCGTCATGCTGCCGCTGGCTCTGCCCGGAATTGTGCTCGCGTTTGGATATGTAGGGGCTTTTAAGGGGTCCTCTATCGACCCTCGAGTAAATCCAACATGGCTGCTCATCATCAGCTATGCAGTGAGGCGATTGCCCTTCATGGTTCGCGCGGTTGTTGCAGGGCTGCAGCAGGTGAGCGAAAGTTTTGAAGAGGCGTCCATGAATCTCGGCGCTGGGCCGGTTGAAACGACGTTCAAAATCACAGTGCCGCTGATCGGCGCGAACATCCTCGCTGGCTCAATTCTCGCGTTTTCGTTCGCCATGCTGGAAGTCAGTGACAGCCTGTTGCTTGCGTTCTCAGAGACTTACTATCCCATCACAAAAGCCATCTATAGCCTGTTCAATCGTCTCGGAGACGGCCCGTACATTGCCAGCGCGTTGGGTATCTGGTCGATGGTTTTCTTAACTGCCAGTCTCATCGGTGCGAGCATGGTTCTGGGTCGCAAGATGGGTGAGATGTTTCGTGTCTAGGAGTGGAAAGGCCAATTGAACAGGAGCAAGTGGGCAAGCGAATTTAATCCTGAATCCTGTTAGAGCGGTTTCGAGCATGAACTATCTTGCTATTGCAGTCGGTGGAGCACTTGGTGCACTTTGTCGCTACGGTGCAGGAAAGGGAATACATGATGCGTCCGGCAGTGAATTCCCTTTCGGAACGCTGGTCGTAAATCTTGTCGGGTGCCTGGTCATGGGACTCGCATTTCAAAAGGTGGAAAGCGGGCAGTTTGTTTCAGAGTCGGGAAAACTTTTTGTCCTTACCGGTCTGCTTGGTGCGTTCACGACCTATTCGACGTTCAGCCTTGAGGCGTTCAATCTGTTGAAGGAATCTTTATTCGCGCAGGCGGCCATCTATCTGGGGGTTCATCTCTTCGTTGGATTAGCCGCCATCTGGGCTGGAATGCAGGTCGGGAGGATTCTATAGATGGCTTTCAATCTGATCGCCAGACTTGGGGATTACACACTCAGTCGGGTTAATTATGTCGGCCGCATGGGACAATTTTTGATCCAGGCGTTGCTCGCCATGCTGACTCCGCCAATCAAGATTTGGCGCGTTATCAAGAGGATTCATTTCATCGGATGGCAATCCATGACTGTCATTCTCTTAACCGGCGGATTCACGGGCATGGTGCTCGCCCTGCAGGGATTTCATTCCCTCCGGCGCGTGGGATCGGAAGCATTCCTTGGACCGCTTGTGGCCCTTACGCTCATCCGCGAGTTAGGTCCGGTCATCGCTGCGTTGATGGTTACCGGAAGGGCCGGGTCCGCCATCACTGCAGAGATTGGGGTGATGCGGATTTCGGATCAGATTGATGCCATCGAGCTTATGGGACTCAATCCGATGCGATATCTCGTCGTGCCTAACCTTATCGCCGCCATCATCAGTATGCCGCTGCTGGCAGGGATCTTTGACCTCGTCGGGATTTATGGAGGTTACCTGGTCGGTGTCAAAATTCTTGGATTGAGTCCCGGAACTTACTTTGGCGAAATTACGACTTACCTTGATCTGGATGACATTCTGGGAGGGCTTTACAAAGCCCTGAGCTTCGGCGTGATCATGGCCTGGATCTGCTGCTTCAAAGGCTATAACACACATTTTGGCGCAGAGGGTGTCAGCCGCTCGACGACGGAGGCAGTGGTCCTCACCTCAGTTCTCATTCTGGTTTGGGATTATTTCATGACTGCAGCGGTTTTCTGATGATTCAGATAGAAGACCTACACAAGAGTTTCGACAGTCATCCCGTTCTACGTGGCCTGTCATGTGAAGTGAAGAAAGGCGAGTTCCTTGCGCTGATCGGCATGAGTGGCTCAGGTAAGAGCGTTTTACTGAAACACATTGCCGGGATGATTCGGCCCGACAAAGGCCGAATTATCCTGGACGGCCATGACTTGGCAAAAATCCGGGGACGGGAGTTGGAAGCTTTAAGGAAGCGATTCGGTGTGGTCTTCCAACAAGGCGCGTTATTCGATTCGTTAACCGTGTATGACAATATTGCATTCCCTTTGCGTGAGAAGTTGAAGCTGCGCGAGAGCGAGATTCGCGAGAGAGTTCACCGCCAGCTCGAGGCGGTCTCTCTCAAAAACGCAGAAGACAAATACCCCGCGGAAATCAGTGGAGGGATGGCCAAACGAACCGCGCTCGCCCGGGCCCTGATCACTGAGCCGGAAATAATGTTTTTCGACGAACCGACGACCGGCCTCGATCCGATCATTGCAAATTCCATCTTGAAACTGTTTAAATCCTGTCACGAACGATTTGGATTTACCGGTATTATTGTTTCCCACGATATTCCCGAAGTGTTTGATATCGTTGACCGAGTCGCCATGCTGCACGAAGGGGTGCTTATAAAGGCAGCTCCGCCAAACGAGTTCCGTAATTCGGAGGATGCTCTGATCCGGCAATTTATAACAGGCAGTACGGAAGGCCCGATACAGGCCAATTGATATACCGGCCTTAACCCACCACAGGGGCACTTACTCATGAGAAAAATCAAAGCAGAATTTTTTGTCGGTTTATTCGTTCTCGCAGGCATGTTTTGCCTTGGATATCTGAGTATCCGGATGGCTCGCGCTGAAGTATTCGGCGAGAAGGGATATCCGGTGCACGCACGGTTCCGTAACTGCGGGGGATTGAAGGACGGCGCGTCCGTGATGATTGCGGGCGTCGAGGTTGGCCGCGTCAAAAGCGTGTACTTGGACAAGGAGAGCTTTCAGGCACATGTGGTCATGCTGCTGGACTCGGCTCTGGTAATAGATGAAGAGAGCATCGCATCCATAAAAACCAAGGGTCTCATCGGCGAAAAGTTCATCGACATCAGCCCCGGCGGAGCAGAGGCAAAAATCAAACCTGACGGAGAACTCATCGAAACCGAAGATGCGATCGATATCGGTGATCTGATTTCCAAATTTGTTCACGGGAAAATCTAATTGTCGTTCATGCGCCCCGACATCCCAGACACTCCAAGAATTCAAGGAATAGTTATGCGTAATCTCATTTTCACTTTCACGTTCATTTTTCTCTCTGCGACCTTTGCAGGAGAAGCGACCGAGCAGATCAAGAACACAACGGTGGAGCTCAGAAAGCTGCTTGAGGATCCGACGATGATGGGAAATGAAAAAAAACGGGAACGGCGCAGAGCCATCCGTGAAATCGCGGATTCCAGTTTTGATTGGAAGGACATTGTCCGCCGCAGCCTTGCTCGTAGCTGGTCTACGCTGAACACTGAGCAACAGGATGAATTTGTAAGACTTTTTGTTGAGTTCCTTGAGGCTTCCTACCTTGAAAAGCTGGAGGTCCACTACTCAGACCTCAAAGATGTTATTTACAAGGCCGAAAGACTGAAGGGGAACTACGCCATGGTTTCATGCCAAGTCGTGACCACGAAAGGCACAACCCATCCCGTCGAATTTCGGCTAAAGACTAGTAACAACCGCTGGAAAGTTTATGACCTGAAGATCGAAGGCGTCAGCATGGTCAACAATTATCGCAGCCAGTTTGCCGACATCATGAAGACCTCTGGTTACGCCGGCCTGATCCTGACGCTGCATCAGCGCATTGAGGATGCGAAAAAGGTAAAAGCATCAAGTCCCTGACAGCGGTCAATGCCTCACAGGGAGTCTCCCGGCTCAGTGATGAGTGAGCAGAAGTCTGCAAGAAGTCGCGCTGCGGGTGGGCCGTCGAGGACCTGATAATCGAGCATCAGGCTCAGGGGGATCTGATGGCGAAGACAACCTCCCCGTTATTCACAACCGGCTCCTGGGCGATGCGGCCAAGACCGAGAGTGGGACACTGCGGAAAATTGGTGACGGGCGCGAAAGTCTCGATCCCTATCGCACCCAGGCTGATCACCGTAAACGCCTCCCTCAGTGATGGGAACTCGCTCGGCGGAGCTCAGACTTTGAAATTCACCCGTTAATATGCTATCGCCGAGCGTCAGGCCCACTTTCCACTTCACGGGATTTCAAATTGCGAATCGCACATACTTGGTCGGACAGTACCGCTACCATCTCAATCGAAGGACTCAAAGACAGGGTCTCTGTCCTTCACGTTACCGACTCACACCTCGGGCTCATCGATGACCGTGATTTCGAGCACTTTGAGAAGAACTCGGGAACACGTGATCGTTTTGCCGAACGCCGACAGGATGCGGTTGGCAACAACATATTTACCGATGTTTCTCTTGACGAAGCGATGGCCGTCGCCGCAGAGAAACAGGTCGACCTGGTGGCGCTTACCGGGGACATCATCCACTTTCCTTCGCAGGCTAATGTTGAACACGTGGCCAATAGCGTTGAAATGTCAGGTCGGCCCGCTCTTTACACCGCGGGTAATCACGACTGGCATTTTCCAGGGCTCACCGGGAGGGAGGGCCTCCGACAGGAATGGTTGCCAGTCCTTGAGCCCTTGCACAAAGGGAAGCCCTCCTGCGACGCGGTAGAGATTGGCGGAGTTTGCTTTGTGGCAGTCGATGATTCGACGTATCAGGTGAACGAGGAGCAATTGGAATTCACCCGTGAACAATTGTCTAAAGGGCTACCAACAATTCTTCTGATTCACATTCCACTGACCCTCGCCACGCTCAGGCCACCAGTCATCGAAAAGTGGAAAGCACCTATCATGATTGGCGATCCGGACTGGGGGCTCGAGAGCCGCGATAAGTGGGGGACGGGTTTCGACCAAGATTCCACCCTGGAATTTGTCCGCCTGGTGTCGTGTGCAGACAACCTGGCTGCAGTGCTTAGCGGTCATGTCCATTTTCCACATGCCGATACGGTCGGAACGCAGGCGATTCAATACGTGACTCAGCCTAACTTTGAGGGCGGAATGCGGCTGGTGGAGTTGGTGCCGCTGGATTAGTTGGCCGAGACGGAGCTGTTTTAATGGATGCTGCATTGGCAATGTAGGATGGGCGTCCCCGCCCGTCTTGAGCCGCCGGGCAAGAGACGGCCGAGGGCGGCCATCCTACGAAAGCGGGCCGACCCGTCAGAAATCCGTCAAAACTCATCCGTCTTGGACGACCAGCGAAGCTTCCCCTCAAACCGTCGAGCGGTGCCTCGTAGCGCTGTCCTCCTGGGCGGCGTCTTATTCGAGCCGAAAGGCTCGCAAGAACTCCGGCCTGGAGGCCAGAGCTACGGTAGTCTGTCGCTCTGAAAACTTGACACTTCTGTTAAGTGTTGAGCAGTTGTAAATAACCATTCCAAATACAGTTCAGTCTCAGGCCAGGATGTCAGAGGCAGTCGACGGTCAGATTCCTTTGCTGTGAGATCGGGAGTGGCGAGTGGCGAATGGTCTGACCGCGGCCAAATATCCGATACCCCTTCACCTCTTGCTGATGTAGACTGCTTACTTTTGATCCTTGCCCGCTCAGTTCAGTACACAATACAGTGCGCCACCTTCCCAACATCCTCACCCTTTATCGCATTGTTCTGAGCCCTGTCTTTATCGGCATCTTTCTGGTGGATGCCCTGTGGGCCAAGGTTGTCTGCCTCTTCCTGATCATCACCTTCATGATCACAGACTTCCTGGATGGCTATATTGCCCGCACACAAAACCTGGTGACCGATTCCGGTAAATTGCTCGATCCGCTTGCGGATAAGATTTGCAATTTCTCCGTCTTCCTTTGCTTCCTTATCCATGGTTATGCCCATATATGGATGATCGCGGCCATTTTTTATCGCGATGCGCTTATCAACCTGCTCAGGGCATTTGCCGCGGCCAAAGACATCATTATTGCTGCTCGGAACACAGGTAAAATCAAAACAGCCCTCCAAGGCGTAGCCATGGTGGTCATCGTAGCCTTGATTGTCTGTGAACAACTGACTGACGGTTCTCCAACCAAGGTGGAAGTGCGACAATGGTCGAACTGGATCATGGGCGTCGTAGCCGTGGTGACTGTGCTCTCACTTGGAGACTACGTGAAAGCCAACTGGGAAATCATTCGGAAAATGTAACCTTCCGCACCGCGGTATCATGAGTTCGTGTCCGGGGGAGATCCGGTCGGCAGAATCAGCATCTTATAACGTGGTTTTACGCAGGTAGACATGATCAACCGAACTCAACGGCGACGAGGTATCGCTGGCACTGTAGTCTTTCTGGCGGGGCTGATCCTCTCTATCACTCTTTACGCAGTCGTAAGAGATCTCGAGACCCGTCAGATTCGTGCCGAGTTTTATTTGGATGCCGAGTTGATCGTCTCGTCCATCAGGAATCAGGTAGACCGGTCGCAAAACCATCTCAGGGCTATTGCGGCTTTGTTTGACGCGTCAGAAAACGTGACGCGGGAAGAGTTCAGAAATTACGTCAAACACATGCTGGAAGGGGACACCAGCATCAAGGCGCTTGAATGGATACCCATAGTGCCCTCCGAGCTACGAGATGAGTTTGAAAAAAAGCGGAAGGGGATGGTTTTCAAGGGTTTTCCATAACAGAAAAACACCCGCAGGGGGAGATGGTCCCGGCGGCGCACAGGGCAGAGTATTTTCCCGCATATTATGTTGAGCCCACTCGAGGAAATGAATGGGTAATTGGTTTCGACCTCGCATCCGATAAGGAGCGACATGATGCCCTGAACCGTTCGATGGATCTCGGCAAGGCGGTTGCCACGGCGCCGGTCGATCTTGTTCAGGTCAAGGAACAGAGCCGGGGGTTTCTTCTCTTTTATCCGATCTACAAGCAAAACATGATGACGCCTGATGTAGAAACACGAAGGAGAAATCTGGGCGGTTTTGCCCTCGGCGTATTCCAAGTCAGTGATACGGTCTCGATGGCGATGAGGATAGTCGAGAGGAACGACATCAACGTGCAGATTTCAGATGACGAGACGCCGGACGCCACGAAGTACCTCCACCGCCACTGGGCGGAAAGCGCACAGCCGGATGACTATGAAAACGCTTCGGTCCTGCATCAGCAGACAGTCCTTGTTGGCGGCCGAAGCTGGACATGCATGGCAAGCCCCAGCTCTGGATATCTGAAAAAACGCCAGACCTGGAACCCGATCGCCACAGCACTGATCGGCGTCGGCGTAAGCCTGTTTCTGGCCGGCTACCTGACTGAGAAGGAAAGAGCCGCCCACAAGCTGCAGCGATTAAACGAAAGCCTTGAACAACGCGTCGCAGAGCGTACCCGTGAGGTCGAAGACAGGAATCGTGAACTCGCCCGTTCAAACGAATCGCTCAGCCAGTTTGCATACGTCGCATCTCATGACCTGCAGGAACCTCTGCGGGCCGTGCACGGATATGCTGAGATCCTTTCTGGCCGTTATTCAAAGCAACTTGATGAAAAGGCCAAAGTCTTTATAGGGAACATTCTGGATGGAGTTGACCGGATGAAGACGCTCATCAGTGGTCTACTCAACTATTCCAGGATAGGCGGCGTGCAGGAGCCGTTTACGAAATTTGAGACGTCAGAACTGATCGAGCAGGTCAGCCGGGAACTGGAAGTGTCCATCAAAGAATCAGGCGCCGAGGTGATTCATAACGGCTTACCCTCACTCATCGCAGAAAGAACTCAGCTCGGGCAGTTGTTTCAGAATCTGGTTAGTAACGGGATCAAATTCCGGAATTCAGGAAGGCCGGTCGTGGAAGTTTCGGCTGTCCGCAGTGAGAACGCCTCGTACAGCGTTGAGACGCTCCCGCCTGGATGGGTCTTCAGTGTCCGGGATAACGGTATCGGAATTGAGCCGCAGTATCTGGATTCCGTTTTCATTATTTTTAAGCGACTGCATACCCGCACGGATTATCGGGGCACCGGCATCGGCCTTGCCATATGTAAGAGGGTCGTCGAGTACCATAACGGGAGGATCTGGGTGGAATCCGTCCCTGGTCAGGGCACCACATTCTTTTTTGACATCCCGGACCGAGAGTTGGCTTGAAGAGGCAAGCGTGTCCGGCTCGGTCCGTTAATCTCCGCAAATGTAGCTGTGACGTACCCTCCGTCGATGGCGTTAGCACAGATGAAGGAACATCTGAATGATTGAACACCAAGGAAAATTATGACGTTGCCTCGAAAGATTCGCGCCCTGATTGCGGACGACAGCCCGTCTGACGTTGACCTCACCATGCTCGCGTTTGAGGACGCCGGGATCGATATTGACATCGACGTTGTTACCGATGGCGAGCAGGCCATGGATTTCCTTAGACGAAATGGGAAATATGCAAAGGCTGAGCGGCCGGATCTCATCCTCCTTGATCTCAACATGCCGCGGCTGACAGGGCTGGAAGTTCTCGCGCGGCTCATGAAGGATGACAGCCTGAAAAAGATCCCCGTCGTGGTGCTCAGCACCTCCGAAACAAGCGAAGACATCGAGCTTGCTTACTCTAACGGGGCGAACGCATATATCACAAAACCAGTGGATTACCGGGAATTCATCCAGGTGGTCAAGGCCATTCATGAATTCTGGTTTCGAGTAGCAAAGCTGCCTTCGCCCTCCGCACAAACTCCTGAGCAGTAACGGAATGACCCTCCCCATTGACACTCAAAGAGACACGTCCATATAATTCGCAGCATCATCTCAGCGACTTGGTTTTCCACTCCATCCTACGCTCCCTTGTCCAAACCAATAGCAGCACATTCCGCTCTGTTCCCCGCCAAATCCAGCGACCCGGGGGGGCCCTTCGATCCTGCCGAAGTGAGCCCGGAGAGGCGAGACGAAATCATTGATTACCTGGCCCTGACTGTAGTCCGCCGAAAACTGCAGACGCCCGCCATATTTTTCCTGGAATTGAACAAACCCATAAGCACGGTGGCATCCAGCATGATCACCTTTGCGCAGCCGACTTTTGGCGCCTTCTTCGGCTTCAAGAGAATGGCGGAGTGGGCCGCATTGCTGGATGAACGTGAGAACGTCGAACTGCTCATCCAGCGTATCGAGTCACTCACAGGCGATTCGGGAAAAACCTTGCCTGATGCCTCGCCCAAATCAACCGGCAAAATGGAGGACGACTGAACCATGCCCGGCCTTGAACACTCGAATCTGGTGCTGGATGGTTTGCTGCTGGCCCTTCTCGGGCCGGTTTATTACTACATACAATACGCACGCAAGGGCCATCGACTTTTTGTTCGCCGTATTCCCGGAGTCGATGCAGTAGAAGAAGCTATCGGCCGAGCGGTGGAAATGGGGCGGCCCATGATGTTCAGCACCGGGCTTGTAGGCGTGAACTCCGTCCTCTTTGCCTGTCTCGGCATTCTGAAACATATCACAGGTAAGGCCGCGCAGTTCGCCTCCAGGATCATCATTCCTCAGAACGATCCGGAAGTGATGGCAATCATTCAATCGACCACGGAACAGACTTATCGCCGCCTGGGTAAGGCCGAGCTTTACCGCCAGGAGGATATTCCGTTTCTCTCAGGCGAACAGTTCGCCTATGCTTCCGGTTACATGGGCATCGCACACCGCGAAAAAACGGCAGCGTGTTTCCTCTTCGGAACGTTCGCAGCAGAATCTCTCATCCTCGCGGAAGCAGGACAGCAGGTCGGCGCCATCCAGGTCGCTGGCACGATCTCGAACGAGCAGATTCCGTTTTTCATCACCACCTGCGATTACACCATCATCGGTGAAGAGCTCTACGCCACCGGCGCCTACCTCAGCAAAGACCCGGTACAGACCGGATCGCTCCGCGGTCAAGACGTTGGAAAACTGGTGATCCTTGCAATCATCCTGACCGGTGTCATTTGGTCCACGATCGCATCGATCAGTGCCGGAAACGCAGTTGACGGATTCGACGTGGGGCTCGCCAAATGGTTGTTCGGGATTTATGGAGGCGGTGAGTAAAGACCATGCGCCGGCAACTAACCGTACTCATCACCTTCCTTGCCGGGCTCTATTTCTTTCTGGAGTTCATACTGCCGGAAAAAATCAGCGGGTTCGAATTCGGCAAGTACGACGAACAGATTTCGATTGGTTTTACCGCGGTCGGCACCATGGCCTTCGCCCTGGGCGCCATCAGCATTTTGAGTGCGCACGGCGCCAATATCTTGCGTATGCGCAAGCGATGGGGTGTCTCGATTGCGCTGATTCTCAGCATGCTCGCCTCGTGCATCATTGGCTTCGCTATCTGGCACGCACGCTCCGTCAGTTCGCATATGGCGGGTGATATCGAGGATCTCACCGCGTCCCAGGACATAATTATCAGCAGCGCGAAGGAAAAGCCCATCCCGCCGCACATGAAAGCGATTCCCGAAGAGAAACTCCCGCCCGATATTAACCGCACAGCGACCCTGGCCGAACGCACCGCTTCCCAGGAGAAACTGTTGGAAGCACTCAAGTCCCTTCGGCAGAAACTCGCCGACCAGGAACGGCCGCACTTCGATAAAGGAGAGCACCCATCGGACCTGCTGAAGACACAATTGGAGCTCGCGGAAACTGCAGCCACAGCGGCGCTGGCAGCCATGAAAGCAAATGATGAAGCGGCTTCCGACCCAGAGCTTCAGAAGTCCCTTACCAGCCTGCGATCCGCAAGCGACGCACAGAGGAAAACAGCTAACCTGATTCTGGAGGACTCCACCGCGAATAAGGCTTACGACATCCTCTTCGAGGGTTTCTACATTGCGCTTGGTTCGGCCATGTTCTCACTGCTTGCCTTCTACATTGCGACCGCCGCGTATCGAGCGTTTCGCCTGCAATCAGGAGAGTCCTTTCTGCTCATGATTGCTGCGCTCCTGGTCATGCTTGGCCAGATACCACTCGGTGTCGCCGTCGTGGACGGCCTGTTCGAAGCGGTGGGAATCCATGATTTCAGCATCACCCAAATCCGATTGTGGATTCTCAAGCAGGTGAATACGGCCGCATTTCGTGGTATCGCCCTGGGGAGCGCCATCGCCGGGCTCTCCATGGCCTGGCGCGTCTGGTGGTCCATGGAGTCCAACGCTCTTCTTGATGATTCTGATGAGGGAGGAGAGTGATGGAAACGCCGAAAAAGAAAAGTTTCCACGAGTTCCTTATTGGCGTGGATCGCCGTGTGGTCTATGTGCTTCTGCTCATTGCGCTCATTTATCCTTTGTTGCGCGGAACCGGGATGCAGCCGGCAAAGATGACGACCGCCCAGATGGCTTACGACGCGGTCGAGAAGTTACCCACGGATTCGGGCAAGATGGTCTGGGTCGCCATGGACTGGGGCCCTGCAACTCAGGCCGAAAATATGCCGCAGACCGCGGTATTTATTGAGCACCTGATGCGACGGAAAATTGCGTTCTGCACCTACTCGATTTCGTTCAGTTCGGAACCTTTTATGAAATCCGTTCCTCAAGGTGTTGCGGACCGGCTGAACAAGGAAAACGAGGAAGAAGGGACCCCATACCGTTACGAGTATGCCAAGGACTGGGTCAACATCGGTTTTCGGCCCGCAGCAGTGCTGTTCGTCCGCGGACTCGCAAAAACTGACGACGTCGGCGAATACCTGAGTGTTGATGTCCGCGGCACACCGATGAGCCAGATTCCGTGCATGAAGAACATCAAGACAATTCAGGACTTCATAATGCTTGCAGAATTCACCGGTTGGGTCGGCGCTTTCAACATCTGGGTGCAGTTTTTTCAGACCAAGGATTACAAGCCGATCTTCGTCCACGGATGCACCTCGATCACGATTCCCGAAGCGTTCATCTATCTCGACTCGAAGCAGATTCACGGGCTCTTTGAAGGCGTCGCGGGCGCGGCCTATTACTCGAAACTGATTCAGGGAGACAAGTTCGATCCGGTCAAAAATCCTGATCTCGCGACCAAATTCATGATGAGTCTTTCCATGGCCCACCTGGTCATCATCCTTTTCATTATCATCAGCAATATCGGCATCTGGATGAGTAAGCGTCAGAAGAAAGGGGCCCCGTCATGACCGTCGAATGGTGGACCATTTTCTTTGGTGGTATTTCGACCCTTGCTATTTACTCCTTCCTTTATAAGGAGAATCCGTTCTACCGTGTGTTCGAGCACATGTACATCGGCATCGCCACCGGCCTCGGGCTCGTCATCTCGCTCGAACGATTCATCTGGCCGCAGCTCCTGGTCAAAATTTTTAATGCCTCGCCGCAGACCTACGCCACGCCACCGCAGCTTGTGGCCCAGGGCGCGCCCCTGACCAGCACCGTGCCCTATGAGCCACTATACCTGCTCTACCTGTTCCCGATGGCATTCGGTCTCGGCTACTACACCATCTTCTCCAAGCGTTATGCCTGGGTCAGCCGCATCGTCATCAGCTTCGCCCTCGGCTATGGCGGTGGGCTTGCCTTCAAAGGTTTCTTCGCCGAATACATTCCGCAGATTGTGAGCTCGTTCAAGCCGCTCTATGTGCCCGGCGATTGGATAACCAGTTTCAACAACACCATCTTCGTGTTCACTCTCATATGCGTGATGACTTATTTCTTCTTCAGCGTCGAACACGACAAGCCCCTCATCAAACAGGCTTCCATGGCCGGACGCTGGCTGATGATGATCTCTTTCGGCGCATTCTTCGGCGCCACCATCATGGCAAGAATGTCACTGTTGATTGAACGCCTTCAGTTTTTCATCGAACAGTGGATTCCGAATTTTGGAAACTTTTGATTTCCCGGCTAACCGCGGCATAAGGCCACAGCCAAGAATTTAGTTAGGCCAGGACTAAGGCCTCTGAGCTGACTCAAGAATCTCCTCCGGGCTCAGAGCCCCACGGTACATCCGCACGTCGGAGATGGCGCCCTTGAAGTATGTTTGCGTACCGTAACCGATGAATAGTGGGCTCACGTTGGTCAGATCGAAAGTTGTCCGTGCCGGGGCCCGGCTGGACGCCGAGAGGCTGCCATTGATGTAAAGTCGAGTCTCCTTGCGCTCGCGGACCGCACTGACATGGGCCCAGTCGCCTCCGATATCGTGTTCGTGACTGCACACCTGACCAGTGGTGAGTGCGTGAATACGGCCCAGCGTATCTTCTTCGTCCAGATGATCCGCCCGGCTGTAGCAACTACCGGTAGCTGCACACAACTTCCCGGCAAACGAATTCAGACAAGTAACCCGGCACCAGCTATTGACATCGTCGTGGTGCCAGTCGGGCCGGCTGGCGAGTGAGGCCATGAGGGTCCAGTGTCCGTCAGATTCATAACGCCAGACCTGGCTCTTGGGGATCAGTGCTGCGTAGAGTTTGCCGTTGTACACGCGCAGGTCCATGACTTCGTTGCATTGATGCAGCCCTTCCGGAATGCCCAGACGCCCGGTGATGGTCCATTCTCCTGAATCATCCAGTCGCATTACATAGCCCTGCGGCCACGTACCGATCCAGAGCTTGCCGTCTACCTCGGCCATGGAGTGGATTTGATTGATACCGTGAGGGTCCTTGCCGATGCACGTCCAGCTTGCGCCGCCTTCATACCGATAGATGCTGCCATGCGTGGCGACGTATAAATCGCCGCCGCTCGGTAAAAAGCTTTCGATGTTCAGTCCGTCCGGCGCGCCGCAGTCAATCCAACCGTCGCCGCTGTAACAAAAGACCTTTCCGCCACCGTCGCCGGCATCCATTCCGGCGTAAAGGCCACCGGCAAACGAGCCCATGCACATCACCCGGTAGCCTTCGCCTACCTGGCCAAGGTCGAGCCATTCAGTGCCACCCTGGTATTCGTAAACATGCACTTTAGATGGAGAGAAACCGGGCATGGCCCACTGAGCCCTGGCCCAGTCCCAGTTGCCGCTGCCTGCGTAAATCCTGCCCTGGTGGACTAGCATCGACTGAATCGAAAGAACGTTCGGATCATCGCAAAGTCGGCCGCAGTCAATCCACCTCTGGTCTCCGTCATAGCGAAACACGCGGCACGCTTTCTCCGCTGTCTCCGCATCTGCGATCCCCGCATAGAGTTCCCCCTGCCAGGTCACCATGGCAGTAACGTTTGAATTACTCGGCTCCGGCTTACCGAAATCTACCCACGAGCCGATGTGGCCGTCGTCAATTCCGAAGTGAACATGCCGCTGGTCGGACATGGAACTGTAAGCAGGAGATGACCCCGCTACATGCAGGTTCAGTCCACTCCGTCCGACCGGGTCGAACTTAGACAGGATGTCGCCGAAAACATGGGTCATTGGGGACTGGCAGCGGATCCATGCGGTGAAAGTGAAGTCGTCCGTTCCCAGCCGCAAGTCTGGGTGATCCTCGATGCGGACATGGCTGCGCCGTCCGTCAAACTCAGCCGCGCCTCTCTCCTTGCAGTCCGGGCCCTGAGTATAATTCAAGGCTTCGGACTGTCCGTGGTGGTTGCCAACAGTATCGTTCGAATCACCAGCCAGCGGCCATTGAGCGATGAGTTTCGGTTGATTATTCATGGAGACCGATGTCCTTGACCAGTTCCGGTTTGAAATGGATTCGAATGGGGTTGGCCCTCCTCGAGCAAACCCTCCGCCTCACCATCCCTGACCTGATTGCTTGCATCAGTTCGGCAAGACAGGAAGACAATACAGCATCTGTTCTCCGGCAGCATCCCGTTGCCTGAATCTCTCCCAAATCCGACCATCTCTTTGGAAAAAGACAGGCTTAGAAATTGTAAGTAAGTTGCAGAAAGAAGGTGCGGCCATCGTTCCTCAAAACGGTCTGGAGGTGAGAGTCCGCCACCACGTCCTCATATAGATCGTTGAAAACGTTGTAAACACTTGCTGTGAAATCCAATCCTTCGATCACTTTGTGGCTGAACAGGGTCAGGTTGGTCAGCCAATAGTCATCGGCCGAACCAGGCAGGACTGTCTTACGGGTATCGACGTATTGCACCTCGATTCCGGCGAAGAGTTTTTCACTTACGACTGGAATTACAAGGTTCAACTTC
This sequence comes from Planctomycetota bacterium, assembly GCA_027625095.1. Classification (GTDB taxonomy): domain Bacteria; phylum Planctomycetota; class PUPC01; order JACPCR01; family JACPCR01; genus JAQBXN01. Next base: position 125 of record JAQBXN010000015.1, on the reverse strand, counting down.
CCCAACTGATGCGGCGCATTGGGCAATACTGCCCCGGTATCCTTATCAACCGTATCCTGATAACTGTAGCTCACGCGGCCTTCAAGTCCGGTCTTCCACGTGGCTTCAAACTCGATCTCAACTCC
>JAQBXN010000238.1 GCA_027625095.1 Planctomycetota bacterium | reverse complement strand
TTCCAAGATCGGCAAGTCGTCAATCTTTAATTTGCAGGTTGAGATTCCCGCCTCGACGGGCACTCTTCATCGGGCCGCAGGGTCATGCGAAAGCATACAAGGTACAAATCAAAGATTGAAGCCCTAGTAGAAAAAAAGGGGGCGCCCATCCGTGGGCGCCCCCTCTGTTCAGGACCAGTTATCCCTTCGGTCAGTCTGACCGGCGGTCATTCTCCATCGCCGCCACACGATCCGTCACCGTGGCACTGGCTGCCGATGTCGCTGCATTCCGCACCTCCCTGGTCTGCGGTAGAGGCCCAAATGCCCTGCGGGTTGTAGCAGGTGGCAACATCCTGCCGATTGATGCAGGTGGCAGATCCAACTTCCGGCCCTGACTGTGCGTAGGGACTGCCGAAATACTGCTCGTACCCGAACCGAAAGTTGTCCACACCGGCATGGTCCAGGGGCGTGTAACTTGTGTTCGGGCGGTGGTGGATGAACTGTCCGAAGACGTCGCTACAGAACTCCCGGTACTCACGGGTGAACAGGATGAACTGATGCCAGAAGGCATCGACCTTCGTGCTGGTCATACTGACCGGCCCGCTCGAGAGGAAACAGAGGGCCAGATACCGCTTGAATTCGAGTTCGACGTCGTCGATTTCGTGAACCTGAAGCTCACCGGAATCGAGAAGCTTTTCTCGAACAAACGGGAACTCGGCGGCATCAAGCTTCTCAAGCGCCTGAAACTGATCGGCGGCGAGTTTCGCATCGCTGCGAAGCCCCATAGGGCGTGAAGTAACTGCTGTCTGCATCGTGCTTCTCCTGAAAAAGGGGGAAACCAGAAAGGAATGAACCGTGAAGGGAACCGGCGGAGCTTGCCATCAGGTCAGGCTCCAGTCGGTGTCATTCGACAGTGCCCATCGGGCATCCCTTCACCGGAGAAGTCAGCGACTGCCGCAAAGTGACGAGAGATTTCTAGGATTTTTTCGTGAAGGTAGTTCCTGGGATGATCGTGCGCCCCGAACGTCAGGCATTCAGGTCTTCGCGCCAAGCGCAGAATCCGGCCCAATGACGGCGTTTGGTAGTTCAATATCGCGTTGCTCAGACCTCCGCGAATCTCTAAGGTTGCCTTTGAATGAGTGGTTGGCCAGTTCCAGGAACTTACTCCCATGAACCTCGTATGGATCACCGATCCGCATCTGAATTTCTGTTCGGAGGAACAGATAGCAGCCTTCTTGAATTCCGTTGCAGAAACGGCCCCGGATGCCGTGTTGCTTGGCGGCGATATCGGTGAGGCCGATTCCGTGGAACGGCTTCTGCGCCACTTCGAAGATGCCCTCCGATTGCTGGTTTACCTCGTCCTCGGCAATCATGACTTCTACCGTGGAAGCATCCGCGAAGTTCGGAAGCGAGTTTCAGAGCTGTGCAAGGAGTCGGACTTCCTCAATTGGTTACCTGACAGTGGAGTCATCGAGTTGGACGAAGAGACCTGTCTGATCGGTCACGATGGTTGGGGCGATGGCCGGCTCGGGACGTACCACATCTCGCGGGTGGAGTTGAACGACTTCCGGCTGATCCGTGAACTGAAGGGCCTGGACAAGTATGCCCGGTACGAAGTGATCAGCGGCTTGGGTGATGAGGCGGCCCTGCACATTCGACAAGTATTGCCCGAAGCCCTCGAGCGTTTCAGAAACATCCTCGTTCTAACTCACGTGCCGCCCTGGAAGGAGGCATGCTGGCATGAAGGCAGAATCTCAGAGCCTGACTGGTTGCCCTTCTTCGCCTGCTGGGCAGCCGGGGTCGAACTGAAGCAAGCCATGGAAACGCGACCTGACAGAAGGATGTTGGTGCTATGCGGCCACACCCACTCTGACGGAGTCGCTCAAATCTTGCCGAATCTGAGGGTCTTGACCGGTGCTTCAGTGTATGGGCAACCACGCATGCAGGAGATCATTGATGTCGACAACTTTCACGAACTCGTTAATGGCTGACCGCAGGTGAGCCGACGTAATCGGAATGGAAACGACCAAGCCGAAGCGGATTCAATTCAAAAGGACCAAGGGCTGGCGCAACGTGGGGCGGCCGTCCCGCTGGGGCAATCCCTTCCCCATTTCCGAATGTTATGATCCGGGAGCAGTCAGTCAAAGCTATCCTGGCGCCACTTGGCCCCACTGGTGTCAGGTTTGAGCTAACGAATCGTTCTGACCATCGTGAGGATCGCCGACCGGACGTCTTCGGGCAGGGAATCCCACCGATTGATGAGTTCCTGGAGGGCCTCCGAAGTAGAGTCCCCGGGGCGGGACACACCTCGGGGCGAGGCGGGATCCGTTTCGCGGATATTTCGCGGTTTCCGGTCCCGTTTCGCGGATATTTCGCGATTCTGGTGCCCGTTCGGGTTCGGTGTGAGTTCTGGTTCTGTCGCCTGGTTCGTCTTGCCGCCGGTTCTATCTCTTTCGGGGTGTACGCCTTGTGGCGGGTTTTGTCCGTCCGGTTGCCCGGCGAGTCGCTCGCCCGACAAAGACGAAGATGGAAGCTGGCGGGAAAGGGTGGGAGTCGAACCCACCTGGAGCATTGCTACCCCAGAGCGGCTTTGAAGACCGTCAGGGCCACCGGGCCCTATCCTCCCCCATTGGAAATGACGATATACCCAAATACCCAATGACGAAACACAAAATGCTCCGTCCTCTCATTGTGAATGCGTAATTTCTGTTTCGTCATTTTTTTAGAACTCGCTTATCGCCCACGCGCTGCGTCAAGCCGATGGTATCGAAATATTCCAGTAACGGGAGTGAGTATTTGCGAGAGGTACCGAGCAGATCGCGGAGATCGGCGACGGTGATCTCTCCGGTCTCTTCAATCCGTTTGCCCACTACTTCCTTGGCGTGCTCGAAGGTGTCGCGGTGCAGGATGACGTCGTTGGAGACTTTGATGATCTGGTTGGACTGGAGCAGAAGTTCGAAGACGGCTTCAGATTCCTGGGGCGGTTTGTAATAGTCGATGAGATCGCGGGGGCGCGGGGTTTCGAACGGTTTGGCCAGGGCCTGTTCGAGCATGCCTTTGCTGATTTTTTCGGCGCTGCTGCTGAGTCGCGGGAAGCGTCCTGCCAGATGGACGCACCGTTCTGTGCGTTCAAGACGGCCGTGGGTGATACCCTCCTGTACGGTGAGGCCGAGGATCGGGCTGTCCTTTGTCTCGGGGATGCGACGCTTGATGTCGTTATGCGTGAGACCGAGAAGGATGGGCTGCTTAGAGTGGAAAATTTCCAATTCCTTAACGATCTGGTCCAAGAGATCCTCCATGGCTTTGCGATGGACGAATCGCTCGGTACGGCCTTCGTGGACTGTCAGGCAATCGCTGCCCATGGCTTCGAGGCATTCGGTGACTTGTGTCTCTGAGTAGCCGAGGGTTTTGGAAAGCTCTTCGAGTGTGGGCGGCAGATCTCGCGGGCGGATCAGTTCGGCCTCAACCTGGGTCTTTGGGTCGCCGCTGCCGACGGATTTGAGGTAGTGGATGAATGCGGTCTGGAAACGTGAGACTTTTCGATCGCCTACGTGGAGGATGCGGCCTCCGCCGATGGTGCGCTGCGGGGACATCATCCGGATGACGTATCGGTCTTCCCGATCTGCGACGACGGGCTCTTCGAGGCGGAGTTGGACGAATGCGGTTTCACTGGGGCCGAGTCGTGCGGTGCGATCGAGGAACACGACGCGGGCGACGGCTTCAACGGTGCCAAGGTGGAGTTTGACCTTGGTGAAGTTCTTGAGGGGCTGTCGGACTTCGTCGATGAGGTAGAGCTCGGCGGACAGGTATTTTGAGGACTGCAGCCTTCCTGGGCTGACGATCTGGCAGCCTCGAGCGACTTCCCCTGATTTGACCCCGGAGAGGTTGAGTGCGGCTCGCTGGCCTTCTTCAGCTTCTTCTGCCGCAAGCCCGTGCACCTGGATGCCACGGACTTTGACTTGTTCCTGTTGGGGCAGGAGTTCGAGCTCGTCACCGAGTTTTGCCTTGCCGCCGGTGACTGTGCCTGTAACAACGCAACCGAAGCCTTCTTTGGAAAAGGAGCGGTCGACGGGCATTCGAAAGTAGGCGCGCCTGTTTTCTTTGGTGAATGTCTTGAGTTCGTCGGCAAGTTTCTGTCGTAACTCTTCGATGCCGTCGCCTGAGATGGAGGAGACATGGCAGATGCCCGAGCCTTCGAGTTTTTTGCCAATCAGGAGCTCTTTGATTTCTTCATCGACCATTTCGAGCGTTTCTTCGTCGACCATGTCTTTCTTGGTGACAACCACCAGGCCCCGGCGAATGTCGAGCAGTTGGAGGATCTGCATGTGCTCTTTGGTCTGGAGCATGACGCCGTCGTCGGCAGCGATGACAAGAAGTGCGAAGTCGACTCCTGTGGCGCCGGCGAGCATATTCTTGATGAAGCGTTCATGGCCGGGAACGTCGATGACTCCGGCCTCGATGCCGCCAGGGAGCTTGAGGTGGGCGTAACCGAGGTCGATGGTCATGCCTCGCTCTTTTTCTGCAGGCAATCGATCCGGGTCGGTGCCGGTGAGGGCTTTAACAAGGGTGCTTTTGCCGTGGTCAATGTGACCGGCGGTGCCGATGATGAGATGGGCCATCGAAGGAATCAGGAATTAGGAATGGGATAAATCCCAAGGATTCGGACAGACGAGGACAGAGAAGAGGTTTCCCAAGGATTCGGACAGACGAGGAAAGAGAAGAAGAAGTTTCCCAGGGATTCGGACAG
>JAQBXN010000112.1 GCA_027625095.1 Planctomycetota bacterium | reverse complement strand
AGGACAAGTATCGTGGTCTCTACGCTCCACGGCGAGACTGGCAGAGCCCCCGCAAAGACTGAACCTCCGATCAGCCGGTTGCGATGGGAGAGTTGTTAGTGAAGAACTGAAGAAGAAGGACGTTCATTTATCTTCCCCGATTATCTTCGGTCGCTCGGTGGAGATGCTCTGCAGTTCCCAAAGCTTGGCGAACTTCAGAAACATGTAGTAGCTCGAGATAACCGCAATCACGAATCCGGCCAGGCCATCCAGAATGCCAAGTTTCCAGAGGTAAGTTTCCAGGAATTTGATTGGCGGTTTGAAGATCATCTTGAGGAGCGAAGCCTTCTTACCTTTTTCGTGCATCACGCGTGCGGCAACGGAAGAAAACGTATCCACTGTTGCCAGTTGGTCGGAAATATTCTTGTAGTTGAAATGCACCAGGTCGTTTTTCAGATGGCTGATGGCGCCAGCGACTTCTACCCGGTCGTGAGGGTCGTCACCGACAAACTTTCCTTTGGACTTCTGAAAGAGTCTGATAGCGCTGTCCGGGTACCATCCCCCGTGCCTGATCCATCGGCCAAGATAGAAGGTTCTTCGTGGAAACGAATAACCCGTGGCGAGCTTGCTACCGGAGGACAGGAGGTCGCAAATTTCATCTCGAAGTTCCGGAGTGACCACCTCGTCCGCATCAACGCTGAGCACCCATTCGTGTTCGGCCTGCTCCACGGCGAAATTCTTTTGCTGCACGAATCCAGGCCAGGGGCGTTCGATGACACGCTCTGTGAATTCTCGTGCGATATCACGGGTGGTGTCTGTGCTCTCGGAGTCGACTACGACCAGTTCATCCACCCAGGCCAAGCTGGCGAGGCACTCTCGAATATTTTCCTCTTCGTTGAAGCAGATGACCACCGCAGAGATCGAGTCTCGCGTTTCAGCCATCGTCTTTTACCTCGAGTTGGCGGCAGTCGGGTTGGAACAGTTTCGAACGAAAGAGACCCAGTTTTTGAAACCAGTATTTGGCCACGGTCCAGAGGGTCAGAGTTCCGTATTTGCAAGACGGCCAGAACTTGATGGAGGAAGCTTCATCAAAATATCGGACTGGGACCGGGACATCGCCGATCCGAAAACCGTAGTAGACTGCCTGCACGAGAAACTGGGTATCGAATACGAACTGGTCGGAGTTGTTCATGAACGGAACGGTCTCGAGCACCTTTCTGGTGTAACCCCGATAGCCGGAATGAAAATCTCCGAGGTTCTGGCCCAGGCCCATATTCTCCGCCAGGGTGAGGAAACGGTTGGCAATGTATTTATAGGCAGGCATTCCATCCTGGAGGGCTTCTTTCCGGCAACGAATCCGAGAGCCCATGACCACATCACAGATGCCGAGTTGCATCACTCCAAGGAAATGCGGAAGCATGCGGCTGTCGTATTGATAATCCGGATGAACCATGATGACGTAGTCAGCGCCGCGCTTGAGCGCCTCCTGATAACAGGTTTTCTGATTGGCACCGTATCCGCCGTTTGTTTGGTGCTCGATGACTACCAGGCCGAGTTCGCGTCCGATTTCGGCGGTGTTGTCGCTGCTGCAATCGTCAACCAGGATGATCTCATTTACGTATCCTTCCGGGATGTCTCTAATCGTTGCCTCCAGCGTCCGGGCCGCGTTGTAGGCCGGCAGAACTACGATTGTCTTACCTTTGACCGGCCTCGGTGAGAGCGCTTGAATCTTGTCTTCAGAAAGTTTGTCCGCGATTTGGGTGCTCACGCGATGCTTCCGTCGTGCTGTAACAGGGAGAATAAAGAAGCAGCCCGATGGGCAAAAACCCACCGGGCCGCGATGCGTTGATAATGATTATGCCGTTAAAAAAGCGGGTAGATGAAGGGAGCCAGCGCCGGTGCTGACTGACCGAAAATAAGCAGTACGCCCACCAGTAAGAGTACGACCAGCATCGGTGCCATCCACCAGACTTTTTCCTCTTTCAGAAAGAGAAAGAACTCTGCAAAGATGTTTGGCGCTTCGAGACCGTCAAGCTCGTTGGAATTGTCTTCGGAGGAGTCTTTGGAAGATTCAGGCCCAGACGAGGATTTTTTGTCTTTCTGCAACTCTGCTGAAGTTTCAGCCCCTTGTGCTTCTGCAGCGGCTTCAGCAGTCTCTTGTTCTTTTACTTCGCTTTCGCTCATTTTGAACCTCGTGTTTGTTGTTCTCTGCCTTTGAGTTTCGAGGATTATAGAAGTGGCACCGGGGCCGTGCAATGGCGGTCACTTCCGCTTGAAATCAGGGCAGCGAGTTGCATTCGGACGTTCCGGTCGGGTGCAAACGCTGCCGTAGTTCCATTTGCAGTCATCGCAGAGGAATTCGGTACTGCCGGTCAGAACCCGAAACGGACTTGTGATGCCCTCACTTTTTTTGCGAAAGAATTCGGCGCCCAGAATGAATGCCGCTGCAAGGGCCAGAATAGGAAACACGAGGAAGATGGGCGGAAAGGAGAAATTCAGGATGTAGCCGAGAAAAAGCAGCGCCATCGCACCGGCCACAAATTTCTTGAAAGGGGAGAGTTCCATAGTTCATTCAGGCCGAGGTCGCTGCTTTCCTCAATTCCTCATCCGAGGGGTCTTGCTTCTCTTTTGAGAAATGACTGATTGCGAGGCGATTGGCCATCGCCGCAGCGCAGATCAGAAGTCCGAAGGATTCCCGCCATTCTTCGATCTGGATGCCACGCTCCTTAAGCGGGATATACAGGTAAGCGGACCAGGGCAGAAAAACAGCAAGACCGATGATGGGGATTACCGGTTTGAGCTTGCCGAACGCCCCTGCTACACAGATACCAAACGCGGCGCCATACGTGAGCATCCAGATGATGTAGTCCAGATCATTGTGCTGCCAGTAAGCGAACCGGACGAATGTCAGGGCAAGGAAAATGTTGATGATTTTCAGCACTATCATGATGCGAAAGAAGATAACAATTTTACGTTCATTCGCAGGGAGATTGACCGCTGAATCTGTCAGCCCTGTTCCCAGGCTCTGGCATTATCCCTGGGATAAATCAGAAAACTTGAAATAAGAAGGGTAGCCATGAAACATCGAGTAGGGCTGGTTGGGTTACGGCAGGCCAAAAGTTTCATTCCAATGTTTAACGCATTGCCGGATACGGAAGTGATCGCGCTTTGCGACACCGATGAAGAGTTTCTGAATAAGACCGGTGAAGAGGCCGGCATTGAGGAGCTGTTTACAGATTATGATGAGTTCCTGAAGGCGGATATCACCGTCGTCTCCCTTTCGACGCCGATTCGGGTTCACGGCCGGCAGTCCATCAAAGCTCTGCGTTCGGGCAAGCATGCGCTCTGCCAGTACATTGCGGCCAGTGATGAGGGCCAGGCCGGCGAACTTGTTGAAGCGGTTCGAGAATCGGGCAAGAAGTACATGATGATCGAGACGGACTGTTACGAGCGAAGGAATCTCATCATGATGGCCCTGGCTGCCAAAGGTGCGTTTGGTGAATTGACCTTTGGTCGTGGCCACTACATTCACGATTGTAAGGAACTTGGGCACCATCCGGATGGCTCACTGACCTGGCGTGGCGAACAGTGGATGCTCGGACAGGGCGGCGGCGTCAACGGTGTCCATACCTGTGTGCCACTACTCAAAACATTTGGTGAACGTGTTGAAGAGGTTTTTTCATACGGGCCGGGCCCGCGTACCTTTCCGAAATTCAATTGGTCCGACCGAGTTACTTCGGCGGCCAAGCTGCCTTCCGGCAGAATCCTGGAACTTGTAACCGACGTGTTCTCCTGGCATCCGGTGGTTTGCGGCTACTATGTGCAGGGAACGAGAGGCTTCTTTGAGTTCAATCGGGGCGGCTTCGTTGAGAAGGAAAAGCTGAGCCCTTTGAAGGAGCTTGATCAGCTTGTAAAAGAATTCGGACTTGATGACCTTCTCCAGGACCGGGGCGGACACACCTCTTCATGGAACGCCATCATTCATGAGTTTATTCAGGCTATCGATGAAGATCGTCACCCGTCCGAAGATCTGGAAGACGCGCTGCACATCACAGCGATTGGATGGGCCGCGGATGAATCTCTTCGAACCGGACTGCCTGCGAAGGTGAAGAGTTTTGACTTGTCGGGAATTAATACTTGAAGAGATGAATCGTAATCCTGCATTTGTCGCTTCAGCCACCTTCACTTTAGCCTGCTGCTCGATTGTTCACGCACAGCGGAAACCCAGCATCGTTCTTTGCATTACCGATGACCAGGCTGGGGCGGTATGGCTTGCAACGGGCACAAGATTCTTAAGTCGCCGCACTTTGATGCCATGGCCGCGGAGCCGCTCCGATTCGACAGATCTTATGCCGCCGCGCCGGTTTGCTCCCCGTGGAACGACTGGGTGGTATCAGTCGTCCGGAGTTTGAACGGTAAAGATTACAACTGAGGAAGTATCAGCACCTATGAAACCACTTATTCAACTGCTCCTGGCCGTTACATTTGCAAGCACGTGGGGAACACTATTGGCCGAAAATAACGCCGTCGAAAACAAAGAACCGTTTCCCGGGAAGAAGTCCAACTTTCACGGGTTCGATCGATACGATTTCAGTGTTGATAAGAGTAATGTCATTGTCGTCGCACCGGCCCAGCCGGGAAAGCTCGAGGACGGTACCAGGCCCTGGATCTGGCGAGCTCGTTTCTTCGGACACGAGCCGCAGGCAGATAAGGCGCTGCTGGGCGAACACGGATTCCACCTTGTCTACTGCGATGTTAGCAATCTGTTTGGCAGCCCACTGGCAGTTCAGCGTTGGAACGATTTCTATAAGTATCTGACTACCGAGCACAATTTTTCCAGGAAAGTCGCACTGGAAGGCATGAGCCGCGGCGGGCTTATAATTTACAACTGGGCCGCGGCGAATCCTGAAAAAGTGTCATGCATTTATGGAGATGCTCCGGTGTGCGACTTTAAGAGCTGGCCTGGCGGTAAGGGAAAGAGCAAACTCAGCAAAGGCGCCTGGGAGGCATGCCTCAAGGCTTATGGTTTCAACGAAGAGCAGGCGATCGAATTTAAAGGCAACCCCATCGACACTCTGGCGCCCCTTGCCATGGCCGGTATCCCACTATTAAACGTTGTCGGTGATGCGGACGATGTTGTTCCGGTTGCCGAAAACACTGCGATCCTGGAAGAGCGTTACAAGGCCCTGGGAGGCAGTATCCAGGTAATCCACAAACCCGGCGTGGGCCACCACCCGCATTCGCTGAAGGATCCGAAGCCAATCGTGGACTTTGTGGTCAAGCATACGTTTTAGAAGACAGATTTTGGTCTGGATTAGAGTTTACGATTATCGTCCATATCGTGGCCGCCCCTTAGCCCGTGTATCGTAGAGCTGCCCCCAGTTCGGCGTTTTGTGAGGCCAAGGCTCGCAAGAGGAAATCCACTCCGGCCTGTAGGCGAGAGCTACGGCGGTGCATCCCGCCAGGCTGGCGCCACGGCCTACTTCGATACACAATAGACCGCCTTGAAAGTCCTCAAGAAGATCTCGCCATCAGAAAATGCAGGGGTGGAGTTACTGCGTTCATTCAGATGATTTACTTTCAGGATCTCCAACTCGGACGGATTGGGCGAAATGACGAGCGTGCTGCCAGCCTGATTGGTCACATATAAACGACCTTCCGCGTGAAGAATGCTGCCCCAAACATTGCCGCCGGGGAGACGAGCCTTCCATAGTTCCTTGCCGGTCTCCAACTCGATGCACTGGGCAATGCCCGGTTCGTTCGCCATGAAAAGATGATTGCCGATGATCACTCCGGAGCCGATACGCTGCGGATTCTTTGAAGTACTCCGCCAGAGCCGATGTGATTCGGTGACATCGCCAGTGCCTCCGAGCTTGAAACCGATTGCCGGACCGGTGTAACCGCTCATGGCCACGCCTCCGTCTTTCCCAAACATCGGGTCGCAGTATGCGAGGTCGCCGAGGCCGGAACATTTCCAGACCACTTCGCCGGAATCCGGATCGTATGCCTGAATGTGGTGGGGCATGGCAACGAATACCGAATCCTTACCCCCAACGGTGACGACCTGCGGCGTCGACCACGATCCGAGCCAGGGCGCCTGTTTGTCGTTCGGATTCCGTTTCTCCAGTCCGCTCGCTCCGCCCGGCTCGTCCGTCTGCCAGACTGTCTTGCCTGTCTTCTTGTCGAGTGTGATGACAAACGTTCGCTCGCCCGGCCCGCAGTTCAGAATAACTTTGTCCTTGTAAATGACGGGTGAGGCGCCATACCCCCAGATATGGGCAAACTTGCCCAGGTCACGCTTCCAAAGCTCTTTGCCTTCATGGTCGTAACAGAAGAGACCAGCGGACGAATGCCAGACGACGACGCGCTCTTCGTCAGCTGCGGGAGAAGAACCGCAATAAGGGTTGGTGTTGTGTGTCGGTTCGTTGCCATCAAATTCGACGGTCTTCACCCATAGCTGCTTTCCGTCCTTCCGGTCAAAGCAGTAGAGGTGGCGATGTTTACCGTTCTCAATGGCGACCGTAACGAACACACGTTGGCCCAAGACGATCGGACTACTGTTGCCCGGGCCGGGAAGCGGGGCGCGCCATTTAATGTTTTTCTCCGGGCCCCATTCCAGTGGCAGGCCGGTCTCGGTCGAATGGCCGTTGCCGGAAGGGCCGCGATATTGGGGCCAATCCCCGGCAGGTAGTTCGAGCAGAATTGCCAGGAGAGAATGGATCACTAATGACATTTAAATGTTTCCTGAGTTCGATGATTTGAAAATGTTCAGCCTCCAGCAATGAGACAGAATAATGAAAACAGCCACAAGACTGGCCACTGGATTTGATTAGAAGGTCGCTGCTGACGCCGGTGTCTTAATTATTCTGTCCGAAATTATTCTGTCATATTTCTGCGTTTGCGCGCTGCTCATGACTGGGTGCGTGAACTGATTCTGGGACGAAAACTAACTCTTAGGACACGTCATAGGATAGGCTTCCAGCCTGTCCAGGCATTTGTGGCGAGAGCCACAAATGCGGTTCTGTCTCGTAATTGTTTGCCACTCGCAGAATCTCCCAAACTGAACCGGCTGGAAGCCTATTCTACATGTCCTCAGCTTTGCAGTGAAGGGGAGTTTTGGCCCCAGAAACAGTTCGCACACTTCTCAAGTCTCTACTTCTGCTTCGCCTTCAGTGAAGAAAGAAATTCGATCAGATCGCGCATCTCGCGCTTGCTCAGGATACCTGCCATCGATGGCATGGCTGAGGTTGGAGTGGAACGTTCTTCGATATTCTCTTTGCTGATCTGTTCCTTCTCTTTGCCGATGTGCAGAAAAACGTGAGTGTCGTCTTCACCAAGGAACAGGCCTGTTTGAACGCTCTCATCCTTGAGCCGCAGGTTTATCGTACTGAATCCGGGCGATAATTCGGCAGCCGGTTCAACGAGAGAACGAAGGAGATATTCACGACTTTTCTGGCCGACACCGGAGAGCTCCGGTCCTGCATCTCCGCCCTTGCCAAGGACCTTGTGGCATTGCATGCACTGGGCCGCCCCATGCTTCTCGAAGACCAGCTCACCGGTTTTCCTGTCGCCGCCGGAAAGTGAAACAAGGAATGCCGAAATCAGGTTTTCCTCTTTGGCTCGATACGTCTTGAGCGCCTCCGCCACCTGTGCCTCCTTGCGCTGTTCACATGCTTCAATCAGCCAGAAGACGTTTTCCCGATTGTCAGCCCCTCCCTGAATGCGAAAACGGTGGGTCTCGGCCGCGTAAAGACTTCCGTTTTCGTCGAGACAGATGGCGGTTGGATTGGTGACCTGATTTTCATCGGCAAATACCTCGATTTTGAAACCTTCAGGTACCTGAATGCCGCTGACGAAAAGTGGCCTCTCTTTTCCTGCAGGCGGCTGAGCCTCCGGTACCTCCACCTTCTTGTCGTCCGAGAAAACAATGTGGTCGACCATGATGAATCCCCAGCCACCCGAAAAGCTGTCGATGATTTCGAGGTGGGCCTCTTTGTCCTTGAACTCAGCGACGTCCCACAACTGCTGATGAAAAGTGTTGGACTTCCTTCCAACTGCCGTTCGTACGCTGTCGCCCCCGACTACAAGATCCATGCAGGTCTTCCCCTGGTGCGCGCCGCCGCCGATCAGGAAGGAGATATATTTAGTCGTGATCTTGAAGGCCCGGGAAACCATTTTTCCCTGCCCATTGTCGTCCGCATGAAATGAGTTTGCAGAGCCTTTTCCGGCGTAACCCCTCACCCCCGTCTGCCGCCCTACATTGCCCTGTGCCGGCGCGTTGCCGAATGCGTCACCGCTGACCTGCCAGTTTGTGAACGTGCCTGTTTCAAAATCTTCAAAGATGGTTTCGGCGTGGCCTGAATGGGGCAGAAACAGGATGCAGAATTGAAGGAGGCTCAGCATGGTGTCATTCGGTCGACCCGGTGAATTTCGATTCTTTGCAGTGCGGAAGTGTAGTTCTGTAACCTGCTACTTGCTCCACATTCATTTGCTATAGATTATTTTCCTGCTCTTTCGAGAAAGAGCGCCTGCTGGATGCAATTGAAGCTGGTTATTCCGGAACTTCCGACTAAGATCCGTCGCTTAATCCATGAACTAACCGTTATCCGAATCGAGGTAATCATGTTGTCCAGAAGCTGCGTCCTGCTTGGCATCTTTATCACAACATCTATTTCTGCCCAAGATGAGCCACTGCCTGCCAAAATAGATTTCAACACACACATCCGGCCGATCTTCACGGACAAGTGTTTCGCTTGCCACGGGCCGGATGCCAGGCAGCGCAAAGGCAAGTTCCGCCTTGATCTCAAAGAGGATGCTTTCAAGAAGCACAAAAATGGATTTGCCGTCGTTCCGGGCAATCCAGGGGAAAGCCTCATTGTCGCCCGCATCAATCACCAGGATCTCGACGAGCGGATGCCGCCCCCGGAGACCAACAAACCTCTTACGCCGGGCGAAATTAAGATGCTCGAAAAGTGGATTGAGCAGGGCGCTGAATGGAAGCAGCACTGGGCCTACGTGGTCCCGCAGCGCCCGGAGGTGCCGAAGGTGAATGGTACGGGACTGACAGCGCAGATAGACAGTTTCATCCTTGCTAAGCTGAATGAGAGAGGCCTCAGACTTTCCGAACCTGCGGACCGCATCACACTTATTCGACGCCTGTATTTCGATCTTATTGGGCTGCCTCCGACACCTGCGCAGGTGGATGCATTTGTAAAGGACGCCTCCCCCAATGCTTATGAAAAAGTTGTCGATGAACTGCTCGCCTCACCGAACTATGGCGAACGTATGGCCATCTACTGGTTGGACCTTGTCCGGTACGCGGACACCATCGGATATCACAGTGATAATCATCGCGATATAGCGCCATACCGGGACTACGTTATTCAAGCCTTTAATCAGAACAAGAAGTTTGACCAGTTCACCTACGAACAACTGGCCGGGGATCTGCTGCCGGAATCAACCAACGAGCAGAAGATTGCTTCCGGCTACAACCGTCTGAACCAGACCACTCAGGAAGGTGGCGCGCAGGCCGGCGAGTATCTCACCAAGTATCAGGCCGACCGTGTTCGCAATACGTCCCAGGTATGGCTCGGTGCAACCATGGGCTGTGCTGAATGCCACGACCATAAATACGACCCCATTTCGTCAAGAGATTTCTACAGCTTCGCCGCTTTCTTTGCCGACCTCGAAGAGACCGCAGTCGGGCAACAGGTAGCCACCTTGAAAGTGCCTGACCCTGCGCAAGAGAAGGAGATGGAGAAACTCACCCGTCAAATTGAAGATGCCACTGCAGACCTGGCAAAACCTCGCCCCCATCTGGCCAAACTACAGGAGGAATGGGAGGGGAAACTCAAAAAGCAAGTTCAACCAAACCCGCCTGTCCCAGGCCCGTGGTCTTCGCTTGGCCCTTTTGCTGAAACGGATTTCGACACGGCTTTCAAAAAGGAATACGGCCCGGAAAAAGGCGTCGACCTCGCCAGGGAATACAACGACGGCAAGGTGAAGTGGACCCCACAGCCGAATTATGAAGACGGCAAGGTTCACGCATTTGGGGGTGTCGCTAATTCAGCCACCTTCTTATACCGCATAATTACCGTGGCAGACCAGAAGGACGAAGACGGCGACCTCGCCCTGGAAGTGCCCGTGCAGTTCTCACTGGGCAGTGACGATAGCATCGAGGTATGGCTCAACGGCAAAAAGATTCTTTCGAAAGACGTGAAGCGCGCACCCTTGCCTGACCAGGATAAGGTTAAAGCAACTTTGGAGATTGGAGAGAATCGTCTGCTCCTGAAAATTTGTAATGGCGGGGGTGGTGACGGTTTCTATTTTCGGGTGGTCGAGACCGGTGAAGTGCCGAACAAAATTGCCGCCATCATTGGTACGCCAATGAATCTTCGCACGAAAGAACAGACAGCAGAACTTGCTGAATACTTCAAGAGCGTGACGCCGGAACTTGCCGAAGCGCGCAAAAAACTGGATGACCTTAAAAAAGAGCAGGACGCTGCTGAGAAGGCCGTCCTCACCACAATGGTTTCCAAGGCGAAGATGGACCCGAGACCCATCAGGATTCTGCCGCGTGGCAATTGGATGGACAGCTCGGGTGAAATTGTCCAGCCGGCCGTGCCAGCCTTCATGAAACAGATCGAAAAAGAAGGCCGTGCCGACCGTCTCGACCTGGCGAAATGGATTATGGATTCTGAGAACCCGCTGCCTGCCCGTGTCTTCGTAAACCGGCTCTGGAAGCTGTTCTTCGGCCGCGGACTTTCCAAGCGGCTCGACGATCTTGGAGGACAGGGGCACCCGCCAACGCATCCGGAATTGCTCGACTGGCTGGCGGTAGAATTCCGTGACGGATGGGATATGAAAAAGATGGTCAAGTTGCTGTTGATGACCGATACCTATCGTCAGACCTCGCAGGCGTCTGCGAAACTGCGTGCCAACGACCCAAACAATGGATGGTACGCACGCCAGGCTTTTTTCCGCCTGGATGCTGAGGTGATTCGAGACAACGCGCTGGCCATTAGCGGCCTCCTCGTCAGAGATCTTGGCGGTAAGAGCGTGAAGCCATACCAGCCTGTTGGTTACTGGCAACACCTCAACTTCCCACGTCGCACTTACATGGCTGACACGGACAAAAATGGCTGGCGTCGCGGACTTTATACTTACTGGCAGCGTTCTTTCCTTCACCCGATGCTTCTGGCTTTCGACGCCCCCAGCCGTGAGGAATGCACTGCGGAGCGGCCCCGCTCAGACACCCCTCAACAAGCGCTTGTCCTTATGAATGATCCGACTTTCGTTGAGGCCGCCAGGGTTTTCGCCGACCGTATTCTGAAGGAAGGCGGGAAGACCCCTGCCGAACGTATCAAATGGACATTCCGGGAGGTCTTGTCCCGTGAGATAAGTCCGGCAGAACTCGCCGTGATGGAGGGTCTCGTCAACAAGCACATCAGCGAATTCACCATGGATCCCGAAGGAGCGAAGAGTCTGGTCAGTACCGGAATGGCGCCCGTCCCGGCGGACGTTAACGTATCGGAACTCGCAGCGTGGACGTCCATCGCCAGGACGACCCTGAATCTCTATGAGGCGAATACGAGATACTAGGCGCCAAATTGGAATTCATTCGAAGGATTTCCGCAGCCCGGGAGGGGCGACAAGCGAATACGACAGATTAGCCGCTCCGGGGCTAAATCCGAAAAACTGTTTGCAGCGAGCAGTCGTAACCGTTCTCAAGAAAACTTCATGTCAGCTTCCACACCCAAAATTCTTCTGAAATCCTGGCTAGATCGCGCTTTGCAGGAGAAGGCAGCCGCCTGGCTCGATGAGCGACTGGAATTGGCGGCGTCAGGAGACCAGCAGAAGTTTTTCCTGTCGTTTGGATTCACTCCGCGGAAGGTCGGCAAAAACGAACTTGTATTGTCGACTGAAGACCTTTCGAAGGCTTACCTGGCACGCAGGGGCTGGAATCCAGGAGGATGGAGTGTTGACCAGGCAGCGAGAGCCTTGCTGGTGCTCACCTTCCCGTGGGATGACAAGGGGAAATATCTGGACAGTCTGGACCAGCTCTTTTCGACCGGCGCTGTGGATGAACTCGTCGCGCTTTACCAGGCACTCCCAATCTTTCCCCACCAGGAAGAGCACAGGCGCCGGGCGGCTGAAGGTATCCGAACTAACATTCGGACGGTCTTTTGTTCCGTCGCTCATCGGAATCCTTATCCGGCTGAGTTTCTGGATGAAGGCGCTTGGAATCAGATGGTTTTGAAAGCGCTCTTTGTCGAGGCATTTCTCGATCCGATAGTCGGTATTGATGAACGAACGAATGCGGACCTTGCACTCATGCTGGTAGATTACGCGCACGAACGCTGGGCCGCGGGACGCAGCGTTAGTCCGGAACTGTGGCGCTGCGTTGGGCCGTATGCCGATGAATCCGCGCTCAACGATCTTGAGAAGGTTTTGAACGAAGGTGCCGGGCTGGAGCAGAAGGGGGCCGCGCTCGCTCTTTCTCAATGCCCCGCAGAACGTGCTGCCGTGTTGCTGAAGTCCAAGCCGGAATTGAAGACCGCCATCGAGTCCGGTGAGCTTTCCTGGAAAAGCATCGCCGAAGAACAGGAAGACTGATAATTGAGGAGGAACCGATGAATATTATAGATCCACACATTCACATGACAGCGCGGACGACCGATGACTACCAGCGAATGGCCGCCAGCGGGGTCGTCGCCATCATCGAGCCAGCTTTCTGGCTTGGTCAGCCACGCACCAGTCTTGGTGCTTTCAAAGATTATTTTTCAAGCCTTGTCGGCTGGGAACGTTTTCGAGCAGCCCAATTCGGCATTCGGCATTACTGTACCATCGGGGTGAATTCAAAGGAGGCCAACAACGAGGAGTTGGCGGAGGAAGCCATTGAACTGTTGCCGCTGTACCTTGCGAAGGAAGGCGTGGTTGCGGTCGGTGAGATCGGTTACGACGACCAGACCGAGGCGGAGGATCGCATCTTCAAGAAGCAACTCGTATTAGCCCTTGAGCTGGAACTGCCGGTCATGATTCACACGCCTCATCGAGACAAAAAGCGAGGTACTTACCGCAGTATGGATTCAATCGAAGAGGTGGGTGTCGACCCCGGTATGGTCGTGATTGACCACAATAATGAGGAAACCGTTGCCGAGGTTCTGAATCGCGGATACTGGGCCGCGTTCACGATTTATCCCGGAACGAAAATGGGCAACAAACGCATGGTCGAGATCGTGAAGGAGTATGGCAAAGAGCGCATCATCGTTGACTCCGCGGCCGACTGGGGGATCTCGGATCCTCTGGCGGTTTACAAGACTCAGCAGTTGATGAAGGAATCAGGTATTCCACCGGATCACATTGAGGCGGTCTGTTACGGCAACGCGCTTTCCGCCTACGGACAGAGCGGCCAGATGAATGAAGAGGACTGGCTCAATCCCAAACCGGTCGACCAGCGCCAGCTCTTTGAAGGCAACTCTGTTCTCCGCGGCGGACTGTCACCGCGGGTAGATGACGACTCACTCATTATCGAATAGTTATGTTTCCCGAAGTAGATCGCGTCCTTGTCAGCGAAGATGAAATTGCGCAGGCTGTAGATGAGCTCGCCGTCCGCCTCAAGAAAGACTATGAGGAAGCCGATCTGGTTCTGGTGGCAGTGCTCAACGGCAGCATTGTCTTCCTGGCCGACCTGATTCGAAAGCTCCCACTCAGGCTCACGTTCGACGTGATCGCAGCGTCGAGCTATGGCAGCGGAACAACCTCCAGCGGCCGAGTGAACATTCTCAAGGAACTGAGTCTCGATATTGAAGGACGTGATGTCCTGCTTATTGATGACATTTTTGATACCGGCCTGACACTGTCTGCTGTGCTCGTTTACCTTGAAAAGAAGAAACCACGATCGCTTAAATCCTGCGTTCTCTTGAACAAACAGAATCCAGACCGGAAGTCTGATCTTCAGCCGGACTACTGGTGTCTGGATATCGAAAACGAGTTCGTGGTGGGATACGGTCTGGATTACGACAGCCGCTACCGAAACCTGCCATTCCTCGGGGTGATATCAGGTGAGGCGGGCTGAAGAAATTCAAGGTCTGAGGATGTGAATTCGGGGCAGAATCTTTCTTACTTCCAAATTTGCTTTTAATCTCCCCTTTCTGCTCTTTCTTGTGGCATGTGAAGGCAACGGCGTGAAATGTAGATTCCCTCAGAGAATGGCCCGGAACAGATGAGAAAACTGGAGAAAGGGTCCTCTTTTTCTAGTTCCATTCGGCTTTAACAACCGTATCTCTTTTCCACTTTGTGCGGAGAGAGAAAATAATTCCCAGGCGGTTAAGGCATCACGGGTAAGATGACACTTTAGAATTTCAATTTTAGACTACTGCAAACTAAAGGTATCAGACACCCCTTCGATTTCCGAAGGCAAGAATCCTGCTTGGAACATATGAAAATCCTGCATTATCTCTGGTCGAATGCGCTCTGGTGGGGAATCCCACTGGTGCTGATGGTGCTTGGCCTTGTCGCCATTGCACTTTTCACCGGAGGCGGCGATACCATGCCCAACATCTATCAACTGCCCTGACAATATTCACTTATGCCCAAACATCTGACGCCCGAACAAGTGCAGCGGTTTGAACAGGAGGGATACCTCAATGGCATCCCGATTTATTCAGGAGAACAACTGGCTACGGTTAGAGAAAACTTCGACAAACTGGAGCAGGCCGAAGGCCGCAAGAAATGCGAGATCGGCCTGCAGGCCCGGCATCTGGATCTTCCCTTTGTCTGGGAACTCGCAAAGACTCCGGCGATCCTCGATTGCATAGAAGATTTGATGGGGCCGGACGTCATGTTGCTGAGCACGCACTTTTTCTGCAAGTATCCGGAGTTCAAGCAGAGCTGGGTGGCCTGGCACCAGGACATCACATACTGGGGGCTTGAGCCGCCCTATGCCCTGACAGCGTGGTATGCGGTGGACGACAGCGACGTCGAAAACGGTTGCATGCGTGGGATACCGGGCTCGCATACGAAGGGGATTCTCGAGCACGGAAAATCTGCTATCGCAGGCAACCTGTTGAGTATCAACCAGGAGGCGAAAGTGGGCCAGGTTGATGACAGCAAGATCTTCGATTTCGTGCTGAAGGCCGGCCAGATTTCCATCCATCACGGACATCTCGTGCACGGCAGTAATCCGAACGGCTCAGATCGGCGACGCTGCGGCCTGACTCTGAGGTATATCAGGCCCGATTCAAAACCGGTAGCGGCAAACTCGATCAACAAACCATGGCCCGCGATCTGCTTGCGGGGCGTGGACAAATACAAGCATTTCGGCGATCCCGAATTTCAGTTCGAACGTTCGTGAGAAGGATTCAGGCTTCCGTGTATCCCCATCCTTCCACCTTCGTTCCGTCACAATCGTTTCATTCTTCAACCCTTAACCATCAACCACTTTTCCCATGCCTGTTTCCATTGAAGACCGTTTCAGCTTTGACCTTCAAGGATTTCTGCTCCTTCGTGGAGTGCTTACTGCCGACGAATGCGATGCCTACCTTGAAGAACTCATCCGTCTGGAAGAGCAGGATTACGAAGACAAATTCCAGGAGCAATTCACCGACGGCAATCTGGGTTTGGCAACCAAGCATACCGTGAATGACAAAGGCATCCGGCTCAACGGGCTGCCTCGTTTAAGTAAAGTTTTTGACCCATTGATAGCGCATTCGCGAATTGTCCCCTATCTCGATGAATTCGTGGGGCTGCCCCAACTCATCAACACCTGGTCCATCTCCAAATTCCAGGGAGCCACTTCGGGAGGATGGCATCGGGGAGTGCCGACTACTGATTACAGCTATCGACATGGTGATATTCGTTCACGGATGTTCAACGTTGTCATCTTCCTCACAGACAACGGGCCCGATGATGGCTGCGTGGTGGCGATACCGGCCTCTCATAAGAGCAGCTTCGACCTCAGTTGGCGGGAGTATCCAGGACTCGAGATGCCAGGAGCGATGCCGGCTGTAGGCAAGGCCGGAGATGTATTCATGTTTTCGGAGGCCACCATCCATAACGGCCTACCCAAGACAACAGAGGGGCGACGTTCAAATCTGTATTTCAATTACGTTCATGCCCATTACAACGTCATGACGCGCGAACCGCGGAACTGTCATCACTTTTACCTGCCGCCTCATGTGCGCGAACGATTCGATGAGAATCAGAAGAAGATGACGGAGTGGATGCAATACGTGAAGTGGGATTATTGATTCATGCGGCCGGACCTGCTGTTTCGATCATCGATTCGCTCAATGCAAACACGCTGGAACTCCTCATTTCGCCAATGGATGGCTTCCAGATGTCTCGCAGATAAGGCTTACCTTTGATCTGTTTACCGTCGACTTCGATGCTCGAATCCATAGTGAAGAAGAGTATCGTAAAGAATTCGATGCCTTCTTTGAAGGGCCCGTAAGCGATGACAGGTGGCTTGGTGATGTTCCATCTCGCTACTACATGATGTCCATCCCAATCGACCACCCATGACGGATTCGAATGGGCGCTGCCTTCCCGCCTGAAGGTCGCCTTGACTAACGGTGCATCTGGGGTCTGGACACTGCTCTTCGCGAAGAACCCGTCAGAGACCCACTCTCCGACACCCAAGTTATCCGTGCAGATGCAGCAGATATCTTTTTCCGGGATTACCAACTGTAAGACATTCCCTTCACCGGCCTCGCTGTAACGAATGGAATACTGGCTGAACCACCCACTCGGTTCGGCGTCTTCATCGATGCTGATTCCGTTGATCCAATGCTCACCGGCCCAGACAAGCTTGCCGGGATTGAGTTCAGGCTTAGTAGACATTTGTTCTCCTGACAGAATTTGAAAAGTGCCGAGTTTCTATGCTTTACCTTCACTTTTTCAGAAGCCAAGTGCAACCTGTCTCAGATTCCTTGCTCCAATGAGTCAGGCGGTTGCATCTGTCACTGCTTTCGCTTCTTTACACACTCCAGAATCAGAAAAGGTCCGACAGGTCGGAGCGCTCCAAAGTAGGCGATGTGTGGTTCTCCGCTGGTTCCTTCAACCAATTTATCTGTGACCCGAATTTCGATAAGCTGGTATCTGATAAACCCTTGTCACCCTCGTTCTATACGGCGGCGAACGGGCCTGTACCGTCAAGGCTCGACTCATGTAGTTTCTGATTTGTTGAACTGATGCATTTCCATCGCACACGACAATTCTTACTTCTGTCCTGCTTTTTTCTTTCCGGATTCTGCGGACTGGTCTACCAGATTGTCTGGGTACGACTGATTGGTCACGTATTCGGGAATTCCGTGTTTGCCACATCCACAGTGCTTGGCGCGTTCATGGGTGGGCTTGCACTGGGCAGTTTCTGGGGTGGAAGGGTGGCGGATCGTCGTGAAGACAGGGTTCGGCTTTACGGGATTCTGGAGATCGGTATTGGCGTCTACTGCATTGTGTTGCCGTATATTCTTTCGGCGGCGACGCCTCTCTACGCTGCGGTTTACCAGGCGGCTGAAGGAACATCCTTCTGGCTTCATTTACTACGAGCGGTGGTTTGCACCTCTATTCTGATCCTGCCGACGCTCTCGATGGGCGCTACTTTGCCCCTTCTCTTGCGGCATTTTGTTGGCGAATTCGAGGGGCTGGGACGCACAGTCGGCCTTGTCTACGCGATCAATACTTTCGGTGGAGTCGCCGGCTGTGTGCTGACTGGATTCTTTCTGATACCTGAGCTTGGGATCAATCTGAGTGTCTGGATTGCGGCTGCGACGAACATTGGAATCGGGTTGCTTTCTATTTTCTATCTTGAAACTCACAGAGGGGGGCTCGGTGAAAGCGACTCGTCGTCCCAAAAGTCTCAAGTTGAAGAGCCATCGGAAGGGGAGAGGCGATTCACTTCACTGGAGAGCAAGGCTGCGCTGGTGGCGTTCGGTATCTCAGGATTTGTGGCGATGGTTTACGAAGTCGCCCTTGCGCGTTCGTTCAGCCTGATCCTGGGGTCCTCCACGTACGCGTTCAGCCTGATGCTCACGGCGTTCATCTTTGGCATCGGACTTGGCAGCATTATCCTGACCCGGTGGGTCAGACATGATAAAGATCTGATTCTTGGTTCCGCAGCCGCGCAGTTCGGCATTGGGCTGTCTGGAGTACTGATGGTCGTGCTGATAGGTGAGTTGCCCAACTGGATGGTCAAGGTGCTTTCCGCACATCGAGAATCATTTGGCCGCCTCCAACTTGTCCAGTTCGTTTATCTGTTTGCGATCATGATCATCCCCACCTCGCTGATGGGGCTGATGTTCCCACTCACGACGACCATTTGGACCCGCCGTTCTGAGAGCCTTGGTCGATCTTCAGGTGAGGCCTATTTCTCAAATACGGTCGGGGCAATCCTTGGCTCTTTGGCCGGCGGCTTTCTGTTTCTGCCTTTGCTTGGCATTCAAAACTCGATCCTCGCAGCCGGCTTCATCAATTTTATTGCCTGCGCCGTCCTCATTCTGAGCCATCGAAAATTCAAGACGGTACCGAAACTGTCCCTCTGCCTGGGTGCTATGACACTTGGTCTGATTCTCACCTTCATGGTGCCTCGCTGGGACATGCAACGCCTGAACAGCGGCCTGTATATGTATACGGTTCGATCCCTGCAGCCCGGTGAGACGCCGCAGGAAGTTCTCGAACGAGAGATCAAAGCTCAGGGCGAGATTCTCTGGTCCCGTGATGGGACAGCCTGTACTGTCACTGTTAAGCAGGAGCCTACGGGAGGCATACTGCTGATGGTCAATGGAAAGATCGATGCGAGTACTGGTCTGGATATCGAAACCCAGAAAATGGCCGGGCACGTGCCGATGATGCTTCATCCTGACCCAGAGCAAGTACTGGTTATCGGCCTGGGAAGCGGGATGACACTCGGCTCAGTGCTGCAACACGACCCCGAACGTGCCGATCTACTTGAGATTTCTCAAGACGTTGTTGACGCAGCCAGAATCTACTTTGGCAAGTTCAACAATCACTCGGTCGTGGACCCCAGGACGAAGGTCATTATTGGTGACGGGCGCAATCACGTCTTCCTCACAAACAAGAAATACGACGTGATCAGCAGTGAACCATCCAACCCCTGGATTGCGGGAATCGGCAATCTGTTCACGGTGGAGTTTTGGGGAAAGTGTTCCGAGCTACTTAATGATGACGGAATCATGTGCCAGTGGTTTCAGTCATATCAGGTGACCCCGCAGACATTTCAGCTCGTGTTGCGCACCTTTCGCGAGGTTTACCCGGAGTCCCATGTGTGGTGTATCAACGCGATCGATTTTCTCATCGTCGGATCGAAGAAAAAATTGTCTATGGATTACATGGAAATTCAGAAACGGATGGAAACCGCCGGTATCAAGGCAGATCTGAGTTTGATTCATGTAACCACAGTTGCAGATTTTTTGAGCTTTTACGTCACTGGGCCTGAAGGCATCAGAAAGTTCTCCAGGAGTGGCAATCCAGAACTCCCCTTGCATACAGATGACAACGCAAGGCTTGAGTTCGATATGCCGAAGCAACTGTTCCGCAATTATATGGGCATTGTCTTTGAGATGGAGCCCGACCGGTCTCCTGGTTACGCGATCCTTACAGATTCCGCTGAGTCTCTGGAGCACAGGAAAACTATTGAAGACACCCAGGAGGTAAGGTGGCACAAAGGCATTGCCACTCGGCTTCAGAAAACAGGTTTCATTGGCGAGACTATAAAACGCCTTCAGCAGGCCATTGAAATCAATAAAGATCCGGGGGCCATTCTGGAACTGGCCGCCGAAGCTCACACCCAGTCAAAAGCGGCATCAAAAGCGGGAGAAATCGAAGAGTCCGTGATCTTGCTGAAGGTTTTCCTCAGCCAATACGAAAACTTGCAGGAATTGGTTCTCAGGCCGCCGAAAAGATACCGGGAGCGGATCGAGGCACTCGGCCCTCTCAATACGACTTTCGCAGAGGCGGCGTTTAATGCCGGCCAGTTACAGCGAACAAGAGGATTGAAGACGCAAGATTCAGCCATCATCGATGATGCTATAGCAGGATTCAGGAAAGCGCTGGAATTTGATCCTGAGCATCAGGGAGCGAATACTAATCTCGGCGCTCTGCTGACGATGAGGGGGCGATTCGATCAAGCTATTCCATACCTGGAGAAGAGCATAAAGCTAGACCCGGAGAACCACGGGGTCTATTACAACCTCGGCGTTGCTCGGCAGGGAGCAAGCCAATGGGTGGAGGCTATCGCCAGTCTTACAAAATCATTGAAGATCAATCCCACGTTCGTTCCAGCCCAACTCCACCTTGCGGCGGCATACACAAGAAATAAGCAAGTTGAGAAGGCGTTAAGCACATATGAAGAGATTTTGAAAGCCCATCCCGAACACAAGTTGGCAAAAGAAAAGTTGAGTGAACTAAAAACAGCGGGTGCGGGTGGAATTAACGGCGGCGTTCGTGAAGGGGGGGGATCTTCCCGAGAGTGAATTGCGGAATTAGCCTTGCGGAATCCGCCTGCAGTGGAGGTTCACCTGGACAGTGATAGACCCTCTAAACGACCTTCAGCCGGACACGGAATGTTGTGCCATTTTTAGATGGCATCGTGGAGCAGAGCTGGAAGCCTGTGACGTAACGGCTGGGGCGTTTGCCGACGTGGAAGGTGTGATTGCCGAGACAGCGGGCCTCGATTTTCCATTTGCCGGTTTTGATAATGGCGGTCTTGCCATCATCTGAAATCCGCGGGCGGTTCAGGAAATTCATTCGCCAGGTGGCTTCTTCAAAATCTGCGGCTCCCTTGCCAACCAGCTTATCGGTGAAAATAATCGCTTTGTCTTTCGAGTGGATTGTTCGCTGGTGCTCGAGCTTTGGGTACGTTGGCGCACCGAAGGTTCCGACAGCAGTTTCTCCGTCCGAATTCCAATCGATGAGGCGGCCGCCACCGAGCGGGTTTTGTTTCACGTCATCCAGAGTGACGCAACTCTTGGCGAATGCTGTAATGCCAAAGAGATCCCCGATGCCGCGGTAGAGGCCCGCGTTTGGTTCGTTCTTATATGGACAGGTCTGCGGTGAGATCAGGGTGTCACCGGCCCACCATTGGGTCTCCAGTTTTACGCGGTGGCAGTGTCCCGACTTGTACGGCCCGAAGTTTACGGCGAGGGTGATGTCACCTGTTCGGAAGATCGCTACACCGGAATCGGCGAGGCAGACATTCTGTTCAGGAGAAGTATCAGGAGCAGGGAGGGCTTCCGGCAGGCTCTCGACAACGAATCCCCATTCAGTCATGTGGTTGTTGCCCTTCCATCCGGCATCCAGGGCAGTACGAGCGATCAACGAGTTATTAAATCGTTTGGCGATATTGGCGAATATGGCAGCGGGAATCTCGTGAGCCCCATTACCGAACACGATGGTGAAACGTCCTTGTGGGCTCTGCATATGCGCGGTGAATTCCGCCATCGTGGCGATGCTCTGTCCGGTCTTGGGGCTCACGTAAGTATGGCCGGGCCGGCCGTCGGCTTCGAGGATCACTCCCATGTAGTAGAGGAAACGCAGACCCCAGTTGTGGTAGCCGATGGAACTCTCTACATGATGAAAGGAATCCCGGGTCAGACCGCCGTCGAACCAGGCCTTGTAGACGGCCTGGGTATAATCCATCCAGCGTTCAGCGCTGGCATAGCCGGGCAGTATGCGTGCGATAGCGGCAAGGCCGAAGCATTCCATCGTTTTCCAATTCGCCATGTAGCAGAATCCTTTCTGTCCACGATTCACTGTCCAGCCGCCCTCAACTTCATGCTCATCAATCGACCAGCCGTGCATGTTCTCCCAGACCCACTCGCCGATGACGGTGAGACCGGCTGACAGCTTTCGCATCTCCGATGGTGTCCAGGTGACGCCTGCCTGTTGCAGGATATCGAAGGCGCGGACAATGGCTGCGGCGTTTTGTGAAGCTCCGATGCTTGCGCCCCCCGTCGTTCCGTGTTCGAGGACACCCTCCGCATAGGTGAGCAACAGAGGTTTCAGGCGTTCGGCCAGAATTGAATCTCCGTGCAGATACGCTCCCCAGGCGGCCCACACAATCCCACCAGTAGCGTTGCTCGTTTTCGTGTTGGCGCCAATGGCGCCGGGAGCCGGCCAAGGCGGCCATTCACCCTCGTAAGCTTTTCGAAGCTGCTCCGTGTCCCAGAGTGACAGGTCGACCTTCCTCATGTTTTCAAAGACGACCGGTGAGTAATACGTGCCGAAGGGTTTGGTGCTCTCACAAACGGAGCTTGTTTTTGCGGCCCGATCCAGCCAGCGACGGGCATCAAAATCATTGCCTTCCTGAGCGGCAGCCGCGGCTCGTGCGGCGTTGTCGAGACATGCCTGAATGAGAATGCCGGAATCCTTGTCCCCAGTTTTCAAGGAACGTCTTGCCTGGTTTACCTCGCGCGCCGTAGCGGGCACAAGCGGCGTGTATGCAGGCATGGCGTTCTGGAGGTCGTCGAGCGTTCCATGCCCGATCCGAATCCGAATCGAGATGTTGTGAATTGGAGGAGAGTGCCCAAGATCCGTTGGCAGCATCGGCGCGACTTGAACGATTCTGCCCACTCCTACGAATGTGCTCGGCCGGTCACTCTCGACGATGACCCAGTCGCCCACGTCTTCGTTGATGACGCCGATGCCCGGCACTCGCAATTGCTTGGAACCGCCCTTGAAACTCACCGGCCCGTAATGGCTGTGCCCGGCGATAATGTGAGTCTTTCTGCTGACGTCCGCCGTGCCGGGAGCGCCGGTCTTACCACCATATCCGGGCAGCAGATTCGCCCGCAGTTCGAAGGGCTGCGGCGGCCAGTCGCGCTCCTTGTTGAGCAGCCGCACAAAGATTCCAAGGTCAGACGAATCCTTTTCGAGGCGCAATTCGATCTCCGGCTCGACGGCGATCCGCCGCTCCGCATCCGTTCCTGAATGCACATCAATCGGTCGCCGCATGATCAGGCGAATGGCCGCTTTCTCGCGAACGATCTTGTGCTCCCATCCGTGCCAGTAAATTTCCTCGCCTGTTTTGACCGAACTTTCAGAAGGTGCAAAGAGGACCGATCTGCGGACAAGCCGCAAACCACCCGCCTCCTCCATGCCCAGCCCGGCAAGGTGATAGTTGAGATGGCTGCGACCGGTTTTGAGATTAACGATATCAAGCACCTGCCCCGTTGATGGGTGTGTCAGAACCTGAAGACGGCTATTCGCCAAAATCAGAATTGGAAAATCGTAGTGCGTCTCACCAAAAGCCATCACGCCGCTCTTCGGAAGTTTCTTGCTGAACATTTTTTTCTGAGCTATCCAGATGTTCAAGTGGCGGTCGTTTACAGCAGGTTGTTGCTTCTGGTCACCTGGTCGCAGGTAAGATCTTTCCGGATACTTCCAGGCGAGTGCCGTCTTTGATGGTGTAATCCAGAACTCTGCCGGTTTTCAGAGAGCGTCTGACGAGGCACCATTGGCCGCGGGCTTTGATGTCACCGGCTTCGAGGATGGGATGCTCGTATGCCCAGATCAAGGTGTCCTCGATATCGCCAAATGTGATGCGGGCGGCAATGGAGTTGTCCTGGGAAGGGATGCGCTTGAATCGAGCGGGACTTTCGCCTTTTCGGCGGGGCAGCATGACCGACATGAAGCGGCCGTTATACCCTTCAACTGTTGCCTTCAGTCGGGGTCGCACGAATACTGAATGATGGAGCATGTCGGAGGGCCGCTTGAATGCATTCGCACGTTCGTGGGGATTCTGGATGTAGTTGTACGAGCTGCCAGTCGCCTCATCTTTAGAAAAAGTTACACGGTGTGATTTGGGATAACTCTTCTGATCGGGAAGCCCGAGGTGTATATCCAGGCAGTTCCCGTTTCTCCATCCTTTGACGGTAGCCATGCTCTTTTGGAGCGTGATGACGTTTTCTGGAGACGTGTGAAGCTGCCAGACGAATTCGGCCCAGTCGTTGGCTTTGTTGATGTCATCAACGCACCACACGTAAGCTGGCATTCCCTTCCCCTTGACGAGGCCAAGGTGACGGAATGCCCAGTAGCAGTCGTGTTGAAGAGAGCTGTCCACAGAGGCGATATCGACAAATGGCCCTGGCGAATAATCCGTGAGCACTCCGTGATGCCATGCCATCTGCCACTGACCCTCGGACGAACGCCCACTCGCGCCTCCGGCAAGAACCACGTTGTGGCAGTTCTGTTCCATGTTGTATCGGCCGCAATCGATGGCGAAATATTCACCGAGAGCAGAAAGGGTGAAGTTGCCGCAACTCGAATGCTGGTGGCCCGAACAGCCGGGGGAACGCTGGGATCCGTCGAAGGTGACGAAAGTGCTGTCTTTATCCCATCCGCTGCGGAGGCTGACGATACCGCGTAGTGGGTCTGAGTAGGCGGTTGGTATTTTTGCCCTTGAGGGATGCTTCTGTTTCCGGATGTCTTTCAGCATGGCGAGTGAGAGCCACCCGACTGGCACGCTGAATCGCTTCGCCTCATCAAGGGCCACTTCAGCAAACATCGATGCGGCCGGTTCGCTCTGATGAAGAGTGCCTATCATCCATCGCATGGTGGGATCTCCGTTCATTTCAGCCATTCGAGAAAGAACGAACTGCCGATCGATGATCCCGTCGTACTGGTCACCGGTACTCGTCAGGTGTTCACCCCAGGGCTGAACGAAATGAAGGATGGCCCGTCCGAAGCGGGTGTATCGTGGACACTCGGTATAGGCATCGTAAAGCCCCGCCCGCCGCAGGGCTTCAACGACGAATGACAGATACGGAACCAAGGCGGTGCCGTAGCCGATATCTTCAACAGGGTAGCCATTGGGGCCAATAGAACAGTGGAGAGCTGCCTCAAACAGAGTGATTAGTTTCGCCTGCTCTCTATCCAGGTTCGGGACGCCCGGATCCCCTTTGACCGCCAGCAAATTGAAGAGGGCAGACATCATGAAACAAACATTGGTATTCGCTCCGGACCCTTTCATGAAGCCTTGGATACGATCCAGTGTTTCCCGGATGCCGAGCACCATCCAAGTTGCGATGCGTGACCGATCTTCTTCGGGCAGATGATTGTAAAGAAGGTCATATGCCATTCCCTGATGTCTCAAGCTGCCAAAGGCATAGTTCATTTCACCTGAAAGCTCCGCCTCGGCCATGGCGAGGAGAAAGCGCCGGACCGCTTCGACGGCTCTGTCATCTTTATCAAGACGACCGACCATAGCGATATCATCGAGGCCGAAGACCACCGGCGTTCCGAAATAGGCGCCATCGACGGGGGAACGCACGTCCGTGCTCGTTGTCGCCGCCAGGATTTTCTCGACCGTTGGCGTTGACCATACGCGCAGCCCGTCCATGACTTTTTTGCCATTCTCCCGAAGAGCCCTCCTTCTCAGGATTTCGACGTCCGCGTCGGATGCAAGGACTCTCGGGTGAATGTTTTCAGAGTAAAGGGACTGGGCACAACCAACGTCAAAATTCATCAGGTCTCCTTAGTCCGTGCGGCTACTTTTGACCTTTCAACAACTCCAGCATCGCTTCACCCATGGCTTTGCCAATGCGGTTGAACCAGATTGCGCTGCCGAGGTAGTGGTAGGGGCGGTCTGAGCCCACCTTCTTCCATTCCTCAAAGTGCTTCTGCCAGCCGTCGATCAGGCGTTCCGCCTCTTTGTCGGCAAGTTCGTCGGTGCGGACGGCCTTTACGTTGCCCTTGAACTCTGGAACCTCTTCCATCGCCAATTGCGCTTGCTGGACTTCCAGCATGGCGCCTCCAGCTGGCTTTGAACCGTTCTGACCCATGACGCCGATCACGAAGGGCATGTTCGGCACTTTCAGATCTTTGCGGACGTCGTTGATGAAGTGCTTCATGTTCGACGCATATTCTTTTTCGGCGCCGCCATACATGTCAT
Organism: Planctomycetota bacterium; assembly: GCA_027625095.1. Lineage (GTDB taxonomy): Bacteria > Planctomycetota > PUPC01 > JACPCR01 > JACPCR01 > JAQBXN01. The sequence continues at coordinate 3,174 of JAQBXN010000112.1, read as the reverse complement.
TCCATCCCTGAAACCATACGAAGCCTGCGACTTCGAGCTTTTTGCCCTTCAAGGCCGGGAACATGGTCTCGTAATTGTCGAAGGTGTCCTGTACCTCCTTCATCATATTGCGGTAGGAAGATCCGTAAGGATTCTTAATGTCCTCCATCGTTGGTAGTGGGTCGGTCTTTTTGTTCTTCTCGTTGTTAGCCGTGACCCTTTTTACCGCCTGCTCAAGTTCCGCGTTAAGCGCTTCATCGCTCGGCAGCCCTGCCGACGGCGAGCGGAACAGTTTGACCAGGGAGTGGCCACCCCATGCCGGCTTGATCAGCACCACCGGCTCGTCGAAGTGATTGCCCATGGCGTTTCCGAATTCGAGTTCGACGCCGGTGCGGCCGGGGGATCCGTAACCGATGGTCAGTCCACCGTGGCGATTGAGGAATTTGATCCAGACGTCGTCACGTACTATCCACTGATCGTCTTTTCGGAGATGGGCGAACAGTTCCGCTGTCTTCGGGTCCGTCGCCTGGTGATCCAGAAGAGTGTTGGTGGCCTTCCCTTCCATGTTGGATTGTCCGGCAAGGATGAAAACCTTGACCGTGGTTTCCGCTTGAGCGGACATGCCGAGACTGAAGGATACGGTAAAGCAGACGGCGAACAGATTGAGTGGCTGAAGCAATTTCATGATTGTCCTCTGGCGGGTGAAGTGAACGGGATGGTTGGGTCAGACGGATAGTAACTGTTCAGGGTGAATCTTTCTTACTTTTAATTTGCCTTTAATCTCCTCTCGGACGTCCCAGCCTTCTTTGAGCACCATGACCGAGATGATGGCCTTGTAGGGGCTATCGGCTTCATCAATCTCGTTGGCCTCCTTGCGCAACTTCTCCAGTTCTTCCTTCGCCTTGCCTGACGCCGCCTCGGATATCTCACCGTTGTTCTTGGTGTGAATGACCAGCACCGCGCCTCTCAATTCCGGATAGTTCCCCTCCAGGTACTCGGCCACGTCGTCACAATTACGCGTGTCGTCGGTCATAATGAACAGGATGGACTTCTTGCCCATCTTTTCGTGTTCCTGGTACGCTTTGCGCCACTCGATGACGCCCAGGTGAATGTAATCGGCATACTTTTCCGTGTACTTGGCGCTCTGGCGTTCCGCCAACTTGGCTCGGCTGGGCGCGTCGGGCAGCACCGGATGTTTGACCACGTTTTGTGAAATGGCTTCCACCAGCGGGTAATCGGCCACGGTCTGAACGAAGATCGCCCCGTTGTTGTGCTTCGGAGTAGCCGTAACGTCCACCTGCAGGGAGAGGGCGCCCCCCTTCTGCAAGAGACGATTGTGGATGTCCTCGATCGATTTGAACCACGCCAGTGAGCTATCGTGGATGTGGTGCGCCTCGTCGTTGAGCACCATCAGTTCGTCAATGTCCCGGACGATCATACCCAGATCCACCTTGGAATCGGTGGTCGCCCCTGTCGGGCGCTTGCCGAGGAAATAGTCCATCGTATTCTCATCGTCTGGTGAAGGAGGAATATCCTCGCCCGAATAGACCCGATGGATGTTGGTCAGGAAGATGTTGCCTGTAGGACGCGTCACGCGGGCTTCATCCTGCACGTGGAGCGTCAGTTGAAAATCGTCCCGCCAGTTTCGCCCGTCAACCCCGTTGTCCGGAATCACCGGATCTTCAAAGAAGATGCGCAGGCCTTGAAAATCCTTGTAGATACGGTCCAGCACAATGATGTTGGGCGCGATGACGAGGAAGTTCCGCGACAGCTCGGACTCCGGCTCGTAGAGCTTGTGATAGAAGCTCCAGGCCAGGGCGAGGCTCATCACCTTGGTTTTTCCGGTACCCGTCGCCATCTTTACCACGAACCGCCGCCAAGTTTCGTCGAACATGCCTGCCGAAACCGCTCCTGAACTGTCGAATCGCATCAGGTCGAACTTATCCTGAACCCCGACGACATCGTACAGGTATAGGATCGTTTCCAGCGCCTCCCGCTGGGCGAAGTAGTACTGAAACTGAGCCGTTTCTCCATTCGCCTGTTCGAGCAGGTGAGGCGTGTTGAACCACCAGTTGAGCAGGCTCTTGCTGGTGTCGGTAGCGCCGACGTAACCGCTCTCGCGGAATTCCTTCACTTTGCGGCGAAGTTGGGGCACCAGCGGCGGCATCAGCTTGTCCATGGTCGTGTCGCGCAGGGCCTCATCCGCGGGAAACCAGCGGGTCGCCGGATCGAGAATCGCGTGGGGTGAATCAGGAAAATCGGGGTGAAGCGCCATTGTTCAGTTTCGGATAATTCAGGTGAAGAACTTTGAAGTCGGGCACGAGGTTTTTCGTAGCATAGGCATCCTGCCTGTGCAGTCGCATTGCGACGGTTCACCCTGGAAGGCTGAACTACAAAAGAAGCTGGCGCTCCGCGACAGCTCTGCTTGTAGCATAGGCATCTTGCCTGTGCGGTTCTTCGAGGCTCTTTGCCTCGAAGAACCTGACAGACAGGAAGTCCGTCCTACGTTCAATCCAAACCCGTCGAATTCGATGGGTTTAAAAACCAGCAGCATTCTGCTTATCTTCCCTTCGTGGCCTTCGTACTCTTCGTGGTTCGATTCTTCCCTCATACGCTCACCTCCAGGATCGTCATCGTGTCGTTACCGAAGATATCCACCACCTTCACCGCCAACTTCCGCCGGCCCGAACGGCACTCGTGGAACACGCTCGTCAGTTCCAGCGAGCGATCTTTCTTCGTACGGAACGACTGCCATTCATTCTCAAAGATGAAATCCCCGGTCCAGGTTTCCTCCCATTCGCCGGACTCCTCCTTCTTCACCCGGAGAATCTCCCGCTTGCTCTCGAAGTTGAAGTCCACCGCCCAGTAGTCGATCCAGTCGGTCCAGCTTTCCGTCAGGACTTCACGCTTCACGATGCCCTTGGCGTCTTTGGTCACCTTCACGATCTGGCCTTTCTCCACGACGATCTTGCTGCCCTTGTTCTTGAGCGTCGCCTCGGCATTAGCGATGGAGTCCTGCGAGTAGAACACCGAAAAATCGGTCAGTTCTGCGGCGACAAGGCGATAAATCGCCTTATTACGAACCTCGGAGACCATCGTGGTTGGGGACTCCAAGGACAGTTTCTGCCCGTGCTCACGGCAAGTCAAAAGGAAAACGTTGCGCTATCGGATTTCAACGCCAAAGGCGTTACGTCT
>JAQBXN010000111.1 GCA_027625095.1 Planctomycetota bacterium | reverse complement strand
GGCGCAGAGAACAGGCACTTTTCCTGTTTCTATTACTTCTTGAGCGAAGCTCTTGTTCCTCGGCTGGATTCGGTTTCCACACACCGCATCCGGCGTGGCAATCATTTAAGTCCCTGAATCAGTGGTGCCACACTTCCATTTCCTGCATCTCTGGATGACTTCAATTCATCCAGGCTCAAGGGGGAAAACTCCTCGGCGGAGATGTGTAGGTCGCCGACATTAATCTTTGCGTCCCAGCACCAGACCCCGGCCCAGCCTTCCTTGAGCGGATTGGGATCTTTGTAGCGCAAGACAGGGATGCCGTTGACTCTTGCCACAACCTCGCCGTCTGTGAGTGTCATTCGCACCACGCTGGTCCTCGGCGTCAGGGGTGCATGGCTGCCAACCCACTGGACGGGAAAATTTTTATCATGAGCCAAACTTGCAACGACCTTTCCATCACGCAACAGCACGCTGCGCTGCAGGTTCCAGCCATTGATGATGCAGGTATAACCGGAACGAACATCCTGGCCGTCTGCGCAGAGGGTCATGCCCATGTTGATGTAGGCGGTGTGTATGTGCGACGGGCTCAGATTCCATCCGTTCCAGACCGAGTGCTCCATGGCCTGATAACTAATGGATGAATTGCCGCTGAGCTTGCTCTTATGCCACATCAGCGCGGGGCTCTCCTGGCCACGCATGGCGAGCCAGTGCGAAGAGCGCAGGCAAGAGATGCCTCCGTGTACTTCGAATGTTCCACCAACTGGCAGCCAGTCGGCCTCGGGTTTCTCGAAAAGGTAGGCCCTCTTCATCCCCCGATAGTTGAGCGACACTATATTTACGCTGACAAACTCGCCACCGTACCTGGCGGCGAACAAGCCGACCTCTTCCCCTTCGGGATTCGCAGAGTCTTTGTGCTGCAGCAACAGTTTGCCATTCAGCCAGCCGAGAATGTGGTCGCCGGACCGCCAGAGTTCCATCGTCGATTCTTCTGGCAGGTCCTTCACAACCACTGAATCTACTCGTTCTCGTGCGTTATACAGGTTCAGGTGACGTTCATCTTTACCCTCCAGCACCAGGCGGTAGCCAAGAGACGGATCTTCTCGCACTCCGTGCAGAATCACGCCAAGGTCCCCTGTTAATTTGCTGAAGATGAAGCTGGCTTTCACCGCCGAATCGTTGGGCGCGTGCCGGTTGCAGAAGATTGCCGAGCCCGTCGGTGTTGGCTGAACCAGCAGCTTTTCATTGTTCACCTGCCAGACGCCGTCAGAATGCCACCAGAGGCAGTTGGATCGGTCCGTGCCAACCATTTGGTAGTACTTGGGCCGTCGCATCAGGACCGAGGCCTTGTCCGAACTGGTCGTCTTCTGGAACTGTTCCTCCGTAAGGTCGGGGACATCGGTCGGGTCAACAATTTTCGCGGTCAGGAATGAAACGGACTCGATGGTCTTGTGGAAGGATTCCCGCTCCTCGAAGTCGACTTCGAAATTCTGGAATGTGACTTTGGAAATCGCAGCAGAAGACATGATGCCTGGCCGTCCAGAGGCATGTGTATCGTCCCATGCTTCCAGGAGGAGCTGGTCGCCGGATTCTACTGCAAGGTACGCACCCACTCGCTTGAATGCATATTCAACCCAATCAGCAGTAGCCGTTGCTTTCACCGATGCCAGTACGCTCCTCTGGCCTGCGGTCATTTTGATAATCGAAACTTCTCCACCGCTTGATTCGAACAGGTAATAATCCTCGGGTGATGACCAGCAAGTGAATATGCCGAAGGTCGACCGGGCCTGTTTCACCGAGACTCGTAAGGTGTAGTTGCTCCAGTCAGGCTTACCCGTGAGGGCGATTGCCGGCTTGCCCTGGCCGGAAAAAGTGTTGCCCTTGTTCTGTTCAAACTTACCTTTTTTTATTTCCCATAATGCAGCCTGTTCAGTAGGGCCACCCACGAATCGACGAACAGGCGAAACTTCCACATTGTCGAAAACGGCAGTGCCACCAGAGACGAGCAGGCCGACTTTGCCGCCGGACACAGTCATCTGGGATTCCAACACTTTTCGGCCGTCCAGCGTTACCGTTACGCGATCACTCCATGTCTCCACGCCCATTCTCCACCAGGCGTTATCGAGCCGAACTAACGGGACCGTTTTAATTATTGTTTCTGTGCCGCCGGAGACTCTGCAGAGCTCCAATTTGTCCTCTTTTGTCCATCTCACCAGCAGGTAATGTTTGTCATCTACAAGCGAGAAGACCAGCCCCGCGGCCTGGCACCCTTCCGGATTGATTGCGGCCTCAAAGTAGTAGTCCCTCCAGAACCGGCGACCGGTGATGCTCAGTCCCTGCTGTTCGCTGTTGCCGGAATATGAAAAAAAATTCGGGAGCTTGTTCGGGTCGAGGGTGTAGTTGATGCCCCACTTGCCGCTGAGCTCATTCCATTGCTTAACCGGTTGCTCTGTCGAACGTGAAAAGTCATCTGCAAAGTAAAAATCCTGCGCGGCCCAGCCGGCAGGAACAAGCAGGCCCTCCTTACCGCGCGGGATGTAAGTTGCGTCCGGCACCAAAAGGATGCGGTCAATAAAGATGCCATCCTCGCGATTGAAGAGGTAGAAAGTCAGATTGCCTTCCTCGAAATTGACCACGGGGCCTGGGACCCAGTGCCACCGGTCGTAAATTCCCCCTTGTCCTAAAGTCTCAGGCTCGCGATTGGGCAAAGAAAGGCCAATCGAGTTGCCTTCGTAATCGGTCCATTTGGCACGAATCCAAAGCTTGTATTCCGCCTTCCTCGCCAGCCTGGTTGTAAACCGTACCCGACCAAGGATCTCTGGGGGCTTGCCAGCGCCCTGAGGCACGGCAAGACAGGTTTCGCCATTGCACTCCTTGTCCGCAGCCGCTCGAAACGGGAGCTGCACGCTCGCGGCGCTTTCGGCCTCCAGGACAACCGTATCCTGGGGCGCACCCTCTGAATCCTCTGCCTTCAAATCACCCGGAAGGCAAGCCGATGCCAACAATAAAAAAAGGATTTTATTCATGGCCGGAGGGTATAGCTGAACCAGCCAAAGTGGCAACCTTCAAGGTTCGTGGGAAAGTTCAGCGGCGCAGAAAGTTTGAGGGTCGGAAGCTGAAGAGATGAATTCCTCGCCTGGTGCACAGAACTTCTGTACTTTTTCAGCCGCTCCAAAATCAGATGAGGCAACAATGTGGCCTCCAGAAGACTTAACATTGTCAAGTTAGTGACTTGCCAATCTCCCGGATGCACTTCTAAATCCAGGCATGAGTGAAAACATAGAGTCGTCGGCCATTTCGAAACTTGTCAGGAATACCGTCGCCCTGTGGGTGAAATCTCTTCCCCCGGTTGCCCTGGTTTTGATCCTCTGCTCGCCGCCCGCGGCCTGGGCATATAGAGAGATCCAACTGGCCGGGACGGACATCATCAAGATGATTTTCCTCATGCTGTTTTTTCAGGCCATCCTTGTGGTCGGCAGCGCATGTGTCATTTCCATCATGGAATCCCGGTGGGCTGGAAAGAAGGAGTGGTTCGAACGGGCGTTGACCAGGAGCCTGAGGTTGTTCGGGTGGGATTTGCTCGTCGGCTTTCAATCCCTGATCCGATTTTTTCTTCCTTTTCTTCCGCCCTCTGCCAGACGTCCGGAGGAATACCAGCCTGAAAAGGGCAGCCTGGCGGACAAGCTGGATCGTCTTCCTCTTACTGCGGGCATCCTTTATGGTGTATCAAAGATGGGACTGCGCGGCTTTGTTGCCGTGCTTTCAAAAAGGGGGATGCAGGATTGCATGGGAATCTGCAGAGGTCGTTACCTGCACATTGCTCTCTGGAATTTCCTCGCTCTCGTAACTCAGTGCACTGTGCTGGGAGTGGTCAGCAACGCGGCGAAAGCCACCGGCCAGGGGGCCGGCCTTGGGACATCCATCATCACCTTCCTGATCGTCGGAGCGTTGCAGACTGTCTTCAGCGCTTACGGTCTGCTGCTCTACCATGACTGCCTGACGGATTTCAGGCGACGCTTCAAGTAACAGTCATGATTCTTACGTACTGCATTTTCCCGGGGCTTTCGTTGATGAGCGCAATGAGTTCAAATGTCGATATCGGGACGGTTAAGCCCGATCTGAAAATCCCGGAACTCTCCCAAACCGAACCCGCGCCGGGCATACGGGTAAAGCAGGCGTTGGAGAGTTACAGAAAGACCGCCATCTATCATGTCCTCTATCTTCCCACCGACTGGAAGCCGGGGAAGTCATATCCCGTGATTGTCGAGTACGCCGGGAACGGCCCATACAAGAATAAATACGGAGACCTGAGCAGCGGTCGCGTAGAGGGAAGCAAACTCGGTTACGGTATCACTGAAGGCAGGGGATTTATCTGGCTGTGCCTGCCCTACCTTGATGGAGAAAGTAAGAATAACGTTCGACAGTGGTGGGGTACGCCGCCGGAGCGAGACCCGCGACCGACCGTCGAATACTGCAAGAAGGCCGTGCCATGGATTTGTGAAAAGTATGGCGGCGACCGGAGCCGAGTCATCCTGTGTGGTTTCTCTCGCGGCGCAATTGCGTGCAACTTTATAGGGCTCTGGGACGAAGAGATCGCGGGTCTCTGGTCTGGCATCATTGCTTACAGCCACTACGACGGAGTTCACCCATGGCCATATCCTGGCGCGGATAATGAGTCGGCCAGGCGACGGTTGCAGAGACTTGGCGATACGCCCCAGTTAATCTGCAACGAATGGACCGAAAAGAACTCGGAGCTTGAACGCACACGTGCCTTCATCCGCTCTACATCGGTCAAAGGCAATTTCACATTTATTGAAACCGGCTACCGCAATCACAACGATGGCTGGACCCTGCGTCCAGGCTCGGCCCGCGCCAAACTCCGTAAATGGGTATCCGAACTGCTTGAGGACAAAAATTGAGATTTACAATCTACCTGCTGCTTCTCTGCCTGGCCTCGGACTCCGTGGCTGAGGACCCTGATCTCGGCCAGGCACTCTATATCGGGGATGACCTTCTCAAGAACTATCAGCCGCGGTCCTCATTGACGCTGAAGCAGAATCTCGTCCCGCGAGCAAAGTATCCAGTCGTCGACGTCCACACGCATTTTCCGGCAACTGTCGAGCCGGATTTTCTGATCGACAGGATGAACGAGTTGAATGTGAAGCGCGTCGTAAACCTGAGCGGCGGTTGGGGGAACGAACTCGACGAACTCCTGAACCGTTACTACAAGCTTGACCCCGAGAAGTTCATCATTTTCTGCAATATCGATTTCTCACGCATCGATGAGCCGGAATTTGGAAACGCAATGGCGCGCTTTCTGGAACTCGCTCATGCCAGGGGCGTTAAAGGGCTCAAAATCTTCAAGAATCTGGGTCTGACAGTGAAAAACAAGAAAGGCGAGATCGTTCCCATAGATGACCCAAAGATGGATCCCATTTGGAGGAAAGCGGGCGAACTCAAGATGCCGGTGTTGATACACGCGGCCGACCCTGTTGCTTTCTTCAAACCGATTGATCGATTCAACGAAAGGTGGCTGCAACTGCATCGTCATCCTGACTGGAGTTTTTTCGGCCCGCAGTTTCCTGCCCGCGAAGAGATTCTGGAACAACGAAACAAAGTGATGAAAAAGCATCCCAAGACAAATTTCGTCGGCGCCCACGTGGGCAACAGCTCGGAAGATTTGGGTTACGCCGGCAGGGCGCTTGATGAGCATCCGAACTTTTCAATCGACATGTCCGCACGAGTGGCGGAACTCGGCAGGCAACCCTATTCAGCCCGGAAATTCTTCATCAAGTATCAGGATCGGATTATGTTCGGCACGGATCGCTATCCTGGCCGGCCAACGCAGCCTCGATACAAGATCTATTATCGCTTTCTTGAAACGGACGACGAGTATTTCGATTACTATGACAACGACTTTCCGCCCACCGGCGAGTGGAAGATCTATGGAATCTTTCTGCCAGATGAAGTGTTGAAGAAAGTCTATTACCAGAACGCCGAACGTCTGCTGGGGCTGGGCGAATAACACATGCAACACGCCTTTCTACTCGCTTGCACACTGCTGCTCGTTGGATTTGTCCTCAGGGTCAAATTTCGATTTCTGCAGGTGCTCTACATCCCGGCGTCCGTCATAGGTGGGTTGGTTGGCCTGCTCATCGGGCCTTACTTTCTTGGCACTTTGTTCGGCGATTCCAGCACTACGCTTGCGTCCACCTATCACTCCCTCATCACCACGGAAGCGCTTGACACCCTCAAGAAATGGCCGGGCTGGCTCATTGCCGTGGTGTTTGCCGGGCTCTACATGGAGAAGCCGGCACGTTCGTTTAAAGAGAGCGCAAAGCTGGCCGCACGTGAGGCCATCATGGTCTGGATTATCGTCCTGGGACAGATGGTCCTTGGCATAATCGCGTGCTGGTTTTTTATTAAGCCCTTCCATTCGGGAGTTCCTTATTCCTTCGGGCAACTCATCGAAACCGGGTTTGCCGGCGGACACGGAACGGCCGCAGCCATGGGCCAGGTCTTCAAGAGCATCGGTTTCGATGATGGACTTGACCTCGGCATCTTCATGGCAACTGTCGGCCTGGTCTACAGCGTCGTTTCGGGCATCGTGCTGGTGAATCTGGCGGTGCGGCGTGGATGGACTCGGGCGGGCGATGTGCAGATACCAATTATTCAGGGATTGGAAGCGCGCGGCGGTGAAGTGCCTGTCGCCTACGAAAAGGTCAGACCCGAAGTCATTGATCCGATAGTGTTCCAGGCATTGATTCTGGCCGCGGCCTTTGGGATAGGTTTCCTGCTGAGCAGTATGGTCAACTGGATGGTGCAACCAATAGAAAGAGCCCTGCTCGGCATCGCTTCCGGTGAGAAAATGCAGTCCTTCATTCCGGATATGGCAGATAAGGTGAAGGACCTGCCTTTCTTCATTTACACACTTGCGGGTGGCCTCATTGTCCGGGAGGGAATGCACCATTTGAAAATTGACGACTTGATAGACATCCACAGCATCCGCCGGCTGACTTCCGCAGCGATGGAGTTCCTCATCGTTTCCGCCATTGCAACGCTGCGCATTGAAGCGGTGATTAAGATGATTCTGCCGCTCACGCTTCTTCTGGTCATTGCATTCGTATGGTGCGCAGTCTGTCTCCTTTATATCGGCCGCAGATTGCTGCCCCGGGAATACTGGTTTGAGTTGGGCATCATTAATTACGGGATGTCGACAGGTACAACGGCTACCGGTTTCATGCTCTTGCGTATCGTGGACAAGGATCTGGAAAGTGGTGCGGCCGAAGACTACGCCCTGGCAGCACCACTTTCCGCGCCATTCGTCGGCGGTGGATTGTTGACGCTGGCGATGCCCCTCATCCTGGAAAGCGCGGGAGTGGCCGTTCCTGTACTGGTTATGTTGGTCGCCATGGTCGCCTTGTTTTTTACCGGACTCAAACTGTCTGGCAGATAGTCATGAACCGAGCGGCCAAGATCGCCGGCGGCCATGTCATGGGATATGGCGACGATTCGCTTTGAAGCAACCTTGTAAATTGCTGGCGCCGCCTTAAAGGCGCTGAGGAGGAACTTCAATGTCTCGAGGACCTCAAGCAGGCGAATGTGATTTCAGGTGAAGTCTATGCAGGGCTGAAGTCCGACGGCGAAGCGGTGAGGCAACTGGTCATCGCCCATATCGAGGAAGTGCGAAAGAAAGACTGGTGGGATTAACCGCTTCTCTGGGGTAATACGTCAGAGGTTCCCGCTGCCACTTCAATTGCCCAAACCAGACTGATTCCTTACCTTCCGCTGTTCCTGCCCTGCCATGAGTTACCCATCATGAAACCTGTAAATCTGGCTTTGTTTCTTCTGTGTTCGTTCTCGTATTTCTCACACCTGTGGGCTGAAGAACGGGGTGAAGAAATTCCCTTGAAAGTGCTGGTCGAACGTCTGGAGACACTCCAACTTGAAGTGAACAAGCTGAAAAGAGAGGGCTTGAATGGCCAGTTTGATCATCTGGCTGAGCCGCTCGGGAAAATCGTTTCTCTGGAATTCAAGCTGGGTAAGGATCCCAGGGATGAAGGACTGAGGGTTACCTGTGCCACTCAGACCTACCGGGCGAACTTTCACCAGCAAGGGGAGCAGGGGCACATCGCCATCACAGTACGAGGCAGGCTTAAACTTTCAGAAGATACAACGAAAATCCTTCTCACCTACGAAATTCAATTCAACAGAGGGAACAGACAAGGTAATCAGGCGTTTGATGTGGCTGGCAGCCATCTCGTTGCCTTCGACCAAAAGGTCATGCTGGTGAAACTGGGTGATGATCATTTGCTGGTCACAGTTTTAAACGCCGAGAAGGAGCTTTAGCTTCCGACGCGCTGCTTGCATTCCGTGACGACTGTCGATTCCCGTCGCGGAGCGCAGAGGCCACACTACCACAGAATGGCGGAAGAATGGAAGGGAAAAACAGGCAACCGATCCGCATCCATTGCTTTCTGCTGGGGCTGGTGCTGATCCCCATCAATTGCTACTGGATCATGCAGATTGAGGTGAACTGGTATGCCGGGCATCCCACGACCATTTCTCTCTTCTTCAACGCGATGCTCTTCATGGTACTGGTGGCCATCATCAATGGCGGCGTACGATTCCTGCTGCCTAAGCTTGCTTTTAACTCTGCCGAGCTGGTGACGATCTACGCGATGGTCTGCATGGCGTCCGCGATGGGTGGCCACGACATGATCCAGGTCCTCACCCCGATGCTCACTTTTCACCAGTACGGCGCGAATCCTGAAAACAATTATGCGGAGCTGTTCAGTGGCAATTTACCGGAACAGCTCCTTGTCGTTTCGGAAGACGCTATCAGGAATTTTCACGAAGGAAGCTCATCCCTTTACCTGCCAGAAAACTATCGGCCCTGGATCCGGCCGGTCCTGTTGTGGACGGGTTTTCTTACGGTGCTCGTTTTTACCACCATGTGTTTAAACGTTCTCTTTCTGAAGGAATGGACACAAAACGAGCGACTGACTTTTCCCATCGTTGAAGTGCCGCTGACTATTGCGACCGATCCGGGCAGGATTTGCTGGAACTCACGCTTCTTCATTGCCTTTGGAATTGCGGCTTTTATCAGCACGGTGAATGGATTGAATCACCTCTACCCGGATGACGTTCCGCTGATTCCTGTGCGCTGGCAGCGTTTGAGGTTGTTTATCGATTTGGGGCGTCCATGGGATGCGTTTGGTGAGTTTCCGGTGTCATGGTACCCGTGCGTGATTGGCCTGAGTTATCTGATGCCGATTGATCTGATGTTTTCATGCTGGTTCTTCTTTTTCGTCTGGCGGTTTCAACAAGTTTTTGTCTCCTCCCTCGGAATCACACCTCTGCTCCCGGCAGACTACATCAATCAGCAGGCGACCGGCGCTTACATGGCCATTGCTGTGGGCGCTTTCTGGATCGGCCGGAAACACCTGAAGGAAGTCTGGGCAAAAGTCATTTACCAGAAAGGCCTCCCGGACGGTGATGAACCACTCCCTTATCGCGTGGCGGCCGCGGGGGTGCTGTTGGGCTTTTCAGCACTGGTGGGGTTTTCAAACTGGGCCGGGCTTTCTTTGGCATTGTCCCTGGCATATTTCCTGGTTTACCTGTTCCTGGCGATTGGTATCGCCCGTATGCGAGCGACGTGCGGGCCGCCCGCGCACGACCTGCACTTTGCAGGGCCTGGAGAGTTTCTTTCACAGACGATTGGCACCGAACATATGGATGGGCAATCCCTGGGAGTGATGACTCTGTTCTTCGGATTCAACAGGGCCTACCGCGGCCATCCAATGGCCCATTCGCTGGAAGCCTTTCGTCTTGGCCAGCAGACAAATGCAAACCAGAGGCTGATGTTCTTTGCGCAGCTCCTGGCGGTGTTCACTGGATGCATCTGCGCGTTCTGGGCGCTCGTCCATATTGGCTACGATAACGTGGATGGCGCCAAGTACGGATTCGCTTACAGGCCCTATGCCCGCCTTGCCCGATGGCTGCAGTACCCGCAGGAGGTGAACTGGCTCAGCTACCTGTGTTACGCCGCCGGTTTCATCGTTGTGATGTTGATGCCGCTGCTGAAGGTGCTCTGGACAGGCCTGCCGTTCCACCCAATCGGCTATGCGGTCTCTTCAAGCTGGTCGATGCAGTTAGTCTGGCTGCCGATCATGATCGGCTGGGTCTGCAAACTTTCGATTGTGAAGTACCTCGGCGGCCGCGGTTATCGACACTTCCTGCCATTTTTTGTGGGACTTATCCTCGGAGATTACGTGGTCGGAGGAATGTGGTGTCTGGCCTCGCTTGCGGTGGGCCGGGGGATGTATGCATTCTGGTATTAGAGGAATAAATGTAGCTGATAAATAAATTGGATTACTCGGTGTCAGAAAAGGACAGAATAATTTGGGACAGAATAATGAAGAAACTTCGCCTGAAACGGTCAGCCATCCGTAACCGATTTAACTATTCTGCCCCAAAATATTCTGGCTCATTCTTCCATCGGGGCATCAAGTGGCGAGTAAACGAAAGAGAGTCACCAGACATGGGAATCAGATCATCCAGGAGTTACTTTTCAAATCGTCTGCACCAATACTTCGTATGACTAAATCCAGTTTCCTCCCGGTCTTGATCCTCTTTCAGTCCTGGACGTTCGCCGAGGACTTCCAGCAGATTGTCAATTCCCAGAATCCCGAAGACGTGGTGATCTCCCCATCGGATGCGATGAGCAAGATGGTTCTGCCGGAGGGATTCAAAGTTACCCTGTTTGCGGCCGAACCTCATGTGCGTCAGCCGATCGCATTTGAACTGGATGATCGAGGCCGGTTGTGGGTAGCCGAATGTTATTCGTACGCACGCCAGGGCTACCTGGAGAACGTACATGATCGAATCATCATCCTGGAAGACCTGGATGCCGATGGCCGGTTCGACCGGCAAAAGGTCTTCTGGGATTCAGGCTATCAACTCACCGGCCTGGCCTATGGTTTCGGTGGCATCTGGGCACTGATCGAGGGCAGACTTCTGTTCTTCGCCGATAAAGATGGAGATGACCAACCCGACGGCGATCCGGCAGTTCATCTCGATGGCTTCAACACCAAAGACACGATGCATAATATTGTGAATGGGATGCTGTGGGGGCCGGATGGATGGCTTTACGGCCGGCATGGTATCCAGGGCACATCGAGGGTGGGGCCTCCCGGCACGCCCGACGAGCAGCGCGTGCCACTTAATTGCAGCATCTGGCGTTACCATCCAACTCTGAAGAAATTTGAAGTCGTCACTCACGGCACGACTAATCCGTGGGGGCTCGATTACGATGAACATGGCCAGATGTTCTTCACGAATAACGTCATCGGCCATCTCTGGCACGTCATCCCCGGCGCTTCCTACCAGCGGATGTACGGCCAGGATTTCAATCCCTATGCGTTTGGGTTAATCGAACAGTCAGCGGATCACTATCACTGGGATTCTGAAAAAAAGTGGACGGACTCTCGTACTGCCGAAGGCAAACACGGTGAACTCGGCGGCGGCCACTCCCACTGCGGAGGCATGATCTATCTGGGTGACAACTGGCCGGACCAATACCGCGGCCGCATTTTCATGGGCAACACCCATGGCCGGCGAATCAATCAAGACAGGCTCGAACGCCAGGGAACAAGCTATGCTGGAAAGCACGAGCCAGATTTCATGATGGCAAATCAGCCCTGGTTCCTGGGAGTTGAGATGGAATACGGACCGGACGGCGCGGTCTATCTTTCTGACTGGGTCGACCTCGGGGAATGTCATGGCCGGGATGGCATCCACCGGACGAGTGGCAGGATCTATCGGATCACTTATGGCGATCCGAAACCGGTCAAAATGGATGTTTCAAAAGCGGATGACATGACCCTTCTCAGTCTCCTCAAGCACAAGAACGAATGGTTCATTCGCCGGGCACGCAGACTGCTGCAGGAACGAGCGGTATCCGGCAATCTCACCCTCGAGGTTGCTCCAGCTCTGATCAGAATGTTGGAAAGCGAAAAGGATGTCCGGTATCGATTGAGGGCTCTCTGGGCGTTGCACTCTATCGGAAAAGGGAATTCCGAGTTGCTCCTCCACTTGCTCGACGACAAAGAGGAGCATCTGCGGGCGTGGGCTATCAAACTCCTGATGGAAGAAGAGAATGGGTCTGAGGAAGCGGCAACCAGTTTTGCTACTCTCGCCAGGTCTGAGACATCTGGTCTGGTCCGCCTTCACCTGGCTTCAGCCCTGCAACGGCTGCCCTTTGAGAAACGATGGGCCATTGCAGCAGGCCTGGCCTCCCACGCAGAAGACGCTGATGATCGGTGTCAACCATTGATGATTTGGTACGGTATTGAGCCTGCAATCCTGCCGTCGCCAAAGCAGGCGCTGGAGCTTGCACGAACCTCATGCATTCCATTGCTGAGGCAGTACATCGCACGAAGACTGGCCGCAGAACGCAAGTAGTGGTTAAAACTAAGGCGAGTGCACGAATTGTTTGCGGGGTCGAGAATCCATGAATCTGTCTTCTTGCCCCCGCAAACAGTTCGCGCACCCAACTTAAGCTTGCAAATGCCGCCTGGGAAATTCCGAAAATGAAACACAATGGCTGAAAACCCCAAAAGTGACCGACTGAATTTACGTCGCAAAATTGTTCCCCCCGCTCGTCGCAAAGGGACAGGTGCTCAGCTCCTGCTCCTGGTGGCGCTGCTCATCATGACTTTCTGGACGATGCGCAACCTGAACAGCCCGGCCGGGCGTCGAGTCTTCCAGATGTTTTTCGGAACAAATCAGCCGGTGTCAGAAGAATTGCCGCAGAAATCTGAGGAAGGTGAAGACCTGACGCCGGTGCGCATTCATAGAGACTGAAACGCTGGTGAAGCACATCAAACGTTCCAGAAAAATGCGCGAAGGCCCGTTAGCTGCTCCTCCGGTCAATTCAGATACTTCTTTGGCACTTTGCACACCATTGTGTACGCGGGGTCAAAGATGTTTCCGAGATCATATTCCACACACTGCCCGAGCAGCATGTTGGCGGCAAGAGCATCGAAACCGTAATCCTGCTGAAGCCATTTCAACATCTCGGTCGTCGCGTGCTGAACGCATTGATCAAGGGGGCGTGCGTTTCCGGCCGTAAAGATGTAATCAACGTTTTCACCCCGCGGCCAGGCCGACTGTTTTTCTTTGAGCACATTGAAGGTGACCTGGACGTCCATACTGATCTCGATTCCTGTCCCGACGATTTCACCGCAGCCCTGGGCGGCGTGACCGTCGCCCAGATGGAACAGGGCCCCCTTTGCGAACACGGGGAAATAACAGGTGACGCCACTGACAAAGCCACGGTAATCCATGTTGCCGCCCATGGGGCCCGAGGTAGCAGTGCTGATGGACTGCCTGCCCGGCGGAGCTACACCGAAACAACCCAGCATAGGGGCGAGCGAGGTGACGATCTTATCAGGAGTGTGGCCCGGCAATTCGGCAGTAGCGGTGCTGGCCACCGGATCAATTTGCCAGTTGATGGTTTCCTGATCATCCGGGAGCTGCCGCACATACTCGGGGTCTACCACATTCGGAGCGACCACCTTGCGCGTCCAGCCGTAATCCCGATTGGGGCGAATACTGTCGAGGGTGACCTGAAGCATGTCACCCGGCTCCGCTCCTTCGATGTAGAAGGGGCCGGTCATCGGATTGCCACGCTCGGTAACGTTTTGGCCAGAGGAATCGAAACCGCGTGCATCTACCGTCGTCGTTGATATGGAATCACCGTCAGCAACGGTCAGGACGGGTTCATGCCAGCCAAGTGTCGTGAAGTAGTGAGTAGGGTTGAATGTATGGTTCATGTTTCTGATGAATGGTTGGAAGCATGGTTGGAAGCATGGGAGCCCAAATTCGGGCGTCCATCGAGATATTTTTGACAGGCTGCTGACACCGGCCTGTCACCACGAGCTCAGCCCGCGACGATTTCTTTCATTCGTCTTGCCATTTCAATCTGAAGGTCTCGATCGCCTCCGACTTCGTGGATGACACAGTCGTCGTAACCGATGGTGCGGAGTTCACCCATGACGGCCGGCCAGTCCGTGTCGCCATCCATCAGGTTCACGAAACTCTTATCGCGGCGGCTGAAATCCTTGAAGTGGACTTTTTTGATATTCGTCCCGAGTTCGCGAATCCACATCTCCTCCCAGCCATAGAACATCATGTTCGCGGTATCGATGTAGATACCAATCCATTCGCTGCCGATTTCCTCGACAATCTGATTGCACTCACGCGGATTGAGCAGGAATTTGTTCCAGACGTTTTCGATACCGATGTTAACTTTGTGTTTCGCTGCCACAGGGGCCACGTCTTTGAGCGCGGCAACGATATTGTCCCATGCCTGCGAATAGGTGCCCGCTCGGGTGAGTTGGCCAGGATGCAGCAGTGTACAGTCAGCACCAAGGCGTCCGCCGATTTCGAGCGAACGAACCAGACTCTTCATCCGGTTTTTCCGCTCTGCGGCGTCTGGGCTGAGCAAGTTGCCGCCTTCGGGGCAGGAGGCGATCACACTGCCGATATGGATGTTGGCTGCCGCACACTTTTCGCGAACGGTGTCCAACTCTTTATCGGTGAGGTCTGTGTTGAGGTCTTTGCCTGGCCGGAAAGTAAGCTCGACGCATTCGTAGCCTGCCGCGGTGCAGAGTTCGAGGGTGTCATCGAGGGACTTATCGCCAAAAATGATCTGTGTGACGCCGATTTTCATGGGATGCTCCTGATGGTGGATTGGCTGGAAGACGGGCTTTGAGGCCGTGGAATTAAGCAATCTATACGACTTCGTCAACGAATTCGTCCAGACCGAAAGCACCAACAGATCCATCATAATCCGTAGTGTTCATAACCGTCGACGTCGAATACCTGCGTCAGGGCGAACCAATTCCGGCTTGGCCTCCGGTGTACATCCTGGCCTTGGCCGGAACTGACAATGGGCTCAGCATTCTCCAATTCTTCCGATCCATTATTTTAAGACGCACATCCGACAACACTGTCCCTCACCATTCAGCATCAACCATCCTTCCTAAATCTCCATACCCGGAGGGACCACAGCGTCTTTGGGGATACACACGATGCCTTCACGGATGTAGAAGCAGTCGCCATCCGCTTCCTGCACTCGGTCTTTGTTGAAAATACGGCAGTTGTTTCCAATACGGGCGTTCTTATCGATGATCACTTTTCGCACTTCGCAGGATTCGCCTATCCCCACGTGCGGCAGATTGGAATCCAGATTTGACTGGAAGTCTGCAGCAGCTTCATAGAAATCCGATCCCATCATCACCGTATCGCGCAGGGTGGTGTTTTTGCGGATAAAACTTCGGATACCGATCATACAGTGATGGATGCCTGCCCATTCCAGAATGCAGCCATCAGCAATGACGGAGGCATGAATCTGGCACTGCTGAAATTTGGAAGCCGGGAGCTGCCGCGGACGGGTGAAAATAGGTTCCGGAAAGCTGTAAAAATCGAAGGCGGGCACGACATCTGTCAGGGCGAGGTTTGCCTCAAAGAACGACCGAATCGTGCCGATGTCTTCCCAGTAACCGCTGAATGGATATGCCAGCGCTTTGTACTCGCCAAAGGCGTGGGGGATAATTTCTTTACCGAAGTCCGTGTGCTCATTATCGAGCAGCTTCACCAGTACCTCTCGATTGAAGACATAGATGCCCATGGAGGCAAGGTGCGACTTTCCGTGAGCGTTGATATTAAACCGGTCGAGTGAGCCCTTTGGCAGCACGAGGTCGTCCAGAAGTTCCCCTTGCTGCGGCTTTTCCACGAAGCGGCGGATCACACAGTCATCGTCTATCTGTAAGATGCCGAAGCTCTTGGCCTTCTCTCTCTCCACCGGAATCACTGCGACGGTCAAGTCCGCGTTGTTTGCGTTATGCCAGTCGACCATCTTGCGATAGTCCATCCGGTAGAGTTGATCACCGGATAGAATGATGATCGGATCGTGTTCGGGAGAGTTGATGTAGCGCAGGTTCTGCCGAACCGCGTCCGCAGTGCCCTGATACCAGACCGAGCTTTCGGGCGTCTGCTGGGCCGCAAGAATCTCAACGAAATTCCTACTGAAGTGGTCGAACCGATAGGTGCCTTCAATATGGCGGTGTAAGGACACCGAATTGAACTGTGTAATCACATAGATTTTACCAAGGCCGGAGTTGAGGCAGTTACTGACGGGAATATCAATCAGCCGATACTTGCCGCCAAGTGGGACAGCCGGTTTGGAACGATGTGCAGTAAGAGGGAAAAGGCGTGTGCCTTTTCCACCGCCAAGAATTATGCAGAGAGGCTTTTTCATTTCACCGGACTGGTTCGACGAGAATATCTTGGTACCCATAGTGCCGCATTGTAATACGAAATGTCTCTCCGTAAAACGCTTAGAAAATGGAACGGGTTGCGAGTGGCCTGTGTTTCTTTACTTGTACGCAAACGCCATCAAGCTACAGGATACAAAATCGAGATGCCGGCCATTAAGTTTGTAATCAAGCACCAAGACCAGGCTACGAGGGCAAGAACCGGCACTGTTCACACCCCTCATGGCGACTTCCCGACGCCCTGTTTCGCCCCGGTTGGTACTCTGGCCTCTGTGAAGGGGGTATCCCCTCAACAGCTCGATGAAATGGCGGCGAGGCTGATTCTGGCCAACACGTATCACCTTTACCTTCGGCCGGGTCATGAGGTCATTGGTGAAATGGGTGGCCTGCACAAGTTTATGAATTGGCCGAATCCTATTCTCACCGACAGCGGGGGGTTTCAGGTATTCAGCCTGGAACACCGGACAAAGGTGACTGAGGAGGGGGTCGAGTTTCGTTCACATATTGACGGCTCGAAACATCTGTTTACGCCGGAGAGCGTAATGGGAATTCAGGCTCACCTGGGGGCGGACATCATCATGGCCTTTGACCAGTGCGTGGCCTTGCCGAACTCGAGAGAGAAATTCGAAGATGCCATGCACCGGACCCATCGCTGGCTCACTCGATGCGTCAAGTCCAAAGTCAGGGAAGACCAGGCACTCTTCGGAATCATCCAGGGGGGCGTCGAGCCGGATTTGAGGATCGAGAGTACAAAGTATGTCAGCGGAGAGGATGTTGAAGGTGTGGCTATTGGCGGGCTGAGCGTTGGGGAGACCAAAGAAGATATGTATTCCACTCTCGAACTCATCGAGCCGCACATCCCGAAAGAGAAGCCCCGCTACCTCATGGGGGTGGGCTCGCCAGAGGATCTCGTGGAATCTGTCGCACGCGGGGTGGATATGTTTGACTGTGTCCTGCCAACACGGATTGCACGCAATGGCGCGCTCTTTGTGCGATCAGGCCGCTTGAACATTCGAAATGCAAAGTTCGCCAAAGACCCTCGCCCCGTTGATGAAAACTGCACCTGCCACACATGCAGGAATTTCTCACGGGCCTACCTGCGTCATCTTATCAAGAGCGAAGAACTCCTCGGATACACCCTCAACAGCATTCACAATCTACGATTCCTGCTGCAACTGATGGAGGATATTCGAGTGGCGATTGATGAGGGGACGTTCAGCGAATTTCGTGAGAGTTTTATAGCGGGATTTGAAGTGCGCGACCATGAAGTGCGGACGCGGAACAAGGAGGCGCGGCTGGAAAGTATCAGAAGCAAAAAGGATTAAAGATTACAGGGAACTCCTTCGGTTAACGCGTGAAATTTACTGACCTAACAGGAGGAAACAGAGATAACAGCGACGTCCTAAAGAGATGACGGAGAAGTCCTGAAATGATCAGCTTCTGTCTCTGTTCCCTCCGTTTCCTCCTGTTAAATTCTTTTGGCTTGCGGCCACGAGGCGGCAGCATTACTCCTGAAACATCGTCAGATTCACCGTCTCCCCTCTGTCCTTCAAGTCCAGGATGAATTTAGGAACGGAGCCCGTTGGGCGATGGTCTCCTGCCCGGCTCGAACCGGCGCGTCCCTCGAAATAGAACAGTTCATTCAAACTGAACGCCTCCCCCTCAATACCGGTAATCTCGACAATTTCGGTGATCCGCCGTGATCCGTCGGGGAAACGGCTCTGCTGTACGACGAGGTCGATGGCGGACGAAATTTGTCTTTTGATCGCCGTGGAAGGCAAATCCGTGCCGGCCAGCAGAACCAGTGTTTCCAACCTGTTCAGCGCGTCTCTGGCTGTATTTGCATGGAGGGTTGTCATGGAACCATCGTGCCCGGTGTTCATGGCCTGCAGCATGTCCAGGGCTTCGCCGCCCCGGCACTCCCCGACAATTATCCGGTCGGGCCGCATGCGAAGGCTGTTGGCCAGCAATTGCCTGATGGAAACCGTGCCCTCTCCATCCAGATCAGGAGGTCGGGCCTCCAGAGGCAGCACGTGCGGCTGATTTAACCGCAGCTCGAGCGACTCCTCGATGGTGATAATGCGCTCGTTCTGGCCTATGAATGACGAGATGAAATTGAGGAGCGTCGTCTTTCCTGAACCGGTGCCTCCGGAAACCAGAATGCTCTGCTTGTTCTCAACAGCCATCTTGAGAAAACGAGCGATATTCTTCGACATTGTTCCATAGTCCACGAGCTCCTGTGCCGTAAAAGCTTTCGGCCGAAACTTCCGGATGGTCAACAGCGTCCCGATACCCGAGAGCGGCGGAACGATGACATTGATTCTTGAGCCATCCGAAAAACGCGCATCAACCATCGGGCTCACCTGCGAATCAAGCTTTCTGCCCGAAGGCTCGAGCAGGCGGTGCGCGACTTCGAGCAACTCCGCTTCATCCCGGAAGGATGTCTTGGCTCTCAATATGTGGCCCTCCTTCTCCACATATACCGAATCAAACCCGTTCACCATGATCTCGCTGATAGTCGGATCAGCGAGAAATACATCAAGTGGCCCAAATCCGGCACTGTGAACCCGTTCGGTTGAGCTCTTCCCATCTGAGATTGCCACTCCGGCAGGTTTTGACTGGTTCAGGTAGCTCGACGAATCTTTGATGTTCGTGAGATGCAGTTGCACCCGTCCCACGCCGATCTGGTCGCCGCTGGCGATTTTTTCGAAATCCTCGACCGGAGTTCCATTGATGGTTGTGCCACGCTTGCTGTTCAAGTCGTAAATATGGAGACCGTTCATCTCCGCCACAATCTTGCAATGAAGTTTGGAAACGGAATTGTCGTTAAGGGCCAGATCGCTTTCGGGATCTCGCCCAATCAGAAACGGTGACTGCCTAATCTGGATGGTCCTCTGGGCGCCAGTCTGGGGATCTTTGAAGACAATGTTGGCCATGTGCAGAACGATCAAGGACGCTGGATTCAGGACCCACCGATTTGACCGTAAACATATCGAGCAAAGCACCCTGTATCAATGAAGCCCGTCACCCAACCCGTGGGCATCAAAACTGTAAATGTTCGTATCGTTTTTCGTGGCATGGCCTCTGCCTGCTAATCTGTTTCAATCTTAAATTCGCATTGGTAGCCGTCTGGAATTTTGTGATGAAGACATACACATCCTGGTTCATCCTGCTGGTATTCGTGCTTTCTTCTCCAGTGTTCTCTGCAACCCGGGAAGATCGTGAGCTGGCCAAAGCTCAAAAAGAATATGATGAGCAGCGAAAAGAACTGACAGAAAAGTATGGGCTCCTGCAGGAGAAATTCGACCTGCTCATCGGCGATTACGACAACGCAAAAATCCAAGGCAAAGACAGCATCGGACAGTGGAAGTCCTACCAGGACCGTTTCACTCGGGAATTCGGTCGGGCCAAGGATTACTACTCAAAGACTCGCTTCGAATTCGACAACCTCAAGATGGTTAATGACACCTTGAGAGATCTTTGCACAGACATTCCCGACCTGGTGGATATGTTCGGCAAAGACATCGAAGGACCAAGAAACGAAAAGACCATCCGCCTGGAAGAGTCCATCACGAAACGCCTGGAAGGAGTTGCAGAAATTCTGGGTATCGAGAAGCCGGTTCTCAACGGGGGAAGTTGGGCTGCTGCGGGACCGGTGCGGTGGAAGGTGCTCAATGCACGGCGAAAATCCAAGGACAAATATACGAACACACGTTTGGCGACCGTTCGATTCAAGATTCAGATTACAGATGAGATCATGAAACGCCTGGAGGGTGAAGGCATGATGCTTCTCAGCCCAAGTGGTGAGAAACTCTATCCCATCATGAATTTTGATCGCGAGAAATTTGCCTACAGCGAGAAAGAGCGGCCCCCCTTCGGAGACTGGATCGAGTCCGAGCGTATTCACACCTTCACTGCGGTATTCCGCGTGGGCGAAGAAGATCGTGAATTCATTCTCCGCGTGTCGGACCTTGAGCGGACGAGTCCCGAATACAGCTATATTGGCCTGCGCTTGTAATCTGAAAAAGAGCCTGCTTTCCTGGATAGCCCCCTATGCTCTCCGGCGATTGGCGCCAGGCGTTTGCTTAAGATACTGGTGTCAGGGGCGAAGGATTGCAATGACAAGATTAAGCGAAAACTTGGGCAGACAGACAGACTTCGTAGGGCAGGAAGAAGTTGATGACAAACTCATGGGAGAAAAGATTCGTTGTTCAGCAAGATTTGAGGGGAGAGGACAGGGCGAGCCGGATGGGTCTTTAATGAGCAGTATTAACTCTAATCCTCCCTGGCGAAGGATTCGTTAATTGGTGCGTAGGTCGCTGTCAGACTCTGAAGATATATCTCCTGCCTTGGG
Source organism: Planctomycetota bacterium (assembly GCA_027625095.1). Lineage (GTDB taxonomy): Bacteria > Planctomycetota > PUPC01 > JACPCR01 > JACPCR01 > JAQBXN01. Next base: position 8,506 of record JAQBXN010000111.1, on the reverse strand, counting down.
ACTGCCTCATATTGGGTCAGATAAAGCACTTTCTCCGGGATGGCGAGTGAGAGGCTCTTAAACTTCAGCGGGTACTTGACCATGCCATCACCTGAGAATCGCCACTGGCTGTTGCGCGGCCAATGGTAGTCTTCGGTCTTATTTCCATATTGGCCCGGCAGAGGAAACGTCAGGTAACGCCAGCCTTCGTGATTGATGTAACCGCGGCCCCAGGCGTCGTTGCTGTTCCAGTCACTAATCCCTGCCCCGCCAAGGGTGCGGAGCTTTTCGAACTCTTCCTTAGGCATCCAATCGGCCATCCATGGATTTGGCTCGCCGCCCATCTCTGCACCGATGGAAATCCAACGCTGGCCGGACGCGTCCTCCAGTTCGAAGATGACGCGTCCCCATCCTCCGTTGCCATAAACCCACAATCCAATCTCGGTCGGCTTCCCGGGAATCTCGACCGGCTGTCTTACCCGCACCGTTGAATACATCGGCAGGTGCACCGATCCCTCGACGGGCAAAGTCGGGCGAACCTGTATCACGTTTTCTCTGCCTTCCATGGATGCGACATTGCGGTATTGAAAGTTTCCTCTGCGACGGGGGCACATAAAGTTGAAGACTTCAAGCTCCAGACTTCGCTCCTGTTCAATTGCCCAGTCTTCGATCTTGTCGAGCTTCGAGATCAGGAACTGTTCGCCTTCCGGCATCGGCGAATGAATGATCCGTCCCGCAGCCAGGGAACGCATGGGCTTGGAGGTTATGACGTACAGAGGATCGATACCGACCTCGATCGTGGCCTTGCGCGATTTGAACTTCAAGTCCGAGTCACGACCGTAGATTTCGACAAGCGTGGCATCACGCCCGGCCGCTTCGATCTCCAACTCACGTTTTCCGCGGGTGGTCCAAAGACAAGTAACGACCTGGCGGTCCCTGCGTTTAAATTCCAGCGCATACACCACAGGAGAGCCAGTTGGTACGGCCCGAACGAAGCTGGCGCCGTCGAGGAGTTGGGTAAGCACTGCGAGCCCGACATACGATTTCTTGGGGCTGACGTTCGGGTAGGCGAAACAGAAACCGGACGCGCCCCAATTCGAGTGGTAATACGAATTGGCCATATCGGACACGCATCCGAAGGTCATGATCGGAATCCGCCAGGCAAGCGAATGCATGAAGTGCCGCACGAAATAGCGGGACTGCGTCTCGTAACTGAGGTTGCCCGGATTGGTGTTCGGATAGCCGACCTCGTAGCACTGATAGACTTTCGTGTCCTTGTATCCGTAGTGGTCGAGGATCTGCCGAAACATCCAGATACCGGCGTTGTTCGCGACATAGTCGAGCGGCTGCGTTTCCGGTGGCCGCATGAAGCTGCCGCATTCGTTGCCTGCAATCTTGAGATACTCCTTGGAAAGGCCACGCTTGCAGAAGGCCTCAAGAGTGTGCGGGACACCGTTGCCGAAATAGACCTCGCTGTCGGGATAGTGGTTCCGCAGCATGGCAAACGCCGCGTTTGCGTGGTTCCACAGCTCGTCGAAACGCTTGGTCTCAGATTCACTGAACCGATACTCCTTGCCGGTGAACGTCTCAGGCACACGCGTAATCTGCGGCCCCGAAATAGCCGTCTCGTGAAAGATCAGGAAGCGCGGCGGCTTCTCTTCCGTTGACTCCTTCGCCGCCTTTTCCCAGTGCTCGATGCTCTTCTCGTTGTGAACTCCCGGTACGCTAAATGGTTCGAGTCCGTATTTCTCGGATTTCCGGACGAATCGCAGCCCGGCCTTCTTCGTAAGTTGTCCGACAAGATCTTCGTCGGCCGGCGTCGAATGCGTGCCGGCGAAATCCCAGGTCCCGAATGGGCTCTCGTGACGATACTTCCGCGTGTCTGGTGAAAGCACGGCAAACGTAGTGTCGTAGTAGAGCACTCGCTGCTTCCCCAGCATGAGTTCGATCTTGAGTTCATAGTGTCCGCGCTCGGTGACGGGAAGTTCGAGTGTCTGCTTTATCAGAGGCACTTTGTGGACAGGCGACCACGGCCGGAATTCTTCGAAGGTGAAGCGCTCTTCCTTGCCGTCGTCCCGGCGCGCCAGTGCCTCCAGGTGATACAGCAGGTAGTGCTCGTAGTGGTTGCGCAGCAGGACATCGAAGGTCGGTTTCTGCGGCTGGTTGTAGACGTTGCCCAGTTCGCGGCTCGCCACTTCCATCTGCATTGACGAACGGTCGAGGGTCATGGCGAAGATGCGGACTCCACTCGGATCGCCGACGGGCCGGATTTGGTATCGATACGGATCGGGCAGATTGACTGCGATGTCGAGTTTCTTGGTGATGTCGAGGATGAATGACCAGTGATCTTTGAAGTCCTGGGCAATGGCCTTTCCGAGCGGCACCTGGATGAGGTAGAGCTTGGAATTTCCATGCGGAATGATGCGGACGACGCCACCCGTGCCCGGCCGAACCTTTTCGCCGGCCCTGGGAATAATCATCTCGAAGTCGTGGTACGTTGTGCGGGCCTGGCCACCCATGACGCCGAACCTGAGCGATAAAACATTTGAAAGAGATTCATCGTCGTCGGCCGCAGCCAGCAACCACACGCTCCTGTAGTCCGCGACGGGAATCTGAACCAGGGCTCGAGTCTTGTCCTCGGCAGTTGGCATCTTGTCATAGTTCGCAATGTAGCCGGGATATTCACGTGCCTCGTCTTTGCCTCCGGCCCAGCCAATCGGCTTCATGAACAGGCAGTTCGCCTTATCGCCTGCAAGCAGCTCAAACGGGATCCGGTTGACCTCAATCCGTGACGACGGTGAGGTCAGCGGCTGCAGGTCATTCGCTACCGAAGTTAGATCAACGACGACATATTGATCGTTCGCTGAGAGCATCGTCTCCCGAGGTTTGAAGGCTTCCTCTGCCTGGAGACCCAGAGGTAAAAGCATCAATATGGCGATGACGAATAGTGCCTTCATTTGATCTGCTCCGATTGGAATAGGGATAGCCTGAGACAGCTTCTGGATTATCGGAAGTAATGTCCAGTAATCAGAGGCAGGCGAATCACCGGTTCGAGTCGCCAGGTCTTCTGCATAAAGATGCCCGATTACAGAAAAGTTTGGCAGCCCGTAACCATGAGTTGAGTGCGATGAATATGGCCAATCGCGTAGGGTGCGGCGCTCTCAGCCGCTGATTTCCACGGCTTTTCCTAACTCCGCAGAGGCATAGATCGCATCGGAAATCTGCTGGACGACGAGTGCATTTTTCAAGCTCGTTTTGGGCTCACGATTTCCCCGAATGGCCGCGGCAAGATCGTGCAGAGGGCCGCTATGCACCACTGAGTTATCGGCTGTTCCTTCCCAGACCAGCTCCTCGACTAGCCCGTTGGCATCATCCGCCCGGCAGAAAACAAGGCTCGCGTCACCGCTGGTCATGAACAGTTCGAGAGAGCCGTTCTCACCGATAATCTGCCAGGCGCTACGGGAACGCGCTGGCATATATTCACCCCGCTCCATGCTGATCATGGCCCCGCCTTCGCAGCGCACCAGGGCGGTGTAGTGCGTCTCAGCATCCGAGCCGGTTGGAATGTGAGATCTGAATCTTTCAGAGATTTGCCACGTCTGGGCGAAGACCGTCTGTGGGTTCAAAGTCCAAAGGGTGATTCCGAGAAGGTAATCAATTTCGTAGCAGCCCCAATTCATGAGGATGCCTCCACCATTGAGAGACTTCTTCAAGCGCCATTCCGGTGGCAACGACTCGGGCCTGCCTCGAGCCGGAGAGAAATTACGGCAATGAACGGATCGGATGTCGCCCAATTGACCGCTGCCAATAAATTCCGATGCCGCCTGTGCCGACGGCAGAAAACGATAACGAGACGAACAGCACGCCGCGACCAGATCCCCCTGCGCATCGATCATCTGCTGCACTTCAGTGGCATTAAGAGCGACCGGTTTCTCGGTCAACACATGCTTGCCTGTCTCGAAAGCTGCGAGCGCAAGTGCGGTTCTGAGATGCGCCGGCATGGCCACGACGACCGCCTCGATACTTTCATCTCCAATAAGTTCCTCTGCTTCGCGGTAGGTTTTCGGCACGTTGTACTGCCCGGCCAAAGGCTGCACAGCCTCCTCACGCAAATCAGCGAGCGCTGCGAGTTCAATAAGTTCGCTTGAATGGGCCGCCGCAGCGTGATGCTTTCCAATAACCCCACACCCAATAATTCCTACTCGAACAGGTTTCATAATGACTCCGATTTTGACTGGCAGACTTATGACAGATAATTTGCCGGCTTCAGGCTTGAAAAATTCAACAAACAGGGGATTCCATAATGGATCTGCAACTCAAAGGCAAGGTAGCGGTGGTCAGTGGCGGCAGTCGCGGTATTGGTCGTCGTATCGTTCAGGCGTTCGCTGACGAGGGATGCAGCGTTTCTTTCTGCGGCCGCGACGAAGAGAATTTGCGCAAAGCGAAGGAGGAATTGAAAGCTGCCGGCGTGAACGTCCACACTTTCTGCGGCGACATCACAGACCCGGCCGCGTCAGAATCGTTTATCAACGGCGCGGCAGAGACTCTTGGTGGCATCGACATCCTGGTAAACAACGTAGGCGGCGCGAGCGGCGGCCTCAAACCTTTCGCAGAGACCACCGACGAAGACTGGCTGAAAACCTACGAGATGAACGTGTTTCATTCAGTTCGAGCGACTCGTCTGGCATTACCCCATTTCGCTGAACGGGGCGGAGGAGCGGTCGCCATTATTTCATCCATCTCCGGCTGGCTGGGCGGCGGCTATCCTCAGTATGGGTCGACCAAGGCGGCCGAAATCTTCCTGGCACGCGAACTGGCTATCGATTTGGCGGACCAAAACATTCGCGTCAATGCCATCTGTCCCGGCTCGATTCTCTGGGAAGACAACGGTTGGGATAACTATCGGAAGAGCAGTCCTGAGGTCTTCGCCAACTTCGAGAAACGTGAGTTTCCATCCGGGCGCCTTGGTACACCGGAGGAGATTGCGGATGTGGTGGCATTTATCTGTTCGCCAAGAGCGAGTTGGGTCAACGGCGCCTTGATTCCAGTGGACGGCTCTCAACGTCGCCCGGCAGTGGATAGAAAGGAAAGATAGTCTTCACCGTGCAGGTCTCTTTGCTTCCGAAGTTCTCGCTTTAACAAACCTTGTTTCAAACCCGCGTCCCACGATGAATTTGCGACGAACCGCCTTCGCTGCAGGCCAACATGGCTGTATTCGGGCCAGCGTCCGCTCCAGGTTTGAAACGCGGAGAACAGCCTGGGGTCAGGCGTCCAGGAAGCCCGGTGAAATGAAAGATAGGAGGGCCTTTAGCTCAGGTGAACAGTATTGCGGCTAGCCAGTGATGCTCCCTTTCCGCACCCTCATCTCCCGTCGCATTGCGGCTGAAACAGACTCAGCTTGCCAGTGCCGGCTCGTCGACAAACTCTTCTGTCTGTTCAAGGATTTGATTAACCACATCGTCTGTGCGGATACCCGCAGATTGCCCTTCAAAGCTGAAAGTCAGCCGATGTCGTAATGCAGGAATGGCGACTTTTCTGACGTCTTCGCAGGCGAGGTTGAAACGTCCGTTGAGCAGTGCGCGAATCTTGCCGCCCAGAATGAGTGCCTGAAGTCCACGGGGACTGCTGCCTTGTTTTACGTAATCCTTGACGAGCTCGGTGGCGAACTCCGAGTCCGGATCGGTCGCAAGGACGAGTCGGACCGCGTATCGCTCTACATGCGGGGCGACAGGTACGTCACGGACAACGCTCTGAAGTTCGAGAATTTCTTCCTTGGACATGACCTGCTCCAGTGAGGGCATTTCCACCGAAGTTGTTCGCCGGCTGATCTCCATCAATTCGTCTGCATTCGGGTAGTGGACGATGAGCTTGAACATGAATTTGTCCAAAGCAGCTTTCGGCAGCGGGTACGTTCCTATCTGTTCAACAGGATTCTGCGTAGCCAGGACAAAGAATGGTTCTTCCAGGATGTGCGTCACGCCACCGATGGTAACTTCGTGCTCCTCCATGGCCTCCAGGAGCGCTGACTGTGTTTTCGGTGTCGCTCGATTGATTTCGTCGGCCAGCATCAAGTTGGTAAAGATCGGGCCGCGGCGGAATTCCATGTGTCGTTGTCCACCCGCGTCTTCGACGACGATATTCGTTCCCAAAATGTCCGCGGGCATCAGGTCGGGCGTGAACTGCACTCGAACAAAATCCAAATGAAGGATCTGTGATAACACGCGAACAAGCATGGTCTTACCCAGACCGGGCACACCTTCGAGCAGGGCGTTGCTGCGGGAGAGCAGACAGATCAGGACGTTTTCAACGGTGTCTTCATAACCGACAATCATCTTGTGCGTTTCCACGCGGAGTTTTTCAAACTGCGATCGAAAGTGCTCAAGCTGCTGTCGGATCTCGTCTGGTGTTGACATGGGAAATATGGTTGATGGTTGATGGTTGATGGACAATACCTAGAACCAGATTCGGCGGTGGTAAAGGCTGTTTTCGGCGATTAACAGCCCTAGAGCGAGGACCGCAAGTGCTGGCCAGTATCTTCGGACTTCTATGGTCTTTCTTTCCTCCATGCTCTCGACGGCTTTGCCGGATATTCGGATTTCGGGCGGCTTTCTGAGTGATGACTCATCAGGATCCTTGAGATGCACGGTGAAGGCGCCTGCCTGGTCAAGAGCCTCGTACCGGTAGATGCCTGACTGGAACGTATCCAGGAAAACTACTGAGCCGTCTTGCTGCACTTCGTGGTTGGATTTTGTGCCATCCGGCGACGTAAGCTCAACCACTTTTGCTTCTGGCTCTTTGATTTCCACGCGCCAGGTTTCGCCCGGTTGGATGGGATCTGGGTCGGGAGCGCGTTCCTTCATCCACAGAAGGGCATTCGAAATCAGCATCGGAAGCGCCACGCGGAATGGGAGGTCTGAATCGTCTGGGTCGAGCCCGATAAAGGCCATCTGACGCTCCGGACTTTCGCCGGCAATAATAAGCGGCCCGGACGCGGTCTCGGCTAAAGTCTCGGCCCAGCCCGGGACGGTAAAGCCCTGTGACCTGGCGATAAGAAGATTGGAGAGAGAAAGATAATTCATCAGAGGATGATGTCGGTTCCATGTGCGCATCATCGGGTTTTCGAATTCCTTCTGAACCTTCACTGGAATCGCTTTGGCCGTAGTGTTCACAAAAATTACGTCCTTGGGCGGGAGCTCGCCGGGAAGCTCGGTGACGTTGTAAAAGAGAAAAATGTCTGCCGCATAATCGGGCGAATATTTCGAAGGCTTCTGACTATAGGCGAGCGCATTCGAATTTGCAGAAAGGGCCGAATGCAGGAACCCAACCTCGTCATCGGAATAAATCAGAACTTTCGGACGCAGGGGCGAAGGAACGACATCGTAAGCAGCGTTGTCAATATCAAGTTCGTCCACGAACGGGATTTCGTCCGAGCCTGAGACGGCCAGACGGCCGATGAGAACTCCGCCGACTCGAAGCGTCTGTGACAGGACCTCTGTTTTAGACTCGCCAGGGCCAAGCGCGAGGGGTTGAGTGTGCATAAGAACTTCGTCCAGATAGAGATCGAGGTCCAGTTCGACCTTCTCCTCGGCGAAATTCTGGACTTCCACAATGATCTGGAAATCGCGATCACTGTGGAACGTGGTTCGCGCTCTGAAATTTTTGATGGCCACGTTGCCCTTGATGCCTTCTGGCCGTTTGGGTGGAGCGACCTGGTAGATTCGCCATGCGGCTTCCCCAGGGAGGTCGCTCCATTGTTCGTTATTGAAGTTGTCTGCGTCGGTCAACAGGTAGCAAACCGGCGATGAGGCTGTCGGCAGAATTTCCCTTAAAAGGCGGGAGGCGTCGTTCCAGTTTGTGCCGGTATCACGGGGGTGAATTTCTTCCAGCGTCTCTTCGAGAAGTCGGATATCCGATTCGAAATTCCTGGCAATCTGGGCCAGTTGGCCGACGGTGACGATCATCATTCGTTCCCCGATCTGGAGCGAACCGATGAGCTCCTGCGCCTTCGCTTTTGCCTTGTCGAAACGGCGCTCAACGACGACGGTGACGCCGTCCTTTTGTTCAGCCTTCGTTGCGGACTTCATACTGGCGGAGATATCGATAACGACGATATGGTCGTGTCTGGCATCGTCTTCAGCGGATGTGGTGTAGGGGCGTCCGGCATTGAAGGAGGTGGCCAGGAAGGCGACCGCTATGGCGATAAATGAGAGTAATGTTCGGAGCTTGCGTCTTTCGCGCCGGGTGAATTGCTGCATCAGCGAGATGATGAGCGTGGAAGGCATGAGCTGCCTCCGCCGCGGCATTCGGAGCAGATACGCGATGATTATGGCCAGGCCGCTAAGGAGTAACCAGAGCGCGGTAGGTTGGAGAAAATTCACTGCAGGATTCAGGATTCAGGATTCAGGATTCAAGGTCTAAAGTCTAAGGTCTAAAGTCTATTTCGGCTTAAAGGGCTTTTTTTACTTCTTCCTGCTTCGGTTCAATAGATCGAAAGTAACGCCGGAGATACTGCCGGGTGCCCAGAGAC
>JAQBXN010000237.1 GCA_027625095.1 Planctomycetota bacterium | reverse complement strand
GCTTCAGGAAACAACCGCCTTCGGGGTTGAAGAAAATTTGGGTAAAGATCAGGGTTAAAACCAGGAGCTCCTCGCCTGGGTCCCTCCGGGACAGTTAAAAGGGATATCATTCGGCCGAAGTTGGAAACTTAATTTCGATCAAAGCCCTTAGTCTGTTTAAGATCCGCCGGGAACTTAGAAGAGATAAAGACTAGGACGAAGACTATGGGTGCCCAAAATCAAAATTGATGGCCGACTGGCCTCCGAGATCTCATTCACCTGCCTGGCGAGCAAGCAGGGGGCTTTAGCTTAAGTGAACAGTATTAGGGCGAGCGGTGGATTACGATTACAACCCAAACCGGGTTCATCCATAACAATTGCGGCCCCACGTACTGCTTCGAGGAAATCAACTCATGAAATCAGTCCCTGAATCCTCCTCGGAGTCCTCGATCGCATCCCAGTCATTCGGACAGAAAAAGCAGTGGATCGGGTTTGGATTACTCACCTCTTTTACAGGGATCCTGGGCTTCTTCTGGATCATGGGGCAATTTCAGCCTTATGACGACGAAGGTTATCTGATGCTCCTTGTCGAGCATCATCTTGCTGGAAGACTCCTCTACAGGGACATCTCCACCCTGTACGGGCCGGCTTACTTTCTGCTGAAAATCATAATCCATGGATGGCTCGGCATTCCGCTTTGCCACGACTTGGTGCGATTGCAAACACTGCTTGAAATGGTGCTGGCCGCTCTCCTGTGCGGGCTTTCTGTCCACCGGATCGTTGAGTCACTTGCAGCTTCGCTGGTGACTCAACTCACCGTTTTCTATCACCTTTTCTATCTCATCAAAGAGCCCGGCCATCCCAACAGCCAGATCGCGGTAATGCTGTCGCTGAGTGTGTACCTCAGCACTTTCATCAGGGGAGAAGGAAACAACCGTTTGCCCGCCATCCTGCTGGGCGCGACTGCTGGCCTGCTTCTGTTGTGCAAGGTCAACATCGGCATATTTTTCATCGCTGGCATCGGGGCAGGGGCCACACTGAATCTGTTCTCGCGACGACTCTCAACAACGGTTCGCCTGCTGGTAATTTTGGCTGGGGTAACGCTCCCGTTCATCTTGATGCATCGCCACTTGCACTATTCCTGGGCCAGGCAGTACGCGACTTTGAATTCGATGTCCGTACTGGCAATGTTTCTGTCTATGACCGGGCGACAAAAAGCGCCACTGACACCGAAGGCTGTGGCCCTGATGCTGTCTGGAATGGCTGCGGTGGGGGCCATAGTTATGGGGCTGATGAATGTTGAAGGCGTGGGGCCAGCTAATGTTCTGGATCAGGTATTTGTTATTCCGCTTCAATTCGCAGGTAAACACTGGGAGGCTACTCCAGCCGGTCTGTGGAGCCCGGTGATCGCACTCCTGATGGTTTGTCTGGTCGTCGGTTTTCGCCGGTTCGAGTCCGCCGGATTACGAACCGTTGCCAACCTTCTCGGGACTGTATTTCTGTCGATTAGCCTGGCTTGCGTCTGGTCGGACAACAGAGCTTTCCTCTTCCTCATTGGTGCACCATTTCTCTGTCTGCTGCCGATCCTGATGGATGACCGCGAGGATTGTCCGGCACTGAGCATGGTTGCCCTTGTTGCGCTGTTTCAACACCTTCAGTGCTATCCAGTCAGCGGGACACAAATGAACGTTGCAACGTTTTTGTTTATTCCCCTCGCCATGATGATGTGTTTACGGGCCACTACCTGTATCGGTTGGCTTTCTGTGCACCGAAACGAATTGCAGCGAGCAGGACTGGCCGGCTGTTCGATTTTGATAATCGCGTTGACCCTTCATGCCGGAAATAGATACCAGTCGTATTCCCCGCTTCGACTTCCAGGATCGTCTCTGCTTCGGCTTCCGGACCAGGACTGTGCTGTCCTGGAATTCATCAGCGTCAATCTCCTCGCTTCCGCGGACACTTTTTACAGCATGCCGGGTATGAACAGTTTCTACTTCTGGACGAATCTGCCCAATCCCACAAGACATAACATAGACTCCTGGATGCTCTTCTTGGGCTCTGAAAGTCAGAAAGAGATCGTCGATTCAATGACACTCTTCGAGAAGCCGGCGATCGTGAAGAACGACATCCTCATAGAGTTTTGGACCATGGGACATTTGAAGTGGAGGGACACCACGTTCCTTTATTGGATGCAAAGGAACTTCCGTACAGTGCTTCAATTGGGTCACTACGAAATGCTGCTTCAGAAAGGGCAAAAGACGAATCCAGTCCACCGGGGGCACTTGAGAATTTCGGATGAGGGGACAGATGTCTCGCTGTTCTTGTTGAACCGGGAAGATGCAAGGCGAATGCGTCTCTTTGACTGGAGGGACCACCAAATCCTTGACGAAATCGAATTGACGGGACGGGGACAGGAGGGCCAAAGCCGGCTCTATAGCGGACGCGCCTCGCACCTGAAATCCATCCGGCCTTATTTTCTTACCGGCAGGGTCTACGATGCCGCGGGCCGGCAGATCGCCACAATCCCTCTGACTTCAACACTGGTAACCAAAGACTGACTCAGTGGCTCCAGCGACCCCCGATCTTTGGCGAAACGGTCCAAACGACCGGGTGCGAATATCCAGCTGGGGTTTTACACTAGGGCACTGAAAGGAGTTGGAATCCGCCGATTGGCGAATGAGCCTCAGGGCGGAGTTCCCGAACGCATCGGAACAAAAAGACGCAATATGAGATTCGTAATCATGCATAACATCACCCTCACTCTTTCGGTCCTTTGGGGCTGCGCGATTGGCATTGACTCGGCCCAGCCTGGGAAGCCGAACATTATCTACATGATGGCCGATGATCTCGGCTACGGTGATCTGGGGTGCTACGGACAGAAGCGGATCATGACGCCCAACATTGACAGCATTGCGCGAGACGGGATCAAGTTCACTGATCATTACGCGGGTTACACCGTCTGCGCCCCTTCGCGTTGCGTGCTGATGACCGGTCTACATTCGGGTCATTGCGTGGTCCGCGGTAATTACGAAATCCAGCCCGAGGGGCAATGGCCGCTTCCTTCAGACACCGTGACCGTGGCGCGCCTCGTTCAAAAGGCCGGCTATGCAACTGGCGCTTTCGGCAAATGGGGACTGGGCGGGCCCGGTTCAGTCGGGGTGCCGCAAAAGCAGGGGTTCGACCGGTTTTTCGGCTATCTCTGCCAGCGACAGGCACACAACTACTATCCCAATCACCTGTGGGACAACGACGCCAAAGTGGCACTGGACGGTAAGACCTACAGCCACGACCTGATCGCCGCCGAGAGTCTGAAATTCATACGTGCCAATAAAGACCGTCCGTTCTTCCTGTTCCTGCCCTACGCCATTCCTCATGCCGAGCTGCACGTGCCATCTACTGACCCCTACACGGAGGAAGACTGGCCGGAACACATGAAGAAGTACGCTGCAATGATTACACATATGGACCGTGATGTTGGCGCTGTTCTAGCTCTCTTGAAGGAGCTGAAGCTGGAAGAGAACACGCTGGTGATATTTACCAGTGATAACGGTCCGCACAAAGAGGGTGGTGGCGACCCGGAATTCTTCAACTCCAGCGGTCCCTTGAAGGGGTATAAGCGCAGCTTTCACGACGGGGGGATCCGCGTCCCAATGGTTGCGCGCTGGCCTGGTAAGATCCAGCCCGGCTCGGTCACCGGCCACATCTCCGGATTCCAGGACCTGATGCCCACAGCCTGTGAGATTACCGGGCTACCTGTACCGAAGGGCATTGACGGTATCAGTTTTCTGCCAACGCTATTGGGAAGGACCGCCGGGCAGACGGCGCACGAATACCTCTATTGGGACGGCGGCGGCCGCGCTATCCGGATGGGCAAGTGGAAGGCGCTTCGGCGTTCCTCCACAAGTATGTGGCTTTTCGATCTAAGCCAGGACATAGGTGAGACAAAGGACGTTTCTGCCAATTACCCGGAAGTAGTAAGAAAACTTCACCGGCTTTTTGAAGAAGCACATACTGAATCTGAGCACTGGAATTCACGACCTGGACATTCGGCGAGTTTCCCAAACCCCGGCAAACGCCTGCCTGAGACAGAAATGCTGCCGCGGGATGGATGGAAAGTAACCGCCAGCAGCGAACACGGACCTCGCCCGTCCAGATTCGCCCTGGACGGCAAAACTCAGACCCACTATCACTCAGCGTACAATCCTAGAATCGTCCCATACCCTCATACGTTCGACGTGGACCTTGGTCGTGAGTATCAGGTTCACGGATTTCGCTACTTGCCGAGGCAGGCCGACCCGCAGAACGGCCGGATCATGGAATATGAATTTTACGTCAGCCTGGACGGCAAGGATTGGGGAAAACCGGTTGCCGTGGGCCAATTCCCCAATTCGGCCGATGAACAGGAAGTCAAATTCGAGGCTCGTCCCACTCGGCACGTCCGCCTCTTGGGAAAGAAAGGGCATACCGACAACTTTGCCGTGATCGCAGAACTAAATGTTCTGGGCAGGCCCTGAGCCTCAGGGCCGTAACACAACACCCGATAGCAATGGCTGAATTAAATAAAGGAAACCCTTCCTTAAATTAAAGGGTCGCTCTACTCGCATTTAACTATGCGGGCCTGGGGTCAGACCCCCATTTGCCATTTGAGGGGAGCCGGTCACCATGTGGAGTGAGTTTTATTCCCGATTTCAAGGAACTTGTCGTGGCACGGCCCCGTCGATTCGACCTTCCTCATACGATCTATCATGTACTCTCAAGAGGCAATGAGAGACAGGCCAT
>JAQBXN010000236.1 GCA_027625095.1 Planctomycetota bacterium | reverse complement strand
GACCGCCTGCGTCCGTTCACGGAGTTGACGAAGCTGTATTCCACCAGCCCGGGCGTCGTGACGGAAGCCTTGGAGGGGCTCGAAGAGGAAGGCCTCATCCTGCGCAAGCCACGCAGCGGGTGTTATGTCACCGAAAAGGCGCCGGCACTGATGTCGGCATCTTTGCCGATGTCTATGCCTACCCCAATCACCGCTTCACCTTCGGTGGACGATGCGATGCTCGCTTACGAGCCCATCCCCTCTCGGACCTCCACTTCCCTGACCTTGGCGACCACCGACTGCCTGCCGGAACAGGTCGCCGCCTGGCGTGAACTGCTGGAGACGTACTCGGAGAATTCGTTGCTACCTCTGCCGAATGTGCATCACCTGAGGCCCCCGTTTGCTTTCGCCGGTCCGGACGCGCCGGAATACGATTTCCTGGTCGGAACGATGAGCCAGATTCTTGCGGCAGGGATTGATGAATTTGTGCCCGTCACGGATGCCTCCAGCTTCGGATTGCGTGAGGACAAACTGATCGCTCCGCTCCGCAAAGCCCTGGGCGAGACCTCTTCGTTGCCCGGAGTGCCCGTGGCCATGGCCTTCCCTCTGCTGTTTCTAAACGCCGGGCTGGCTGAGAAGATCGGATTCTCCGAGTTTCAATCAGACCTCCCGATCTCGAAGCTGATAGCAGCATTGGCCACGAGCCTGTCGGAAACGGAGACCCCGCCCGCGTGGAAGGCAGATTTTGGGTCACTTTCCATACTGCTGGTTCATGAAGGCGCGCTGCGTTTTGGGGGGAACGGGAATCCCACCCTCGACATCAAAAAGTCCCGCGCTCTTCTGTCTGCCTGGGCCAAGTTGCGGAATCTTCTCGGTCCAGGACTGCGTCCAACCTGGGCCGATTTTGTCAGGGAACGGACTCTGGTGTGTTTCGGTTTCGGCTTTTGCGGATTTGAAGCGAAAACAAAACTTACTTTTCCCTGGCAGAGCCGATTCCATCCCTTCGCACCGGAAGCGCTGGCGCTGCCTCTGTTTGCAGCCATCCGCCGCGATACCACTCGATTTACCGAGTGCCTCGACCTGGTCGAATTCCTCTGCACCCACGAAGCCCAGCGCCAACTCGCCGGGCGCGGCGATATTCTGCCCGCCCGCGCCGATTGCATCTCGCCGGCCGCGCTCCCTCTGGAACCTGAGGCTACAAGAGAGGAGTTGGACCGCTGGCTGAGTCGACTGACCTTTGCCACCGAGACCAGCCCCGCCACAACCATGCTGATCAGCGACCTGGACCTCCTCGGAGATCGCTTCGCATCGAGTGATATCACCATCGACCAGACTCTGAATCACATCCGCATGTTGCTCGACCGCCATCGAGCCTCTGTCAAGACTTCACGAATTTGAGCCACTCCCCAATGAGTTCACTCACCATGACCACCACCATCATCGAACAGAAGCCTTTTTCGCCGGGAAAGACCCAGAAAATCATCGATACGTTCAATCGCGACGGCTGCGTCAATGTGGGCCCCCTTCTCTCGGCTGATGAAGCGGCTGAGCTCCGTGAAGCCATCGACCGAATCTTCGCCGACCCGGAGGCGGAGAAGACGGACAACATCTACAGCCCTTACATCGCGGTTCGGCTCTTTGAGCATGACATCCGCTTTCGCGACCTTGCCGTGCGAGAGCCATTGATCAGCCTGATGGAAGCCATGCTTGGTGAGGACTGTCACATCATCGCAAATAATTGCGTGCGCAACCGGCCCGGCGAGGCCATCGACGGCTTTCATGCCGATGATTTCGTCTGGTTTCCGTTGCCCGATGACATCCCGCGGTTTGACTCGCGGATGACCATGCCCACGTTCCTGGTGAACACGCACATTGCGCTCACGGATGTCGAAACCGAGGAGCACGGCCCGCTCCAATACGTCTCGGGAAGTCATTACTCCGGCCGGCAGCCAAACGACCCAAAGGATCCTGAGTTCGAGGGTCAGAGAAAGGTCTCCATGTTTGCCAAGGCGGGCGAGCTTTATCTGCAGCACCCGCAGGTGTGGCATCGTGGCGCGCCCAACACATCAGACCGCACGCGCTATATCACGGGGTTCGGCTTCTCTAAACGCTTCATCTCCCAGCGGTTTTACCCGTTTCTGAATTACCGAATGCCCGACCACGTACTGGAGGGCGCGGATGAACGTCTGCTACGCGTGTTGGGCAAGCACCCCAAGGGGGCTTATGGGTGATCGCGTACAATGGCCGCTCCGTAAGCTCTGCCTTTCTGAGTGTGACCGATCCCGAAACCAGAAGATGCGTCCGGAAGCCCCACAAACACCCTCATGAAAATCCACGCGCGAGAGTCACTCACCAGCACGGACGTGCTCCCAGCTCGAACGGCATGTGCGCTGGTCGCTGTGCATCTTCTCATGTCGCTGTTCGGAATGGCTGCTCTATCCGCGGCGCCAGCCTCCGATCTGTTACCTGTCACTGCCAGGCCGGCGCCCAGGCACGCACCGATCAGCCTTGTCGAGAACGGACAGCCGAAGGCCACCATCTGCGTGATGCAGACCGTCAATTCACGCCCCATGACCGCGGCGCTTTCCGAACTCCAGGTCTGCATCGAAGAGGCGACCGGCGTGAAGCTGCCTGTGTCTAAGGGCAAACTCGTCGCTGGCCCCGCTATCGTCATTGGGGCTTGTCCGGAAGCGTCCTCCGCGGGACTTGTGGGTGGCAAGTTGCCCATCGAAGGTTTCGCCATTAAGACGTTGCGTGATCGCGTTTTCATCGTCGGACACGACACGCGCACATCGAGCGGCACCGCGTGGGGTGTGTTCGAGTTTCTCGAACGAGTCATCGGCGCCCGGTGGTATTGGCCCGCTCAAAACGGCGGGCGTTCCGTGCCTATGACGGCTTCCCTCTCGGTCGCTCCGATGTTCATCGAAGACGCGCCGGTCTTCCGCAAGCGTGAGATTTGGCCGACCTTCGGTGGCGGCGGCCCGAATGGCGAGCTCATCACTTTGCATGCGGCGTTGCGGGCGGCGAATTCCTGGCCCATAGCGTTGGCTGTCCACACGCCGCGCAACTGGGGCAAACTCTACGGCAAGGAGCGTCCTGAAGTCATGCAGAAACGCAAGGACGGCAGCCGTGACGACAAGATGCTCTGCTACGGCAATTCACGAACGCTCGAAACTTACCTGGAAGTTCTCTCCCGTGCGTTCGACAGAGGAGAGACGATACACGCCGACGAGATGGGGATCGTCGGTAACGCGGTAACAGTCTCGCCCTGGGACGCCGGCATCGCGTGCTACTGCGATGACTGCCGCAAGCTGTGGGACACGGATGCTGGCGGGCTTGGCGAAGCCTCACGCGTGGTGGGCACGTTCGTGTCCAGGCTCGGAAAGGAAATGAAAAAACGCTGGCCGGATAATACGCTCATCTATCTGCCGTACGTCAACTACACTCTCGCCCCCGAAGGTATCGAGTTCCCGGACAACGTAGAGGTACAGCTCTGCGGTATGCCCGGCGTGGCGCTCTACAAAGAGCCGGCGACTCTCAAACTGTTTCAGGGCAACATTGACACTTGGCGCAAGCTTACCGGCCGGCGTGTTCAGACATGGGACTACAGTTGCTGGCCGGAAGATCAGACCAAGGCGCCTTACCTATACCCGCACGTTCTGCGTGACTATTACCGCTCCAATCGAGACAAAATCATCGGCACGTTCATCAATGGTACGACTGACCACTGGCCACGCAGTCATCTCTCGCTGTATGTCTGGCTGAAGTGTCTCTGGAATCCGGAATTCGATGTCCATGCTGCGCTCGACGAATTCGCCAAACGCATGTTCGGCCCGGCCGCCGCGCCCATGCGCGATCTCATCAAAATTCAATGTGACGGCTGGGAGAAGAGCCGCTGGCCCGACGGCACGTTTTCCGCCAAGGCCGTTTATAAGGACAGCTTCCCAAAAGCCACTATCGGAAGAATGAAGTCGCTGCTGACCTCGGCCCGCAAACAGATTGGGAACGATGCGAAGCTCAAGCAGCGGCTCGACTACTACGAGCGCCCGTTCGAGGATTTTTGTCGTGAGTATGAAATTGTTGTTGAGGGAAAGGGCGTGCGCCCACTCGTGGCAAAAAGGGTAGCCGAAACTCCCACAATCGACGGCAAGCTGGACGAGCCGCTCTGGGAGAACGCGCCACAGACCACCTTCCGACGACACGTCAAGAATGGCCAGGACACCGAGCCCAGGCATCCGACCTGGGTGAAAGCGGTCTGGACAGCCGAGGGCGTTACGTTCGGCATCCGCTGCAGCGAAAGGTTCCCCAACAAGCTGCGCATGGATAACATGAATCGCGACGACGGCACGCTCTGGTTCCAGGATTGCCTCGAAGTGTTTCTCGACCCCAGTGCAAAAGGAGGAGGGAAGGTCGTGCAACTCCTGATCACCGCGGGCGGCGGTCTGTTCGATTCTCTGGGCGGAGACGCCGGCTGGACGTGCGAAGGTCTCAAGTTCGCCAAAGCTCTCGGAACGGATTACTGGAGCATGGAAGTCCACGTACCGCTCACGGCCCTGCCCGGCGCAGTGTCACCCGCCACCGGCGTCTCCTGGAGCGGCCAGTTCACCCGATTCCGCACCGGCCACGGCAAGCCCGACAAAGATTCCGAAGCACAAAAGATGAACGCCAAGTACGGCGGCTTCAATTCCAACACCGCTGATTTCGCACCGATTCGGTTTGTAGAATGATCGCCGCTCCGAAGAGAGCTGAGTACATCACCGAACCTCGAGTTTTCATTCGCCACACGGAACGACGCTCGTTCAT
>JAQBXN010000110.1 GCA_027625095.1 Planctomycetota bacterium | reverse complement strand
AGTTGCGGGCATCCTGACAGCTTTCAAAGCGTGAAACTCCACTGGGCAAGCCAGTGGCATCTCCTGAATGAATCCGAACCTGCGCGAGAAAAGAGCGTGAAAACTCCACTGGACAAGCCAGTGGCATCTTGAGACAGCAAGGAACTGATTAAACCGACAGTCCCCTTGCGCGGCCGGGGAAGAAGGTTGGGACGCTGAACCTTTCAACCTGTTTCACCTGCCGCGCAAAACGGCAGGTGTCTAAATTCTTCATCCTTTACCCCGCAAACAGTTCGTACACGTGCTAAAGAATTACTCGGATGATGTGGAAGGCCGGGGATTATAGATTTACTCGGGAATAAATGCGTCGCGTGTGCGTACAATTGTACGGCAAGTTCCTGGGCCTCCTGAATGAAGATACAACTGCTGCCTCGTCTTGGATAGCGTCCGCCGTGTGGGGGCGGTTGTCATGAATGCTTCAGGACTTCTCTGCCTTGTTGTCCGCCGCCTCCACCCACTTCCTGCCCAGCCTTGCTGCTACTGGTGAACCGATGCCGCGCTTGCCCACCGAAAAGTCTTTGACGCGCGCGGGATTAAACACAACTACATCCTGACGCTTACCAACGGTCACCTTGAATGCCTCACACTCTCCAAACCTGTTGTGGCTGTCGGCAGTTTGAATGTTTGCTTTTGGTGCTCTGCTTTTGAAAGGTATGAGTAAACTCACAAAGCGGATGGGGCGGTCATCACCCACTTCGCGCCAGGTCGTAGCCACCAGCCGATGCCGCTCGGTAGCGTTGCCACCAGGCACTGTGTAATCATCAGCAGAATAATCGACGGCTGTCGTGAGGTGTCGAATGGAATCCGGCTCGGCGAACTTTATCAGACAACTCCTGTTGCCCTGCACCCTCGCCTCTCCTTTGCCGAGGATCTTGAACGGCTTCGGCGCGTGCAGGTAATTCGATACCTGGAAAATTTTTTCCGGTGCGTCGACTACATCATAGATCACCCAGTAGTCCGGTTTCACAAAAATGATCTGTCGAGTGATCTTGGCCTTCCTGGCTTCGTACGCGGTGTGACTGGCGCTGAAGAAATCGACCTCTTTCGTCGAATGCCACACGACCTCCTGGCCCTTATGGGCAATACGGTTCATCTTTGTGTGCTCGAGAACGATCTGGTTGTGCGCCTGTTCGCTGCGGAAGAACGGGTCGAGTGGATTATCGTAGCTGCCGAAACGCCCGACCTCCTCGATGATTGGTTCGCCATAGCACCAGATGGAAAAATCCAGCAGATCCGCATGAGTGTGCCCGCCGCCGTATTTCCCGAAATTGATGCTCATGAATGGGGAATCACGATGGTCATCCGCGACCATGAAGGCGTAACCGCTTGGGTGATAAATTCGGGAAATTGAGCGGTCAACTCCCAGCAGGCCGCCTTTTTTTGTCAATTCCGGAAAGAGCTGCTTGCCCCGTTCCAAGACGGGCGACGCATCCCCCAACGTTCCATCACCATAATTCAGATTCGAGTGCGTCGGACTGACCGCCCCGGCAAACCACTGGAACGCGCTCTTGAGCATGCGGGTTAGAGGTGCCTTCGACCTGCCCAGCTCGTTGTAAAGGATGCCCGTCTGGTAGGCCCTGAGCATGCCATCAAGGCTCATCCAGCCGTAGTCCCAGCAGCGTTCACCGTGACACCCGTCTTCGAAAAAGTCACGGCGGGCATGGTCCATGATGATTGCGAGCCCCCGCTCTCTCCACTTGGCGGATTCCTTGAACTCAGGAAATGCGCAGCCCATCCAGAAAAGACTTTGAGCCCCGACGATCTGCCAATTGCCCGGCCGGAAGCCGGTTTCCTGAAGGCGGAACAAGCTGCGAGCCATTCCGAGCAGCAGCTTCAGCAGGGCCTCGCGGTGGCTGGTTTTCGTTTCCAGCAGCGACGCCATACATGCATACGCCGGCAGAAAGAGGCCGACCTTTGCCCTCGCTCCAAGCTCGTAATAGACCGGATGTAATCGATCAATACGCCTTTTGATTTTGTCGCGCTGCTGATAGTACTGAAGCGTTATGTCGAGGAAGCAGTCGAGATACGTCGCTTCCCTTCCATGAAGGTATTGTTCGAGAACCGGATGCATCCAACCCAGGTAGTGAAATCCGTACTGGCCCGAGCACCCGAAATCCGCATTGAAGTCAATCTCAGGCCCGAACTTGATGACCTGGGTGTGCCAGCCGTTGATTTCGTGTCGGACCACTTTGTCTGCGCGGTCTCTGAGTGCCTTTGCCTGGTCTGAATCCACACCGATTCCGCTTACTCTCTCTGATGCCAGTATGGATTCATTGGCCAGTGTCCTGGAGTGGTAGACACCCAACACCTTGTAGGCCGCTGCCTTTTTGCCGGACAGCCCCATCTCGACGATCGGCTTTAGCTCGGCAGTGCGTCGAATGGAAGACCAGAAGTCTTGCTCGGTAATGTTTTCGATGCGGTCGCGAAGGTATCTGTCTATGGGCATGTTTGGGGCTCAGAAGTTGGATGATGGATTGGAAATTCTATTACTCGATATCTTTTCACATTCCCAATCTGAACTTGGGCAATTCTGAATATCACAGCCCACTTGTCGGGCAAGTGAATGAGATTAGCTGTCCTCTTGAAATCCGTTGGGCAACCAGAGGCCGGTGCCGATTGTTTCGAGTTCAATGAATCAGAGGAAATGGGCTGACAGGCTGGTGGCAGCCTGTGGCCACGGGCCTCATCATAGACTCTTCGTATGGAATGCGGATATAAAAGATGCACCGACCACCCCTTCCCATATCCCTTGTTGACACTCTTACCGAGTTGCTCGACGACAGATTCACTACCGATCCGAACATCCTGGAGGATCACGGTAAAGATGAATCATCCTACCCGTGCAGCCCGCCGGACGCGGTCTGCTTTCCGCAGTCTAAGGAGGAGGTTTCGGAAATTCTGAAGGCTTGTTCGGGGACGAGGACGCCAGTCATCCCATTTGGGAAAGGGACATCCGTTGAGGGGCAGGTGCTTGCCAGACAAGGCGGCATTTCCATCGATCTGAGCCGAATGAATAACATTTTGGCCGTTCACCAGGAAGATATGGACGCGGTTGTCCAGGCTGGGGCCACAAGAATGCAACTCAATGAGGCTCTTAATGGATCGGGCCTTTTCTTTTCCGTTGACCCGGGGGCGGATGCCACACTCGGGGGGATGGCCGGTACACGGGCTTCCGGCACGAACACTGTCCGATACGGCACGATGCGGGAGAATGTTCTGGCGTTACAGGTCGTCCTCGCGGATGGACGGATAATACAGACATCGAGCCGGGCCAGAAAATCTGCGGCCGGTTACGACCTGACACATCTGTTCATCGGTTCGGAAGGCACCCTGGGCATTATTACCGAATTGACCGTGAAGCTGCATCCGGTGCCGGAATGCATTTCATCCGCGGTGTGCCCGTTTCCATCCATCAAGGATGCGGTGAACGCGGTCATCAGAACGATTCAAAGCGGCGTGCCCATCGCGCGTATCGAGTTCCTTGATCCTCTGCAGATCGAGGCTGTAAATAAATATTCAAATCTTAGCTGTGAGGTGGCCCCGACTCTGTTCCTCGAATTTAACGGAACGAAGAACAGCGTCGAGGAGCAATCAAGGTCAGTTCAGAAGATCGCCGCCGAGTTTGGCGGGACCAAGTTCGAATGGTCCACAGATGACGATGAACGTCACAGACTCTGGCAGGCCCGTCACAACGCATACTTTGCGGCACTCGACCTACGCCCCGGTTGCCGCGCCAAGGCAACGGACGTGTGTGTGCCGATTTCCCGGCTGGCGGAATGTATCGAGGAAACCGCGAAGGACATCGCACTTTCTTCGCTGAACATCACGATGCTCGGCCATGTAGGTGATGGTAATTTCCACTTGGTCATCGTCTTCGATCCATCGAGCCGGCAAGAGCGCGCTGAGGCCGAATCCCTGAATCAGCGGATTGTTGAAAGAGCCCTGACCATGGAAGGCACCTGCACCGGCGAACATGGCATCGGCATCGGCAAACTGAATTTTTTGCAGGCGGAAAAGGGGGAGGGTGTGGACGTCATGAGGCAGATCAAATCGGCATTGGATCCGTTGAACCTGATGAACCCGGGTAAGATCTTTTTGGGATGAAGAAGAACCTGCTATATGTATATTGCTAAGATGTCGGACTTCTCAACATGGCAAGGGTACCTCAAATGAAGAATCCAGATTCACACCTCGAAGAAGTTATCAATTTGCTAAAAAGGAAGAGTCCACCGGAAGTTAATGACTTGGTTTTTGAATCAGGATTCGACGCAGGTGGCGAGCCAGCGATATGGGTATGGGTAATCTTTGAGGACACCGCTCTCGAAACGAAGTGGACATTTGATAACCGTTCCCAAATCCGAGATTCTATTGTTCAAGAACTCCGAGACGCTGGTATTCCAGACTGGACCTATGTGAGGTTTCGAACTGCATCGGAACAAAGTGAACTTTGCCGGGAAGCTTTGAATTGAGCCTTGCGACAGATCTTCTAACTCAGGCGAAGCCACTAGCCACACGCGAGCCCAAGAAGCCTATCCAGGCAAGTTTTCGAAGGGCTGTTTCTGCAGCCTGTTATGGGTTATTTCACTTCCTCACCGGAGAAGCCTCAAAAGCTTTCGTACGAAAAACGATGCTATTAGAATTCTAATGAGGCGCGCATTCGAGCACACTGAAATGAAAGAGGCGGCAAAGTCTTTTGCTGGAGGGACGATTCCCCAGAAGATGGCCTCTACTCTGAGTGGAAGTATTGACCCTCGGCTAAGCGCTGTGGCGTCTGCCTTCGTCGATCTTCAAGAGGCGAGACATGAGGCGGATTATGATCTCGCACGATCATTTACTCGACGTGAAGTATTAGACTTGGTTGGGATGGCAGAGAATGCCTTTGCATCGTGGAAGGCGGTGCGCCAGCTTCAGGAATCAAGACTGTTTCTGGTGTCGTTTCTTACATTCAGAAAGCTCAAGAGTAGATAGCCAGTATTACATAACTGCCGCTGTAACATTATTTACAACCTGAGTGGCAGGCATCCCTATTGCGCGCACTGTTTTACTCTTATTCATTCTTCTTCAGCCATCCCCCAACAGAAACACCATTCAAGTTCAAAGGCATGACACTATGACAGGCAACAAACCGATTTGGCTAATCTTCGGATTAACGCTCTCATTTAACTCTTACTGGCTGAATGCGGCGGATTGGCCTTACTACCGCGGGCCGAATTTCGACGGCTCGACCGCGGAAACCATCTCTGCGAGCTGGGGGGAAGGCCTGCAGCAGGTCTGGAAAACTCAGACCCCGAACGGATTCAGTTCTTTTGCTGTCGGTGGCGGTCTGGCTGTGACACAGGTTACGCGGGGTGGCACTGAAACTGTGTTGGCAGTCGATGCGAAAACCGGCAAAGAGGAGTGGGCGGTCTCCCTGGGCAGGGCAGATTATGGTAACGGCGGCGGAAACGCCGGCGCCCCCGACAACAAGGGTGGAGACGGGCCACGCTCAACTCCCGCAATTGATGGAAGCAATGTGTACGTCCTGTCCTCCGATCTTGAGCTGTTGTGCATCAATACCGCAACAGGAAAGACCACCTGGAAAAAGGACATCATCAATGACCTCGGCGGCCGGAATATCCGCTGGGAGAACGCAGCTTCGCCGCTCATTGATGGTGACCTTATCTTTCTTGCCGGTGGGGCACCAGGTAAAGCGCTTATGGCTCTCAACAAAAATGATGGGAGTGTCGCCTGGGCTGGTGAGGACGATCTGATGACTCATTCCACTCCAGTCGTTGCAGAAATCCTCGGAACGCGTCAGGTCATTTTCTTCACCCAGAATGGGCTCGTCTCGTGTGAACCAAAATCCGGCACAGTGCTGTGGCGTTATGCGTTTCCGTACAAAGTTTCAACCGCAATGACACCAATTGTTGCCGGCGAAATTGTCTACTGCTCGGCAGGATATGGCGTCGGGAGCGGCGCGGTGAAGATCGCGAAAGACGGTGACAAATTCAAGGCTACGGAGATCTGGCGTCAGGAAGGGAATAGCGCAAAGGTGCTTAATCACTGGAGTACACCAGTGTATAAAGATGGCCACATGTACGGCATGTTCAGCTTCAAGCACTATGCGCAAGGCCCGATGCTCTGCGTTGAGATTGCCACCGGCGAAATCAAGTGGAGCCAACCGGGTTTTGGCGCCGGAAACGTAATCCTGGTCGGCGGAAATGTGCTCGCACTGACCGATTATGGGGAGCTCGTTTTGGTTGCCGCCGACCCTGCGGGCTACCGGGAACTCTCCCGTACGAAAGCTGTCGCCGGCAAATGCTGGTCTACCCCCGCCATCAGCAACGGAATGATCTATGCGCGCAGCACAACAGAGGGTGTGTGCCTGAAGGCCCGGTAAGGGCTGCCTGGAGTCGTCAGACAGTCTTCAGTTGTCTCAAAATTTCAGTATCGCCTTTTCGCCGCCCGGCGGCAGGTGGGGCCGCAGGTTCCCCAGGAGGAGTCTCCTCTTCTTCTTTCTTGCTCGGCACAAGCAGATGTTCGCCGACGCGGTATTCCTCGAACATCATTTGGATGAGGAGATTTATACCGCGCATCTCTTTGTTCATCCTTTCAAGTTCGTTGTCGAAGCGAACCGCATGTTCTTCTACGTGCTGGCGGATGGCCGATTTCCTTTGATCCATACGGCCTTGAAGCATCTCACGGAAACGGACCACTTCCTGATAGTTTGAGTCCAGTTCACCCTGAATGAGGTTTTTCTTCTGAGCGGCGGTCAGTTTGTCATTTTCCAACATCCTCATGCACTCAGTGGTCATCCGCTGAATGCCGCGAATGACTAACTGAAAGTAAAGTTCGATGTTCGATTTCTTCTGTTCCTTGTTCACGAACTGCGGCTGCCAGTCTTCAGTTACCTGCAACTGAATCTTTGAACCGCCTTGGGCGGATGTCTCCTGGCGCTCCTGTTCCCTGAGCACCGCCTGATGCTCCGCATTGCTGGCTGTGGGTGGAATTCCAGAAGGAACGGTCTGAACAACACCACAAAATGGGCACTTGAACGGCTTACTTTCTTGTTCGACCTTGGAACGGAGCGGTTTGCCACAGGACTTACACAGGAATCTGAGCCGAAGCTTTTGCATTGAGGAAAATTTAGGTGAGGAGACTCGCGCAGAAGTCCGATCCAAGGAGTTCCAGCCGCTCGAACAAAACGGGGGGGAGTATAGGCCAGGAGTGGAGGTTAGCAAGTATTTGCTTCGGGCGTCCAGCAAGGAGCGTCCCGCTTCGAAACCGCTCTGCTCCTGCTCCGCCAACAGCTCCTCAATCAGCTTGACCACTGTGCTGGCGCGATGTGAAAGTCGTAGTCTCGCACCGTTCCTTTGCGATCGATGATGCCGGTTCAAAGTGTGCCGCCAGTTCGGTAGTTTCGCATGAGTAGTGGGGATGTCTTTTCATTACCTGAATGACCCGCAGGTATTTTAAAAAGGATCATGGCAACTCAATGTCGGTCTGATTCACCATTGACAATAAAGAGGCCGACTCTAAAAATGCTTCTGGATTCAATAACAATTCAGAATAAGGCTGGCTCCAAACGAAAGGAACACGTATGGCGAAGAACGCATCTACAGAAGCATCCCGGAGAAATACGGCCGAACATGCACGGCTGCAGGAAAGTCACGATCTTCAGAAAGCGTTTATATTCCAGGTACCGCCCTGGCGCCGATGGGGATGTTTTCTTTCCGAACGATCCTGGGGAACGGTACGTGAAGACTACAGCCCTGATGGCGCTGCCTGGGGTTTTCTTACTTACGACCAGGCACGCAGCAAGGCATTTCGCTGGGGCGAGGATGGCATTGCAGGTATCTGTGATCGCTACCAGATAGTGAATTTCAGCATCGCGCTCTGGAACGGCAAAGACCCGATTCTTAAAGAACGGCTGTTCGGCCTTTCCGGCCAGGACGGCAACCACGGCGAAGACGTGAAGGAATATTACTTTTACGTCGATAATCTGCCGTCACACGCCTATATGAAATACCAGTACAAATACCCGCAGGGCGAGTATCCGTATCAGTGGCTGGCGGATGAAAATCGCAAACGTGGCGGCGGAGGGTTTGAGTTCGAGCTTCTCGACACAGGGCTCTTCGATGAAGACAGGTATTTCGACATTGTCATCGAATATGCAAAGGCCGGCCCTGATGATATCTGCATTCGGGTCGAAGCATTTAACCGGGGCCCGGAGGACGCGGAACTGCACCTTATCCCGCAACTCTGGTTCAGGAATTCCTGGTCCTGGAAAAAAAACCGCGAGCCCGAGCCGCGCATTGAGATGGGCCCCGAAGGCAGAGACTTCACTTCTATCGTGTCTGACGATTCCAGCGCAAATCCGCCGTCCAACCTGCCCACGGTATGGAGGCTCGGCCCACGCTTCCTGTATGCAAAAAAGGGGGCCGAAGCCTACTTCACGAATAATGAAACAAATCATGAGGCGGTCTATGGCCAACACAATCCTGAAAGCTCGTCCTATGTGAAGGATGCGTTCCATCGCCATATCGTCAACGGTGAGGATTGCATAAATCCTGCCAGGTTTGGCACCAAGGCATGCTTCCATTGTAAGGCCACCGTGGCGGCCGGCGGCTCACAGGTTTTCGATTTCCGTTATACCGATGAGGAACTCACCAGCCCGCTCCAGGATATCGAGAAAATCGTCGTGCAACGCCGAAAAGATGCTGATGAGTTTTACGAGAGTATTCATCCTCCAAAAGCCACCGAGGATGAAAAGAATATCCAACGCCAGGCATTCGCTGGTCTGCTGTGGTCTAAGCAAATCTATCTGTTCGATGTAAACCGCTGGCTGGAAGGGGATAACGAGGATTCGCCTCCACCTTCCGAGCGCTGGAAAATCCGCAATCCGCAATGGCGGCACCTCAATTCAATGCGGATCCTGTCCATGCCCGATAAATGGGAATACCCCTGGTTTGCCGCTTGGGACCTCGCGTTTCATTGCGTGCCCTTTGCCCTTATCGATATCGATTACGCCAAAGAGATGCTGGTGGTTATGTTGCACGACCAGTTCCAGCATCCCAATGGCCAGATACCTGCGTATGAATGGGAGTTCTCCGATCTGAACCCGCCGGTCCACGCCTGGGCCTGTTGGAAGGTCTACAATATCGAAAAGGAGCAGACCGGAAAAGGGGACCGGGCGTTCCTCGAACGGACCTTTCTCAAACTTTTGATCAATTTTGCCTGGTGGATCAACAAAGTCGATAGTTCGGGCAATAACGTCTTTGAAGGCGGATTCCTCGGGCTGGACAACATCTCTCTTCTGGATCGAAGCGAATCCTTGCCGGAGGGTGCAGTGCTCGAGCAATCGGATGCTACCGGCTGGATGGGAATGTTCTGTCTGAACCTGATGCGCATCGCGCTCGAACTCGCCGAAGAAAATAAAGTTTACGAAGGCCTGGCCACCAAGTTTTCGCAGCATTTCTTCTACGTCGGCGCTGCCATGAAGCATATGGGGAAAGGCAGCGGCAAGTCCTACCAGCTCTGGGACGAAAAGGACGGCTTCTTTTACGACGTGCTGCTTTATCCGAACGGCCATTTTCAAAAGTTCAGGGTGCGCTCTCTGGTCGGACTCATCCCACTTTATGCGGTGGAGGTGCTCGCTGCGGCGGAGATGAAACCGCACCCAAGGTTTCAATCAGAGCTCGATTGGTTCCTGAAAAATCGTAAAGACATGATTAAGGACGTCTGTTTCTGTGAAGGAGAAGGGGATGACAGAAAGTACGTGCTTGGTGTGGTCAGTGAAAGTCAGCTTCGCCGCATCCTGCAGCGCCTCTGGGACAAAAATGAGTTTCTATCCGAACACGGCGTTCGCAGTCTGTCCAAGGCACACGAGCTTGAGCCTTTTGTCTTTGGTGACAAGTCCGTGGGCTACGAGCCAGCGGAAGCTGTCTGCAAAATCAAGGGAGGTAATTCAAACTGGAGAGGCCCGCTGTGGTTCCCCACCTCGTATCTGATCATCGAGTCGCTGAAGTCCTTCAGTAACGGCTTTGGTGACGGCTACGAAATCCACCCCCCGGGAGCGAGAGGAAAGGCCATCACCCCAAGAGGCATGGGCGAGGAAATCGCGAATCGAATGATCTCGATCTTTGCCCGGGGCAAGGACGGCAGACGTCCTGTCTATGGAGGTACGAAGAAATTTCAGGAAGATCCACACTGGAAAGACCTGATCCTTTTCTACGAATATTTCCACGGCGACAACGGCGCCGGGCTCGGTGCCAGTCACCAGACCGGTTGGACCGGGCTTGTAGCTTCGATGATCGATGAATGGAGACGTTAGCGCAGGAATCGGGTCTCCGGGCTTTCCGGTTCTTGGAGTGCGAGTACTCTTGATTACCCCAACGGATGGCAAACCAATACGCCGGATAAAACAGGACCAATTCCATCCGTTGTAGCGGTTTGTCATCCGTTGAAATTCTCCTGATTTTGGTTACGGCCAAGGGTAGTGGTAAGAGTGAGATTAAGAGGAGGAATCCTGTTCCCCGATCCCATACATGAAACATGTGTCATTCTGATCACGGCCACAACCACGATTGTCTGGTCCAAGACCTGATCGAACTGGGCGTGGAAACCGGGGATATTCTGTTTATCCACTCATCTTTCAAGAGTCTCGGTCAGGTGGAGGGTGGAGCGGGGACGGTGGTTGAGGCTCTGGAATCCGCCGTGGGTGAAAACGGCACGGTCCTCATGCCTTCATTCAATCTTGTGGAAAACGACCTCAGGATGTCTTCCTGGGATCTCGAAGCGTCGCCTTCCACGGTGGGCTGGCTCACCGAGTTCTTCCGCCGGATGAAAGGCACAGTCCGCTCCGATCATTATTCGCACTCGGTAGCGGCCCGCGGTCATCGAGCGGAATGGTTTACACAAGATCACCGGGCTCAGGAGGGAATGATTTCGCCCTGGGATCGACCGCCCTGGGGACGCACTTATGGCAGTAAGTCGCCCATGCTGAGAGCTTACGGAGAGGGTGGGAAAGTCCTGATGCTTGGCGTTGACTACAAGTCTTCGACCTACATGCATGTGGTCGAGGTAACGCATTGGAATGCACTACTCGCTGGGAACTCTGAGGCAGAGTATTTCTGGATCGATCGATTCAAGCTTGGTGAATACTGGGACTCCCTTCAACGGTCACGACTCGGCAAGGTTGGAAACAGCGATTGCCGCCTGTTCCCCATCAGAGATTTTGTGGATTCATGCACGGAGGCCGTGAAGAGCGAGCCGGCGAAGTTCTTCAAATGGTGGAAGCCATAACCAAATTGGTCCAGGCGCTCCCCGGCGAGATTTGGCGGTCCAAGAGCACCGCCCCACGCGGCCCCAACGCTCGTCACTTTCCCTGAAACCTTTTTGTGTATACGATTCGCCACGGTGGATCGGTCATGGATTCGGGAGAGCTGTTCTTGCTCAAGCACCTCATCTTTCAGCCTTTTAATAAGCTGTTCCGGCGTTTTAATCGCCTGAAGAACAGGGAACTGTTCATCTGCCTTTTTCTGGCTGCAGATCTGATGGTTGGTGCCTTACTGGTGCAGTATTTTGAAAATGCGGCTTCTCAAAACAGGCAGGATCTGGTCAGCTTTTGGGATTGCATCTGGCTGGCGTTGACTACCGCGACGACTGTAGGTTATGGCGACCTGTCAGCTTCTTCGCCCGGTGGCCGTATTGTCAGCATTATTTTCTTCTATATGGGCGGTATTGGCGTGGTGGCATATCTGCTCGGCAGGATGGTGGAGGTAGGACTCGATTTCAGAATCAACCGCAGAAGGGGGCTAGTTAAAGTGGATCTTGAAGGCCATATCATTCTCTGTAATTTCCCATCAGCTCGAACCATCGAGCAGATCATTGTCGAACTCCGTGCCGATCCCCGGGGTCGAGAGAGGCCTGTCGTCATTGTTACCGATTCCATCGAGGAGTTACCGTTTGCCCTTCAGGACGTTTACTTTGTCAAGGGTAGTCCTATTGATGAAGAGCCCCTAAAAAGGGCCAACGTCGCCGAAGCCTGGATGGCCATCGCATTGGCGGGGAATCTCGATGACTCCTATTCGGACGCAGTTGTTTCGGCGATTGTCGTCATGATCAAAAGCTTGAATCAGAATTGCATATGTGTCGCACAATGTGCGGATCGGGCAAAGCAGAAACTCCTCAAACAATGTGGGGCAGACAGAATCGTCTTTGCTGGCAATCTGACCTCCAACCTGATTGTTCAGGAAGCTATCGACCCCGGAGTCTCCGGTCTCATTGAAGTCTTCTCCTCCAATCGTGACGGCGCGCAGTTCTATTCGGAGCGGCTCAACTCCGGTGAGACGACTGTGGAACGATGCCAGGCAGCGCTTTGCGCCTTAGACATGAGAGCGCACATCATGGCCGTGTATCGAAAAGGCGACGAAGACACCTACATCGCTCTGCCTGAACCTGACTTAAAATTGAAGATTGGAGACTACGTTGTTTACGTGGCCCGCAATCGGCTCGACTGGGAGGAAGTGTCAGCAAACCTTCGGCCGGGATAGAGCGTCCACAAGGGACGATTTATTAAGCCCTGACCTCTAAAGAAGGGAGCTACGTTTCACCCCATGAAATGCCGATGTGTAATTGCGGTTTACGAATTGGTTTGCGGCCAAAGCCCGTGTCAAGGAGTAATCGATCCTTCGATGGCCTGGCTATGGGCGAATTCTTCATGGATCTGGAAGAAATATTACGTGTAAAGATACCAGGCAAGGCTCAGCAAAAGCTGCGCACGTTCCGTCAGGTTGTGGAATATATCGAGACGAAGAAGTCGAAAATGAAAAATACCTGAATTGAGTGATTCTTAAGATCCCAACGAGGTAGGCCGGCAAGTTCGGTGCGTGTGACTTCACCCCAACCATTTGTTTCGCCCTTCCAGGGCTTGGAGGCGACCGTTTCTCCGGACCCAGGGCGGTGCACTGGGCTACCATGTTTAGGCCCCTTCGGGCGGAAAGATGAAATTGACTTTTTACAAAAGAGTCAGGCAGCCTGTGGCGCAAGACAGCAAGTCCATCGAGCTCTAAAGACCAGCAGCTCTTAACCGGTTACATTCACACGAAATTATTGTTAAGAACTCTGCACTTGAGAGGGGGAGTCATCGAGATCTTCAGTCATGCACCGTTGAAAAGGATCGCCCGGCTTACGCCGGGTGTCTTTGAGCGCAACTGGCCGAGAGTGGTAGTGGTGAGCCTGGCGGTCGGCGTGGCCGGTGGCTTGGCCGCGGTGTTCATCGAAACCGGGCTGCATTATGCGGTGCATTGGATTAGCGAGCCGTTCCTGCCTGAGGACCGCGTCAGCATTTTTAACTTCCACTGGGTCTACCTGCTCCTGCCAGTATTGGGTGGAGCCTTTTCCAGCCTGTTGACTTATTACGCCCTTCCCAAATCAAAGCATCAGGGTACGGAACTCTATCTCGAAGCGTTTCACGAAAAACAAGGCGAACTGGACGTCAAAGAGCCGGCGGTGCAGGCGGTGGCCGCGTTGGGCGTCATCGGCTGCGGGGGATCTGCGGGACCGGAATCGCCGACAGCGGCGCTGGGCGCTTCAGTGGGTTCGTTCCTCTGCCGGCTGTTCCGAGTCCGGCCGCAGGAGCGGAAGAACTTTCTTGTGGCAGGGTGCGCGGCCGGTGTCGGTGCTGTATTCCACTGCCCGCTGGGCGGAGCGTTTTTCGCCAATGATGTTCTCTACAGCGATCCCGAACTCAGCCACGAAGCACTCATTCCCAGCCTCGTCGCTTCGGTCTCAGCCTACGTGACGTTTACTTCGCTCACCGGCCAGACGGGTGCGCTGTTTCCTGGACTGGAACAGATCCAATTCCAGCGCCCTGCCGAATTGCTGGCCTACGGCGTGTTGGGCATTTTCTGTGTGCTTGGAGCGCTCTTGCTGAAGGCATCGCTGCGCGGGACTCGGTACCTTCTCGATAAAACGAAGATTCCGCGGCTTTGGCGCCCGGCGGCTGGCGGGCTGCTCTGCGGGGCATTAGCCATCCTGGTGCCTCAAGTACTTGACCCCAACTATGAACTGCTCGAATCACTCCTCGCAGGGCACACATCCGCTCCTGATAAGCTGCCATCCGTCGGGGTTGGGATGTTGTTTCTGTTTGTAATCGCGCGAGTCGTTGCGACCGGCTTCACTATCGGTTCAGGCAACGCCGGCGGCATTCTGGGCCCGAGTATCCGCATCGGCGGACTCTGCGGAGCGGCCATGGGAGCTCTGATCGGCGGGCTATTTCCAGAATGGACCACCCACGAGCTCCATGCATCCCTGATCGCCGTCGGCATGAGTGGTGTGCTTGTGGCGGGGATGCGAGTGCCTCTCGCCGGCCTCGTCATGGTCATCGAGATGACTCACTGCTACGGCCTCATCGTCCCGCTGATGATGACCTGTTCCATCGCCTATCTGGTGGGGCGACACGCTACTTTCTGTGATGGCCAGGTGCGAAACGCTTTTGAATCGCCGGCCTATCTGGGCCAGGCGATGGGCAACCTGCTGGAGGACTTGCGCGTTTCGGAAGCCGTTGTTCCCGGCTCGAAAGATACCCCCCTTCGGCTGGGCACACCTCTTGAGCAAATTGCAGCGATCTTTCAGGAACGCACGGAGCCTTACCTCCCCGTGGTCGATGCAGAGGGCCGTTATCACGGGATGCTCAGCCGGGAGGGGGTAAACCGGGAATTGGCTGGCAAGGGATTGAAGGATCGCAAGCTCTGGGGCGCAGACCTGGTCTGGCTGGACGTGTTGGATTCCAGGGCCAGCGCCCAGGAGGCTCTGGAGCATCTGGTCGCCGAGAGGCTGCCGGTGCTACCGGTTGTGGACAGCAAAGAGAGCCTCTTCTATCAAGGCTATGTCACAGGACATTCCATAGAAGAGACGTTCTGTCTAGGTGTAAACGAGATGCTCGCTCCATTGAAGGAGCGGATGCCTCAGGTAACAGATTTTCTCTTGAGCCATGACCTGGCGACGGTCTTGAGCCGCCGACCAGGCCTGTTGAACTCCCCGGCGCTGCGTGAGATAGAAGTACCGGTGGAAGTCATCGGGCAGACGCTTGGCCAAAGTAATTTCCGAGCCCATTTTGCTCAGCAGATTGTCGCCATCCGCCGTCGGGACAGAACCCTTGTCCTCCCCGCTACAGCGAACGACCGTTTCCTCGCAGGTGACACACTTCTGGTTATGTCGGATAAAGGAAGGTGAGGAGTGGGTTTCGGGAGGACAGGTAGATTAGATTCATTCAGCCCCATTATCACTACGGACTCAAAAAATGATCACCAAACAACAAGTTCAGTTTTTCGACGACAACGGTTACCTCCCCTACGGCAAAGTCATCGAGCCGGAAGACATCAAAGAGCTTCGTGCCGGGCTTGATCGAATGATCGAGCTTGAGCTTAAGGGCGGGGATAATTCACAACCTGAATTCAAGTACGGGCATCGTCGTGAGCTCAAAGAAGAGACCCGGGCAATTACGCAGTTTGTGAATATGTTCAAGCGCGAGCCGGCCTACGAACGTCTTCTCCACAATCCTGAAATCTGTAATTCCGCGGCCGCACTCCTTCATGCTCCTTCGGTCAGATTGTGGCATGATCAAATCATTTCAAAGCCTCCGGAAGACAACGGGCATTTCAGATTCCACCAGGACTTCTTTTTCTGGCCTCTGGCCGAACCGCGAATCGTGAGTTGCTGGCTCGCACTTGATGACGCGACGGTGGAGAACGGCTGTATGCACGTGGTGCCAGGCAGCCACCGGGATCCACATTTCAGTCCGGAAACTCGGGCCGCGGAAAGTAAAAGGAAAGCGGATGCTTCGGAAGCGAGTAAGGAATTCGAAACCTATTGGGAAAAGATGGCCAAAGAACCGGCTTCCGTCGGCAAACCGGTCGAACTTAAGGCCGGCGAATGCATGTTTCACCACTGCCTGAATTTTCATGCGACGCCGCAGAACACCACCAATCACCAGCGCCGCGCCCATGTCATGATTCTGATGGCAGAGGGGATGCGAGTGAGACTGGCTCAGTCACCAGGCCACATTTTAGTCCCCAATTTTGAAGTCGAAGATGGCGAGCCCCTGGTCGGCAAAGGCCACCCCGCATGCGATCCTGGTAAGTGGACGGGGTCGGTTCTCGAACCGGTCGTATCATAGCTCAGACATTTCTTTACAATCTGTGACCGGGTATTCCAAAGTAGAGAGCTAAGCTCCTTGCTGCAGTAGCTATTCAGAGGGTAATTCCGATGACTCGAAGCCGTTACTCCAACTCCTGTTCTGCGAGCCCTGATTAGCTCCTCCCAGTAAAGAATTGACACGCACTGCAACCGTTATCGAGGACGCTATGTATTTACGAATGGCTTCTGCCGGTCTGTTCTGTCTCTCCATCTGCTTTGCCGGCGATTGGCCTGATTGGCGCGGCCCCAATCGTGACGGTGTCTCAACAGAAACCGGTTGGCTGGCACCGTGGCCACCGCAGGGCCCGCCCATCCTCTGGCGCCAAAGTTTAGGCAATGGTTACACCACGGTGACCATCGTCGGTGACAAGCTGTTCACAATGGGCAACCAACGCATCAATGGAAGTGAAACCGATCTTGTTTACTGCCTGAATCCGGAGACCGGAGAAGAGATCTGGAAGTATTCCTATCCGTGCCGGCGCGGTCATTTTGAAGGAACGCGCATGGTTCCCATTCCCGATGGCGACCGCGTCTATACGCTGAGTCGTGAAGGCAACCTGTTCTGCCTGAATGTGGATGACGGCAGCGTGAAATGG
This sequence comes from Planctomycetota bacterium, assembly GCA_027625095.1. Classification (GTDB taxonomy): domain Bacteria; phylum Planctomycetota; class PUPC01; order JACPCR01; family JACPCR01; genus JAQBXN01. Next base: position 12,709 of record JAQBXN010000110.1, on the reverse strand, counting down.
AGCAAGGATCTCCATCGCGAATACGGCCTCAACAGTCATCGTCACGGCATGTCCTGTCACCCTCTTGTCGTCGATGAAAAACTGATTTTGGAGATTGGGGGGAGCGACGCGTCCGTCATTGCGATCAACAAAACCACTGGCCAGGAAATCTGGCGCTCCGGCAAGGACAAACTCGGTTACTCGTCACCGATTCTTTACCGTGAAAAAGGTGAGCGACGTATGGCCATCTTCACCGGCAGCGCTCTGCTGGGGATGAATCCAGACAATGGTGACATTTTCTGGCGGACACCGTGGGAGCCTGAATTTCAGGTCTCTGTGGCGACCCCCATATTCAAAGATAATCGGGTGTTCGTATCGTCGGGGTACGGGCCGGGTTGTGCGGTCTATGAATTCAACGACCGCAGCGTCAAGACTGTCTGGCGAAGTGAAGTGATCATCAATCACTACAACGCGTGTGTTCGAGTCGGTGACTACCTCTACGGCTTTGACGGCGGTTACACCAGCCGCGCCCGAACGCAGTTTCTGAAATGCATCGAGTTCGATACCGGCAAAGAAATCTGGCAGCAGAGCGGCATGGGAAAAGGTGCGCTTATGGTTGCCGATGGAAAGCTCATCATTCTGAGCGAGACCGGTAAGCTCATCATCGCCAAAGCCAGCCCTGCCGGTTACGAAGAACTCCAGAGCGTGCAATTACTGCAACGGAAGTGTTGGACGATGCCGGTGCTATCGAATGGTCGTATCTATTGTCGCGACGAAGCGGGGAACATGGTCTGCGTTGGCGTGAACGAACATTACGTCAATACTGGCCCGACGCTGGTCACCAGGACTTATGAGAAGGTCTCGATTCCAGCCAAGCCTTCGGTGAGTGAACCGGCCCCGGCCCCGGTAGCTCCCATAGAGGAGATTGAGTTGTCCAACGTCTGGCCCGGTTCGGACAAGGGTCTCGTCTTCTCGTTGGCCGATGCTGAAGACGCGAAAAATGTCGAACGGTTGTCCCTGAACGGGGACGCCAAACTCGGAGATCGTGCGCTATCTCTAAATGGCGGCCGGGTGCTGGTTGCCGGCCTCAGCCGAAGCTTGCTCGACTCATGCCGTAAGACGAACGAACTTACTCTTGAGGTTGTTGTTCAAACCGACAATCTGTCACAGAAAGGTCCAGCCCGAATCGTTTCGTTTTCGCTCGACGCATACAAGCGCAACTTCACGATCTGTCAGACAGACAGTAATCTGATTCTTCGGCTTCGAACCACGAGCACTGGTGAGAACGGCATGAAGCCGGAGGTCACACTCGGCCCTGTTTCCAAGGGTAAAGCCATCCATCTACTCGTCAGTTACCGGCCAGGTGAGCTCGATTGCTACATCAATGGCAAAGCGCAAAACGTCGCACAGATAGATGGCGATTTCAGCAACTGGGAAGAGCACCAGCTTGTGCTCGGAAACGAATGGAAGGACGACCGCGCATGGATTGGAGAAATCCATCACGTTGCCATTAACAGCAGAGCAGTTTCCGCAAAAGAGGCATTTGCAAGATTCCTGTTGTCGCAGGATCTGGAGCTGCCGGCCGATTTGAAGAAGCCATCCAGTTTGGCACCGAAACCGACCGCCCGACCTGCTGAGCCGGAACCCCCGAAGAGCGTTGAAGCCCCGACGCCGGCGGTGAAGCCGGAAGTTGAATCCAATCCCGTAATCGAAGTCTCCCGGATTCAGACTGAACGTACCGAGTGGCTCATTCCAGATTGCCGGTATCGATTACTGATGAGAGTTCAGAATACTTCAGGGCTTGAAGTCGTCGCCTCGAAAGTAGACTTCGCAGGGCTTCTCAGACAAGGAGGAGGGGAAGGCAGTTTCGATCTGAACTCGGTCCGGATTGTCGAAGTCACAAGCAACCATGCAATTCGCAGAGTTTCACACCAACTGAACGCCGGAGAAAAAGGGGCAGACGAATTGATTCTCTGGCTTCAACGCGCCAGTACAGCGAAGACCAGTGACTTTCACCTCTACTTTGACACTACCGAATCGGAGCTTCACCTGCCGGCGACGACGGCTTGGGTTTCAGTGACGGAAGGGGTGCAGCATCAGAACGAAGATGTCATCAAAGTCTCCACTGGAGTCGCCATGTATTACTACAGCAGCAAGGGTGGGAGCTTCAGCAGCATCATCGATCGGGATGGCCGGGACTGGATCAGCTACCGCCCGACGGGGGGTGCTGCCGGCAGCCATCGAGGGATTCCCAATCTGCCATTTCCGGAAGGTTTCTTTCATCCCGGAGGGAAGGACTGCGAAACTAAGATTCTGAGCCGCGGCCCGCTCCATGCGTCCCTGCGTTCTGAATCCAAAGACGGCAAGTGGGCGTGCGTGTGGAACATCTACCCGACGTTCGCTGAACTCACAGTGATGAAAGGCAGTCATCCGTATTGGCTGCTCTACGAAGGCACGCCGGGCGGCAGTCTCGGCGACGAAGACCTCTGCATTCGTTCAACCGGCGAAACGACTTCCATCTATCAATCCTGGAAAGGTGATCTGCCTGGTGCAGAGTGGGTTTGCTTTGTGGACAAGAATCTTGGACGCGGCCTTTTCCTGGCAAACCATCAGGACGACAACGCCATCGACTCCTACTGGCCCATGCAACGCAAAATGACCGTCTTCGGATTCGGCCGGGAGGACCTCAAGTCCTACATGACCGCATTCCCGGCACGTTTCACATTACGCCTGACGGAGGCAGTCACCTTCAAGAGTCTAAGCGCTCACATGGCGGCCATCGCGTCGGATGCAATGACTGAACTATCGGCAACGGAGAAACGTCCATAGCAACCGTTGATTCTGGACGCGTGCGCGCCCTCCATCCCTCCATCCCTCCGTCCACCATGCCCAAGACAATCATAGCCATCGGTGGCGGCAGCATGCTTGAATTTCAGACCCTCAAGATCGACCGCACTGTCGTAAAACGAACCGGTAAGAAGAATCCGAAAGCCCTGTTCATTCCAACCGCCAGCACGGACAGCGAAGTCTACTGCGGCGCATTTCATGCGACCTATCGTGACCGGTTGAAGTGCAAGACCGACGAGCTGCTCCTGCTTCGTGATCGGCCTTCCCTGAATGTGATTCGGAGGAAGATCAAAGACGCCGATCTCATCTATGTGGGGGGAGGGAACACTCTCATGATGATGAAGCTCTGGCGACGGCTTGGCGTCAATAAGATGCTCGAACAGGCCTGGAGGAGGGGCACGGTGATGGCCGGGCTCAGTGCCGGAATGCTCTGTTGGTTCAGTCACGGACACAGCGATTCCATGTCCTTCTATAATCCTGACGAATGGGATTACATCCGCGTCAAATGCCTTGGCTTGATTCCAGCCTTGGGATGCCCGCATTACGACGGCGAAAAACGGGATCAGAGCTTTGAGGCCATGGTCAAAAAGACCGGGGATATCGGCATCGCTGTCGACAACAACTGTGCTGTTGAATTTGTGGACGACGGCTACCGGGTGTTGACTTCCGCAGACGGGGCGGGGGCCTACAAGGTCTGTCGAAGGCGTGGAAAGATCTTCTCCGAACAGCTCCCGCAAAAGACAACACTGTTACCGCTGTCGACATTGTTGGAAATGTGATCGGTGAGACTGGTTACCTGAACCAAAGGCATTTCATACCTGTCACTTAATCCGAATCTGGTCACCATCCCCAATGATCAGCGTCTCTGCCGATAACAGAAAGATCAGATTCGCCGCAGACTCCAGGGACTTATCTAACGCCTTCTGAATCGACTTCGAACGAATCACCTGTGTCAGAGGCGTCTCGCTGATCGGGATCTCGCTCTTTCCAATCGGCAGCGAGAGGATGACCTTTCCACTCAGGTTTCCGTGCCGGATTTTGAATTCCGCCCGATCCGGCCTGCCTATGCCCAGAGCGGTGCGAATTGAGTTCAAATCGGGCTTCGCGTATTGGGGGTCGAGAATATCGATTATTCGAAGCAATTCTTTCTTGCCGATGTCCGTGATATGAAGAGCGCCTCTCAGTTCAGAGATTCCGCCGCTCTTGCCGGTCTCATCGATCTCAAGCAGCAGATTGAAATCCCCTCGAATGCCGCCCACATCTTTCCCCTTGCCGGTACTGACCTCGCCACCCGCGATGCCCACAAACTCGCCTATGACGTTTAGCTGGGGCGTTCCGTTCACCGCGGCAACGGTGACGCTTGCAGAAACGTCACCGTTGAGGAGTCTCATCTTGAATGAATCAATCCGAAGTTCTCCATCGATCACACTGAGCGGCATAACGAAGTCGCTGACAATCGTCTTGCCCTTGTAGGCCAGCTTTTCGAACTGCAGCGGACGGATGTCAGATCGATAGGAATCGAACTGCTTTTGAAAACGCCACCTTGGCATTCCAACCCGCGTGTTCTGCCCCTCCACACCCAACTCTGTAGACAAACCTGTAGTTCCGGACTGCGCTGTCTGCCTGGAGGTCTGTGTTCGATATAGTTTTCGGAAAGGCACCCGACCTCTCAATCCCACGAGTTCCAGAACATCTGACAGTTTCAATGTGAATGCGGAAAGTTCAGCAGAGCCGTTGAGCAAGAGGCTCTCGTTGCGGATTGCCTTTACTTCTCCTTTTATGGCTACCCCGCCGGAGAGAGTGAAACCCGGCACGACCTCTATGGGTTGATCCCGGCTGAGGGACAGTTCAAGTCCAATATCGACTCCGAGTTGCTCAACCATATTTGCAAGTGAAGTATCGAGAGCGCCGGCCCCATAAAGAAATTCCAGACCAGACACTCGGCCGTTCATATTCGCCCCGATTCCGCTGGCTGCAGTCAAGCTCGTTTCAAAGCGAAGGTCGTTCAGGTTTGCGAGATCAATTTTCAAACCGGCCGTTGGCTGAACCTTGAGTTCCTCGATACCGCGGATTTCATCAAACCTTAGGAGCCCATCGATTTTGAGATCACTCTTGACCAAATCGAAGCTGAAGTTGCCATCCGCGGCGAGCGCTACACCCAAAGGGGCCATATCTATTTTGTGTCGTGGCAGTGACAATCGTGCTGAAAGCTTTTCGACCAATTGGGGCGGCATCTCGCCCATTAACGCCTTCAGCAGTCGATACTGATTGGAACCCGTGTCACCTTCCGAAGGGTGGATGGTGTTCATGGCTACATTCCAACTGAGGCCATCGCCCTTGACCTTGACACCAGTAAAAACCTCAGGCAAAACCTTCCCGAGAAAATAGGCCACTTCGCCAAGATCCGAAATGGTCCCTTCAGCAGAAACGCTGACCTCTTTTCCACCTTCCTTGACCCCTCCTTTTACTGGCCCGAGTTTGAACCATTCATAAGGGTCGCCTCCTTCTTCCGCAGGAGGTACCAGAATAGACAGGGTGAATTTATCCAACTGAAGATTCGAATTGTCCGCGTCAATTGCCGCCGCGCCTGAAATCTCAAAATCGTAGACTGGAAGAGAAATAGACGGATCTTCATAACCTAGTTCGAAAATAACGATCTCAAACGACGAGGCTAATTCAGCAAGGGAACTGCCTTCTGCTCTGAATTTCGCTTCTTCAATGGCGGCCAGATTGATCGACCTGCCGAGGAATGCAGACTTTCCGGCGATAATGCTGCCAGTCACTTCCGTGCTGCCGACCTTAAAGGCTTCAAGGGCGACCGAGGTCCTGGCGGTCAAGTCCGCTTTCAGTTTCTGAATTGTGGCCAGAGCGCCAATGCCAATCTCGGGAAAATCCACATGGACAGCATTGGTTAGCAGCAGAGCGTTCGTCTGCGGGTTGCCCCTTGCTTCGACGTTCACGCTTACCTTTCCATCAAGATTCGGCTTTTCACCAAAGAGGCCGACGGCCAGGCCCTCTTGCAATTTTCCCAGCAGTTCCTCTGGAGTGAGCTCGAGAGTGAGCGTCAGAAAAGTCCGCGCTAAATCGAAAGGATCAACTTTGCCCTCCAGCCCTGTCTTGAAAATATCGCCGAACACGGCAGTGAACTTGTTGATCTGTATCAGGGGGTTTTCAAAACCATGAATTGATATATCGCCCTTTATCTCCACTGGTTCTGTTATAGATGCGGATGAACTTTCCACGGTGAGAGTGGATTGGAATGTCAGCCCAATCGCAGTGGCCTCACCGTCCTCGGGTAATTCGAGATTCAGCTCAAGCGATCCGTCCTCGACACCAAATATGGCATCCTCCGTCTGTTTGCCCTCTGGGTCACCCAGCAGAGCAGCTTTGGTTGGAACGTTCGGAACTCCAGCCTGCACTATCAGGTCCGAAATCGTTACTTTGGCATTACCTGAAAGCGGGGGACGGGGTGGCAACCCGTCTTTCGAATCGGGAGTTGACGTCCTGCCGGAAAGATTAATCTCGGAATCAACGACGCCGCCGGCCTTGCTCAACAAGAAAGGTAACCCCATCATTTCCGTAATCGGCTTCAGCAGATCCTCATTCACTTTGCCGATATCGAGGCTCTGAAGTTTCAACTTCATCGAGAAAGTGTCCGCCCATTTTTTCAGTGCCGCCGTGATATCGACCTTGAACTTCTCTCCAAAGGAAGCTGAAGAGACAGAACTCGTGAATCGCCCGTCTCCGGTGTCCACATCCAACGACTCTACGCTTGCCTTTGTCTCAATGTCACCCAGCTTGACTTTCGATTCAGCCACCGTGAGTTCCGAGTTGCTCACCTTTGAATCTACCGAAGCCGTGAAGACATTGGCCGCTTCGGCTGTGTTCCTGACTCCGACTTTGAGGCTTGGTATTTCGCCCCTGTAGAGCCCCGGCACGGTCAACAGGGATGCATGGTCAATATCGATCTCGACAACGGGCAAATTTCCGCTGGTCAGGTCATGCGTTGCCCGGACACGGTACGTATCGTTCACTTTGGGGATCTGTACCTTTATTCCGGCATTCACCTCCAAATCCTTTCCTTCATTCACCAATTCCGCGTCTAGCGTAGCCAGGCTTTTCTTGAGGTCATAAGACCCCGTCAGTCTGAGTTCGTGAAGAAGAGATTTCCCGCTGCCACTGATGTCGCCCGAGGTTACCTTCAGGTCGTTCAAAGCTTTTCTAAATTTGCCTTTGAAACCTGCCACCCGATTATCCAGATCAAACTCTACATCGACCTCATTCCCTACGCCGACAACGTCTGCTGAAAGTGAAAACAGCTCTGAGCGTGCGGCAAATTCCGTTTGAGGCATCGTCTGCACATATTTCAGTTTTACCGCAGGTGAATTCGCCTTGTGGCTGACAGAAATGTCGAAGCTGTTGTGCACCGGATTCGGAATATCCAGCAGTTTGCCATCGTTGAGTTGAAGGGACTCAAAATCCAAATCAACTTTCAGCGAAGCGTCGAATTCGCTGCCCTTCAAAAAATCTGCTTCGGTGCCAGGCTTGAATTTCACCCTTAGTCTGTCCTTCAGGCTTCCGGTAATCGCCGGCCTGATTCCGGAGACGTCCTGAATCATGGAGCCGAATGCATCCAGGATTGGCTGAAAATGAATCTCCCGCGATTGAGTGATGACTACACCGTTTTCAAGACCACCCCCGATCTCGATCTCTCCGCTGACCCATGTACCAATTTTGTAGAAGACCGGGCCGTTGTGGGTGTCGACGGTTTTACTTTTCAGATTGAGGCGAAGCGGCACATGGAGCCTGAACTCCGGAATCGACGCCCGCCGGGTCTTTCCCGCAAGTTGAAATTCGACCTCATTAGGCTGGGTATCGAACTGGATTGAGAGTTCTGTACCTCCCGTGTCTCCTGAGTTGAGTGTGGTCTTTAAAGCCAGTGCATTGGACTTGAATACTGTTCTGTCTGCGCCGTTGACGATCGTGGTTTCGAGACTGCTTTTCAGTTCGGTGTTGAGTTTGATATCGAAAGACAACTCACTTATCTGCTGCGGGGTGGGCACCTTTCCCTGAATCTGAAAGGCGACCTCTGGCTTTGCATCGATTTCGACTTTCGGCAGTTCTTGTCCGATGAGCTTCCCAAGCGCCTCCAGGCTGGTAACACTGATTCCCGAATTTGAATTGCTTATAACGACCTGAAAATCCTGTTCCGGTGAGTGGGTGAATTTCAGGCTTCCTTCACCGATCTTAGTCCTGATCCCTTCCATGCCGAGGAGTAAGTCTTCGGCGTTCAGGGCCACGGTGACGTTTATCGGAAGTTGCAATGACTGAATCTGGGCATCCGTTGGTATCTGACCATCCAGATGAATTTCGCCGGTAATTTGTCCATCTAAATCCAGACCGTGCTGATGCAACGGAAGTGCTTTCAGTTCGAGCCTCTTCGCACCTGCCAAAGTTAATGATTCAACGACTTGATCAACTTTGATGCGGCCTTCAACGAGATTGACCGAAGCAGTCAGGTTCGTCTGAAGAAATTCCTTTACAGACACCTGCAATCTGCTGATGTCCAAAATGCCGGCTTGTAACTTATCCAGGCTGCCGGACGAGGCGTGAAGCACTATCTCTGAATCGAGCGCGTCGAGCGCCGCAACGGGGGTATCGCAACTGAGGTCTGTGGTGGTGTTCTGGAATTCGACTTTGATCGTGCCCTGACCAAGATCCACGGCCTTTAGTTTCAGTTCAGTGCTTGTACGCCCGGCTTTCGCCTCAATCCTTTCGCCCGCAGGGTTCTGGATAATCGCGGTCAACTGATCTATGGATGAGATAACAGTGACTTCCTGCGTACCGGTTTGCAGTCCGGACATTTGCACCTGAATCAGAGTCTCACTGGAGTCGGCGGAAGCGTTGATGGCATCACCGGTCGGTGTCTTCTGTGTGACAGCCGCCTTTCCAGTCGTGAATTTAAACTCTGATTGAGGAGCGAGTTTTTCGATGTCTGTTTTCGCAGTGAAGTTTGACGTGAGGTCATCGAATTCAACCGTAGCGATACCGTCTGAGCCCTTCAGACTGAGGGTGATATGGTTGAATGAGTTTTTTGCGGAGGCCACAAGGTCACCCGTATTCAGGCTGGCTGAACTTGCTTCAAACTGAGATTTCACTCCGTCAACAGTGACGTTGATGGTCTCTGTGTCTTGGACGTGATTGCCTTCGATTCTGCTGATGTCGGTCTCAAATTTGGCCTTCAGATCGGAAGTGGGATTTTTCGCTGTCGCCTGCCAGGCCACGGAGCCAGTGCCAACGGTGGCCATGCCAAAACCGGTGGCTTTTCGCCAGGAAACCGCCCCGGAGACTTCCACGTCATTGGGGGTTGGATTAAAGAGAGGCAAATTCATGGAGTAATTGGTCTTGGTTTCCAGGCCTGTAACTCCCAAGGCCGGTGACGCCGCGGAAATGTCGCCCGTTGTTTCGATGCTCCCATAAAGGTGAATGCTCGAGTCCTGAAGGTTCTGAGCCAAAGCGCCATCGCCGCCGGCTATGATCTTGACGATCCCCCCAATGTTCAGTTCTTTTATTTGGGGATCGACATATTTGAAGAGAATCGGGCCGAGCCTCTCTTGTAGATCGGCCAAGTCCGTTTCAAGCACGAAATCTTCGAGTTTGAAGCTCTTGCCAAAGCCCTTCGCACTAAGGTTCAACTTCTGTTCCGCAAATCCCGGCAGCTTCAAAGTGGATTCAAACCTGTCGAGGTCGCCTTGAACCAGGTTGCATTCAATGTCGAGCTGATGCTGAACGGAAAACTCAAGCCCCCCGATTGAAGCCACACTGAATCTCACACGGTCGATACTGAGGTTTTCAGCAAGCGTCGCCTTCTCGCCAAAGTTCTCCGTAATGCCTTTTGCGTTGATGTTTGCCCCGGTGATCTCGACTTCAATTCCAGGGTCTGCTTTCAATCGCACCTGCAGGTTTTCCATTGAAAGCTTCTGGAAATCCAGATTCAAAGGAAGCCGGATGGCACCCAAGGGCGTCATTTCCTGCGATGGAGACACCGGGCCACCCTGCGGGACCAACTCGTGATAATTCCAACGACCATCTTTCTGGGACAACACCAAGACCGGATTCGTGACGACCACTTCCTTAACCAGAAGCTTGCCGAGTAAAAGGCTGGTCAGTTCATACTTCACCACGAGCTTCTCAATCTTTAACACCTGGCCGTCTTCAGCCGCCTGCTGGTTTTCAATCGAAAGACCTTCGATGGTGAGTCCACTTGCGATTCGAAACTTCAGACGGTCCAGCTTCAGGGCATCCTTTTGCAGATAGGTGTCCGCAGACTCGATGAGAAGTTTTCTGATTCGCTGGTCGGTAAAGTAAATGTTGAACGCCACCGTGGCCGCTATCAAGAGAAGCACCCCGATGAGAAAAACAAATCCAAAGATCCGGAGCAGCTTCCGCTTACGTTTCGGGCTGGGAATTGGCGGATGTTTTTCGGTCTGTTTCTGCTCCGGCATATTCACCACTGCTCGGTGTAATTTTCTCTCAGCCGGATGTTAACTCTCAGTGACAGTGGTCACAATCAGCGGAGAAAGTGATCGTTTTATCAGGCAAGCTACTTTCGCTACTATCGGATGCCTGCATTCACTCGAACGCTATGTCCCAACCCGAAATTTCACTGGTCATCCCTGCTTTCAACGAAGCGGAGCGTCTACCCTCGAATCTCGATGAACTGTTTGAATTTCTGGACGGATTCGAACATGAGACGGAGGTCCTGATTGTGGATGACGGCAGCACGGACGGTACAGCCAACCTGGTCAGAGACCCGGCGCGTGCTCTGGTAAACGAAGTCAACCATGGGAAAGGATTTGCTGTTCGGCAGGGCATGCTGGAAGCCAAAGGCAAGATACGGGTGTTCATGGATGTCGATCTGGCCGTACCGCCTCGGTTCCTCCATGATCTCATCGAACGTGTCCATGAAGGCAATGACATCGTTATCGGATCGAGACACGCAAAAGGCTCAGAAGTGAATGCCGGCGAGAAGCAGTATCGCCGCACGATGGGTGTCATTTTTAACAAACTTGTCCGCATATTTGCGGTGGGCGGTATCGGGGACACTCAGTGCGGATTTAAAGGCTTCACAGCGGAAGCGGCTGATCAACTTTTCAGCAGACAGAAGCTGGACGGTTTCGCTTTTGATGTCGAGCTTCTCTATATGGCCAGAAGATTCGGGCATCAAATTTTGGAAATGCCGGTCGAATGGAACGATTCTGAAACGACCAAGATTCGTCCACTGGTGGATTCAGCAATCATGTTCAAAGATATTCTGCGCGTTCGCTGGATGCATAGAGGCGAAAAGTGGGAGCGGTGAGGAGTAAAGAGTGGGAAGAGTGGGAAGAGTGGAGTGTCGGAGTGTTGGAAGAGTGGCGTGTGGGAAGTGTGGTTGGCTCGAATGATTCAGATTCGGTTTGGTTGATTAGGCAGGCGTTGAATCTAATGTCAGAAATTACTTATTACTCATTACTCATTACCTTGGAGCACCCCAATGACTAAGTTTGCACTCATCAGCGGAAGAGGCATGGGCCTGATGCACGGTCGTAATTTCAATAACCACCCGGATACCGAAATGCTTGCCGTGGTCGAGATGGACGAAAAATTGTTGGCGACTGCTTCGGCGGAATTCGGCGTTCCTGGCTATACGAGCGTAGAAGAGATGCTTGCCAAACAAGATCCAGAGTTGGTTGTGATGATCGTAAATGAAACGCGTCGCATTCCGCCTCTCAAGCAACTGCTCTCGGCCGGGAAGAGTGTGTTCACCGAGAAGCCTCTGTGCGGTCTGGAAGGTCAGTTCCGCGTGCAGGAGAGTGATGCCTCCGTTGCTGCCCCTGCCATCAAACAATGGCGTGAGTCGGGTTTGAAATTCGGCATTGATTACAATTACCGATTCTTCCAGCACTTTCAGATGCTGAACCGAGACGCCACCGAAGGCGCGCTTGGCGAAATCAAGTTCCTGCGCGCCAGAGCCCATTTCAATTGCTGGTCGCACGTCATCGATCAGATCCTGTGGACGATGGGCCGCCCCGAATGGGTCAGCGCAGTTGGCGATCCCAGTAAAGACGGGCCTTGGACGCGTTCCATTCGTATAAGGTGGTCGAATGGTGTCTACGGCCAGCTCGACGGCACAAATTTATGGGGATACGACGACCATCCGCTGCGGGTCATGATCGTTGGGGACAAGGCTTATGGTGAAGCCCGGGGCCTCGATGGCTGGTATCGCCGTTCAAAGGCCGATTCCTGGCCGGGCAATGTCGAAGAACTCTGGGAGAAGGCAGGCGAACGCGCCGAGTATGAAGATTCATTCGTGCGCATGACCGACGGCGTCATCAAAGCCATGCACGAAGACAAGCCTTTCCCCGCGGATGGTGAAGCTGCCTGGAACGAGCTCGTGTTTGAAGCCGCGGTGCATCGTTCATGCAGGAATGATGGGGCAATCGTTAAACTGGATGAGGTGGATGCGGATGCGATGCAGAGCGCATGAGGAGTGACTGAAGTCAGAAAATATCAAGCGCACCCGGCTGGTCGGAGCGGTCGAATTCGAACTGCCGGGATCCATCCTGCCCAAAGTTGGTCCGCTCTGATTTTTGTCCATATCAAATCAATAGACTCACCGAGTTATTCACGGTGGTCGATTCGGTGTTATCCATCGAGGCGTTGCCGGTGTTCTTGGCTCGGCCATTGTTTTCGGTGACAACGTTGCCTTCATCTTCTCCGGCGTCCGCGTCCATGAGATGGTTTTGATCCTGGCTTGCTGAGCTTTTGCTCACGGCGGAGATGATCTGGTTTGGGTTGGCGTTCATTGCCGCGAGCACTCTCGTCGAACGCGGGGATAGATCCC
>JAQBXN010000235.1 GCA_027625095.1 Planctomycetota bacterium | reverse complement strand
TCGAGCGCCTTCAGCTTACAGATCTCATTCACCCGCGAGCAAACTCACAGGGTTCGGGCCCTGCGTTAGGTCTTCCCCACACCCGTGGGGGTGAGCCACAGGCAGGATGCCTATGCTACGAGCAGAAAGCGTCTTCCCCAGACCCGTGGGGATGAACCGAAGCCGTTAAATGGATACAAACAGCAAGAAAAGACAATGAAGCGTGCCATCATCATTCCGTTTCTCGCTCTGGCCGGATGCCTGGACATCCCACCGATCACGTCGGCGACATCGCCTGCGTTCATCGGGCTCAGAGCCAATGTGGAGTCCCTCTACTCGGACTCAGCGAAAGGTCTCTCAGATCGTAACGCCGTTGAACGGGTTGCAGCCCGGATCGCAGGGACTGCTGCGTCCGTCCCCGCCAGGGAAAAGAGGGAGCAGCTTCAGGCCGTTGCCAAGATGCTGCGTCGTCATTCCGAGGAGCATAAAGCTGACGCCGCACGCGGGAAACCGTGGACAGAGGACGCCGTTCGGGAAAAGTATCGCGCCATCTCGATTGTGTTCGACAAGGCGAATGCACTATGACCCAACATCCTGCGAGCCATGAGTGAGCCTCTTGATCTCTTCGACGGTCATCGTCGAGCAGAGGTCGTCTGGAGTTCCCAGATGTTCGGACTGTCGGTTGTAATCGAACCCGTGAGGATGAACCGGAAAAAAGCCCTAGGCGGAGCGAGGGCGCTACGGTGGGGATGAACCGGAAAAAAGCCCTAGGCGGAGCGAGGGCACTACGTTGGGGTGAACCGGAAAAAAGCCCTCGGCGGAGCGAGGGCGCTACGGTGGGGCCGCCTTTCGATTTATCTCTTGAAAGCCAGGGATCAAGTGCCGACCGCCCGGCTTATATCCCTCACCGATAACGCAGTAATGTCGTCATCCAATTTGAAAGTTCGCTCACCCGGATAAACGACGTAAAGATGGTCCAGCCCCAGATCCGCGATTGCGATGCGCATGGATTTCGTGGTCTTGGGGCCATCCATGTATTTCACTTCGATCCCAAGGCGTTTTCCGTTTCTGAACAACAGCAGGTCCAATTTTGCGCCGGAGTGCGTCGCCCAGAAATAGACATCGTGGGTACGCGCCGCGGTGATGACTTGCTCGATAACGAATCCTTCCCAGGACGCCCCCAGCTTTGGATGTTTCTGGATTGCGGATGATTCCTGAAGAGACAGCAAGTTATGCAACAGGCCGGTGTCTCGTATGTAAACCCTGGGCGATTTCACCTGACGCTTTTTGATGTTCTCGAACCAGGGCGGCAATTGCCTGACCATATAAGCGCCGCTCAGGATATCCAGATAACGCCGTGCTGTGGCCTCGGCAGCCCCTAGAGAACGGGCAAATTCAGCGGCATTCCAAACTTGCCCGTGGAAGTGTGCCACCATCACCCAAAATCTTCTCAGCGTCTCGGCTGGGATGTTGATTCCCAATTCAGGTATGTCCCTCTGAAGAAATGATCGGATGAAATCTTCTTTCCAGAGGTAGCTTTCCTGATCCGTTTCAGCCAGAAATGCCCTTGGGAATCCACCCCGATGCCAGAGCTTTTGGAGGCTGTCGAGGCCCACCTCCCACATGTCGAACCCGGTCAAGTCCACAAATCTAACACGCCCGGCGAGTGACTCGGATGCCCCCTTCACCAGCCTCGGCGCAGCAGAACCCAGGATGAGAAAATTTGCCGGCCGATTCGGTCTATCGGCAAGAACGCGCAGGATCTCGAACAGCTCAGGCCTTCGTTGGATTTCATCTATGATTACCAGTCCTTCCAACCTTGAGAGCACATCCAAAGGTGCACCGGAAAGGCTGGCCAGGTCCCCTGGATTTTCCAGATCGAAAAACTCCGTCTGGTCAAACTCAGAGCTGAGTAATCGCGCCAGGGTCGTTTTTCCGCACTGGCGCGGGCCAAGAAGGGCAACGATCGGGCTCGCCGCCAACCCAGCCCTGATGGTCTCGCTATAGGCTTCCCGAGGTATCATGGGCACATTATCCTTGAAAATCGATCATCGGACTACCGATTTTCAAGGATAATTTCAGTTTGTATCGTTTTGAGCAGGGACTATCTCGATTCTTAGATTGAGGACTTCAGCGTGGAAGAGGTCTCATGGTTGCGGGTCCTTGGGGCCAGATCCATTCGTACCATCCAAACGCACCTCTTTTTTTAGTCCCGAAGGGACGTTGGCAGATAGCCCCAGGTTTCAACCCTGCTCTTTGCCAACATTTCTGATTCTTGAACACCAACGGTGTTCTTGCCTCCAGCCCAGGGTTCGCGAGTCTACGAGCAACCCTGGGTAATCGGAAGCCAGGAGATCTTCAACCCCAACGGGGTTGCGTCCATATAAACTGTCACTGCAAGAACTTTGGATATGGACACAACACCTTCGGCGTTGATTGGAAATCGCTCCCCGATCCCAGGGTAGCTCGCAAAGCCTCGCGAACCCCGGGCTATAGGAAGCAACCACCTTCGGGGTTGCAGAAAATGTGGGCAAAGAGCAGGTCGCAAGCCCTGAGCTTTGCCCACATTCTGTTTCAGATTACGCCGGAGGCGTATAGGCAAGTAGCCGGTGGTTTTAACCACCGGTACACGTAGCAAAATCAGCAATTAGCCCCGAAGGGGCGCAGGCGACCTTCTGCCTCCGCCCCTCCGGGGCTAAGAGAATCTCTCTCCTCCTGATCCGGTGGTTAAAACCACCGGCTACTTGTCCAGGCCCCTCCGGGGCTGAAGAGACGGAATGTAACATTTTTGATAAGGTCGATGTCCGGAGTTCTGCGGAGGGGCGACCGAACCGAAGGCCCGGTCGCACATGCGGCAGTGGTCAGCTACGGAGTCGTGCCATCGGGCGAAAAGAGAGAGTATGAATTCGCCACGGCATACGGTTCGAGCGACTGGCATTGGGCGGCAGACCACTATCGCCGCTGGGCGTATTCCTGGATGAAACGTCCACAGTCGCCGGATTGGGCGCGCCGTATGGACGGTTGGTGGAATATCATGACGGACACGGAAGCAGCACTTCTGGATCGGCGAAGCACAACCATTTTCGAAGACACCCGCTGGTTTGGACTGCGGCACATCCTCCACCGTTGGGTGCATGATGTGGACTTGCATTCGCTGCCGGCTGTTTACGACACTGAGCACAAACGAAGTGGAAAGGCCAGCATTCGGATGCGCGGCCCGCTTCCGTACGCCTACACGATTGCGTCTCCGGATGGAGTGTCTGCTGGCGCGGAAAGAGTGTTGCCGATCTCAGCGTCCCAGCACCTCTACGCCAAACCTGATACTAAGTACCGCGTGACCGCGTGGGCTTACACCAGAGACATCAAGGCCCGATGCTCCCTGCAGATCAACGGCAAGAGCACCTGGGCCATGCCGCACAATGAATGGCAACAACTCACAGTCGAATTCACCACACCCGCGGATGTAGAACGCGTGATCGTGACGCTTTCGAACGATTCACCGTCAGACCTGCCAGTTTGGTTCGATGACGTCAAAGTTGACGAGAGCGCCCCGTAGAACAATGTCAGTGTAAACATTCGGTGAACCCGTTTGGGCAATTGTTCGTAGTGCGACAGTCATGGCGCTTGGGGCGACTTCGAAGCTCCGAACGGCGATGACTCGCCGACTACGAAAGAAGAGGTTTCAGCCGCGGCGGTAATCTATTCCTCCTTACACCTCCAGCTTTCTATATTCCTTGCACAATTGGTCGATGACCGCTTGACTGGCCCGATGAAACTTGCGGCGTTTGCCGGCCAATGCTTCCGGGGGGACGTCATAGATCAGCAGACTCTCAGTGAAGAGCCCCGCCTCAGCTACGGGCCGTCCATCAGGAGCCAAAATAAAGGAATCACCAACACCCAGGCCTGCATAGCCGAAGACTGATGTTCCCGAGGATTCCGGTACCACCACGTTCGTCTTGACGACAAACACCTCGTTTTCGACCGCACGGGCGACATGCTGATTACGCACGAGCCTGGTGTGTCGGTCCACGCCGTCGTGTTGAATGTAGTTGAAGTGGGGCGAGAAGATGATCTGAGCGCCGCGCATCGACTCAATCCGAGCGGGTTCCATATAAGAGGAGTCTGCACAGATGATGATGCCGTAGGTCACGCCGTTTTTTTCGAAAACTGGAAACTCATCACCGCGGCAGAAGTAATTGAACACGAGATAGTTCTTGGAATAACGGCCAACCAGCTCCCCACCCTCAATCACTACGACCGTGTTGAACAGCCGCTCACCGCGCAGCTCGTTGAGCCCCAGCAGCAGTGTCGGGCTGAACTGACCGAACCGCTCACACATGTCCGCAAACTCGTCACTATCGAGCGAGACAGAGTTCTTGCGAGCGTCTTCTCTGTTGTTGAAGTATCCCTGCAGGAATGTCTCCGGCATGCACAGAACATCTACCCCTGCGTCCTGGGAACGCTCCAACGCCTTTAGAACAACCTGCAGGTTCGCTTCCGTATCCCCAAAAACAACTGGTGTTTGACATGCTGCAATCTTCATCAGTTTAGCCTCAGTAAGTCCGTAGGAGCAGTGAATTGGAGTTCTGGAGTATTGGAGTGTTGGAATACTGCAGAGTGGTGACCTCTCGCTGCAGTTGAGGGCTCAGGACTCCGGCCAAAATAATGTTGCCACCTTCAATAGTCACGAAGGGACGAAGGCAATTGGCCCCAGGTTTCAACCTGCTCTTTACCCACATTTTTCTTCAACCCCGAAGGCGGTTGTTTCTTATAGCCCAGGGTTGGGAGGCTTTGCGACCAACCCTGGGTTTTTTAGGGAGCTGACTTCAACGCCGAAGGTGTTGTTTCCATAGACAAATGGCTGC
>JAQBXN010000234.1 GCA_027625095.1 Planctomycetota bacterium | reverse complement strand
CTCGAATGCCCGCATAAGGGGCGAAGCAGCGCTTCAACAGGACAAAAGACTTCAGGCCAAACTCAAGAAAAGTGGACTCGAAATCTGAGGACATCCAAATGGCAAATGGGGGCCTGACCCCGTGCTGGCCCCGAATCAATTCTTTGGGTGCCAACACTCTTGCGTGCCTTCCCCACTGTAAGACCCAGCGCTTTATTTCGTACAAAGACGGAGATGGGAACGAGAGAGTTGCTGAGCCATCTCTGTGCGGCTGAAATGTCTGCATCGGGTGCCAGATTCGCTCCTCAAGCCATCGAGCAACCTCCTTGTCGAATCGAATTCTAACTTCGTAAATCTTGCCGTCCTGGCCAACGAATCGACCGAAGCGATTCTCAAAGTATTTTTCGGGACTAAACTCTCGTTCGAAATGATTCTCGGTAAGACTCGGGATGCCATAAATCCGTGATACCGCGTATTGTTGAATGCCTTGGTGTTTGAGATCGAATGCGATTAGATACCACTCGTTTGAAAGGCAGGCGAGGTGCAACGGGTCTACCTGTCGCTCACCTCGAATACCGCTACTGACTGAGTTGTAGTTGATCGAAACTGTTCGCTGCTCTCTCACGGCACGGCATAGCGCAACCCATACCATTTCTGACACCGGACGAGAAGGCATACCGTAAAAAGAGAAGTGATTTTCGATGAATGCAGGATCAATCGATACTGGCTCAGAAAGAAGCGGTTTAAGCTTTTCAAATACTGAGTCCAGTATTTCAGCGACAGGGGTACCTGAATACTGTCTGGCCATTTGCTCCGCGAGTAGGACGTGCATTACATCCAGTTCGGTGAGTTCGACTTTAGGCAAAGTCCATTTGGAGTCTGTGAAATAATAACCGTGTTTGCGAGAGTCATACATGATCGGTGCCCTCAGGCAGTCTCGCATGAATTCAATGTCACGAACTATGGTCCTGCGGCTTACTTCCCACTCCTTCGCAAACGAAATGGCGTTGGGGTAGTTGCCAGCTCTAATCCGCCGGTCGAGTTCAATTAATCGGAGATACTTAGAACGGTAAACGCGCGCCCCTTGGTTATTCATAATGTTCCTGGTCTCTAAAGGCGTCGAGAATTGAGGTCAGACACGCTGCCCTTGAAAAGCCAGGGGGGCTACGCCGGGCAATCGAATACAAGCGCAATGTAGTGGACCGGCACTGATGTTGGCTAGCCTCCGCATCAGCTATCCAACTAAAGCAGAAGTTCCGCATCCCTGGAGAGGGCATAAATCTCAAGACTTCTTCCCTTGATTCTGGAACTACCCACAAGAGATGCGCCAGCACGTAGAAGCAGATTTTCTTAGGTTGGCAGAGACTCCCTATGAGCTCGCCGTATGTCAGCCAGCCCCCATCTGATTGGCGTCGGTCTGTTGGGGGAAAGCCACAAGAGATCCCAATCTGCTCCCCTGCGGTAATCAGTTGCAGTTGGACTGCAGAACGTTGTCTCGCATCGGTAGTCATAAACGAATGCCATCGGGCCTCTGCATGAATCAGAGCAGCAAAGGATATGTCCGTACGGGCGATCTGAACGATGATATCGCTCAGACTCACGGCCAGCGCTTTGGGGTAGTGGAAGCCGTTTGCTTCGGTCGGCCACTGAGTGACCTCAACAGCTAAACCACGGATGAGAAGCTGGAGCGAATCTGGAATTGCGCCCTTACCGGCGTCGGCAAGGGCCGAAAGCAACTTGTAAATCAGTAGGATGCGATGTGGCCGGGATTCATCATAGAGACCAACTCCGTCTGCAAGGGAGTCTGCGATTTCTCTTACCACAGAAATCGCTTTTGCTGGATCTCTGAACGCTATTAACCGGGCAAAGTCTGCCCTCCAACTGAAGGTATCTGCTCGCTCGTATAGACAGTAGTCTTCTTCCTGATCCCTATCCTCCCAAAGTTTGTGTTTCGCTATCAGTGAGAGCAGTTCGTTGTGTTCCGGTATATCGGCCAGAGCTTGGGCATGATGTGACAACAATCTGATTATCTTGCGACCAGACACCAATGCATCCGGTCGTGCCAGAATGACCCTTGTGGCCAGCCGAAGTCCTGAAGTGCTCTTCTTGCTGACATTCGCTGTTTGGCTCCCCCACTCAAGAGCGTCACACAGCTCTATGACGTTTGACTGACTGAGATTCGCGATATCACTGAGCAGCATCTTACTTGCCATTTCGTCCAGTTCGTTAGGCAGTTTACAAAAGACTTTCGCAATCACTTTTGCACGGTTTTCGGTTGGCAGAGCTTCGACCAAGTGAAACACCCGTTTGTCCGTTTCGCTCGGGACCCTGACTGATTCGAAGTAGCTCGATGCAATTGCAGAGACATCGCCATCAGATCTAGCCATCGCGTCCGAGAAGGAGAGTTCCCCACCCGCCATTGCCATTGCGAGCACAGAATCAGGACAGAAACTGCCTCCTAATGTGGCTGACCCCAACGCTATGTAGTCGCGCCACAGGATTGATGGCATTCCGCGAAACATATAATTTGAGAATTCCTTCGGCGGACGACTAGGATCGATTCCGCTAAACTGTTCCCGTAGGAGGTTGAGACCTACATCCGGTTTCAAATGGGCTATATGCGTCGCAATGCCTCCCCAGAGCAACTGGTACTTCTCGTCCTCACTCGCGATTCGATAGTTTTCCAGCGCCTCCAATGCTATGGAAGATTGAAGGCCCATTGGCTCGCTTTGGGCGGATAATCTATTCCTGAAACAAAGATTTCTAAAGCCAGCTGCGACTGCGCAGCCTTTGCCGAATTCACGTCGATTGAGTCCTGACATTGTCTCTCCCTTGACTTTGCTGAAAATGACACTGACAGAATGGTAACGGTAGGGGTGAGCCATCCAGCGTCCCATTCCAAGAATATTAATCAGACTTCAATATATAGGTTTGCCCGCCTCACTTTGCTTTAGGAAATACATACGACCACAACCACATGCTCGTGAGTATTTTTACTGGCGTAATCTTTCTATTACTCGTGAGCTTCCGGTAAGCATGCAAAATCGAAAATTCGGCAGGCCGGGGGCTGCCGGTTGTGCGCTGGTTTCGACGGCGGGCTGTGGGGCTGGGGCGACATCGGGCCGGCAGGTCAGATGGTGGCCAGGCCGGGGCGGGTGGCGAGTTGGTCTCGACGGCGGGCTGTTAGGTTCGGCCGGTGCGACTTCAGGCTGGTGGTCAGACGGTGGCTGCGCCAAGCTGCAGCATAGTCTGCCGGTAGTTCCAGGGGAGCCAGTCTTCGGGGGTGGCGCTGATCCGGGCGGCGTTTTGTTGGAGGGCGGTGAGGTAGTCGAAGGGGTTGGCTTCGCAGAGTCGGCAAGTGTGGATGATGGTCATGAAGATGTCGCCGACTCTTGCGCCGTTTTCGGTTTTATAGAAGAGGGCGTTCTTGCGGTGGAGGATGGCCATTTTGAGGGCTCGTTCGCAGATGTTGTTGTCGAGCGGGGCGCCGGGCTTGCGCAGGAAGAGGGTGAGTTTCTCCCAGTGATTGAGCATGTAGTTCATGGCTTTGCCGAGGCTGCTGTTGGGCTCGACCTGGCGGGTGTGGAGTTCTTGTTCCATCCACTCTTTGAGTGCTTCCATGATGGGCTGGCTGTGCTGCTGGTGATGCTGAAGCCGCTCTTGGGGGGACATGTTTTGCTCTTTGGCTTCGGCGTCGTTTCGGTAAACGTCCCGCAGGTCTTCGAGGACGCGGCGGCAGTGTTCTGGGAAGTTATCGACTATTTTGACGAAGTTGCGGCGGCCGTGGGTATTGCAGTTGGCTTCGTTTGTCTGGTGGTCTCTGGGGCTGTTGCGTGAGAGGGCGTCGCTCATCTGGATGGGGACGGGTGAGTCGACACTCCGTTTGTCGAGGACTTGGTTGAGGTTCTCGCCGGCATGTTTTCGTCCGGTGAAGAAGAGGGCGATTTTGTGCTCGCCGGCGAGGACGACTATGCCGGTGGTGAACGTGCCGGTGCGCTCGGGGTTGAGGCTCGGGTCGGGCTCAATGGCAAGGATGGTCATGCCGGTGTCGTCGTTATGAAAAATCTGGCCCTGGGCGGCTTGATCGATGAGGCAATAGTAAACGGGTTCGACGATTCGGGAGACGGTATGAACGATGTCCCACTGGGTGGAACTTGGAAGTGGGACGCCAAATCCCTGTTGGAGTTTTTCCATGCGATGAAAGGGCATGCCTGTGCCGTATTTCATGAGGGCGATGATGCTGCCGGCGTGGGCGTCGTATTTTTCATGGCCGGCTTCCAATGGAAGTTCGGCGGTGAAGATTTTGCCGCACAGGCTGCAACGCAGTTTTTCGGGCTCGTATACTTTTGCGGCAATCATGGGCTGTCCGGTAATACGGAGTATCTTGCCGGGCGGCTGCTGATAGACAGTGCCGTTGTCGCATGCGGGGCAGGCGTCGCCCGGTTTCAGGTCGGGATGTGGGATGGGGATGATTTCTGCGCCGGGGTAATCGTCGGCACCGTTACGGCCATGTCCTTTGGGCGCTTCTTTGTCGTCGTCGGTTCCCGTGGGTTCGGCGTCCTGCTTTTCGCCTTCCGTCGCATCCGGCTCTGTGGATGTCGCGTCTTCCGTTGGTTCGCCCAGGACATCTTTTGTCTTTTCCGTAGGTCTGGTGTGCCCGAGGAAGAGCTTGCGCAGGTCGCGGATGGTGACCCCTTCTTTGCCGAGCAGTTCAAACAGGT
Organism: Planctomycetota bacterium; assembly: GCA_027625095.1. GTDB lineage: Bacteria > Planctomycetota > PUPC01 > JACPCR01 > JACPCR01 > JAQBXN01. Next base: position 161 of record JAQBXN010000234.1, on the reverse strand, counting down.
ATTCAACCGTGCCCGCCATGCGTTCGATAAACTCAAACCGTTCGGAGCTGACTTCGTCTTTGATTTCGGCGAGCAGTTGTTGCAGTTCCACGTGGCTGACTTCGCCAACGTCGAACTTTTTAGTTTTAGTTTGCGGATTTGCGGCCGGGCGGGGTGAATGC
>JAQBXN010000014.1 GCA_027625095.1 Planctomycetota bacterium | reverse complement strand
AGGGCGAAAACTCCCCTCCCGGGGCTGCTGAAATGTCAGTATTCGATCTCAACATTGACCTGAAAAATAGGGCTGGAAAGACCACTAGGCCCTCGTGTATGGAGCAGACGGCACGGATATCAACAACGCTTCCGGCAGCCCCTCGAACGCACTGCGCTCGAGATACCGATAAATGGAATCGTCCATGTTAACGGGCGGCGAAACATCCCGAACAGTTCCGACATCCGCATTGAGACTACCGTTCGCTACACGTATCGGCGCGTCATGTGCATTTAAGGAGTCCTGGTTAATGCTGAGCACCGCACCCTTCATCACGCCCGGCCGGTTGAGGGTTCTGATATCAAGTGGCAACCACGGCGTCCATTTCTTTCGGAGCAGACGCTCCACCTTCGTCTCCTCCGAAAGCGGAAACACCACGGCAGTGAGAGGGTTCGTCTTTGGGATGCTCCCAACATAGTTGCCATCCAGGCTGAGTGCCGCACCACCTCCTTCCACTCGGATTGAAAGAAGAAATAGATGATCGGCAACGTTGGGCAGTGACGCCCATTTTGCCCGCACACCCTTAAGAGCCGCTTCTCTGTAGAAACTTGGATTCGGTCGTGTGTGATAGCTGATGCCCAGTGCCGGAATCTCCAGGCAAGCACCGGGAAGCCGTTGCTCGACGGACCGGAAATTATCGCCGGGGACCTTCTTCTGATACTTCGCGTCAGCCGCTAGAAAGAGGATCTCGGTCTGGCTGCCATCGTTCCAGACGAGAGTCAATGTCAGCGTCTTCGCCTTGCCCAGTTTGAATGGAATCCTGAGTTCGCCAATATCCGCCGCAATCGGGATTTGCCTTGCCGTCGCTGCCTCAAATTCGACGTCGTCCAACCCGGGCTCGTTCCCAACCACTCCCTCGACATCCAGCAAACCAGGCAACGGCTCCCCGCGGACCTGGCCGCGGGGCAACGCTACGGTCAGGGCACTGACCAACAATATTACGAGAGGTCTCATGAAAGGAGGCGAGGGTTGGCTTAACGGTCTCATGTAAAGTGTGACCAGGAAGAAATTGCTCCGCTCAGGCTGCTGAACAGAAAAGATCAATGGAAGACGGGGACCTGAGCTGCCTTCCCTTCGATCTCAGTCAGGGCCTCTGAGCGAAAACTCCCGAAGACTCTGTTCAGCAGATAGAATGACTTTCATCGGTTCTCCAATAGCTCGTTCCTGCCGACATTGGACTTCATCCTCGGCCGAAGTATCCCATCCCCAGCCTTTCTTGGGAGGAGATTCCTCACCCTCATTTTTTCCTTGGTTGGTTTCCGACCTGGCATCTGTGTTTCGTTGTCTTTGAAGGGGGGTAGAATCCGGGGTTAGCCTGGGTGGGGCTTATTGTCTCCGTAAACCACTCTTATCAAAATGCCTTTTCGTGCTGTAATTTTTGACCTTGACGGCACACTGCTCGACACCCTCGACGACCTTGCGGATTCAATGAACGCAGCGTTGGCTGGTCTTGGTTTCCCGCAGCACGAGGTGCAGTGTTATCGAGCATTTGTCGGTGACGGAATGAGAGTGTTGGCGGAACGAGTTCTTCCTGAAGCAGAGCAATCTGATGACCTGATCCAAGCGTGCATCGACGCCATGCAAGATGAATACGAACAACGCTGGTGTGCGAAGAGTATGCCTTATTCCGGTATCAACGAACTCCTTAGTGAGTTAGAGACCAGGGGGATTGTGATGGCAGTTCTTTCAAATAAACCGGATTCGTTTACCAGGAAAGTCGTGGAACACTTTTTTGCCCATGCAGACTTCCGCAAGATCCAGGGCGCATTGCCTGATGTACCGAGAAAACCAGACCCCGCCGGCGCCAGGTCCTTCGCCCTGGAATTGGATATTGAATGCACTGACTGGCTGTATGTCGGAGACACAGATACCGATATGAAAACTGCCTGTGCTGCCGAAATGTTCCCGGTTGGCGTCACCTGGGGTTTTCGTGACGCGGGGGAACTGAGTAAGTTCGGTGCCAGAGAGTTGATTGACTCGCCGGTGGAACTGTTGAGATTGTTGGGTTGAAATTGAATCCGGCGAAATGTCCACAAAACGCACTGTTTACACATCAGGGAAAAACAAGGGATACAGGAGCAGAAAATGACTGATCAACCATCGCAACAGAACCAGACCTCCGACCGCCGACTTGGGATCGGCACCGTTGTCCGCCATCCTTCCAACGGTCTCGGCCGTGTGGTGGGTTACCACAACGATACGTATGTAATCATTTTCAAAGGACTGGGAGCGAAATTCATCCCGCCAAGTCTACCGGGCATCACGGTGGTCGAAGCTGTGAGTGATCCGGAATCCAGCCTCATCAAGCAGGCCGTTCGCGCGGCAATGCAGGATTACGGTTGGATGGAAGCGGACATCGAAATCGCACCGAAATGGTCCGGCGGCACGATGGTCCTGCTGCCCGGAAACGATGAAGTTCAGGAAAAAGAAATACCGATTGAAGCTTTCTTCAAGAAGATCATCGGCGTACGGGAAAAGCTACGCGTGCTGGAACAGAAGATTAATAACAACAAGTCTCTCAGCGGTGAGGAGAAGCTGGAACTTCAGGGATACATCACCCGATGCTACGGAAGCCTGACGTCATTCAATGTCCTGTTCGCTAAGAAGGACAGCCATTTCAAGGGCACTGGAGGAGACTGAAAATGCAGTCCATTGAAGTTCATGCCTCCGGTTCGATTGCTCAGGCCCTCGCGGAGCGAGTGCACCACTTTTTTTGCAGGCCCTCGTGGAGCGAGTGCACCACGCTCCAACGCACTATTCTTTCGGCTTGTCTTTTCGTGTGATTAGAATCATCCGAACCGCGTAACCGAAAATGAGCAGCCCAATAAACGCGCCTGCCGCCATTGCAGCCATCCGTGCCGGACGCCCCAGTTCCTGGGCCAGGTAAGAATAAGTCATTCCTGCGGGTATCTGGCCGATCAGCGTTGCCCAGAAGAAAGTACCGGCCCGCATCTTCGACAGACCGGCTACGTAGCTGATGGGATCAAAAGGGACGATTGGGATGAGCCGCGCAACAAGGATTGCAGTCCCACCGTGGCCATCGACGAAGGCATCGGTTTTGGTTCGCATCTTTGGTGGAATCAGCCGGCCAACCAGCGGTTCGCCAAATGTTCGAGCCAGAGCAAAGCAGATAAACGCGGCCACCGTCGCAGAAGAAATGGAAAGGAGCCCTCCGACGAAAGGGCCAAAAAGCAGGCTGTTCGCCGCAGTAATAAACACCGCAGGAATCGGCGCAGCCAGGGCCTGGACGACCATCAGAATGGAGGTGGTCATCGGCGCCCAGATGCCAAAACCGGCGGCCCACACCTTTAGGGCCCCGGGGATATCTGCAGGATTACCGCTGACAAGAATGCCAATCCCGGCGTTCAAATCTTCCCTGAAGGCGGGAATCAGAAAGTATCCGGCAAGTCCAAGGACTACCGGAGCTATCCCGCCAAGCTTGATCAGCCAGATTCGCCGGTCAGTTGTCTCTTCGGATTCGTCCAATGTTTTGTGCCGTTCCGTGAAAGTTGCCGCTGCGGCTTCGAGTCTCAGACAAGGCTCGACTGTGTGGCTGTGGCTTTGACCACATTCTGTTTCAGATTACGCCGGAGGCGTATAGGCAAGTAGCCGGTGGTTTTAACCACCGGTCCCCGGAGGGGCGTAGGCGATCTTCTGCCGCTGCCCCTCCGGGGCAAAAAAGGCAGAGGTGGGGCCGGTAGAATGCAGCCACTGGAAACAGCGAGTCCGGCCACAATCGTATTCCGCTTTCGGAGCGCTCACGATAGTATGCAATTCGGGACAAGTCGCAGGGAAGAACGCGACATAAAACATGAATCAAACCAGGAGGTATTACTATGAAGCTCAAAGACAGAGTCGCACTCATCACCGGGGGCAGCAGCGGAATCGGTAAAGCTGCCGCCATCGCCATGGCCAAAGAGGGTGCAAAGGTCGCAATCACCGCCAGGCGTATGGAAAGGCTGGAGGAAGCGGCAGAGGAAATCAGGGAACTCGGCGGAGATGTCCTTTCGCTGGCTGGCGACGTTGCCGAACCGGAGCATGTGCAAAAGCTCGTCGAGGAGACGGTCGCCAAATGGGGGAGACTGGACATTGTCGTCCCAAACGCCGGCATTAACGGAGTATTCGCACCTATCGAAGAAATCACTCCGGATGAGTGGGATCAGACCCATCACATCAATGTCCGGGGGACATTCCTTACGGTGAAGTATTCCATCCCACATCTCCGTGCATCCGGTGGAGGCAGCATCATCGTTATCTCCAGCGTCAACGGGAATCGCATATTCTCGAACTTCGGATTCACCGCCTACTCGGCCTCCAAGGCCGCGCAGGTCGCCTTTACCAAGATGGCCGCCATGGAACTGGCTCAATGGAAGATCCGGGTAAATGTCGTTTGTCCAGGGGCCACGAAAACCAGCATCGGTGAAAATACGTTTGCAAGAAACATAGACAAAATTCGTATCCCCCGGGAGTACCCGGTTGGCATGATCCCGTTGGAACAGAGAGCCGCGGAATCAGAGGAAGTGGCCTCAGCCATCCTTTATCTGGCAAGTGACGATGCGAGCTATGTAACCGGGACGGAAATATACGTAGATGGCGCACTGTCACTTTTTCAGGGATAGGGTTCGTTCACAGCCTTTATGGAATGGGTTTTCCAGGCCACGATGGAGAACCAATTCAGTTCCAGGCTCAAGATAAGTAACCTTTATCAATTTACTCATTACAGGGTTACAGTTGAGTTTCTTGTTTTCTTCGAAAGATTTTGGAGGGGTAAGCCTCATCACGCTAAGCCAATGCAAATTTGCATTCTTCTCCCTTCCGCATTCGTTGTTTCCTTGAATTCGTTGGAAGCACTTTTCTTCCCATTGGTTGCGGCCTTACGGCTGCGATACACGTTTACAGATGAGTTTCTTGTTTTTTTTGAAAGATTCTGGAGGGGTAAGCCTCATCACGCTAAGCCAATGCAAATTTGCATTCTTCTCCCTTCCGCATTCGTTGTTTCCTTGAATTCGTTGGAAGCACTTTTCTTCCCTTTGGTTGCGGCCTTACGGCTGCGATACGCATTACTCATTACACCCCATGCAAGTCGTCCACATCACTCATGAAGCAGTCGAGCAGAAGGGTGGCATTGGCACTGTCCTCCGGGGCCTGCTGACTTCCGCCGCCTACCGTAAGGGAGTTGAGAGAACCATCCTGATTGGCCCGTTCAATGTAGACGAACCTGGAAAACAACGGCTGGGTAAGGGTGGTGCAGTCCACTTCTCTTCTCTGGATGGGGTCTTCGAATCGGTGCACTCCAAAGCCCTGCTGTTCATCGAAAAAGTACATAACGTACAGATTGTTTACGGCGAACGATCCCTTCTGCATCCGGTCACTGGCGAGGCGATCAGCGTCGAGATTGTTTTGGTCAATGTGGAAGATTCTGAAATCAAATTTCTGAATGAATTCAAATTGGTCCTCTTGAAACAATTCCAGTTCGACTATCTCAGGTATGAATCCGTGGCGGAACTCGACCAGTTCATGCGTCTGGCCGGGCCGGGATACGAGATCCTGCGGCTGCTACTCGGTGAAGATGGGCCGAGTGTCTTTATTTCTCATGACTTCATGGGCCTGCCGCTGGCGCTCAGGGTAAAGCTTGAAGGCCGACCTTCTGATCGCACTATCTTTCACGCACATGAAGTTGCTACCGCAAGGGGCCTGACCGAGGGCCGGGCCGGACACGACACGATGTTCTACAACGTAATGCGAAGGGCAGCGGCGTCTGGCCTCTGTCTCGATGAAACGTTCGGCTCACAGCATCATTACTGGAAGCACGCCATCTTCTGCCTGGCGCATTTCCTTGACGGAATTTTTGCGGTGGGTGACCTGGTTGCAGAGGAATTTCGATTCCTGGGTGAGGCATTTCGACGCGGCCGTATTGACTGCGTTTTTAATGGGATTCCATCCGAACGAATCACGTACGAAGAGAGACAACGATGCCGAAGTGCGCTTCAGGACTTTGCAGAAGGGCTGACGGGCCAGCGGCCGGATCTGATTTTCACCCATGTTGCGAGGCCGGTGGTCAGTAAAGCTATATGGCGCGACTTTCAGGTGCTCATTCAACTTGATCCCCTGCTTGAACAATCGGGAAGAAAGGCCACCTACTTCCTCCTCGCCAGCGAAGGGAGTCTCCGCCGTTCTGCAGAAGAGGTGGCCGAGATGGCCAAATACGGCTGGCCGGCGTGCCACCAGCTCGGCGGTTCAGATCTCATAGGAAGTGAAGAGGCCCTTAATGACGCGGTTCAGTCTTTTAACCTGGCAGCCCGAAACATTCAGATGGTGTTTATCAATCAGTTCGGCTGGGGGCCGGTTCTGTGTGGGCCAAAGCTTGGCGCCGACGTTGAGTTCCAGGCGCTTCGAAAGGGTACGGACGCCGAGTTTGGTTTGTCCATCTATGAACCTTTCGGCATCGCTCAGCTCGAACCGCTGACATACGGTGCAGTCTGCGTGTTCTCGAATGTGTGCGGCTGCCGCGCCTTTGCAGAGCAGGTGGGCGCTCTCGACTCTGAACTCATCCTGGTCGGCAATTACACCCAGGCTGAATTGAGTGGCGACTTGAGCCAGATGATCGAAATGGAACGCAAGCAGCGGGAAGCTATCGAACATAGGGAGGCGAGTCGGCTGGCGTTTGAGCTATCGAAACGGCTGACGAGCAGACCTGAACTGCTCAAGGCACGAATCGAATCCGGTCACGAGATTGCCAATAGGATGAACTGGGAAACAGTGGTGCGCGATCAATTTCTGCCAGGAATTAAGAATCTTCTCTTATGAGTGACGGACAGGGCGAACCCGGCAGAGGCTGATCTGACTTTACCCCGCTCCGGTTCAGTAACGGGGTGCAAATCCGTCCATGATGAAACTGTCATCTTCTTCATCTTGAAAAAACGTAACTGACTTTTCGAATACTGAAGAAGCCCAGGAAACCAATTGGACTCAACAATGGCCAGGCAACAGCAGAATAAAAAGAACAACAAAATCAAGCCCGAAGATCTCTACCGCATGGAACTCATCGGTGACTGCCGGATCTCACCGGATGGAGAGCATGTCGTTTACACGGTGGTGCGAGTGGAAAAGGAGTCCGAAAAGCGTTTCACGAATCTTTGGATAGTGCCTGCGCAGGGCGGAAGGCCAAAGCAGTTTACTTACGGTGATCAAGACAGCGGCCCACGTTGGTCGCCAGACGGGAAAGAGATTGCCTTCCTGTCCAGCCGGGGGAAAGAAAAGCAATCACAGATTCACATCATTCCTTTTGATGGAGGTGAAGCCCGTCCGCTGACCCGTCTTCAAGGGGCGATTCTGTCGTACGAATGGTCCCCCGACGGCAAGCAGTTTGTTTGTTCTTTCAGAAAAAAGGACGAGGAAGAACTCGAACGCGAGAAGGACGAGTGGAAAAAGCAACTGGGCGTCGTCGTCAGGCACTTTACCCGTGTTCATTACAAGCAGGATGGTGCTGGTTTTCTGCCTGCTGAGCGACCGCATCTGTGGCTCATCAACAGCAAATCCGGCAAAGCGACCCAACTGACATCGGGCGAGAAATACTCTGAACAGGGGCCGGCCTGGTCACCGGATGGGAAGAGCATCGCCTTCTGCTCGAATCGCAGCGACGATCCGGATTTCGACCTGGACGGTATGGACATTTTCATCATGCCGGCTGCCGGCGGCCGCATAAGAAAACTCTCCGCCCCCGAAGGCCGAAAGTTCAGCCCTTCATTCTCTCCCGACGGAAAATTCATTGCTTACATTGGAGTCCAGAAGAAAAAACAGTGGTGGCGGAATGAAAAACTCTGGCTCGTTCCCACCCGCAACAGTAACAAGGCCGTCGAGCTGACAGCCGGCCATGACTTCGCCGTCAACAGTCTTACCCTTACGGATACCGCGTCCGCTTCCATGTCCGACCCGGTGTGGTCTCCGGATTCGAAATCCGTCTACTTCCAGATATCCCGCAAGGGCGGCACAAGCGTGATGCATATCGACGTAGAGAGCCGCGCCATCGAATCCGTACTTGATGAAGAGGCAGCATACGGCAATCTGACCCTCGACCGACGCGGAAACAGGCTGGCCTGCCTTCGTGGCGATCTGTCCGATCCGGGACAAGTTTGTGTCAGCGATCTGGCTGCAGGGGCCGTTAGAACATTGACCGGTCTGAACTCCGGATGGCTGCCGAAACTCGATCTGGGAGACGTTGAAGAAGTCTGGTTCAAAGGTGCGGTGAAAAACGATCTGCAGGGATGGATCTTAAAGCCGCCCGGATTTCGGCCTGGCAGAAAGTACCCCTCTATTCTTTACATTCACGGCGGCCCGCTGGCACAGTATGGGTATTCATTCATGTCCGAGTTCTACATGCTCGCGGCAGCCGGTTACGTCGTTTACTATTGCAATCCCCGCGGCGGATCCGGATACGGTGAGGAGCACGCAAAGGCGATCTGGAACGATTGGGGCGGTGCGGATTATGATGACCTGATGGCTTTCACCGATTTCGTTCAGCGACGGCCGTACCTGGATCGTCGGAGGATGGGCGTCACCGGCGGCAGCTACGGTGGTTTCATGACCAACTGGATCATCGGACACACAGATCGTTTTCAGGGCGCAGTCACCCAGCGCTGTGTCAGTAACCTGATAAGCATGTACGGTTCGAGCGATTTCAACTGGGCGTTCCAGGAGGTCTTCAACGACGAGCCGCCGTGGGAGAACATGGAAAACTACTGGCGACAGTCACCCATGAAATACATCGGTAACGCCAGGACGCCCACCCTTGTCATCCACAGCGAACAGGATCTCCGCTGCAATATCGAGCAGGGCGAACAGGTATTTGTAGCCCTTAAGAAGCTGGGAGTAGACACCGAATTCGTCCGCTTCCCGGACGAATCACACGGCCTCTCTCGCGGCGGCAGGACCGACCGGCGAATAGAGCGAATCAACCACATCATTCGCTGGTTTGATAAGTATTTGAAAGGCCCGAAAGGTAAATGATTCGGATCCTTTACGCATCCCTCAGAATCAGTCCACTCAGGGAGGTGCTTCGCTGGGGTGGTTCATAGGTCGGATCCCATAGGAGCCGGGCCACATCCTCCATTGCGTCGAGAAGGCCTTTCCGTTGGAAGTCGAGCTCTGTTGCCGGACAGTTGGTTTGCAGGCAGAGGCCCTGGGGCGGTCTTTTCCATCCCGCATAATCGCGGATGGTTTTTACGAGGGTCTGGCGCGAAGGCTTGACGAGTCCGAGGCTGTCTGGGCAGGAGAACTCCTCCTGTGCTTCGCCTTCCAGACAGAAGGTGATTCCGCTCTCGCCTGCGGGAATATCTTGGGGTGCTTCGCCATGGTTCTGTGGCCGGAAGCCGCTCGCAGAAACGATTGGGGCGACATTTCGCTCTTCGAAGAATCGCAACCAGTGGTTGAGTTCGTCACGAAAGATATCTGCGCTTGGCTCGCATTCCCGTGACAGAATTTCGGATGGCTTGTGTTCTTCGAAGCCGCCCATCCCTATGTGGAAGCTGTCCGGTTGAAAGAGGTCGATCAGTTCCGTGGCGACGTCTTCCATGATTTCGTGAACGACTGGAATGGACGGGTCGTATGCAAACGGATGGTCAGGATTGGCGACCAGGTCCGGTCGGGCTTCGAGCAGAAAAGAATCCTGGCCGGTCAGGAAATCGAGCTGGGGAACCACGCGGATGCCGTAGATTCTGGCGGTATCCAGAATGCCGAGCATTTCAATTCTTGAGAGGGCTTTCGGTCCTGCGAGCTCGGGCCGGGATTCGTATTGAATACCTCGATTCAACTTGAGGATCAGCATGTTCATTCTGAGCCGCATCATTTCGCCCAGGATGCGCCAGATGAAGGACGGATCGGGGCTTCGAAGGTTCAGCGAAAGATGGATTCCGCGGGCGGCGAAGCAAGGCGCGCTCCGTGCTTCCATGAACGGTATTGCTGGCCGGTCTTTTTGAGTTCCAAGCAATTCGCAGAATATCTGTGCGCCGTAAAAGACGCCGCGGGGCCCACCGCCGGCGATGATCGCGCCGTTCTCGTCGGCACGAATGAATGCCTCTTCCTCTTTGAGATCGGATGGCAGGTTGAGCTTTTTAATCCAGTCCGAAAAACTGCCGGGAGAGGAGGCATCCACCAGGTGGATTCCATTCGTCAGTGATTTCATCATGCTTGCCGGCCCTGTCGCGGCGTGAAAACTGTGGTAGTTTTCCAGGGAGTTCAGGATCCATTCCCCGGCCATCTTTTCCTCGTCGGATGCCTGGTTCTTGACGACGATTTTGGTGGCCAGTTGGAATCGGTAGTGTCCCTCGCGGCGTGTGAGGTTCCTGGGCGGTGGGAATGGCGCGGGCTTCGGGAGCATGGTCTCAGTTAATGGAGTGTGGAGTGATGGATTGGTGGAAGGGGGAGAGCCGAATCAACGCTCCCAAGGCAAGGGGACACCGAGTCGGTCAGATGCCGTAATGGCCACCTTCTGCTCTTCCGGGCCGAATCGAATTCCTTCGCGTCGATGCAGTTCAACTCGGCGTTCTTCTATTGCACCGGGCACGAGGGCTTCCTCGTGGCCTGGAAGGGGTTCGTAGCTTTCACGAATATCGCGGACGATTCGGTCCGCTTCATCAAGGAAAAGCTGCTTGTCCACTGCGCTTTCCACGTTGATAGCCAGGACCATCCCACCCAGTTGGGCGGAAGGCCATTTTTTCGCGACTTCACGAGCTGTAGCAGTGGTGATCCCGGCGAGGCCGCCTCCGAGCAGACTTGATATCACGCCGAATCCAATGCTCCGATAAAAGGCGACAGGAATCTTTTCGAACAGCTCCTCAACTTCAGGGCCCTCAGGCATACCGGTCAGAATGTAAGTGCCCATGTCGAGGATGACCGGAGGCTCTGTGCCCGATGGGATGCCAATACAGATCGGAGGATTGCCAAAGTAACCGACCTGCGGTTTAGGCTGCTGACCGCGTCGATTACCTTGGCCATAATAGCCCTGCGAAGAGTAAGCGATGCAGCCGTGTTCCATGCATACGCGAACGTAGTGTCCCGCCGCGCCGTAATGGCCGATATGTCTGGCGAGGCCCATCCCGAGCCCGACCTCTTTTGCCTTTTGCACGGCCAACTCTGTGGCCTGCATCATCGGCAGATAGCCGAGAGTTCCGTCCCCGTCGACCACGGCACAGGTGGGCGTTTCGTGAATGACTTTTGTCTCGGGGGAAGGATTCAGACTTCCTCCTTCAAATGAAAGGCAGTAACCGTTTATCTGCCTGGTGCCGTGGCTGCGAACGCCGCGCAGATCGGAATTCACAAGCAGGCGTGAAATCAGGGCCGCGTGCTCGGCGGAAGTGCCGGATTTTTGAAGGCAGGCCGTCGCGAACTTGAGAAGAAGCTCTTCCCGGACGGAGACGTATTCAGATGGTGGCAAATTCATGACTATTTGAATCCTTAAGATGATTTCCGAACATTTGCGAGCCTTGGCGGCGACAGGAACAGTTGCGGCGTGAATATGGAAATTCCCGCTTTGTGTGCTCCGGAAGAGGAGGGAATCCGAAAAATGGGAAGATCAAAAGCAAGATTAAAGGTAAGAGTCTGTTCCTCAGAGCAGTCTCTTCAGAACGGGAGACAGGCTGACTCAATAATCCGGCTTCGCCAGCGTCCTGGTGATTGCTCATGGACAACAATCCTGTCAACATGCCGGGGTCAATTCCCCTTTAAGCGTTCGTCCCTGATGTCTAAGAAAGCCCTGTTTATTATTGACCTGCTGACGTTCTCCATCATGGGCGCTTTGGCGGGACAGATCTGGATGATACGTGGAGCTCATCATGTCTTGGATCAGCATGATTTGATGCAGGCGGGGGCCGTTATCGGTGCAGTCCTGGCAGGATTCATTGGGCTGGAAGTATTCACTCCTGATACCTCGCGGGAATCAGGTTGGATTAAGAAGAGGCTGGCGATGATTCTGCTTTCTCTGATGGGTGCGGTGATTGGAGTCCGTTCAACGCTGTTCATTTTCGCCTGGCCGGTCGAACCCTATGAAAAGGTTCACATTCACAATGATGATGATGATGAAGCAGATGACCCGCAGGCAATCGTTGGCGCTATTGAGCCTGCAGAAGTTCCGGAACGACCCGCAGGTTTTCATTTCAGGAGGGCTCATCTCCATTTCTTGAGCCTGACTCTGATGCTGGGACTCGCTCTGACGCACATCTCAGGGAGCCTGTTTCTGAAGATAAAGTTTCCCGACTTCAGTAGGAGCCCCTCTGGCATGATGAGCATACTGCTTGGTGGGATTCTGCCCCTGGCATGCCTCGCCCTGGTGGTTACAGGCTATTCTCTGCCGGGGCCTGTCACATCAATCCTTGCGGTCACGGGTGTGTTGTGGGGATGGATGAGTGGTGGAGCGATTTTCAGATGGCAGACCGCGCCTCCTTCCCGAGACCGGACTTTGCCCAGCCGGCGAGCGACAGAATTGCTGGCTCTGGCTGCGGGCCTCGTTTCCCTGCATTACATATTTGTTTACCTGCTTGACGAAGGCCTCTGTCATGCAGTGACTGCCATGCTGATCATTTCAATTTCATCAGTTGCGGGGATTCTGTTCGGCGCGGTCATCGCGGGCCTCGGCGGTGCCAGCCTCCCGGAACGCCGGTATCTCTCACCTTTGTCGAGTTTCTCCGGGGGGCGTTTCGCCACGGTCATGATTCTGGTTTCGGCTGGGGCAATTGTCGGCGAGTTCGGGTGTAACAATTCGACCCTTTACATCTTCGGATTTATCAAATCCAACCCATACCCCGGCGCCCTGATTGGAGGCCTGATAGCTCTGGTTCTTTTGATTAGAGAAAAGAGAAACATCCCCACGGACAGCGGACTCGATGAAGCGGTTGCTCTGTTTACAAGTTACATCAAGCTGGCGTTTCCACTGGGGCTGACATTCTTCTTCGGTGCGTCGGTGTTTTTCGAAGACTTTCAGTCGCAGGAGTCGCTCATCCTGGCCGTCTGTTTCGGGCCACTAGCGGGGGGGACGTTCGGGATGTTCTGGCGCGCCTCACGCATGTATTCTATCCGCACTTATCAGGAGTGGTTCGCTCTGGTATGGGGATGTGGGGTTGCCACTTTCTTCGGTTTTTATCAGCAAGAGGTCCTGATGAACCTCCTTTATACCGCACAGGTGGTCCCCTGTGCGGCGCTGATGGGTGCGGGCGTCTTAGTGCTCCTGGCGGGTATAGAATTCTTCTTTGGTGGTGAGACTGGCCCGCCGGAACGTGAGGATCCTTTTGGCGCCATGACGAGCACAAATGGAAAGCATGTGAAGGATGCGTGAAGGGAGGAAGTGGAATGGTGAATGGGATGCCATTTCTTGCCTTAAGCTCTCAACAACTTTCTGATCGATTCGCTCGAAATTTTCAGGAGCTGCTCGCACGGCACGTAGCAGTCACCCTCGTTTTCCAGGGACGAGGTGAGTTGCACTTTGTCGATTTCCCTTCTTGCATAGGCATTCGTGATCAGGTCTCGCGGGGTATCCGTTTGATTCCAGGCGCCGCGGTGCCAGGTGCGGTGGAAAAATAGAAGCAGACTGCCGGCAGGAATACTGCGACGAAACAGCTCTACCCCGTCCAGCGCGTCTTGCCTGTAGCTGTTATCGGTTAAATGCGAACGTAGGATGAGTTCCGTCGGCCCCATCTCCAGTGGCGTATCCTGCACATACCACATAGCCGAAAATCCGTAGTGGTGTGGGAGTATGCCTTCTGTCATTTTTTCATCAGTCGGAAAGAACACCTTGTCCCGGTGGATATTCATAGCTCCCGGCGCGTAAGGGTCGTCTTTCGTATTCCGTGAGCATTGGGCGGCTATCAGATGAAAGTCTGAACCCAGAATTCTTCCGGCTATTTCCAGCGCCAGAGGATGCTCCATCAGTTCTACGAAAATAGGATGGGTTTCGAACCACTCGTAGGTGCGCTGCCGTATCCACTTGTAGCGCTCCTGCTTTTGTGACATTGCCCATTCCACTGCTGTCTGGGCTGCGACTATCTGGGTGGGTGTCATCAAACTTTCAATCAGTGCGACTCCCTGTGATTCAAATTCGATGACCAGTTGATTTGGATTCATGATAGGAATGACGCGTTGAACGAAGTTGACATCTTCTGTCTGATATCGGCGTAGAAATTCCACACCAGCAATACCTGGACTGATTAAATACTGCAACCCTAAGAAGAATAGCCTTGAAAATTACAGAGATTGAATGCCACATCCTTGTCATCCCCGGAGTTCGTGAAGACGCGACTTCTTCCTCTCAAGATGACATCGTCGTGGTCGTCCATACGGATGAGGGTATCACCGGCATCGGCGAGACAGACACCGGCCCGTGGGTAGCTAAGGCCGCTATTGAATCGCCGGGTGGGCACAGCATGGACATGTGCATGAAGGAGCTTCTCATTGGCCAGGACCCCTTCGATACCAGCGCCCTTTGGGAAAAGATGTACACGTTCACCTGCATGACCGGTCGCCGCGGCGCGGTCATCAGCGCCATGGGGGCCATCGACATGGCGCTGTGGGATATCAAGGGGAAGGCGCTCGGCCTGCCGTGCTACAAGTTGCTGGGTGGTGCGCACCATGACCATATTGTTCCTTACGCTTCTCTGCAGCCTTATGGCGACACGGTGGATGAATATGGTGCCTCACTCGTGGAATGGGCGAAACGTGCTAAACAGATGGGATACCGGGCCGGCAAGATGGAGTGCACTCTCGACGGCCCCTACCGCCATGCAGGCCTGAAGGGCACCGACGAACAGGCTACCGAAATCGTTCGAGCCTGCCGCGAGGCAGTAGGCCCCGATTTCGCCATGATGGTGGATGTCCAGTATCGCTGGTTTGACGCGTACTCCTGCCTTCGCACCGTCAACAACTGGGCCGATCTTGATATCTTCTTTCTCGAAACGCCGCTGCAGGTAGACAACCTCGAAGGCTATGCCATCCTCGCCCGTGAAGCGCCCATGCGAATCGCAATCGGCGAATGGCAGAACACCCGTTTCGAATTCAAGGAACTCATGGATGCGGGCGTCCAGGTCGTGCAGCCGGATGTGGGCAGAGTTGGAGGGCTGACCGAGGCCATGCGTGTCTGCCACATGGCTCAGGATCGCGGCCGGCTGGTCGTGCCGCACTGTTGGAAGACCGGTATCGGTATCGCGGCCTCAGCTCACATGGCCGCAGCTATTCCCAATTGCCCGTTCATCGAATTTCTGCCCGCCGAAATGTGCGATTCTGAGCTTCGCCGCGAACTGGTGAACGACCCCCTGACAATTGAAAACGGGGTTATCAAGCTCCCGGATCGCCCGGGACTTGGCATAGAGCTGAATCAGGAAGCGATCGAAAAATACTCTGTCGAGTGACAGAGCCCGAGCTTAAGCCCAGTAAAAGAGCGAGGCCCAAAGCCTATATCTCATCCAGCGGGAAAATCGGGCGGGGGACATGTTTGTAATCGAGTCGCCTGGGGTTTGGGGTCGTTGTGCCTGGAGTATCGACTTCGATGATACGCTTCAGGACGGACTCATATGCGGCCCGATAGGCGATGGCTGCTTTTACTACAAGGATACGAAAACGTTCGGGCTGGATGCCCAGGCTCAACAGTTGATGAAGGCTCATGGGCGGGTCTCGGTGCGAATTAATTACCACCAGGTTGCCGACCCCATACTCAACCAATGCTGTCAGGCCCTGGTCGTTATAACGTCTGCCTCCATGGCGGATTTCGCGTTCTTCGTACTTGCCGTCAGCGAGGAGCCTCACTCGTCCGAAGATCGAAACCGGAGTGCCGTGCAGTTCGTCAGTCTTGCCACCGACCTGCAGTGATACCTGGCCGCCGATGCCGGCACCGACACATGCCTTCACTGATTCAGGATCATAGACGACGACTATGCTGCGTTCCGATTTTTGACGAACGAGCTCGGATAGAATGAAAGTACTGTCCGCGGCGCTTCCTCCGCCGACATTGTCTCCCATCTCAACCAGAACTACCGGCTCGACCACAGATTCGTTGGCCAGGCGAACGGCCTCGGCTGCGTCTGGCAGGTTGGTATCCAGTCGGTCACGCAGTGCCCAGAGGGAATCGGCCAACTCCTTTGAGAGTTCTTGTGCGAGAGCTTCGTCGCCATCTGTCACGATCACAGACACCGCGCCGATTTCGGGCACGTCTGCATAAGGAAAACCTGCGACCAGATTTGCAGCGAGAACTTCGTCCCGGGTCTCGAGCTCCTTCAGGCGATCTATGAGCGGCTTCATCGGGCCGTGGGTCGTGTTCTGATGAAGGATGGGAAAGATCATCGGGTGTCTGGCCATGGCCTGAGTCGGGCGAACTTCGCCCTTAATAAACCGGCGCATCATGCTTGCTGCCAGTTTGCCCCGCTGAAGTTGATCGACATGTGGGTTGGATTGATACACCACGAGGGCATCCGTTAAGTTGACCATGGTCTCTGAGATGTTTGCATGAAAGTCGAGAGTGGAGATGAGGGGTATCTCGCTGCCGAATTCTGCACGCAGCCGTTGGAGGATGTAACCGTCACCGTCCTGGTGGCCCTCAAGCACCATCGCTCCGTGTAGACCGAACAGAATTCCATCGAAGCTCTCACCTTTGAGTCGATGAAAGACACGACTTAACAGCTCATCGATCGCAGCGCGTTCGACCATTCCGGATGGGGTGGCCCACGCCATGAGCGTCGGGATGGATTCGACACCTGCTTCATCGAGATCTGCGAGGTATCCGGCAATTTCATGCCGGGAATTACCCCAAACTCGGCGGAGGTCTTCCCCTTCCGCGATGCCGACTTCTTCAAACAATGCCAGGTTGGTTGGTTTGGCGCTGAACGAGTTGGACTCGTGCATGATGCCACCGATAGCGATTCGCATTGGACTATTGGGTGATGAGTAAGGAATCAGGATTCAGGATTCAGCGAGGTGCGGAGGACTCTGTGGCTGGGCTCTCCTGGGCACAGCGCCTGCCTTCAGGAGAAGTCCGAAACAGTGGTTGTGGCCGTCAGGCAGCATCAGGTTCCGAATCCTGATGCTTGAATCTTGAACCATCTTGTTCAGGCATTCTCATACACCAGTTCGGCCATTTGTCCACTCTCGGCCGATGCTGCAACAGCTTTGTAAACCACCATACTTTTGCAGCTTTCGTAGATCGCTGAACGGGTCTGTCTTCCTTCGCGCAGAGCGGCCACGAATTCCTGAATCCCAGCGAGACGGCCGGTGTCGAGACCGCAGTAACCGGAAGAAGTGAATGTGGGCGGCTCATGCCATTCTGTTGGCTGGCCATCTTTGCTGATACGCCAGCTTGAATAATTGTGGATGGTCAGTTCCACCTCTTCGGTGGGAGCGCTGAAGGAACGCCCGTAATTGAGATTCAGCGATCCGACTGCACCATTACTGAAACGAAGGCCCACGGCAAAGGCGTCCAAACCTCTGCTGAACGCAAAGACCTCTGCGACTTCGCCAAACAGAAATGGAACGAGGTCGAGCATGTGGATCGCAAAATTCAGAAGGAAAGGGGAGCGGGGCCCCGGTGGCCGTATGGCACGGAACAGTAGTCCGCAGACAAGGAAAGCACTCTTTTTCAGGGTATTCGGCCAGCCAGCTCCGGGCTCGATTCGTAGCTGGCGTGCCACCGAATCGCCACGCATTACGTTCACGTTTTGTCTGGTCGAGATCCGCGATGCCGAAAGCACGGCGCCGGCCTCGCCTATGTCAAGGGATAGATTCCTCGGGTGGAGAGATTGCCGGCGCCGGTAATGCAAAGGCGGCTGTCATCCTCATTCACGGGGAGCCTTCCACCGAGACCCGAGTAGCGGACGTTTTTCGATACGCCTGATCGCATTCAGCGCTGCAACTCTGACCTGCGGCGAATCATCCTTGATGGACTCAGCGAGACTCGGGAGAGCACTCTCCGCGTGTCGTCGAAATTGACCAAGCGAACGCGCAGCAGTCGCTCGGACATTGTCATCTGAATCCTTCAGAATTCCGATCAATGCCGGCACGCTAAGCTCGGGCATGGCCTTGATGGCGCCGAGGCTCTCAGCGGCCGCAAGTCGAACTGCAGAAGAGGAATCTTCCAGCTTTGCTATGAGAATGGGAGTGCTGACCTCGGCTCGAGGGCCGATGTTCCCCAGCGCCTGGATGCATGCAATCTTGACCTCTTCGGATGAATCTTCGGCTGCCTTGGTCAGCGCTGTTATTGCAGGGGTGCCATAGCAGGTGAGCCCCCCTAGCGATTGCGCAGCGAGTGCCCGGATTCGATGGTTAGAATCCTTCAAAGACTTTGTCATTTGCGGGAGCGCCTTCTTAGCCAATGGGCCTTTGCGATGCAGGGCACGCAGCGAAAGGATTCGCACCTGACTGTCGAGATCATCCAATGCCGCGGCCAATGCGGGTACTGTCACCTTCTCTCTACCGGACGTACGCAGAAGTTCTCCCGCAGCAGCTCTTCGCACGGATACCGCCGAATCTTTCAATGCATTGGCTAGAGCGACGGCCGCACCTTTTGAGAGCCGAGGTCTTTCGCCTCGCAATTCGGCGGCTATGCGCCGGTCGAAGTTATCTCGGGAACCCGAGAGCCGATCCAGATCCATTACCGAGCCAGCCTCTGAAACCGGCTGGAAAGAACTGGTCAGAAACCAAATCACAAACAGGCTGGGAAACGATTCTTTGGACATGGAAACCTTTTTCGGCGGCGGTGAAAAGTCTTTCGATAATGGCCCTGGCCGCGGCAGAGGATTATGAGAAAGACTAAGATAATGATTATGAAAAGAAACTTGCCTTGGATCTTTTAATGGGCAGGAGTATTTCAACTCGAAGAACGATTCAAAGACATCCTCATGCTTCCCTTCATTACTGACGGATTGCCGGGCATCGGGGGCGCGCTCAAGGTCGAGCCGTCTCATTTTATTGTTGAGGAAATCCCGCTTTACGAGCCGGAGGGTGAGGGGGAACACATTTACGTCACCCTACGGCGCGAAGGCCAGACTACCCGGCAGGTGCAGATGGAACTCTGTCGCCTGTTTGAATTGCACGACCAGGCTGTCGGCTGTGCCGGGCTCAAGGACAAACATGCACGAACCACACAGACCTTTTCATTGCACATGCCGGGAGATGAACAGCAAGTAGCGGAGCGCATCCAGGCGGAAATGGATGTCGAGATGTTTTCGGCAAAGAGACATTTGAACAAGCTGAAGACGGGTCACCTGATCGGGAATCGGTTCACGATCTTGGTCGTGAATGTGGAAGATGCCGCGCTGGGGCTCGCCGAAAGGATTGCCGCAAAACTAAATAAATTTGGCCTGCCGAATTTCTATGGTGAGCAGCGATTCGGCCGTGATGGGGAAAACGCGAAAACCGGAAAGGAGATTCTTAAGGGCAAGCGCTTACGGAAGCACTGGCTGCGGAAGCTTATGCTGTCGGCATATCAATCACAGATGTTCAACGAATGGCTGGTCGCGCGAATGGAAAGAGGATGGTTTGGAGAAATCCTGGCGGGAGATGTTGCGCGCAAGGAGGAGACCGGTGGCATGTTCGATGTAGAGGACGCCCAAACGGACCAGGCCCGTTTCATGGATCGTGAGATTTCATATACCGGCCCGATATTTGGGAAGAAGATGCGCAAGGCTTCGGGGCTGCCGGGAGATTTGGAAGAAGCAATTCTTGCCGGGGAGGAGGTAACTCTTGAACAGTTCCGCAAGGCAAAAGTTGACGGTACCCGACGAAGGGCGTGTCTTTTCCTTGCTGATCTTTCCCTGTCTCAACAATCGGGGGGCTTGAGTTTTTCGTTCAGCCTGCCAAAGGGCTCTTACGCAACAACGGTGATGCGAGAGTTCATGAAGACAGAACTTGAATTGCCGGAGAGCGATTGAGGGTTTGTTGGATTCAGGATTCGGGAGGCACAGTTTACTGATACTTTTTGCTCGCGTTCCTAAGGAATGTTCGTTCCTCATCAGTCAACGCGTGGAGGCCTCCTTCGGATACTTTGTCCAGTAATTCGTCGACGCGCAGTTGAATGCTTTCCCAGTCATCTTTTTCTTTCCTCAGTTTCGCCTCCTTCCGTTTTGCAGACCAACGTTGGAAGACGCCGGGTTTCTTGGGTTTGGCCTGCTGCTGCGAGCTCGCATCGAGTGTGGTGTAGCCGCCGGAAAAGTCGTAGCCGAAAACCGATTCATCGACGAGCATGCCGGCCTGGAGCATCTGCTTGGTCTGCATCGCGCTCGTGTAGTTGAAGAAGGCCAGGAAGAGAAAGATGAACTCCTGCCACACGATGCCGACGATGACCAAACCTACTGCACAAAGATTGCTGACCCAAATCGCTTTGAGAGTTGCCTGGCCGAATCCCATCTTGGGCCAGAGGTAGCACTGAAGCATTCGGCCGGCATCCATTGGGAAGGCGGGCAGCATGTTGAAAAGAATGATCAGTGAGTTCCACCAGAAAATGCGTTTCAGCCAGAACATGGCGAGCTGGCTGAACTGACTGTTCTCTACGTGATGCCATTGATCCCATTCCATCCATACGGGCACTTCAAGCACCAGGAGCATTCCCCCAAGAACCAGGCCGCAAAGCACGCTGACCATTGGGCCACCGATGGCCACCTTCATCTGAGCTTCAGGAGTATTTGGAGCGTGACAGAAAGCCAGGCCGCCCAAGGGCCAGAGCAGCACTTCGTCGGCATGCCCCCCCACTTTCCTCGCGGCAAAGCAATGTCCATACTCATGCAGAAGGATGAGTAAGAAAACACCCAGATAAATGGGAACAAAGGAAAGCAGTCCCAGCGGGCCTGAGGTGAAGAGAAACTTGATGCACTCGGCAACGAAGATGATGACCAGCAGCAGATGCAGCTTGACCGTTATTCCGAATGGCCTCCACGGCAGCTTAAGTGACCAGTCCATAAATCCGTGCATGGGGTTCCCTCTCAATGCGCATTCCCTTTGACCATTCCGTTTCTGTCGGGCGGACAGGATAGCACAGGAATTGGCCGCATACTTTCCAAACTCGCGTTCAAACGAAAGACGCCCGTTAGAGGTAATCCTGCTAACGGGCGTTTTGCTGAATACGAGGCATGTTAAATGTCTTCGCCACCGCCGCTGTATCTTTTGTGTCTGCCCCTGAGCCGGAGGGTCGGATCCTTTGCGAGACGATGGATTTCGCGGCGCACATTTTCACTGAGTTTTAGAAATTTCAAACCTATTTGGAATTCCTGGGTTTTCTTGTCGACCATTTCGCAGATTCTGACTTCGGCCTTTACTTCGAGGTCATAATTTAGCGCAGGAATGTGCACTGCCAGTTTGAGCTTCTCGCCGACTGCAAGAGGGCGGCGCGTGATCATTCCCAAGCCACCCAGGCTCATGTTGACGATCCGCGATGGTTTCTCAAGAAGATTCACGCTGGAAAAGAGGCTATCGCCCGTCCAATGGACGGTGGCATCCTTAACTTCGAAACGTTGATGAGCCCGGCGGATAATCTTTTTCGGCCCGCTCGGTGTCAGGAGATCTCTGATCTTCTTCTCACGAGTTTTGTCGTCATCAATCAAGCGGCTGCAAATAAGTCTTGGGACATTATCTTGCAATTCTTCGAGTTCCCCCCGCCGCTCTTTTTCTCGAACTCGCATTGGATTGGGAGACACGGGATGTGAAGCCTCTATCGAGGTTGAAAATCGGGTTGAAGGCGGAAAGACAATTTTATCTGCCTGTGCATCGTTCGCTGCGGTGTCACTACCGCCTGCGTCCTGCTCATCGGTAATTTCGTATTCGATGCTGGGGTCGTTTGGTAGAGACTCGCCTTTGGCCAGCGCAATTTGGATGCTTTCCAGGGCTCTTTTCAGGGAAGGGACGAATCGTTCGTCGACTACCTTGTCTTCGATCAAAAGGTCGAGCAGTCGGGGTACCATCTCGTCTTCTTCATGCTGGTAGAGTGCGTCCTGCAGGGTCAGAGCATAGGTAATGTCACTTTCGTCAGAAAGCTTGTTCTCCCTCAGTATCTTTGCAAGGAGCAGGTCCGCTTGACGAGTCTTCATGTAGTTCTTGCCGCGTGTTACAAGCGCAGCCTGCTCTGGATTCATGAAACCGAGTCCAACGACAATTTCCTCCATGTCGACTGTGTCGCCGCTGTCCTGCAGTTCCTGCCTGCGAGCGAGGCAGGTCCTAGACTGTTCAGGAGTGAGCAGCTCATTCTGTAAGGCAATTTGTGCGAAGAACTCACCTGAATCTCTTGAAATTGATTGTGCGCTCATTAGAGGCTCCGTGGGTATCCGGCCGTGGTAACGACCATTGTTGGCTGAGAAGGAACTGCATTCTGCAATTCACTGGTTGACTGTCTTCAATCACACGCGATCCATGCCCGTTCGTGTCTGATAAAGACGGGCTGAAAGAGAGCAAGCTACAGGCCAAAGGGTCTGTGAACTTTTGTGTGAAGTTTCTCAGGGCGGCCAATAAACGTTAAAGTGTTTGATTGAAAATGTTTAATGTATAGCGACTGAGGATGCCTGAGGCGAAGGCAAAGCAAGTTGGAGTGACGATCTTTGCAATCGGTTCAGAATCTGTACTTTCCGATGAATTATGGCTCATCTAGGCGACGTTCTCTGATGCTTGCGCTCGATGGATGAGTGCCTAACCTCCTTGATCTTCGGAATGGCTGCTGCCTCCACCTGCTCCCGACTACTCGATGCCAGAGATGTTCACCAAGAGGATAATGTTTGTCAGCGCTTGCCTTTTCACGCGGAGCTTATGCGCGGATGGCGAGGGTTATGCCGAGTTCGTCAGGCCTTTTCTGGATAAACATTGCGTGAGCTGTCATGGGGGAGATCGACCGAAAAAAGAGCTGAATCTTGAAGGCCCGAAGGAATCGATGGTGGCCATCGCCCCGCTGAGGCAGATGAGAATGCTGGAACTTATCGGCGAGCGGCTGCGCTCACGCTCGATGCCGCCTGAAAAAAAGCCGCAGCCTGAAGCCGCCGAACTCAAATCGGTGCTGGCCTGGATCGATGCGCGGATCGATGCCGCGGGGGGAGAGGGCAACCCGGGCCACATCATGATCCGCCGCCTTACTAAGCTCGATTACCGGAACACCATTCGTGATCTGTTCGAGGTGGAGGTCGAAGGGATCGATGAATTTCCATCCGATGATGTGGGGTTCGGCTTCGACAACATTGCCTCCATCATCTCGCTGCCGCCACTCTTGATGGAGCGTTATTACAGAGCCGCTGAATCCATCACAGCGAAGGCAATTACTCAGAATCTGAAGAACGGTTCAAGGAAAGTTATCGAGCAATATCTGGAACGAATCTTTAGAAGAGCAGTCAGCGGGACCGAGTCGCAGCGATACCAGGCCCTCTATGATCGTCTCAGGCAGTCCGGGGCGAAAGGGCCCGAAGCTCTTCGGCATACGATTGCTTCCATGCTTGTTTCGCCACAGTTTATTTACCGCATAGAGAAAGATGGTGTCGTCGGAGAAGACCGGCTGATCGACGACTTTGAACTGGCCACCAGGCTCTCTTATTTCCTCTGGAGCAGCATGCCGGATTTGGAACTTTTTGACCTGGCGCGAAGGAAGAAGCTGCGCGAGGGGAAAACCCTCCGCTCGCAGATTAAGAGGATGCTTTCCAGCCCGAAAGTCAATACCGGATTGGTCGAAAATTTTGCCGGCCAGTGGCTTCAACTTCGCCGCCTGGATGCTGCTCGTCCTAATTCCAGTCTCTTTCCGGCTTTTGATGATGCTCTGCGTACGGCCATGCGGGCCGAGAGTGAGAAGTTTTTTATGGCCCTCATTCAGGAGGACCGCAGCATCTTCGATCTGCTTGATGCGGATTTCACCTTTCTTAACGAACAGCTAGCCACCCACTATGGAATCGAAGGAATAACAGGGGAGGCATTTCAGCGTGTGAGTCTGGGTGATGCCCGACGGCGCGGGATAATGACTCACGGAAGCATTTTGACATTAACTTCCCATTCTGCGCGGACGTCTCCGGTGATTCGCGGCAAGTGGATTTTGGAAACGATTTTCGGCACACCGCCGCCCTCGCCTCCGCCGAACGTGCCTGACCTGGCTGAAGTCAAGGTTAGCGGCACCATTCGTCAGCGAATCGAAATGCATCGTGAGAACCAGGGATGCGCGTCCTGCCACAATCAGATGGACCCGCTTGGGCTCGCCTTCGAGAACTTCGATGCCATCGGCGCCTGGCGAACCAAAGACGAGGGCCTCGACGTTGATGCTTCAGGGAAGCTCCAGTCCGGTGACGCCTTCAAGGATGCTTCGGAACTCATTACTCTTATCCGTACCAAACATTCGACAACCTTTCGAAAGAACCTCCTGACCCAGATGATGACCTACGGGCTCGGCCGTAGGCTCGGACTCCACGACCGGCGAACCGTCAATAAACTCCTGGGCAAACTTGAGGACGATGGGGATCGGTTCACGGCTCTCATCACGCATATTGTAGAAAGCGACCCTTTTCAGAAGCGCCGGAATCCAAGACGCATCTCCGTCGATTCGATTCCGGACTGGGTGGATTTCAAACTGCAGAGTCTCGGCGACCAGATGGCTCAAATAGAGCTCAGGCCAGATGCCTGGCAGGAAGAGAAGAGGGATGAAGAAACTAGAGACGGACGGGTGGAGTTTGAAATCACCACGGTCCTCCCTCTCCATCGGATCGCAGTCGAGCAGGACGAGGCAATCGATATCAAGCATCTCGGCAAGCCTCATCCGGAATCTGCTGCTAACCGCTACCGGCTGTCCTCCAGGCTCGATAGAACTCTCTATCTCGTCTTCCAGGAAGGCGTTATCGCACCTTTCGAATACAGCGATGATTTTCTGACACCGGTGCCGCCCTTTCCGGAGTCGGACCAGATGGTCGTTCATCAGGTCATCCAGTATGACCAGAAATGGAATTCTGACCTCAGTGGCCCACAGAATCCCCGGCCGGGTTCCATCTATTCTTTTGCATTCGATGCGGAACTCGTGGGTAAGAAGGAAGCCAGCCTCGATGTCCTCCTTGGCACGAACAGCTCGCCCAACCGTTACGTAAACGAAGACTCCGGTCAGTTCACCATCGCCAACGGTAAACATACCTACACCCGCGTGGGCAGGCGTAAGACAGGCATGAACGACGCTTTTCGAAACTGGATGACCGTGGTCGCAAGCGCGCGGAAAGATGCCATCGTCAGCAATGTCACGCCAATCCGTTTCATTCGGCCGCAGTTGGGATTATCCGATGACACTGGGATCGATTTTGGAACGTTGGAAAAGGGCAAAGCATCCGCGCCGTCAGCCAGTCGCCGGATCTTCAACGCACAGACAAAAACCCTGAAGGATTTTAAGACTGAATGGCCGACCATCCTTTACGGCGTATGCAAAATCACCCTGACCGACGAAAAACGCCATTACACGCAGGAATCCGATTATGCGGGCATCGAGATCACCGGTGAGCACGCCGGATTGTTTGAAATCGTATCGCCTCACGCTACCGAAGCTGGCAAGGGCCTCAAACTCATGGGTGTGGATGAAAAGCCCGGTTTGGTTGGAGGCAAAGAGTCTGAATTCGAAGAATTCCAGATTCGGTTTCGTGGCAGCGATATGCCTGGGCAATACAAGGCTCAGATGCGCGTTGTGACTCAAGCTGGTGGCAAGGGTGTGATCTCCAAAGGCGAAGAAGGTGAACCTACGGCAGGGCTGTACTACCTGGAGATGCCTCTGTCAGCGGAAGTTCGGTGAGGTCCCCGAGCGACGCCTCTTCATTCATCAATCCCCCACAGAAATTTCCTCTCGTCCGTCCAAGCTCGCCATTGGCCGTGGAAGATGTGTTTTACGGCTTCGATATCCCGTTTTCGTCCACCTTTGGGGAAGTAGTTCCAGCCAAACGCGCGCCGGGGGCCCGCTGCGGTTTTAACACCTGTGGCGTGCCAGCAGCTTGGCGTCCATACCAAAGTCCAACGTGGGTCGAGGATGATGCTTACTTCCAGCGGGTGCTCTGCAGACCACTGGTCCGGTTTTGTATCGTGCCGACCTGTCGCAATTTCAAGTTGCATCAATTCGCATTGGACTTCCTCCCTCGGACGCCTGTGACTGCCTGGCAGTACCCGCAGCGGAGCGTTCGAAGAATCGTGGCGATCTAATGCGGTGCGAAACGCTACTTGATGGACATCCGGCCCGCCGTCCGAATGCCAGTGGACCTGGCGGACGGGGCGGCCATCTTCACTGACCACTTTGGAGGCGTCGCCAGATCCGCAGGCGCCGACGTGAATTTCTTCGCAGCCCAGTAACTTTCGGCCTGCTTCAAGAAACTGAGGCTGTTCCACGAATTGCAGGATAGGTTCACCCAACATGAGGAACTGGCACGCCAGCCGGTTGAATCCTTTCGGCCAGTCAGTCGCCTCCCATTCAGCTTCGTTATCCTGAGAGATGCGGTCGAGCTTTCGCATGCCCTCCTCACCGAACGGGTTTGGCACAAAGAAAAAACCGTGGGTCTCAAAGTGTTGCAGTTCGGTATCGCTGATATTCATCGCGAATCTGGAGGAAGATCAAAAAAAGCTCCTGGCCGATATGGACAGGAGCTTTAATTTCGGGACGGAATCTCGTCAAGTTCTTTCCGGTAGGACGTTCACTCTCCCGCGGGTGGCAAATTTTACGAAACCATCTGAGAGGGCGAAAAGCGTATCGTCCCGGCCGATGCCGACGTTTTTGCCAGGCTTGAATTTTGTACCACGCTGGCGGATGAGGATGTTGCCTGCACGGACGGCTTCTCCTCCGTACTTTTTGATGCCCAGACGCTGGGCGTTGCTGTCACGGCCATTGCGGACTGAACCGCCTGCTTTCTTATGTGCCATGGAAGAGGCTCCTAGTTCTTGGTGATGTTGGTGATACGCACAAGCGAATATTTCTGACGATGCCCCATACGGGTCGCGGAATGCTTGCGCATGATAAATTTGTGGATCTTGATCTTAGGGCCGGCGATCTGTTTCAGGACTTTGCCTGATACTTTAACACTATCGAGATTGGGCTGCCCAACCTCAATATTCTCGCCGTCGGTGAAAAACTTGACCTTGTCGAATGTGATTTCTTCGTCCGGCGTGAGGTTGAGCTTGTCGATCTTGATGACTTGTCCCTCGATCACTTTTTCTTGACTGCCGCCGGTTTCAATTATGGCGTACATGATGAATCTCCCTGATGTGTTACGGCTGGAATTCTCGGCCTGCCAGTTTCGCCGCCGCTCCTTGGCGACGTGAAAGGCGGGTCATTTTACCAAAACTTTCTGGTCATTCTTGTTGAAAAACGATAGTTCTAATTTGTTGGTGGAGCTGAACCCGTTGGTGGTTATTTCGACAGTTTTCTTATACAGATTCTCGATGCTGACCAGTTCACGCCGCTTCTGATTTTGAATGTAAGAAGCGACCTCGGCGTTCAATAAGACTTCTGCTCTTGATACCTCCTTCTTGTTGAGGCCGTATCGGAGTTGCCTCATGACGTAGAGTGCAAGGCTCTGAATATTCTTGATAGTGCCCTGTCCTGCGCAGTGAGAGCAGGTGTCGTGACTGGCCCGTTTTAAACTGCTGCGCATCCGCTGCCGGGTCATCTCTACCAGGCAGAATCGGGACATACGAAGGGCCTTGGCTTTGGCGCGGTCTTTCGTGAGTTCCTGGTAAAGAATCCTTTCAATCTCTTTACGATTCTTCTCCTGCCGCATATCAATGAAGTCGATCACGATGACGCCGCCCAGGTCTCGCAGCCGGAGCTGGCGTGTTATTTCGATCGCGGCCTCTCTGTTGATTTTCAAGGCGGTGATCTCGGGATCGGATTCGTCCGTAAATTTGCCGGAGTTGATATCGATGGCGACCAGCGCTTCAGTCTGCTGGATCACAATGGAACCGCCTGATTTCAATGGCACTGTAGGGCTGTAGATGTTCTCGACTTGGTCCTCAATCGCGAACCGGTAGAAGAGTGGAGTCTTTCCTGCATAGAATTTGACTCGGTTGACGTGCCGCGGTGAGACGTACTCCAGGAATTCTTTCGCTTGAAGATATTTGGATTGGGAATCGAGAATGATTTCATCGATCTCATCAGTGAAGATGTCGCGAATAGTGCGAATAACAATATCGCTTTCCTCATAGGCGAGGATGGGCGCAGAACTCTTTACCCGGCTCTCAATGACGTTCCAGACTTTGAGCAGGTATTTCAGATCGCGCTGCATATCGCGCTTGGTGACCTCCATGCCGGCTGTCCGGACGATAAACCCGTGCTCTTCCGGTGGGTTGAGCTCGACGAGGCGTTCTTTCAAGTTCCGCCTTTCTTCATCGTCGTCTATTTTGCGTGAGACACCTGTTCCTGAGTAGTTAGGCATCATGACGAGATAACGGCCCGGCAGGCTGATGTAGTTGGTCAGGCCGGGTCCTTTTTCGTTCAGGCGCTCCTTGGTGACCTGGACCATGATTTCCTGGCCCTTCTTCACCAGATCGGCGATCGGGTACTCCTCGCGCTTCTTGGAATGCTTGCGACCGCGCCCTTTATCCTGCTGATTGCGAGGCGACTTGGTACGTTTTACTTCAGGTGAGGGGATGATATCCGATGCGTGGAGGAAGCCGTTCTTTTCGATTCCGATATCCACGAAACAGGCCTGAATGGCCGGTTCAACGTTTGAGATCCGTCCTTTGTAAATGTTGCCGACGAGTTGTTCGCCAGTGTGACGTTCCACGTAAAGTTCTTCGAGGAATTCGTCGGTCATGATGGCGATACGGCTTTCTTCGTCATCACGAGCGTTGATCAGCATGCGTGTTGGCATTTTTCTCCCTTGGCCCAGGGGAGCTTTCGCGATGTGTTCAGGGCAGCATCCATGCCACACCTGAATAGCTTTTCAAGGGAACGGTGACTGTGCGCCGGGTCTGAAGTTCCGGTCAGCGGAGGCAGGCCGCCAGTGTGCAGATTTGCTGCAAAGATGGCGGTTTCAAAGTGCGAACGGCCCGAAAGGGTAGCTGGTAGGGAGTGTAGGCTGATCTGGCTGGGTCAGCATCTGCCGAATCCTGTCTTTCTTTGCTTGTTTGATCCCACATAGCTACAAAATGTTTTGTTGTTGTTACTGGACTTGCCTCAGTGAACTATGTTCCTGATGAATTCCGCGAGGGCTTCCCCGTTTAAAAAGTGAGTGAAAAATCTTCGAAAAAGGATCGACTATCTGTTCGATCCACAATGAAATTTTTGATACATCCTGTGCAACCCTTTACCACCGGAACTGCCAGGCGACCAGGAAGTGTACTAAAGGATTGGGGTTATACCACAGACCTTGTTAACGTATGGACTTATGGCTCGTTTTTTGTTTTCCGACACATTTCTTAAGAAGGTGTCGGTAATTTCTAAAACCAACAATTGCCTAAAAAATGCTTACACCGGAAGAACTCACACACTTTGAAGATGAGGGCTATCTGCTCTTTGAGGGTCTCCTGCATGGTGATACCCTTCGGCGTCATGTTGCTGTATTCGAAGAATTGGTCGAGAAGGGCCGAAATTCGCCTGTAGATACGCCGCACTTCACGTATGAGAAGGATGAAGATGGAAAACCAATTCCGGGTTTTTTGCATAAGATCCAAGGGGTATGTGAGGTTGAGCCGCGGGTTCTCGATCTGGCGAGCGAACCAGCGATCCTTGATAGAATCGAGGCGCTTGTCGGCCCGAACATTGATGTTTTCGGAACCAAGTTTTTTCCAAAAATGCCGGGCGGAGGCACTTCGACTCATTGGCACCAGGATAATTTTTACTTCGGCACAACGACCGATCAGATCGTGAGTTGCGGCATTTATTTGCAGAATTCGTCACGTGAAAACGGCTGCCTTCGGCTCTTGCCGCGGAGCCACCTTTCGGCCACGATTGCCGAACATCAGTCCAACCCGAAGTCTTACGGATCATGGGTGGATCTCGATGACAGCGAGGCCCTGGATGTTGAATGCCCCGCGGGTACCGTTGTCGTCTTCTCGGCCAATTTGCTGCACGGAGCGTATGACAATCACAGCGAGCGAACCCGCTACAGCACCGCTTGGCATTACCTGCCTGGAAACCTTTCTCTCGAACGATTCCCCCGGGGTGGATACGGAGACCGGCACGTTTTGAGGGGCGAGTGATCAGGAACCAAGGACCAGTTCCCGGAAGCGGCGGCCGCGCTCTTCATAGTTGTTAAACATCCCATAACTCGCAAAGCCTGGGGAAAGAAGAACCACATCACCTTCACGGGCTGATCGGCGGGCCAGATCTACTCCAGCTTCAAGTGAATCGACGGTACACAACGTAAGTGAGTGATGGCTGCTCAAATTGCTAACGACAGCGTTTCTGATGGTATCGGCGGATTGTCCCATAAAGATGACTTGCTTTGCACGCTTGGAAATATCGCAGGCGAATGAATCCAGAGGGAGTTGCTTGTCGTAACCGCCAGCAAGAAGGATCACCGGGCGGTCGAAGCTGTTGAGGGCTGCTATGGCGGCTTCGGGTGTGGTAGCTTTGGAGTCGTTATAAAAACGAATGCCGCGCTCTTCTTTAACCAGTTCCATGCGGTGCTCAAGTTGTGTGATGGATTTGAGGCCGAAGCGGATCGCTTCAGTATCGGCCCCGGCGAGGTGAGCGGTTAAGCTTGCGGCCAGGGCGTTTGAAACATTGTGCGGGCCCTTGAGCGGCAGCTCTCCGGCGGCAAGGAGAGGCAAAACTTCGCCCCCAGTGCGGATTGTAAGTTGGCCATTCAAGAGGAACGCGCTATCCAAATCTAAGGACTGATTTGAGAAATAGAACACTTCATTGAGGAGGTCTTTTCCCCAGCTCAAGAGACGCGGGTCGTCGCCATTCAAGACCGCTTTTCCGCCCGGCTTAAGGAATCGAATGATGTTCTGTTTTGCCGCGGCGTATGCGTCCATCGAGCCATGTCGGTCCAGATGATTCGGAGTCAGATTAGTAACTACCGCGATATCGACGCCGAGCCTGTCGAGTGCCATATCTTCCAATTGAAAGCTTGAGAGCTCCAGGACCACCCAGTCTTCCTTGGTGATTGAATCGAGATGGAGAAGGAGTGAGCGACCAACGTTGCCGCCGATCAAAGTGTCTGGGCGGGATTGCTGGAGAATCGCGTGCGTAAGACTGGTTGTCGTAGTTTTGCCGTTACTGCCTGTAACGCCGATCACACGGGCCGGACAATGCTGCAGAAACAGGTTCATCTCTGAGGTGATGGTCTTGCTGGCATTGCAAGCGGCTTGTAGAAATTTCGACGACTTCGGAACGGCGGGGCTGACGACGACAACATCCGCTTGGGTAAAATCTTCCATTCGATGCTCGCCAAGCCGCCAGCAGATGTCTTCGCCCTCGAGATCCTCGATGGATGGCCCAAGCTCTGCAATTGATTTGAGATCGGTGACTGTGACTCTTGCGCCCTGCTTCAACAGCCAGCGGGTAGCGCCCACGCCGCCGCCGAAGAGACCGAGGCCCATAACAGTCACGTTGATCCCGTTCCAGTCGTCGATCATTGAAGATTTATGGGTAGACAAAAAATTCGAAGAAAGAAGAACGCAAGGCAGGCGGGTCAGATGGACACGGGGATGATGTGTCCGGCGGGAATTGAGGCTTTTGCAGTGGCGACAGGCAGTCTTACAATAGCCGCCGTCTAATTTCAATAGTGAGCCAACAGATGGCCTGATCATCGATAATTACGATTCAAGTACCTACGACTTCGTGTAGCGTTTCGGCAAGCTTGAAGTAGGCGGAATCGGTTCAGCTTGCGGCGGTTCATTAAGATCGCCATCGGCACGAACTCAAATTTCATAAAAGGAAGGGATCACCCGCATGAGCGAAACCATTGAAAACGTCGTTATTGTAGGCTCCGGACCATCTGGTTGGACTGCGGGTCTTTACTCGGGTCGAGCGAACCTTTCTCCACTGCTTTTCGCCGGCCAGCCTCATTGGCCGGAGCTGCTCCCCGGCGGACAGTTGATGACCACCACCGAGGTAGAAAACTACCCCGGCTTTGAGAACGGCATCCTGGGGCCGGATTTGATGGAAATCATGCGGAAGCAAGCTGAAAGATACGGGTGCCGAGTAATTGGGGAAGACATTGTTGAAGTTGATTTCAATCAGCGGCCAGCGGTCTTAAAGGACGGCGCAGGAAATGAGCATCGTGCATGGACCGTCATCATAGCGACTGGTGCCCGCCCGAAACGCCTGGGTATTCCCGGTGAAACCGAGTTCTTCGGCGGCAAAGGTGTGAGTAGCTGTGCGGTCTGTGACGGCGCTTTCTATAAAGAAAAGGTCTGCTGCATCACCGGCGGGGGCGACAGCGCCATGGAGGAGGCGCTCTACCTGACGCACCATGCAAGTAAGGTCTACGTGATTCACCGCCGGGAGGAGTTGAGAGCATCGAAGATCATGCAGCAGCGGGCGTTCGAAAATTCGAAAATCGAATTCGTGTGGAACTCCATCCCAATCGAAGTCGTCGGTGAAAACTCTGTCAATGGTGTAAGAGTGAGGCATGTGCAAACGAATGAAGAAAAAGTCATCCCCATAAGCGGCTTCTTCCTGGCTATCGGCCATATTCCGAATACGGGTTTTGTCCACGACAAAGTCGCCTTACACGGGTCAGGATATATCCGGGTGGACGAGCATCAGCATTGCTTGAACCCGAAGAATCCGGCGGAAGTGATTGAGGGAGTCTATGCGGCTGGCGATTGCCACGACCATTCGTGGAGGCAGGCAGTGACCGCGGCCGGATTCGGGTGTATGGCCGCCTTGTCTGCGGAACGTTACCTGGCTGTGATAGACGATCAGGTTAAACGGGCGAGTATTAACCAAAATGCAGCCAAAGCCTGAACAATCCCCGATATCCAGTCTCAGGCAGGTCGCCCGATCGGATTGACGCTGGAATGCTGTGTCCGACGGGATTCGAGCCTTTTGCGGCTGCTGCGTCCAGTCTTACAATGGCGGCCGTCTTATTCTAATGGTGAGCCACCTGATGATTCTGATCATCGATAATTACGATTCATTTACCTACAACCTCGTGCAGCGTTTCGGCGAGCTTGGCGGCACGATTGAAGTCTATCGCAACGACAGGACAAGCATTGATGAGATTGAATCCCGTAACGCGGACCACATTGTGGTCTCACCAGGTCCCTGCACTCCCAAGGAGGGCGGCATCTCTAACGATGTCATTCGGCACTTCAGTGGCAAGATTCCGATTCTGGGGGTTTGTCTTGGACATCAATGCGTCGGATATACGTTTGGTGCAAACGTCATCCGGGCTGCACGGTTGATGCACGGGAAAACATCCAATATTGCACATGACGGCAAGGGTCTTTTTACCGGTCTTGATAATCCTTTTGTTGCCACACGATATCATTCCCTGATCATCGAGCAGGGTACCCTGCCTGACACTTTTGAGGTAACCGCCCACGCCGAAGATGACGAATCGGAAATCATGGGAATCCGGCATAAGGAAGCTTTAGTCGAGGGCGTTCAGTTTCATCCAGAGTCTTTTCTTACAGAGGCGGGGTATCAACTGCTTGAGAATTTTATGAAGCTGGCCTATTGACCGTGGCGCCGGCTTTCTTTCAGGGGGGAATTGTTGGTTTCTCCGCCGCATCTCATCAGAGTGACAGAACATGAGGCTTACCATGATTGAAGAATCACGCCGGGAGTTCCTTGCTAATTGCAGTGCGCTGGGGCTATCCCTCGCCGGTTTTGGACAACTTCTTGAAGCTGGCTGTCTGACCTCCCCCCAGCAGACACCCGGGCCCTTTTATCCCGAACCGGCGATTTCGAGGCAGCGGCATAATGATACGGATCTCACTCGAAAGCTCGGCAACGACGAGGTCGCCAGGGGTGAAATTATCCGCGTTAAGGGCCAGGTGAAGGATGAGGGTTGTCGTCCCATCATGGGCGCGGTCGTTGAGATTTGGCAGGCTTGCAGCTCCGGTCGCTATAACCATTCGAGAGATGAGAATCAGGCTGCGCTAGATAATGATTTTCAGTTCTGGGGCAGCGCGATCACGGGGCCAGAAGGCGATTACGAGTTTCTTACCATCAAACCAGGCGAATACCCGGGCCGAACTTCACATATCCATTATGCGGTTCAGGCCAAGAATTATCGGCCACTCGTAACCCAGATGTACTTTGCATCTGAAGGCAGGCAAAATGCACGGGATGGCATTTACCGGAGACTCACTCAGCAACGTCGCGAGGTGGTGACAGTAGAGTTCACCAAACAGGATGAAGTTCAGGCTGGCAAGTTTGATATGGTGCTCTCAGGAAACGGCTAAGGCGAGAAGCAGAGACCTTAAAGTTTGTTAGGACCGGCTTCAGCCGGAAGCGGTCGCCTCCGGGACGTCAGACGTGTACCAAGTTTTGAGACTGGTTCGAAACGCAGTCTGTCATGGCCGATCGTCTGGAGTGCTGCCAGGCTACCCTTGAAGTAATTGAGGGCTTGCGGTTGATTAGAATCCATTGGGGAGGATCTATTGCAGGCCAGATCCCTTACTCAACAGCGAACTCGTACAGGTTCGCTTCCCATGGGGTGAAGGAATCTTTGAATTCCTGGACATCACCTAGCACCTTTCCGGTTCGCATATTGGTCAGGCCCTTCACTGGCAGCTTCAGCTTAATTAAAATCTGAGTCTCCTTCTCACCAGCGCCCTGTCCCTCCACCTTTCCTTCCCCGGTCATGCTGGCGTCGTAGGCCCAGTTTTGGACAAGGGCAAGACAATAGTGATTGCCGCGTTTCCAGAGGAGCGGCTCGATGAGTGAGATTGTTTCGCCTTCTGCGTGGACACTTACCTTCGCCTGGACGCCTGCACCGTCCAGGATTCCGCCGACGAGGCCCCGCCATTCCTGCCCAAGTTCACCCACTCTGAAAGGCACATGCTTGTAAGCCGTGGGGGTAAGATTCAGATACCAGGTTCTGCCTTCGGCCACCCGGTTTTCAATCACAACTTCTGCATCCTCCGCGGATTTTGCAGGGTGTTTATTCTCTTTCGAGCGTTTCGTGCCACGTTCATAAACTACTAGGTTGCCAAAACGAAATGCCCCACTGTAGGCGTTGAGACGCTGATCGAACGGTTTATCGTAAAGCTCGCCGTCAATCTCTGTGATCATCTTTCCGTTCATGTAACCCCACTTTTCAAATCGCTGAATTCCGAACAGATCATCCAACGCACCTTTGTTTCGGCCGCGGCCGGTCTCTGTCATGACACCGCAAAGGTAATCGGCGATAAGCGTGCCTCCATTCTTGACAAATTCAGTCAGCGCCTGAGCTTCCTTATCGGAGAGGCAACTGATCTGCGGCAGGACGATGACTTTGAACTGTTCGTTCAGATTGATGCGCTTTTCCTCGACATCCAGGTAGCTGATGAAGTCGGCCTGATAGCCCATGTCTTCAAAAATTTTGCACCAGGAGATGCGAAGACGGCCGGAAGTCAGATTCCCTGAGTCCAGGCTTGAGGATCGGTTCGGCCAGGTGCTGCCATGCGTCACCACGTCCATTGCCCAGCCGGCGCGAATGCTCGGGTGGGAGTAATAGATTCCAATCGGATCGGTGGCCAAAATGGATTCTGAATCACAAATAAACTCGCTGACCGGACCCTGAATTTCTTTCAGCGCTCCAGCGATCTCTTGCAGGCGTTGGGTTGGCTGCCTTTTCCCCGTCTTTGCGTCGTTCTCAAACCATCCGGCAGGCCATGCAATATTCGCCTGATTTCCCTGAGCGAGGCGATACCAGAGAAGCCAGGTGTTGCGCCTGGTGTCGCCGCCGGTGAAGTAAGTCTGCACACACTGCCTGCGCGGCTTGGCCCAGAGAGACCGCAGGATTTCCTGATTAGCCCCAATGTCGTACGCCTCCATCCACTGAACTGCACGGCAGAGCAGAGCGTAATCATACCCGCCGTAGGCCGTCGGTTGTTGTCCGCCCACAAAACCGGCCGGGATGCGTGGATCAAGTTCGTTCGTGTAGCGAGTCAGATCGGCGAGCACGCTGGAAAACTGGTAGTCCATGAAAGCACGCCACTCAGACCAGCGGGACAGATTCCACCCGGAGAACGGCGGGCGAGTGTGTGCTTCGCGAACGTCTTCGAAGCTCACAGGCCTTACATCATCAAACGATCCGTATTTGCCATCCCATTTCTCATTCAAGTTGCCGATCGTTTGATATCGCTCTTTCAACCATTGTTTGTACCAGGCCAGCGATGCTGGATGCACATCCACCTCCGCGGGCGTTGTAAAAGAACCAAGCGATATCTCGTCATCGAACGCATAGGCAAAGACCAGCCCCTTGCTGGTAGCCGCGACGTTTTGCTTAAGGCGACTTTTCAGATCAGCTATGGTCTCAGGATTCGCCAGGCTGTTAGGCCGCACGAGCAGATTCTTGTGTCGGAGGACTTTCCCCTTCTCTTTATCCGAAATGTAAAGGATTCCCTTGCCGGCCGCGTGGTCCACGTAATAAGGGAATGTGTTGTCCAGTGAGAACTGAATCCGGTCAACCTGTCCCGCCCCCCGATCTATATGGAATCCATGAAGCCCGACACTCTCGTAGAGCGCAACATCCTTCAAAGCGTCCGTCTGGTATTGCCAAACCAGAACGATGAAACGACTCCACTCGTCGCGTTGTGTAATGGCAGGTACCGGTTCGAGGGGGCCGACCTTGAACTTCAGGCCGTCGTAAGTCTGCAGCTCCTGGGCCGAAATCCAGCCTGAAGAAAAGAGCACTAATATTACGGCTGGTTTCATTGCGATATCCAAGTGAGGGTTGAATACGCATGCTTTGCCAGATAACGGTCGAGAGTTCAACGAAGAACGTCCACCTTGGAGTGCGGGAGCTTGCTGCCGCTTTCACTTTCAGGCGTGCTTCTCGACTGGAAAGCTGCCACGGGTCGCAACACTCCAGAGGTCTAACAAAAAGAAAAGGCTGTCCACCCGCGGGGGATGAACAACCTTTCTGTTCGGAAGATAAGCTCTTTAGCCAATGACGTCGATGGCGCCCTTCTCGAAAGGCGAATGCGGCGTCGGATGCAAGATTTCAAAGGGAACATATTCAGGAATGGCCTGCGGAATATCCTTCACTTCATCCTCGGTTCCGATATCGAAGATAACGACCGGTTTGGCAACGGGATTGGCCGAAATGACCGGGACACTCAGGTCGACGTCCTGGATAATCGTCTTAGTCACGGTTATCGGAGTTCTGACCTTCTGGATGTCATTCAGAATTACCGGTTTCTTTACTTTATTGAGAACCGGGTTCTTAAGAATGAGCGGTTTATGTTTCAGTTCAGGCACCTTAATGTCGAAAGGTTCATCCCTGAAAACGGGCTGGAATCGCTGAACGATATTGTAAATGACGTTGGACTTTGGGGCGGATACTGCCATCAAAACCTCCTCTGCAGGAAACGTGGGTACGGAGAAACTAAACCGAAATCGACCGATTGAACGGAACAACTCGGAACTGTGTGGAAGGCTCCGTCGCAAGCGACGGTACTGCTGGCAGGCATTGGAACGATAGAGACCGTCAGGCCGTGAGGGAAACCCGATTCCCCGCTGGGATCGAGAAAAAGAGAGCCCCCGAATGGTGCTTGCGGGGCAATGACGGCCGGGGGACTTTGCACCTCAATGGATTACACCAAACGTATTATCGGTATACGCTCCAACAACTTTAGCAAAAAAGTTAACTCACGTTCTGAGCTTTCACTCGAAACATCCCAGCCGCCTTCGATTCGGTCAAGGAAAGAGTCTTACGGCGAAAGGGCAGAACGTCTATCTCTGGAAGAACTCAGTATGCTTGCTAGATCAGCAGACGCGCAACTTCCTTAGCTATTATCGAGTAATGGCGGAAATCTTAAGCCTTTTGCCATCTTTTTTGGAAAAAAACTTTTCAGATGTCGGTTTCGAAGAGCGTGGGCGAGTAATTGGGGCGCGGGCCTGTCCAAGACATTATAAGTGAGACTGAGTCTCAATAAACACTTAAGTTATTTATTTGTAAATATTTATGTTGCATGCCAGGTGCGGATGGCTATCATCTGCGGCTGTTGTTTTCGACACCTTTCAGACTCGGTATTTTGATGTTTGAAGTCTCCCCCGCATCTGTATTCTTATTCGCACTGTTGACCGCGGTGGCTACCGGTCTCGGGGTTGCGCCATTCTGTTTCATTAAACAGATGAGTCGGAAATGGCTCGCTATTTCAAATGCAGTCGCCGCAGGTCTTATGCTTACCGCATCCTTTGGATTGGTATACGAGGGCCTGAAATACAGCACAGGGAAAGTTACTATTGGTATCGTTGTCGGGCTTCTGTTCATTGTCTGGTCTCAGGAGAAGCTCAAGAACAAACAAGATCTCAGGATGGGCAATTTGAAGGCCCTTGACGCTCGCAAAGCGATACTGCTGCTTGGCGTGATGACTCTTCATTCGTTCACTGAAGGAGTTGGTGTTGGGGTCTCATTCGGTGGGGGCGAAAAGCTTGGGCTATTTATCACAACGGCAATTGCGCTTCATAACATTCCCGAAGGTCTGGCTATAGCACTCGTCTTGATTCCGAGAGGCTGTAAATTGTGGACGGCTGCACTGTGGTGCATCTTTTCGAGTATTCCTCAACCGTTCATGGCGCTGCCGGCATATTTCTTTGTTGGGCTTTTTGCACCATTCCTGCCCATCGGACTCGGCTTCGCAGCCGGCGCTATGATCTGGATGGTCTTTTGTGAAATGCTGCCGGAGTCCATCGAAGAAAGTTCACCGAATACGGTGGCGGTAACTGTGACCATCTCAGTCGCCATCATGATTCTGATCCAGGAAACCATAAGATAGCGGCCCTCGTTTATTCCATCACGAAATGGAATCTCACGAGATCTCTGCCGGGACATTTGCTACCTGATGTCATGACTGCATCGCCTGTTCAGCGGCCCCCAGATCAAATGCACGCAGAGACTCAGAGACCCAGTCAGCTTCCGATAGTTCACTGGCTGGATATGAATTAGTCACCGCCAGGCACCACATTCCAGCGGACTTTGCTGCCCGTACGCCATGGAATGAATCTTCAATCACCAGGCATTCTTCTGCTTTCAGGGCGCCGCCAAATTCAGCCTTACTCAGACGAGCCTGTGCGGTGAGATAAGCTTCTGGATTCGGTTTTCCATTCACCACGTCCTCGGCGGCCACAATTCCCTTGAAACAATCCGAGATCTTAAGGCCAACGACAGCATGCTTGACCTCGTGCCCGAGTGCGCCCGACGCGATCATCATCGGATACTTCGCCGCAGCATTCCGAACGAATTCCACCACTCCGTCGAAAGTTGGAGGCTCTCCACTCATCTCCTTCGCGAAATAAGTCGATTTTCGAGCGACAAGATCGTCAAGCAGATCTTCACCCATTTCTTTGTCTGCATCGCGGTAAACTGCGCGAAAACAACCGCGATCATCCATCGCCAGGTATCGTGTTTCATAGTCCTCAAGCGTCAGTTCGATGCCCTCCTCGGCTAACACCTTTTGAAACATCACAAAGTGAACGGGCTCGCTGTCGACCAGCACACCATCACAGTCGAAGAGAATTGCTTTTAACATTGGATTCTTCTTTCGTGAAAATTTGACAGGAACGTCAGGAATACTAGCGAGCGAACTGTAGCATGCCTGCCAGACCGTTCTGTAAGAAACGTGTCCAGCCTTGATGCCTCGCGTTCTCGTGTTAAATCCATCACATCATTTGAGTCTGTTCAAAGAAGGCTGTAACTCTCACCTGTATGGAGAGATACATTGAGCTCGATCACACTGCCGATGTTGGCGTTAGCGTCTTTGGCAAATCTCTCGAGGAATTGTTCGAGGCCGCCTCATTCGCGCTTTTTGATTTGCAGGTCGATTTGTCGGATGTTCGAGCTGAGGCAGAATTCGAAATTGCTGTAACCGGCACCGACCTTGAGAATACCATTGTCCGCTGGCTTCAGCGGCTTATCGCATTGATGGACATCGAGGACATCGTCTTTTCCAGGTTTGAATTGCTCGAAGTCACCGAAGAATCGGCCAGAGGCAAAGCGTGGGGTGAGCCACTGGATATCTCCCGCCACCGAGTCAAAGGAGCCATAAAGGCTGTCACTTATCATGAGTTGGAAATCAAAGAAACATCAGACGGGTGGGAAGCACAAATCATCTTCGACGTTTGAGAAGATCCGCGTTCCGGGGCCCGAAATACAGCTACGGCGCATTAATCCCAACCTGTGGGAAATTCCGTCTTCAGGGGGCATGCGCGTGCCTGCCAGAATCTATGCGAACGATGTGTTAATGGAATCGATCCGCCATGACAAATGTCTGGAACAGGCCGCCAACGTCGCTTACCTGCCAGGCATCGTCAAATACTCACTCGCCATGCCCGATATCCATTGGGGCTACGGATTCCCTATCGGCGGCGTCGCGGCCACCGACCCCAAAAAGGGAGGCGTAATTTCTCCAGGCGGTGTCGGTTACGACATCAATTGCGGTGTTCGCGTCGCTCGCACCCACCTCAATATCAAAGACGTTCAAGATCGTATGGAAGACCTGGTCCAGGAACTCTTCCGGGTTGTCCCCTGCGGAACCGGGCGCGGCAGTGGCTTACGCGATGGCAAAGGAGTCAGTATCGAAGAGGAATGCGAACTGATCCAGAAGGGTTCATCATGGGCCGTCGACCGCGGCTACGGTGTTGCTGAAGATGTCGAGTTTTGCGAAGAGAAGGGGCGACTCCCTCAAGCCGACCCGCGTGCCGTCAGCACGACTGCACTTGAACGCGGCGCAGGCCAGGTCGGCAGCCTTGGCTCGGGCAACCACTTCCTGGAAGTAGACGTTGTCGACAAGGTTTTCGATCGTGAAGCGGCCGACATTTTTGGTATCGAAGAAGGCTCGGTGGTCGTTCAGATTCATTGCGGTTCGCGCGGCTTCGGTTATCAGGTCTGTGATGACTTTCTTGATGTCATGCAGAGGGCGGTGGTCGAATACGACATCAAACTTCCCGACCGCCAGCTCTGCTGCGTCCCGGTAGATTCACCGGAAGGCAGGCGCTACATCGGAGCGATGGCGTGCGCTGCCAACTTCGCCTGGGTGAACAGGCAGGTCATCATGGACAACGCTCGCAAGGCATTCATGAAAGTCCTCGACATTTCGCAAAGCGAGCTGGGCTGGCGTCTCATCTACGACGTCTGCCACAACATCGCCAAGTTCGAAGACCACGACGTCGACGGCCAGCAGCGAAACCTGTGCGTTCATCGCAAAGGCGCCACCCGCGCCTTCCCCAAAGGCCACCCGGAGATTCCAGGCGCTTACCAGGAAATCGGCCAGCCGGTAATGGTCCCGGGCGATATGGGAACTTACTCATTCATCTGCTGCGGCGAGGAAGGCTCGATGTTCCAGACCTTCGGTTCTTCATGTCATGGCGCCGGCCGCCTGCTCAGCCGCTCAGCAGCCGTCCGACAAGGGAAGGGACGCTCTATCCAGAAAGAGATGGCCGCCCGCGGCGTCACCGTTATCGCCAAATCCCACAGCACCCTCGCTGAAGAGATGTCCGAGGCATACAAAAACGTGGAGGACGTCGTGGACGTCGTAGATGAAGCCGGCCTCGCGAGA
The DNA here is from genome assembly GCA_027625095.1 of Planctomycetota bacterium. Classification (GTDB taxonomy): domain Bacteria; phylum Planctomycetota; class PUPC01; order JACPCR01; family JACPCR01; genus JAQBXN01. Next base: position 61,063 of record JAQBXN010000014.1, on the reverse strand, counting down.
AAGGCTGTCCGTCTGCGACCGGTGGGAGTGATCAAAGGGTAGAGAGTGGGGTTGCTGGAGCGATTTTTGGCCGACAACTGTTCTGCCTTATCGCCTCTGACAGATCGCCAACACTCACAATGTCGGGCCGATATCCCAAGGCACGAATTCTTCATCGCCAATGCCGAGAATTTCGCTCTTGGTCTTTTCGCCTCCCGCAACGGCGATGATTTTTTCGAGTATTCTCATACCGACTTCCCGGAGGCTTTCCGTGCCGTCCATGAAGGTGCCGGCATTGATGTCCATGTCGTCCGTCATGCGGTTGTAGAGATCCGTATTGGTGGCGATTTTGATGCAGGGAGTCGGCTTGCAACCGAAGACACTTCCTCTGCCGGTGGTAAAGACCGCAACATTGCAGCCGCCTGCGACCATGCCCGTTACGCTTGCCGGATCGTAGCCGGGGGTGTCCATGAAACCGAAGCCGGGCTTATCGATCTTTTCTGCATAGCGATAGACCGCGCTCAGGGGGGCCTGGCCGCCCTTGGCTACCGCGCCAAGACTCTTTTCGTAAATCGTGGTCAGGCCGCCGAGCTTGTTACCGGGGGAAGGGTTGTTATCGATTTCCGCTCCGAAGCGGCTGACGTAGTCTTCCCACCAGTGAATTAAGGCTACAATTTTTTCGCCGATTTCGCGGGTGACTGCTCGGCGGGTAAGCAGGTGCTCGGCGCCGTAGATCTCGGGAGTTTCAGCCAGGATGGCCGTGCCTCCGTAGCGGACGAGCTCATCTGAAGCAATGCCGACCGCCGGGTTGGCTGTGATGCCGCTGTTCGCATCTGACCCCCCGCATTCTTCGGCGAGGATGAGCTTACTGATGGGTTGATTTGTTCGTTTGCATTCATTGGCCTGCGGCAGGATCTTCAGGATGGCTGAGACCCCGGCTTCGATGGTCTTGGAGACTCCCCCGCTTCCCTGGATGGTTAGGGACGTTGGCCTGGGCTGATGTTTGAGGACGTTCAGTCCCTGACTTTCGATCATCACTGGAATCTGGTTCACCTCGCAGCCGAGGCCGATCATGATGTGCCCGAACACGTTCTGGTGTGTTGAGAAACCGGCAAGGACACGCTGGAGCTGGTCCAGTGGCGGCCCGCCAGGCATGCCGCAGCCGCCCTTGTGGGTGAACGCGATGACGCCGTCAACGTTCGGGAATTCACGTTTGAACTCAGGCGTCTTGAATCGTTCGACAATGTATTTTGAAACCGATGCCGAGCAGTTCACGCTAGAGGCGATGGCGGCATAGTTTCGGGTTCCGACTCGACCATCCGGCCGTTCAAAACCCATGAAATACCGCATTTGATCTTCGGGAACATAATCTACCGGTCGGACATCTTCGCAGAAGCCGTAATCGCGCCCGAAATCTCTGACCTCGACGTTGTGCACGTGGACGTGATCTCCCGGCTCAATCGGGCCGCGAGCGAAACCAATGATCTGACCATATTTCACTATGGGCTCTCCAGCCGCGATTGAGGACAGTGCGATTTTGTGGCCTTGCATGATGTCCTGCGAGCTCTTCACACGCGGGATACCGTTGACCAGAAGTGTTCCAGCAGCAACAGGTCTTTTCAGCGTGGCCACGTTGTCCAGCTCGTTCAGCACAACCGCGTATTCGTCAAAATTGTTAGACATCTTGAATTTCCAGGGAAGTTTCTAACCTTTCAGCCTGATTTGTCTGTGAGGCAAGCAGACAGCGGTCTTTAAGAAATGTTCAACTCGGGTAAAGGTCTTCATCGTTCATTTTGAAGGACGAATGGTGAAGGCGAAAGAGGTTACAAAGATCTCACCCAAAAGATAGTGGTTGCGCCTGACATGAAGCCTGCTAACTTTTTGCTTCCCCCCTTTTATAGCCTAATAGAGCAACCGTTAAGCCTTTCGTGAATTTTAGGCTGGATCGTGCCTGTTTACAGGAAGATACTCATCTTGTTCCGATTACGGGCTTCGGGCTGAGGCACCAAACAGAGGTAATGTCATGGGTTCTTTCATTGTAAACCTTTTCGATACTACGGGTTTTCCACCTCGCTGGGAGTGTGGCGAGGCATGGACTCGAGCCCATGGCTGGGTGCATATCATCTCCGATTATGGCAATTTTCGGCGCTTACACGGCCATTCCGCTGATGCTGGTTTACTTTGTCTTCCGAAAAAAGACAGGGGTCTTTCTCCCGGTGTTCTGGCTGTTTGCCGCCTTTATTCTCGCCTGCGGTTTTGGTCACATGATCGAGGCCACGATTTTCTGGCAGCCCTGGTATCGCGTCTCAGCCCTGGTAAAAGCTTTTACCGCCACCATCTCCATAGCCACGGTCATCGCTCTCATACCGCTGCTCCCAAAATTCCTTTCCATGAGGACGCCTGAGGAACTGGAGGGTGAGATCGCTGATAGAAAAAAGGCGGAGCAGGAGGCTGCAGATGCCAACCGCGCTAAGAGTGATTTTCTGGCCAATATGAGCCACGAAATCCGCACTCCAATGAATGGCATCATCGGCATGGCTGAGATAGCGCTGGAAACTGACTTGAACGCTGAACAGCGTCGGTACATCGAGACCGTCAAATCTTCAGGCGATGCGCTCCTCAGCATTATTAACGACCTCCTGGACTTCTCGAAGATCGAGGCCAGAAAGCTTGACCTTGAATATATCGATTTTCAGTTGCGTGATGATATCGGGGACTGCATGGAACTCCTGGCGTTTCGTGCTCAGGCAAAGGGCCTTGAGCTCGCCTGTCATATTCAACAAGATGTGCCGGATTTCCTGATTGGCGACCCCGGCAGACTTCGCCAGGTCGTTGTGAACCTGGTGGGCAATGCGATCAAGTTTACGAATGACGGCGAAGTGGTTGTCCGCATAAAAGTGAACAAACCTGCCGAAGAATTCGTGGTCCTCGAATTCGCGGTATCTGACACCGGCATTGGCCTGCCCAAAGAAAAGCAGGCCAGGATTTTTGAGGCTTTTGAACAGGCTGACAGTTCCACCACTCGCCAGTACGGCGGCACGGGCCTTGGTCTTGCCATCTCCCGCCAACTGGTGGAACTGATGGGGGGCGAAATCGCCATAGAGAGTGAAGTGGGCAAGGGGACGACCTTCTCCTTCTCGGCCAGGTTTGGCATTCAGAAGAATCCTGTAAAGCGTGAAAGAGTGGAGCTTGACCACCTGCAGGGCTTGCACGCCCTGATCGTGGACGACAACGAAACCAATCGAATCATTTTGCAAGAGTTGGTCTCCAACTGGTCGATGAAATCGACCAGTGTTGAGGGAGTCGATGATGCCATCAAAGCCATGGAGCGGGCGAACAACAGCGGTAACCCGGTGAAACTGGTCTTGACGGACATGTACATGCCAAGACGCGACGGATTCGAACTCGTGGAGTGGGTTCGCAGCAGGGCCGATTTCGCGCACACACCGGTGATTATCATCAGTTCAGCGCCCTCTGCTGAGCATAAGATTCGGGCCACTGCGTTGAAGGTGTCGGGCTACCTGACCAAGCCCATCCGCCAGTCCACACTGCTCGACGCGATTGCTACCGCGGTGGGTTATGAAGAAATGAGACGGAAATCCGAAAAACCTTCCACCCCGGCCTCCCAATTCGACAGATCTCTAAAGATTCTGCTTGCAGAGGACAACCCCGTAAACCAGTTGACCGCGACCACGATGCTCCAGAAGCTCGGCCACACAATCGAGGTCGCCAACAACGGTAAAGAAGCATGTGAAATGGTCGCCCAAAACGAATACGACCTCGTGTTCATGGATGTCCAGATGCCCGAGTTGGATGGCCTGGAGGCCACGGGCAAAATTCGTGAAAGTGAAGAGGACACCGACAGACATATACCCATCGTCGCCATGACCGCGCACGCAATGAAGGGGGATCAGGAGAGGTGTCTCGCCGCGGGGATGGACGACTATATTTCAAAGCCGATTCGACGTAAAGAAGTCGCTGAGATCATCGTCAAGGTTGCCGCCCGTTTCTTCAAATCCGTTGAAATGGATGAGGGGCAGGCTGCCTCCACGGCCGACATCTACGACTCCGAGGCTCTGATGGAGGAATTTGAAGGTGATAAGGAGATCCTGGCAAAGATCTTTGAGATCTTTGAACGCGATTGTGACGATCGCATGCCAAGAATCAGTGCTGCCATTCAGGCAAGGGATGCAGAGTTGCTCGAAAGAGAAGCGCACACGATCAAGGGCGGAATGGGCACCTGCTTCGCCAAAACAGGATTCGAAACCGCCAATACGCTCGAACAGATGGGTAGAGAAGGAGACTTCAGAGATGCTGAAGCTACTTTCAAGAAACTGGAATCTGACTTGGCGAGCCTTCGAAAGGCTCTTCGTAAATTGATTGATTCATAACGCGGCCTGACGGCCGTACCAAAATCGTATGCCGGATTTGCACCCCGGCTTTACCCAAAGCTTGTTTCCGTTACGCCGGAGGCGTACAGGCAAGTAGCTGGTGGTTTAAACCACCGGAACCCGAGACCAAATCAGCATTCCGCCCCGGAGGGGCGTATGCGGCCATCCGCCGTCGCCCCTCCGGGGCAAAAGAATGTGGGTAAAGCTCAGAATTCCACTTCGGCATTTCACGGAGTGCAACTCCGTGCCACACCCTCTGCCCTGCGCAGAGAAGATATAACCTGCCGGCACCAGCTATGAAAATTTTGATTGCTGACGACCATGAGTTGACACGCTTCAAGCTACGGCTTGACCTGGAAAAGTGGGGACACGAAGTCGTCGCTGCAGAAGATGGAGAGCAGGCGTGGGAGTATTTTCAGCAGAACGAATTTTCCATCGTGATCACCGATTGGATGATGCCGAAAATTGATGGCCTGGAGCTGGTTCAACGAATTCGTACCACAGAAAGAGCCAATTACATCTACATCATCATGCTCACTGCAAAGGCGGAAAAGAATGACATCGTTACCGGTATGGGCGCCGGCGCTGATGACTTCCTGGCAAAACCATTTCACCGTGACGAATTGAACGTTCGCCTCCGCGCAGGAACCCGTATCACCAAACTGAACAGCGAGCTGAACGATACCAATCAGCGTGTCAAACGCAGTCTCGAAGCCGCGGCGCGCATCCAGCGATCATTTCTTCCCTCGTCATTACCGGCCATCGCCGGGTATGACTTTGCCTGGGATTACAGCCCCTGTGATGAACTCGGTGGAGATATGCTCAATATCGTTCCGCTGGACCAAAGGCGGCTGGGACTCTATGTGTTGGATGTCAGCGGGCATGGAGTTCCTGCTGCTCTGCTTGCTACCGCACTGGGTCGAGTGATGGCCCCGGCCCTGGATGCCACTTCTTTGCTCGTGGAACGCAATGACAGCCCGTCTGATTTCCGCATTCTGGAACCGGCTGAAGTGGCGTCGCGCTTGAACAAACGGTTTTCATGGACTCATGATACCGGCCAGTTCTTCACGATGGTCTACGGAATTCTGGATGTGGAAACACGCGAGTTCAATTTCACCAGTGCCGGCCATCCACCCATTCTCCACCAACGCCGAAATGCTGCACCAGTCCCGTTGGTTGTGTCAGGATTCCCCATCGGCATCGCGGCCGATTACGATGATTACGAACAGCAAAGCATCATTCTTGAACCTGGGGATCGCCTGTTCATGTATTCCGATGGTCTGCCTGATGCTATGAACGTGGAAGATGAAATTTACGGTTCAGACCGTCTGCTGAAGTCCGTAGCCAAGACGAACCGCCTGTCCCTGGATAATATGATCAAAGGGATCATGGGTGACCTCAGCCGATGGCGCGGTGCGGCCGAAACCAACGACGACATAGCGATATTGGCATTTGAATCCGCGGCGTAGAGCAGAGGTTGGCGGCCTTTACCTCACATGGAAGACCGAATGAAAGTGCATGAACCGGTAAATCTACTCCTGATCGGCTGCGGCATGATGGGCACGCGCCACACCAGGGGCTACGCAGAGTTGGAACGAGTACGGCCAGGCTCAATAAAGCTGAGCGCCATCTGCGATCTGAAAAAAGAAATCGCAGACAAGCTCGCCGGCGAAACCGAAGAATTGCTCGGGTATCGCCCCGCGGTGTTCACCAGCGCAGAGGAAGCTCTCAAGGCTTACCCCGAAATTCAAGCAGCGGATGTCGTCGTTGAAAACCGCTTTCACGATTCAGTGGTCATCCCACTTCTCCAGGCAGGTCTCGATGTGAGCGTGGAGAAACCGCTCGCGAGCACGATCGCCCGTGGCAAGAAAATGATCTTGACAGCAAAGTCAGCGAATCGAATTCTGGCTGTAGCGGAGAACAACCGCCGTGACCCGATGATTCGACTTTCGAGACAGGTCGTGCAGTCCGGCCTGATCGGTACGCCCCGGATGGTGATCGAGATGGGCATCGGATCCGGCGATACGATACGAGCCTCACGCTGGCGACACTCCTGGGCAAACGGCGGCCTGGCGATGGACATCGGGATACATGACGCTTACGGCCTTGAAACGATCGTCGGCCACATTCAAAGCTTCTTTACCCGCTCACAGCAGGCTCATCAGGAACGTAAAGAAGGGGATACCAGCGTTCTGGTCGAATCGGATGACATTTTCATTTCCAACCTTCAGTTTGAGAACGGCGCCCTCGGGGCCTGGACCCTGAATTTTGGCGCCGCCGCTTCCGGCCAGCGGCAAACGACTGTTTACGGGGATAAAGGAACATTGCACGTTCCCGCGGCAAGATCTGGCAAACCGGTACGGGTGGCGATGGACAATGAAACACTGCAGGGAGATTCTCTCCTCGCGGCTCTACCCGATTATGAACTCAACGAAGTGGAATCCAGCCTCTTCGGCGAACGGCCCACTTCCTACGATTGCGGCGCCCTGACGGACCGTAAACTCATCGCCGCTGAGATGTCCAACTTCGTAGATTCTGTACGCACGCGAGCCGAGCCGGAAGTAACTGCAGAACTGGGCCTGAGGTCAGTCGCCCTTATCTACGCCCTGATGGAATCTACCCACACAGGACACGAGGTTAGCGTTCAGGATGTGCTGGATGGCAAGGCCCGGCGCTTTCAGGATGAGATGGTTGAAGGCAACCATTCGCGCGGCCAGTCAGGCTTCTAAATAAGAGTTCACGATTATCGCGCACCTATTTGTCCCGGGGGGCGATACGCCGTCGTAGCTCTGGCCTCCAGGCCGGAGTGGATTTCTTTTCGCGAGCCCTCGCCTCGAAAAACACCGGCCTGGAGGCCAGCGCTACGATACTTGGGGCGACGGCGTGCCCACGAAAGAGAATCCGTAGAGTCAATTTCAGTCAGGGTGTACCAAGTTCCCAGGCTACGATTACTTTCTTACATTCGGCAGCGTCCGCTCCAGCCATTCGGTGAAAGTAGGCGCCTCTACTTGCACATCCGCCCATTCCGACGCACTGAGACCTACGCTTACGACAGGCGGGTTTATGCCATGCCGAAAGTCGAAAGCGAAAACCATAAATCCTGAATTTCCAAATCCGATCAGGCCGCCAAACCACTGGAAAATCGGCATGTGACGATTGAGTGAGACCAGTTCATCGATCCGGAAAAGGCCGTGCCAGGGTTTGCCTTTTGACGGGCCACCAACTTCCTTCATGAAGTGCCGGTAGTCGGGTGGGAAGGGCACTTTCAACACCCGTTCGGCGGCTCCAATCTCGTCATCGCTGCAGGCTACCGTGCGTTTCAGGCCGGCCTGATCGAGCCTTTCCAGCAATTCGTAGATGGTCGTCTGGTTGTAAGCGCGATAGAGTTCGTCAGATTGTTGATCCATTTTTTCCTCGATGGTTAGCGGTGGGGTATTTTAGTCCCGGCAGATGATTCCGCCTTCAGGTGACAGGAATCGAGATCCAGGATTCGGGATTCAGGATTCAGAGGTCTACAATCGTGGCCCCCAAGCTCCGCGGGGAGTCTACTTTCTTCGGTCTAAGGTCTAAGGTCTAAGGTCTTCCTTCAGGATTCAGGATTCGCTCTTCCTCTCATCATCCATTCCTCTAACCCTCCAACATTCCATCAACCTTCAACCATCATTCTACAGATGCTCTCCATCGTTTACATCGGTTTCGGCACCAATATCGGTGACCGCGAAAACAACTACCGCCAGGCCATTCAAAAGTTGAATGCATCGGATGGCGTTTCTGTTTCAGGTTCCTCTCAGCTCATTGAATACCCACCTATGGGGCCGCCGCAGCCAGATTACCTGAACGGAGTCATCGCAGTTTCCACATCACTCCAGCCTGGCGAACTCCTCGTAGAACTTAACCGGATCGAGGCCGCTCTCGGGCGCGAACGCGTCATCCACTGGGGCCCCAGAATTGTGGATCTGGACATCTTGTTCTGGGGAGATTTGATTCTGGATACTGAAACATTGACAATCCCGCATCCGGGCGCTTGTGAGCGCCTTTTTGTTCTTGAGCCACTTGCTGAATTAGTCCCAGACCTGATTGATCCGCGCAGTGGAAAGAAGGTTTCCGAAATACTTGCGTCCCTGAGGAGATGACTGTGCCCGCGCTGGATACTTTGAAACTGATTGCCATCGACGGGCCTCCGGGCACTGGAAAATCAAAGCTCGCCCGCGAGCTTGCCGGGCATCTCGATGCCCGCCTGATCCTGGACGGAGAGGAAAATCCATTCCTGCAGCATTTCTTTGAAGACATGGAGAAATACGCTCTGCACACCCAGATCAGCTTTCTTCTGTCTCGATACAAACAGCAGAAGGAAATCGCACAACCCGATCTCTTCCACCGACTGACCGTCACGGATTACACTCTGGCCACTGATGAAATCTTCGCCGTTCAGACGCTCTCTCACGACGAGCACCGCCTCTACCTGCACCTGAAATCCGCCCTGGTCAATAATTTCGTTATTCCAGACCTGGTAGTGTTCCTTCAGGCGACTTCGGAGACAGTTTCAAAGCGCCTGGAAGCCGGTGAAAGAAAGTCAGCTACGCAAATTGACAGCAAATACGCTGCACGCATGGTGACCGCCTATAACGGTTTCTTCAGACACTTCGAAGGGGCGCCGGTCTTGACCGTAGATGTAAATGAAACTGACGTGGATTCTGACGGCATCGATATCGAAGCGCTCGTCCTGGTCCTCACTTCCATGGATGGCAACAACACGTATTTCAATCCGGTGCGGTCTTCTGATTGAGCAGTCCAATGTCTGTCGGCCCCCAACTATTTGAAGACATCGATGGTGTTCGGGCATACGTCCGCAAGTGCCAGGCGGCCGGCGAGAGTGTGGGGATTGTGCCAACAATGGGAGCGCTTCATGAAGGACATCTCAGCCTTGTCCGCGCCTCTACGGCCGCGACCACACGAACCGTGGTGACTATCTTTGTGAACCCCACTCAGTTTTCCCCAGATGAAGATCTTGCCAGCTACCCACGTACGCTGGAGGCGGATCTGAACGCGTTATCCGGCCTGGCGGTCGATGCTGTTTTTCATCCCGGCCCCGAGGAGATGTATCCAGACGGTGACGCTTTGATTCATGTCGTTCCGTCGGTTCTGGATAAGAATCTTTGCGGCCTTGTACGCCCCGGCCACTTTCGGGGCGTCTGTACGGTTGTGGCCAAGCTTTTCAATATCATCCCGGCCGACCAGGCTTTCTTTGGCCGAAAGGATGCCCAGCAGGCTGCCATCCTCAAACGAATGGCTAACGACCTTAATTTCCCGATCCGGATAAACATCTGCCCGATAGTTCGTGAGGCGGATGGGCTGGCGATGAGTTCAAGAAATAAATATCTCAACAGTGATGAACGAATGCAGGCCGTAGCGCTTTCAAGGGCACTTGCAAAGGGAAAACAGGTCATTGCAGATGGTGAGCAAAGCTCGGCATCCGTCATAAAAGTGATGAGGGACTGCCTTGCCGAATTCGTGCTGGTTCAACCGGAGTACGTTTCCATCGTTGACTTCGACACCTTCGTTGATGCGGAAACGATTGGCCCATCCTGCCTGGCGGCATTGGCGGCCCAGGTCGGCCCGGCCCGGCTCATCGATAATATGCAGGTTAACGGCGTCACCGGTGAATGTGAGATGTGACGGCGGGAAGAGTTACGTAATGCGTAATGCTTGGCGCTGAGTTTCGTTTTAGCCTTGACGCGGGACCGCACGTTCCACTGGCTGGTAGACAGCAATTTAGAGATGCTCGATATGCTCAGCAACATCCCTCAAAGGAATGAGCATTAAAGCGACGATGTTCTTCCCTGAAGCAACTTACATATTACGAATTACACATCACGCCCATGGATCTCTTCCTCTCCTTCATAGTTCCAGACAATCTCGCGCACGTTGCCTACGCACTCATTGCGTTCTCTTTCGTGGTCAAAGATATTCTCTTCCTGCGAACACTGTCCATCATCGCCAGCGTGAGTTTCATCATGTTCTTTGTTCACCGTGAGACGTTCATTCCGGTTTACTGGAATATTGGTTTTATTACGGTGAATGTGTACCACATCATCCACCTCGTATCTGAACGCAAAGGCATCAAGTTTAATGAGTACGAAGAAGAGCTATACCACAGCATCTTCCCAATGTTTTCCCATGTGGAGTTCATGAAATTGATTCGGCTGGCGGAGTGGAAGGTGGTGTTGCCTGGCGAGACGCTGACCCAACAGGATGAAGAACAGAACCAGATGATCCTCCTTTATCATGGACGGGCCTCTGTTGAGGTCGCAGGCAGAAAGGTCGCCGAGCTGAAGGACGGTGCGTTTATCGGCGAGATGGCCTTCTTGACAGGGGAGTCTGCCTCCGCGACCGTGGTTGTTGAGGAAGAGACCCGTTACGTCGCGTGGGAGATCACTAAGTTGAAAAGTTTTCTAATTCGAAACCCGAGTCTGCGGTTCGGACTGCAAGGGGTCATCGGGCAGGATTTGTCAAAGAAACTTCGCGGGATGGATGAACACCAGGAGGAGCAGTAACTTTCAGCCGGATGGAGTCAGCGGAATAATCCGGTGTTCATGCGGCCGACACTTTCTCCGGATGGTGAATCAGCAATTCACCTCCTCAGAAGCGGCTCGCCCCAACTGATATTGCCGTAGAGCCAGCCTTGCGGATAGGTGCGTAGTACCATCAGCGTCAGTTTCTTTACGCCTGTCACATCGACATCCATCAGGTATGGCTTGTCACCAAATTGAACGGAGTTGAGGACATCGAGCTCACGGCCATCTCCCTGAATGACGAATTTGGTGAACTCCACTTCCTTGCGTGCCTCGCTTATCTTTTGTTGGCCTTCGGCATCGATGCCTGCTTTTACTTCGAAGCGGCGGAACTTTCCTTCCAGATCGTAGGTCACTGCGGATTCGATCCACTGTCCCAATCCCCATGGTTGACGTTGATGCCCGATCGAGAGTGGTAGCCCCTTGAATGAGCGATTGATTCGGAATGGATCACGAGCCGTGTCCATCTGGCCGGGCCAAAGCTCAGACAGTCGCACATTTCCTTCAGCAGGTATCTCTCTGAATTTTGGATACTCACGAGCGGAAGTTTTTGCACGCCAATCTGGTATTGCCTTGTAGCTTACGCCATTCTCTAAACGCCAGTCCTCATCGAAAAAGCCAACGTCCTGAAAAGTTTCAAAGCCTTGGGTCTGGTCATCGAAAACGCAGTAATCAAACCACTGGCGGTTATCGAGCGGCATCCAGTCAAACCAAGTCCCGAATCGATGAGAAATTTGCCACATGCCTTTCCAGTCGACGGCACCGAAGACGACAACAGTGCGATTAGGATTTTCAGGATTGGGATAAATCGACTTGAGCCCGAGGCCCTGGCCCGTGTATTCGGTATTGCCGACCAGCACAGTGTCGTCACCGAATCTGACCGGCAGCCTGTCGTTTATGCGCCTTACGATCAGGTTGTGGGCCGGCCCACCGAACAGGACCAGATTAAAGGCATCGATGTCCTCCCCGGTGACGTTTACATCAAATTTCGCCCTGGGCACTGTCTGATAGCGCCGTCGCCATTGGCGCATCCATCGTTCGGCCTCGCCCTTCACAATTTTTTTGTCCCAGGCATCGCCCGTACTGCCGATGACGACCAGAAAAGCATCCATGACCGCGTCTTCGATGGGCCCTTCAAGGCCGGCGCGCTTGGCAGGAGGCCAGGCAGCAGGTTGAGGGTTGGTGCTTGAGTCTTCGGGAGTCGTTGCCTTCCACTGGCCGTTCTTCAGCAGCACCGAAATTTTGGCCGGGGTAGGGGAGGGAAGGGCGACCTCAACCGGCTTTTTTCCGTGAGTGAAGGCGAGTTCCACCTTCTCAGGATCCAGATCGAGTTCCGGTATCAAATCAAGCGTGAAGCCAGAGATGTTATCGCTGCGTTTAATTTCGATGCGTTTGTTGTTGACCACCTGCACATCTATTTCTGCCAGCTTCATCCGTTGAGAAAGCCGAGTAATCGTCAGCCACCACGCCTTTCCGTGGCGAAGCTTTGAAATCTTGAGCCGTACCCGTTTGGGATGCGTCGTTCGCCTGTAGGGTTTCATCCAGTCCCATCGTTCGCTGAACATCGATCCCCAGCTATGGCCACCCTCACCGGCTTTGAATGTGACCTTGTTGTAACCAAGCTCTTTCAAGCGTCCGGCCATGCTCTTCGAGTGATTTACCGGATTGATGTCATCCATCGCACCATGCTCGATGGCGATGGGCGTGTGGAGAAAATTTTCTGCGAAGGTGACCGGGGCTGTTTCCCACCTCAGGAACATTCGCTCTGGCAGTCGAGGTGAATCCGAGCGCTGGCGATCTTCTTTCCATGCCTCTTCCCATGCAGTAAAGTCGGCATTGCCGGCCTTGGGGAAACTGGCCGCGAAAATGTCCGGATACCGCCCCGGTAGATGAAACGACCCCGTCCCGCCCATTGACCAACCGGTGACGTATATGCGATCCGGGTCGATATTAAATTCGTCCTTTGCGGCCTTGATGCATTCAAGCGTGTCCTGTTCCGCTATCCAGAGATAATCACAGCTCCCTCGCCCGTGCGGGGCAATGACGATGGCGTCTGTCAGGAACGAGGCATACCCCTGGAATGGGCGGTACCAGTCCGACCAACCGTGATGATGGAGCGTGAGGACCAGGGGGTACTTCTTCTGGCTGTTGCGTCGATAATCAAAGGGTGTCGAGACCTTGAACGGCTGACAAGAGTTATCGTTCTCAGCGTAGTAGCCTCGCAGGCTGGTGATGTCATGTTCGAAAGGGTCTTCTCCGCGCTCGATGGCGTGGAGCTTTTCATAAAAGAGGTCGACGTTCGCATCGTCATCCGTGGCAAAGTACGAGAACTTGTAATCAAGCTGAACCTTGAGGGATGCCAGCAGTCTTCGCCGCGTGTAATCCTCCGCCTTATGCAATAGCTTCATCAACTCGTTGGTAAAGGCAGTCGGCGCACTTTCTTTGCTGGGAATCTTGAGATAGTCGTATGCCTCGATCAGAGGCGAGTCGAGAGCCAGTTCGTGGAGCAGGTAACCGCTACTGACCGGAACGGGCTCTGAGTGAGCATTCCCTGCGATGCAGAGAAATCCAATCAGAAGAACGGAACACCCACTCACCGGGAGCTTTGGATTATTTGAAACCATATAACGAGAATGTCTGCCCTGGAACCAGAAGCGGCCAATTTTCACTTTGTGCGAATTGGATTGAATGACCCAGTAACGCTTCTTCGTCTTAGTCTTTGTCGGTTTAGATCCTCCGGGTAAGCAGAAGAGACAAAGATTAAGACTACGACGAAGAATGTGGAGGCTCAAAATCGAAATTGACGGCCCACTAGAATCCGCCAGCGATGCTGATGCCAGAATCTTTGCCCTTTGACGAATGAGTGCCATATGCGTTTTTATCACTTCGTAATCAATTGTATGTTTGCCGTTTCTCTTATCGGTGAAGAGATTCCGCCCTGGGATCTTGAGACTCTGAACAAACCACCGGAGTTTGAATGGATCGAGACCACCGGGAAGATTCGCTCGCTGGTCTACAAATCCCTGCCGTATGGTGATCACAAACAGACCAGTGTCTTCGCCCTCTACGCGACCCCCGGGACTCTTTCAGGCGATACGACAAAAGACAAAAATTTACCAGCGGTAGTGCTGGTGCACGGTGGAGGAGGCACAGTATTCCACGAATGGGTCGAGCTCTGGGCGAAACGCGGCTACGCGGCTATCGCGATGGACCTTGCCGGCATAGGAGCAGATAAGAAGCGTCTGCCGGACGGGGGCCCGGACCAGGGCGGCAATGAGAAGTTTAATGCCATCGGGGGGCCATTGAATGAGATTTGGTCTACCCATGCGGTAGCGAATGTCATCCTGGCTCATTCACTCATATGCAGCTTCAAAGAAATCGATGCAGATCGCACTGCGGTTACCGGAATCAGTTGGGGAGGTTATCTGACGTGCATCGTTGCCGGTCTGGACCATCGCTTTAAGGCGGCCGTGCCAGTTTACGGATGCGGCTTTCTGCATCATGGCAGTGCCTGGAATCGGCAGTTTGAAATGATGACGCCCGAGTTGCGGGCCAAGTGGGTTCGACTCTTCGACCCCTCCAATTATGTGGGCAAGGCAAAGATGCCGCTCTTCTTTGTGAACGGGACCAATGACTTCGCCTACTGGATGGAGCAGTATCACAAAACCTACAGTCTGGTAAAGAACCGAAATCTGCGGATTACGGTGCGGATGCCACATGGCCATCAACCTGGCTGGGCGCCAGCGGAGATCGGGATGTTTATCGATCAACATCTGTTGAGGGCTACTGCATTACCTGAAGTGCGATTAAAGGAGGGCAATGGGGTGGCTGCCGACGTGAAAACCGAAACTGAAATCGTTGGTGCCTGGCTCAATTACACCACTGAGACCAAACCGAATCAGCAGCGGGAGTGGAAGACCAAGGAGGCCATTTACGAAGACGGCTCAGTGAAGGTTGGCGAACTGCCGGAGGGCTCGCTCATCTGGTTCGTCACGGTGAAGGATAAGCGCGGGGCGACTGTGTCGAGTGATCTGGGATTTGCGAAATAACGCCCTGAAAGAATGGGATGATGATAAGTTCGGAGCACCGCATTCTTCATCAGCCATGCGGCCGCAACCAGGGCTCTTAACAAGAGGGGACAGGGACAGGAAATTTTTCCGGGCCGAATTCCCTCCCACGAACCGGAGGAGTTTCACCCCACAAACAGAGCGTCATCCGGCCAATCATCCTTCATCTTTCCGGCCACCATGTTGATCTTCGGCAGATAATTGTGCTCCCGGCGAATAGCGCTCAACAGCCGGACGGTTTTCAACTCCTCGATGGAGTCCTGCCCATGATTCTTTCTGAGGGACGGAATGATCCTGGCCTGAAGGCTCTCGGTAACATCGCTGTCTGATTCTCCCTCGATCACCATCGTGAGGGCGATGTGCCCGTCAACCTCGGCCACGAAGGAATCACGAATATACTCACTGAACACATTGGCGACGTTTGGCTCACTACGAATCTCTTCCATGATCTGGCCGAGAGTAATCCCGATCTTGAATCGAATGATGACAAGGTGCTGGGTGTTGAACCGTGCCAGTCCATCTGCCTGAAAATTCAACCCTGCGTAGTAGGACAGAATCCCCTCATCCTCCAACCGAGCGCGCTTCCTGCTTACTGTTTTTACCGGTACACCAGTGAGGATGCTGATACGGTTATCTGAGTAACGCGGGTTGCGAACTAGTGCTTTCAGAATCAGTCGCTCCTGGTCATCGAGTTTTTTCACGGCAATTTATAGATGTGTTGTGGTTAAAATATGCATATTTAGGCCAAACTTCTGGAGGTTTATAGCTAAATCTCAACATTTCGCCCCTTGGTCATAACCAATTTGCGTATTCAGTAATTATTCGTATTGTACGCGGCCTTTAACGGGCAGAACAGGCCCCCTCTCACCACTCTTTAGTGGTTACGGGCCTGAGCAGACATCCCCAAAACCGACATTCGCGGAATGACAGGGGAACGACGGGTATCGTTCACGTGGGGATCATTCGCGATACATATTTTTTCAAGGCATCATTACCTATGAACCAGCCAGGCGTCCCCAAGAAACAAGGCCTCTACGATCCCGCTTATGAACACGATGCTTGCGGTATCGGCTTCGTCGTACATCTCCGTGGCGAGAAGACCCACAAGCTCGTAGATGACGCCCTCCAGATGCTGGTGAATCTCGATCACCGAGGCGGATGCGGGTGTGAGTACAATACCGGGGACGGCGCCGGGATTCTTATGCAGATGCCGGACAGATTTCTGAGATATGTGGCCGAAGGCCTCAATATCGACCTCCCGGAGCTGGGCCATTACGGTGTCGGCATGATCTACCTCCCGAGGGATCGTGACCAGCGGCACGCGTGCGAAAAGAAGCTCGAAGAAATGGTCGAATCCGAAGGCCTCAGCGTCATCGGTTGGCGCAGTGTGCCTACCTATAATCTCGACCTCGGCGAATCGGCCCAGAAGTATGAGCCGTTCATGCGGCAGGTCTTCATCAAGCGTAGTGATGACATCGCGACCGCATGGCGATTTGAGCAGAAGCTCTACGTCATGAGAAGAGTCATAACCACCGCTCTGCAGAGCATGCCCGGCGGCGAATACTGTTACATCCCGAGCCTTTCCTATAAGACCCTCGTTTATAAGGGTATGCTCACCCCAGCGCAGGTGCGGACGTTTTATCCCGATCTCAGCGACAGCATGATGGAGACCGGACTGGCCCTGGTGCACTCGCGTTTCAGCACCAACACCTTCCCCAGTTGGGATCGCTCGCAGCCGTTCCGCTATCTGATCCACAACGGCGAAATCAATACCCTGCGCGGCAACGAAAACTGGATGGTTGCCCGCCAATCGCTCTTCGCATCCGAAGAGTACGGTGAAGACATCAAGAAGCTCTTCCCCATCATCCAGCCGGAAGGCAGCGACTCCGCCAAGTTCGACAACGTGCTGGAGTTCTATGCACTGACCGGCCGTGACCTTGAGCATGCCATGATGATGATGATCCCCGAGCCGTGGTCAAAACATAAAGACATGCACCCGGACAAGCACGCCTTTTACGAATACCACTCCTGCCTCCAGGAGCCATGGGATGGCCCTGCATCGATAGCCTTCACCGACGGTTTCAAGGTCGGAGCGGTCCTCGACCGCAATGGCCTCCGCCCGTCACGCTATTACGTTACTAAAGACGATTACGTCATTATGAGCTCGGAAGTCGGCGTCCTCGATATCGAACCGGAGCGTGTAGCCTACAAGGGCCGCTTGCAGCCTGGCCGTATGTTCCTCGTGGATACCACCGAGGGGCGGATCATTACAGACGAAGAGCTCAAAATGAAGTACGCCCAGGCTGCGCCGTACCAGGAATGGCTCGACGCGCATCTTGTGCACTTTAACGACCTGCCGGAAGTTGAGCACGAAGAGCCGGAGATCTCCCATGAAGAAGTGTTGAAGCAGCAGTTCGCCTTTGGTTACAGCTACGAAGATCTGCGTATCAACATCGGCCCGATGGCGGTCAACCAGATTCAGCCGATCGGTTCGATGGGAACGGACACGCCTCTTGCTGTCCTCTCTGATAAACCGCAGCTCCTGTACAACTACTTCAAGCAACTCTTCGCCCAGGTCACCAACCCGCCCATCGACCCCATTCGTGAAGAGCTCATAACGTCGACCGAAACCACCCTCGGCCCCGAGCGAAATCTCCTCAAAGCCGAGCCTGAAAGCTGCCGCCAGATTCGGCTCGACATTCCGGTCCTCACGAACTCGGAACTCGAGAAGATCAGGCACGTCGATCATTCTTCGTTCAACGTCAGCACACTCGATATCCTTTACAAGGTCAACGATGGACGGGACGGCCTGAAAAAGGCGCTGGACGATCTTTTTGCCACGGCCAGCCAGGCCATCGCTGACGGCACCAACATCATCATCTTGTCCGACCGCAATTTCGATAGAGAGAATGCGCCCATTCCGGCCCTGCTTGCTACGGCCGGTCTTCACCATCACCTGATTCGTGA
Source organism: Planctomycetota bacterium (assembly GCA_027625095.1). Classification (GTDB taxonomy): domain Bacteria; phylum Planctomycetota; class PUPC01; order JACPCR01; family JACPCR01; genus JAQBXN01. Next base: position 43,087 of record JAQBXN010000014.1, on the reverse strand, counting down.
GGGTACACGAACCCGTGTCGGCCTCGTTCTGGAATCCGGCGAGCCCCGTGAGGTGCATCACTTCTGCGTCCTCGTCGGTTATGGCGCGCAGGCAATCAATCCTTACATGGCCTACGAAAGCCTCGCCGACATGATCAAAGAGGGCATGCTCACAGACATCGATTATGACACCGCCGTCTATGGATACGTCAAGGCCTGCGTAAAAGGTATCGTCAAGGTCATGGCCAAGATGGGTATCTCGACCATCGCCTCTTACCGTGGCGCACAGATTTTTGAAAACGTCGGATTCGGCCCCGAGCTCATCGATAAATACTTTACCTGGACGCCGTCCCGGGTCGGGGGTATCGGCCTCGAACAGGTCGCCGCAGAATCAAAACGCCAGCACAGCAAGGCGTTCCCTGACCGCGAAACGAATGGCAGCACCCTCGAAGTGCTCGGCCAGTATCAATTCCGCAAGGGCGGCGAGAAACACCTGTTCAATCCTCAGACGATTCACCTTCTGCAAAAGGCTTCTCGCCTGAACGACTTCGAAGTCTTCAAACAATACACAGCAAAGATTAACGATCAGTCGACAGAGATGGCGACCTTGCGAGGCCTGCTCGAGTTCAAGTTCGATGAAAGTACGCCCGTTCCAATCGAGGAAGTCGAGCCCGTTGCCGTGATCGTCAAACGATTCAAGACGGGCGCAATGTCCTACGGCTCGATCAGCCTCGAAGCCCACGAGACCCTCGCCATCGCCATGAACCGGCTTGGTGGCAAGAGCAACACCGGCGAGGGCGGTGAAGACCGCCGCCGCTACCAGCCGCTGCCGAATGGTGATTCCAAGAATAGCGCCATCAAGCAGGTCGCCTCGGGCCGCTTCGGTGTGACGAGCGAATATCTGACCCAGGCGAAGGAACTCCAGATCAAGATGGCCCAGGGCGCAAAGCCCGGTGAAGGCGGGGAGCTTCCTGGCCGCAAGGTCTATCCATGGATCGCAAAGGTGCGTCTGTCAACGCCGGGTGTGGGACTCATCTCGCCGCCGCCGCACCACGACATTTATTCCATCGAAGACATCGCACAACTCATTCACGATCTGAAGAACGCCAACCACCATGCACGCATCAACGTCAAGCTCGTCTCGGAAGTAGGCGTCGGCACCATCGCCGCCGGTGTCGCCAAAGGCAAGGCTGACGTGGTCCTCATCAGTGGGCACGACGGCGGAACGGGCGCGTCCCCGCAGACCAGCATCAAACACGCAGGGCTGCCATGGGAACTCGGCCTCGCTGAAACCCACCAGACGCTGGTGCTGAACAACCTCCGCAGCCGCATCATCGTCGAGACCGATGGCCAGCTAAAGACCGGCAAAGACGTTGTCATCGCCGCTATCCTCGGTGCGGACGAATACGGCTTTGCCACCACCGGCCTCGTTGCCATGGGCTGCATCATGATGCGTGTCTGCCATCTCGATACCTGCCCGGTGGGCGTCGCCACACAGAATCCGGAACTGCGAAAGAAGTTCATGGGCAAGCCGGAATACATCGTTAATTTCCTGACGATGATCGCCCAGGAAATGCGTGAAATCATGGCCCAACTCGGCTTCCGCACTATCAACGAAATGATCGGACGTGTCGACAAGCTTCGCACGCGCCAAGGCATCGACCATTGGAAGGCGAAGGGCCTGGATTATTCCAAGATCCTGCATTACCCGGAAGCCCCGCCGCATGTGGGGCGCTATTGCCAGATCGAGCAGGACCACGGACTGGAAAACTCTCTCGACAATCAGCAACTCCTCGACCTGGCACAGCCCGCCCTCACGAACGGAGAAAAGGTGCATGCCACAGTCGATATCAGAAACATCAACCGCGTGGTCGGCACCATCACCGGCAGCGAGATAACCCGCAAATTCGGCCCTCACGGTCTGCCGGAGGACACTATCCATTTCCACTTCCGGGGCTCGGCCGGACAGAGCTTCGCTGCGTTCACTCCCCCGGGCCTGACCCTGGAACTTGAGGGAGATGCCAACGATTACTTCGGCAAAGGCCTGAGCGGTTCCAAGGTCATCTGCTATCCCGACGAAGGGTCGACCTTTAAACCGGAAGAAAACATCATTATCGGTAACGTCGCCTTCTACGGCGCCACCAGCGGCGAGGCATACGTCCGAGGAAAAGCTGGCGAGCGCTTCTGCGTCCGCAATTCCGGCGTTCGCGCCGTCGTCGAAGGCGTCGGCGACCACGGTTGCGAATACATGACCGGTGGCCGCGCTGTCATCCTCGGCAAGACCGGCCGCAACTTCGCCGCCGGTATGTCAGGAGGTATAGCCTACGTGTTCGACGAGGACGGCAGTTTTGCAAAACAGTGCAATCAGGACACTGTTGACCTTGACCCGCTGGAAGCTGAAGAAGACATCGCCGAGGTCAAACAGATGATCCACAACCACGCCGAATACACGAAGTCCGACCGAGCCTGGCAGATACTCGCCGATTGGGACGAATTCGTGAATAAAATCGTCAAGGTGTTCCCGAAGGACTACAAACGCATGCTCGAACAGATAAACGTAGCCGAGCAGCAGGGCCTGAGCGGCGACGACGCGCTCATGGCGGCGTTCGAAGCAAACAAAAATGATTTGGCCCGCGTGAGTGGGAACTAGCTAAAGATTCGAAATCAAAATGGAATTTCCAGAGATTCTTCAATCATCGCTCGATCAGGCAGTTGAAATCCTCAAGGAAGAAGGCTGCGCTGAAGTGTACCTCTTTGGTTCGATTGCCGAAGGAAAAGCCTCGGCAGCATCAGATATCGACTTGGCAGTTAGAGGCTGCCCCAAAGGAGCGTTCTTCCATATCTATGGAAGATTAATGATGGAAATGGATCGACCGGTGGACTTAGTCGATTTGGATAAGTCCAAGGATTTTGCTCAGAACCTTCAGCAGCAAAATGAGCTACTCAAAATTGCATGAGAAAGTAGCCGTAAAGGTAGACTTTGAGTTGGGCCAAATCCAACTCCTGTTTGATGATTTTTCTGATCTGCTTGAAGAGTTGAAAGAGAGAGAACCCGACAAGGTCGAATTGGCTGCAATCGGTTCAATCCTGCATGCATTTTACAATGGAGTTGAGAATATTTTTACGATAGTGGGCAAATCTTTGGACTCTTCGATTCCTGATGGAAGACAGTGGCATCGTACACTTCTGACGCAGGTGTCCGAAGCAAGTGAAACAAGGCCAGCACTCATCTCCAGCGAGGCCTGCCGGGCACTGGCTGACTATCTGGCTTTCCGTCACTTTTATCGACATTCCTACACCTTCCACCTGGATTGGGATGAGATGAAAGGTCTGGTTCAGCCGCTCCCAGCAGTATGGGCAAAGGTGAAATCTGAAATCCAGGCATTCGTTAATACGCTACTGACTGCAACGAAAGACCAGAACACAAGCGAAGAAACAACAAACGAAGGAGCAACCAATGGGTAAACCCACCGGATTTATGGAATGGACTCGGGAACTCCCGACTGATCGCGACCCCATCGAGCGCGTGAAGGACTGGGATGAATTCCACGAGCACTTCCCCATCGTGAGACTCCAGGAGCAGGGCGGACGCTGCATGGACTGCGGTGTGCCATTCTGTCACACCGGCGAACTGATTGGCGGTATGGCCGCAGGCTGCCCGATCAACAACCTGATCCCTGAATGGAACGACCTCGTCTACAGGGGCCTCTGGCGTGAAGCCTTGGAGAGACTCCACAAGACGAACAACTTCCCGGAATTCACCGGCCGCGTCTGCCCGGCCCCATGTGAAGGCTCGTGCGTGCTCGGAATCAACGAGCCGGCCGTCACGATCAAAAACATCGAATGCAGCATTGTCGATAAAGGCTGGGACGAAGGCTGGATTGTTCCTGAACCGCCTGAAAAACGGACCGGGAAGAAGGTCGCTGTCATCGGATCGGGTCCTTCCGGGCTGAGCTGTGCAATTCAGCTCAACCGTGCTGGACACGAGGTCACAGTTTATGAACGAGATGATCGGCCGGGTGGACTCATGATGTACGGAATTCCGAACATGAAACTCGAGAAATGGCGGGTCCTGCGCCGAATCAAGCAGATGGAAGACGAAGGCGTGAGGTTCGTCTGCAACACTCACGTCGGTATCGACATCCAGGCCGCTGAAATCCGTAAGCAGAACGACGCGGTAGCCATCTGCACCGGCGCTACCAAACCCAGAGACCTGGCCATCGAAGGCCGCGATCTTGGAGGCGTCAACTTTGCGATGGAATTCCTGCGAGCCAACACTCGCAGCCTTCTCAATTCCAAACACGAGGACGGCGATTTCATCTCGGCAGCCGGCAAGCACGTCATTGTCATCGGTGGTGGTGACACCGGTACTGACTGCGTCGGCACCTCCATGCGCCACGGATGCAAAACCCTGTTTCAGTTCGAAATCCTGCCGTGTCCGCCTGAAGCAAGAGCGGACAACAATCCGTGGCCTGAATGGCCCAAGATTTATCGGCTGGATTACGGCCAGGAGGAAGCCAAAGCTCGCTTCGGCGACGACCCGCGCACCTACCTCATCATGACGCAGAAGTTTGTTGCGGATGAGAACGGCAACGTGAAAGAGCTCCATACCGTCAACATCGAGTGGGACTTCAGCAGCGGACGTCCAACGCCAAAGCCTATTGAAGGCACCGAGAAAGTCTGGCCCGCAGAACTCGTCCTGATCGCTATGGGCTTCCTCGGCCCGGAAGATACGGTTGTCGAACAACTGGGAGTCGAGCGCGATCCACGTTCCAACGCCAAAGCTGAACACGAGAAATACCACACCTCAGTCGAAGGCGTCTTCGCCGCCGGCGACTGCCGTCGCGGCCAGTCCCTGGTCGTCTGGGCCTTCAACGAAGGCCGCGGGTGTGCAAGAGAGGTAGACCGCTGGCTGATGGGGCACACGGATCTGCCTTAGAGAAACGTGGCTATCAAGAACGCAGAATTGAGCCGAAGAGACCTGAGCTATCAGGTCTCTCTTTCTGTACCCGAAGATTCTGGGTCAGGGAGCAGGATCGTCTTGTGGGCAGGAGCCGTTTGGAAGCCGAGTGATATCGATTGATCATGCCCGGCCGTCCTTTGTCTCAAGGATTAACTGCAAGGCGACGTAAAGGCGTCCTCCACTTGTCGAGTGCTCTGAATTTTCGGAAATTGACTTTCTAATGTGCGATCGAAAGGAATGCCGGCAAAGATCAGAGGGTAGACACCGGGTTCGTTCCCGATTCTCCGCTACTTTGAGTAACCGACAAGCTCAAAGAATTCCTGCTCATTCAGAATCTTTGTCCCGTGCTTTTTCGCTTCGTCCAGCTTGCTGCCCGGCGAAGACCCCACAACGAGGAAATCCGTAAGGCCGGACACCTTGGAAACGATTTTCCCACCAAGGTCTTCGACCAGTCTGGTTGCCTCTTTTCTCGATATCCCGATACGACCAGTGAAAACAAATGTCTTGCCAGCCAGATTCTCCTTTGGCAGAGCAAGGTTGTTGGAGCGCCCAAGTCCCACGTCGTCGAGACGTTGGAGAAGCCTCTGAGCGCCGGGGTCTGCGAGAAATGCTACGACACTTTCATTGGCTGTGACGGTCATTCCCTTCAGTCCTGAAATAGTCTCTGATGCCAGCTCACGGAAGTTTCCGAGCGAGCTGACGTGTTCAGCCAGCAGGGCAGACCGGGCTCGGCCAATCTGACGAATGCCTATCGCGTGAATGACCCGATTCAGAGGGGTCTGTTTCGATGCTTCAATCGCCTGCAACAACTTGGCTGCTGTTGATTTTCCGATTCCCTTGACGGAGGTGAGATCGTTGGCGGTGAGATGGTAGATATCTGCGACGGATTGCAGCTTTCCCGCCGCTACAAGATTTTCTGCCAGCTTCTCTCCGAATCCTTTGATGTTTGTCCCGTCGGCTGAAACAAAATGCTTGACACGTTGCACCAACTGAGCAGGGCAGTCCATCGAGGGACACTGGAGTCGGCCCGCAGTATCGTGCAGAGGAGAACTACATTCAGGGCAATTCAGAGGCGGTTCTACCTTCAGCTCCTGGCCCGTCCGGCGATTGACTACAGGGCCCACGACGATCGGAATGACATCCTTTGCGCGGTGAATGACGACGTGATCGCCTATACGGATATCTTTGGCTCGGATAAGGGCAAAGTTGTGCAGTGTCGCACGCGATACAGTTACGCCCCCGAGTTCGACCGGCTCCAAGATGGCGACAGGCGTGATGACGCCCGTTCGCCCAACCTGTGAAGCGACACGCACCATGCGCGTGACGGCCTCCTTTGGTGGGAACTTGTAGGCGATGGACCAGTTGGGGGCCGTGCGGCTGACTCCGAGGAGACCTTGCTGGTCGAAACGGTTTACCTTTACCACGACGCCGTCGATATCCAGTTCCAGTTGGTCTCTTTGACTTTCTATTTCCCGGCAGAATTGAATGACAGTTTCGATTCCGTTACACAACTTCCGTTTGTCGTGGACGGGCAGTCTCCATCGGGAGAAGGTTTCAAGTAGTTCCCACTGGGTTGTTGCAGCCAGACTCGAGGCGAATCCGACGCCGTAGAAATAAATTCCAAGATTTCTGCCTGACGTGATCTTGGGATCGAGTTGCCGGAGAGAGCCGGCGGCGGCGTTTCGGGGAGTGGCGAATGGTTCTTGCCCACTGGCCACCTGTTTCTGATTTAACTCTCTGAATGCTGATCTGGAGATATAGACCTCGCCTCGAAGGTCGACGGAGGCGGGCGTCACTGGGTCCTTGTACAAGGTTCTTGGAAATGCTTCGACGGCCTTCAGATTCCAGGTGACATTCTCTCCCTCTATGCCGTTTCCGCGGGTACTTCCCTCCTTCAGTTTCCCCTTGTCGTATCGGACCTGCACCGCAAGCCCATCGTATTTCAGTTCGGTGACGTATCCGATGGCGCCCTCGACTTTGAGCACTTTGCGGCATCGCTCGTCGAAGGCCCGCAAACCGGATTCGTCGGAAGTCGAATCCAGACTGAGCATCGGACTCCGATGCAGGACGCGTTGGAATCCCTTCTGGAGTTGGGCTCCCACGTTTTGAGTTGGTGAATCGGGCGTGAGGAGATCGGGATATGCGCGCTCGATAGCTCTAAGCTGGTTCTTGATTCGGTCGTATTCCGCATCGCTGATCGTAGGGTCATCCAGCACGTAGTAGCGGTAATCGTGATATCGGATCTCCTCGCGGAGCGGTTCGATTATCTTCTTCGCTTCACTTCGCGCAGGAACAGGGCTCTCTTCTGCCCCGAGTGTCAGATGAATTACAAAAGCAGCCGCAAAAACAAATCTCGAATGCCTCATCGTGACCATGCCTCCACTGGTGTGTGTCGTCGCGGTACGCCATGCCCGCAATCACAGTGAGATGTTAACAAATCCGGTCAATCATTTGAAGGGCAGAATGAAAACGGACGACCGACTGCTTCCGTGTCGAACTAAATCGGGTGCGCGAACTGTTTGCGTGGTCAGCGATGCGTTGATCTAAATCACTTCGGACGCAACAAGTTCAATCAGCGCATGCTCTATGATTGTGCAAGCATCGAAGAAGTTATCCCCCCTGCGAAACACCGCACCAATCCGCAGGAAGTCGGGCCTGTCCTCCATGAATCGAGGAAGAAGAAAGCTGCCGACATCAATTGAACGTTCCTTACCTTTCAATTCAGGTCAAGGTATGGTGGGGCAACAGTGGCTCAATGAGGAGGATGCTTCTCATTTCCCATCTTTGTCGATTATCGCCTTCTCATTGGCGAGATTAGCTTACCGTTTGTCTTCAGGATTCTATTTCAATTGCTTTTCTTTGTGGTTGTTGACAAACTGTATCAAAATCGTCCCCTTAAGTGTTTTATTTGTATTGTTTAGCGTCGGATTTCTAATCCGGCGGTCGGGGGTTCGAATCCCTCCGGACTTAATACCCAAGGTTGCCTTCTGGCCGCAAACGTAGCTGCGGCGTCTCGCCGGGGAACACGCTACCGAAGGCCGCCTTCCGACTGCGGCGGAATTCCGCGACTACCAAAGATCTCTCCCATAACTTCCAAACATGCCAAAGACAAAGAAACGCCACACGACGGCGGAAAAGTCGGATCGGTACGTCCTTTACCAAAAAACGGTTCAAGCGCCTGGATTCGAGGTTGAGTTTTGTGACAAGGCTTACAGGTACGAATTTGGAAGCCGGGCACTCCTGTATCGTGAGGACTTCTGCGGAACCGCGAACCTTGCCTGTGAGTGGGTGAAGAGTTACGCCAAGCGAAGGGTGATTGGCGTTGATTTAGATCCCGAACCGCTTGAGTGGGGCAGGAAGAACAATCTCACTAAGCTCAGCAAGAGCCAACTTAAGAGGGTTCAGTTGTTCGAGGCGAACGTCCTCGATCTGAATTCTGAGAAGGTGGATGTTCTGGGTGCGCAGAACTTCTCATACTTCGTCTTTCATGAACGCGCAGTGTTGCTGAAGTATTTCAAGGTGGTTTACGGCAACCTGAAAGACAAAGGTATTTTTGTGCTTGATGTCATGGGCGGGCCTGAATCTCAACTCGTAGCGGAAGACGATCCCCGTCAATGCGATGGGTACACCTACATTTGGGAACATTTCTCATTCAATCCCATCAACTCTCTGGCCACCTGTAAGATCCATTTTGTATTCGAGGACGGCAGTAAAATGAAAGACGCATTCGTCTATCCCTGGCGGCTCTGGACAGTCCCGGAATTGCGTGATCTGCTCGATGAGGCCGGTTTCTCCCGAACAGACGTTTATTGGGAAGGGACTAATGAAAAAACCGGCGGAGGTGACGGGAATTACACACTTACTACGGTAGCGGATGCCGATGCAGCCTGGGTCGCCTACCTCGTGGCAGTGAAGAAATAAGCTCCTTCTTTCCTAACGTGACCTCATGGCCACAACCAATCCTGGGAACGGAGGAGTTTCGCCTCCGCACGGAAGCAAGACGCTTCCGCTCCCAGGAAAGTTATCAGCGTCACGCGGAGAGGTTACAAAGTGAGACTTTCACACTGCCTGGTGGCCGCAAAGCGGCTGTAAAATCGAGATTCGTACGCGTATCAACGTGGATAAATTCAGAAGTAGATCTCCAGGCTCTGGCCCAGACTTCTCAGGAGGAATCCCGGTGGACAGGTCGGACTGGATTTTTCGGCCCTGCTTTATAGTGTTCCACCAGCTTCCCAGTGGGGAAATGCTCTTACAGTCGAGTGAATAAGCAATCATGAAGGAATGTAATCGCTTTGGTATTTTTCACATCTTACTGGCTGGGCTTTGCGCCCCCTTTGTATGTCCACAACCGGGAATCGGTCAGGAATTCGATCTGGTGACGAATGGCGAGCCGGCCGTTGCAATTGTGTTCGCAAACCAGGCGTCCAACTACCCTATTCCACCTGCCGTGCAGGAACAGCGATTCAAGGAATGCATCGAGGACTTTCAGCTGATCATCAAACGAATCTCCGGCGCGGAACTCCAGGCAATAGATTCAAAAGACCTCGGGGGGAAGGGGGCGGAGAAAACCATCCAGGTCGGGTTGACGGAGGCGGCGCTTAAGGCCGGGCTGGCAGAGAGGGCAGGCAAACTGAAGCCACATGGCTTTCTAATCCATTCTGATCCTCAGAAGAAGGTTCTTTATCTCGTCGGCTCAACTCTCGAAGGCAGCGGTCATGCTCTTTATGAATTTCTTGAAACGCTCGGATGCCGCTGGTTCATGCCGGGTGATTTCGGTGAGAAATTGCCTGCCCTGAAGACCATCAACGCCGGGGGAATCAATATCACCCGGGAACCGGAATTCGAACTCCGGGCTATCCAGCTTCGGGCGAAGGGCGCCGCTGCAGGGGGCACGAAGACCCGCACAGAGGTGATGGATTGGATGCGCCGCAATAAGTTCGGGGGCTCGGCGCCTTCGAGGGGGCATCAGTTCGCCACGCTGGTGCCCGAACAAAAATACTTTGAAAAGCACGCCGAATATTTTTCTTTGCGCAGTGGGGTGCGGAAGACGACGCACCTGTGCATGACTAATCCCGGAACTCTGGCGGCGGCGGAAGAATTCCTGACTGACTACTTCACAAATCACCCGGAGGCCACGGGGTATCCGGTCGCGCTCGCAGATGGTCGCCAATTTTGTGAATGCCCTGAGTGCACGAAAGCCTGCGGTGGCGATCCCACCCGGATTATGCCTTTGTATCTATCCTTCACCGGGAAGCTGTTCGACCGCATCGACAAGAAGTTTCCCGGCCGTGAATTCCAATACGGGTTCTATGTTTATTCCAACCTTATGGATGTTCCTGAAGGCCGGATTCCCAAGCAGCTCGCGCCTTATATCGCGCCGCTGGGTTACGACGCGTTTCACACCACTGCTGACCCGAAGAGATATCTCGGGCTTTCCGTTGCGGACAAGTTTTCCAGTGAAACGCTCGCCCGAATCAAAGCCGATACGCGCAGCGAGCCCGCCCGTCGCGTTCATGAGGTCATCAAGGGTTGGAGCAACGGGACACGCAATTTGTACTTCCGTGACTATGACCCGTATGTGACGTTTGGGCAGAACATGCCGCTGGTCAGGACATACCAACTGGCCATCGAGATTCCCTGGCACAAGGAGATCGGGGTCCGCGGTTATACGCCCGAAGCGACTGCGAATTCATGGTTTACCTCGGGCATTAATTTCTGGGTTCGCTGCCGCTACTACTGGGATACGAAAGCGGACGTCAGGGCGGTCATGGAAGATTACTGCAAAGGAATGTTCGGTGTGGCCTGGGAGCCAATGTTTGGGTGTCTTGACGCCCTCGCAAGGCAAACTATGGAGAGCACTGCATTTCGTCATGGGGATCATGTGCTCACTCGACTTTACAGCATCGACTGGGTCGAAGGACTGGATGTCTACCTTCAGAGGGCCGAAAGTCTTGCAACTACCAATTCAGAACAGGCTGGGGTTCAGATGTGGCGTCTTTGTCAGCAGCACATGCTGAAATACCTGCTCGTCCGAAATGCCGAGCAGGCCGGTGACTTCGAGACCGCGGCGGTGCTTGGTGACGATTACCTTCGCTTTCTGGATTACATCAGCACCGTCAATAACCATTTTGTGGATCATCGCTGGTATGCCGAACGGGAATTCAGCATGCAGACACTTGTGCCCCAGTATCGCCGATACGCGGCCAGACTGAATGGCGTTGAAGGCAGGAGAATAGCTGGTCTTCCGACCCGCTGGTGGTTCAGACACGACCCGACTGACGTGGGGGTAAACGAAGGCTGGCACAAATTCGATCCCGTGCCGGTATACGTACCCGGTGAAGGGCTGGAAGTGCCGGTCACTTACCCGACCATGCCAGGCTGGCGAATGCAGTCGACGGAAAAAAGCTGGCAGACAAAGGAAGCGGATTACGATGGCTATAACTGGTACCGCACGCAGGTCTTTCTCCCCCAATCAGGCAGTAATCTCGGCGCTCCGCGACGAGATTCCGTCGATGGCGAAAAGAGCCGAATGTTTGTTACCGGCATCTTTGGTCACATGGATTTCTTCGTAAACGGACAGCGGGTTACATGGTTGTCACAACGGAAAGGTAAAGACGGCAATGTGACACAGGAGGAAGTCAATCATCTCGACCTCGGCACCGCATGGAGTTGGAACTACAACGAGTCATTCGACGTTGAGATTGGAAAGTACTTGAAGCCGGGCGAAATGAATACGTTTGCCTTCCGCACTCGTGACAAGTGGAAGTGGGGCGGAATCTTCAAGCGCGCTCAACTTTACACCCCGCTGGTTGAAGTCCCGCCGCCGGGTGGGCGGCCTGATAACTGTGATTGCAGCCGTTAACCCTTTCCGAAAGGAGCCGAAGTGTCTCTTACTATTTTGGCGGTCGGTGCTCACATGGATGATGTCGAGATTGGAGTTGGCGGAATTCTTTGCCAGGCGGTGAAAGAAGGGCATCGCTTCGTTTCTGTGGTGGTCGCTTCCGATCACTCATCATGGAAAATGACTGCAGGACACGAGGCGTCCGTGCGTTCCAGTCAGTTAGAGCTTGCGGAGAAATACGGCTACGAAAAAAGATTTCTGGACTATGCATACCATACCGTTCAGCCGGATAACGAATTGAAACGAAAACTGGCGGAAATCTACGTTGAGGTTGAGCCCGATATCACCTTTGTGCACCACGATCACGACCATTGGCCCGACCATGTGAGCAGTGGTATCGCAGCCAAAGATGCCGTGCTGTTTTCCCACGGTTATACGACCAACAAGACCATACACAGATGTCCACGGGTGTTTGCCTACAACACTTCCCCGGCCCAGACCTTCAATTTTGATCCCGATTTCTTTATTCCTGTCGACAAGGTGATGAAGGAATACATGGAGCTGATGATCGAGATCGATCTCTGCCTGCCACATACGACCCGAGAGAAACTGGTCGTTCAGGAAGTCAAAAATCTCGATACCGGCCTGGAACTTTCGCTCACCTCATACGGACGTCTGAAACAGGCCCAGTGCCTCGAGTGGGGAGATATGAACGGCACTCGTGGATATGCCATCGGGCTGAAAACATTGTGGGGGCCCAAAGATGGGCGTCCGTTGTGGTAGCAGGTCTTCAATTTAGATTTTGAGCATCCATAGTCTTTGTCGAAGTCTTCGTCCTCGTCTTTGTTTCTTTCGCGCAACAGGTAGGTCTTAAAACAGATGAAGGCTGGGACGAAGAAGAGTGCGCGAACTGTTTGCGGGTTCCAAAAGCTTGTATCTTCGCCCCGAAGGGGCCCAACCGGTGTGGAAATTTGAGTTCGAACTATTGGATTACTCTTGTGGATATTCCTCATGAAAGTAGCAGACATTCTTGCGATTGATGTGCACGCCCATTACGGCGACTGCATCTGTCCGAAGATTACGGAATTGGAAAATCGCTTCATGACCGGTGATGCGGCAACGGTCGTTGCCAGAGCCCGAAAGGCAATGACCGAGCTGACCATCGCCTCTCCACTCCTTGGGCTGTTCCCGCGTGGGCTTGCTGATGCTGTTGCCGGCAACGAAGAGGCGCACCGAGTGATCGATGAAATAGAGGGCTTGCTGCAATGGGTGATTGTGAATCCGCTGCAAGAAGCCACCTTTGAGCAGGCGTGCGAGATGCTGCAGCATCCGAAATGTGTGGGGATCAAGATCCACCCGGAGGAACATCAATATCCCATCAAAGAGCACGGCCGGCGTCTGTACGAGACTGCCGAAGAACACGGGGCGGTCGTACTCACTCATAGTGGAGATCTCTTGAGTGCTCCGGATGAATTCGTGCCGCTGGCTAACGACTTCCCAACCGTGAAGGTAATCCTTGCCCACATCGGTAACGGCGGATACGCGGGAGGTGACCCGAGTGGACAGGTTCGAGCGGTCCAGGCTGCACGGCATGGCAACCTGTACGCGGACACTTCGAGTGCGCGCAGCATCATGCCCGGCCTGATTGAATGGGCAGTCGCCGAGATCGGCGCCGACCGCGTCCTCTACGGCACCGACACTCCCCTCTATTCCGCCCCGATGCAACGGGCACGTATCGACCATGCCGATATCACAGACGAGCAGAAGCTTCAGATCCTGCGAACGAACGCGATTGATCTTCTGCCCCTCCAATCTCTCATAAAATTACAGGGCTGACCCGCCAGGTCTTTCCGGAGCTTCAGTCAGATGGTACTGGCGAAGTGATGGGGCGGGAATCTTCCGGTGGCTCAAAAGTAACTTGGCGATTCGAGATTTGCTTTCGCTCGCAGTTTCTCCAACTCCGTCTTCCTCATTGCCACCGCCGAGCTTGCCTTCTTGAATGCGGGAGAGTCGAAGAAGCCTTCAGGTGGCGACCATACCGTGCGTAAACCAACGTGGTAGTAGGTTTCGGTTGGTTCGAATCCGAAACGCTTGGCGCAGATATAAGCATGTCGGGCGTGGTAGAAAGAGCCGCCCCTGAGACAGCCGTTCTTGTGGCCCATGTATGAGAGCAGCCGCTCCCGTTCCGGATTATTGGGGTAGGGTTCGTGCCAGCTCCGAGTCCATTCGTAGACGTTCCCAGCCATATCAAGACATCCGTAAATCGAAACGCCTTTTGGCCGGCTTCCAACGACCCGGTAATGAGTCGGTTTGTCTGTTTTCAGTTCTACGAAGACACCGTGTTCTTCAGTCGGAAGATCGTTACCCCAGGGAAACCAGCGTCCATCTGTGCCGCGTGCCGCCTTCTCCCACTCTTCTTCTGATGGTAGCTGTTTGCCTGACCAGTTCGCGTATGCCTGTGCCTCCGCCCAAAACACCCTGACTACGGGGTAAAGGGCATATTCACCGGGCAACTTTTCGTCTGGCATCTTCTTTCGTTTGTCTGCCGGCTCGTAACCTGAAGCCACAAACATTCCCCATCGCTCGTTGGTCACTTCATACTTGTCGATGAAGAATCCATCTGTCCGCGCGTGCCGCCTTGGGAACCATTCCTCCGCTGCAATCTGGTGGTAGTCTTTGTAGCCAAGCTTCTTGGCGATTTCATCGGCTTCATCCTTGTCCATCCCCATGATGAATTTCCCGGATGGCACGTAGACCATGAGGGCCTTATCAACAGGATGAACGATTTCAGTCCCAGGCGATGGTTCGCCGACAGGTTCCGATTGAACGAATGTCAAGAATGGAATGAGCAGGCAGGCAATTGGCATTTCAGCCTCCTTCACTGAGTCTGAGTAGGTGATAACTGATCGGAAGCAGGCATCAGTCCATGTCCGGGGGATGCCCCGGAGGTGCGACGATTATATTTTTCGAAAAGAAATCAATTGGTTCGTTCGGAAGAACTCTACAACTTCATGGATAAATCGTTCCACTCCCTCATCGCTGAAATGGCACACGTCGCCAAAGTATTTCAAGTCCAAAGGTATCTTCTGTTCAGTGTCGATGAGGTAGACATCGTTCTCCTTCGCTAATTGCCGGATACTTGCGTTGTGCCGCTCCAGGCCCTCTTCCACGTATGCTGGCGGGCCCCAGACGTGGGCCGGTGTGTATACATGTCTTTCAGGATTGCTGTAGCCCAACTGTCCGGCCTTGAACTTCTCTGGTGTATAGCCGTCGGGGAGCAGCCAGGCAAAGGTCAGAAGGATTGGCGTACTGCGTTTTGCCCTGATTTTGTGGATCAGGTCTCCCAGGTTTTTGGACAGAGTTTCTGCACTCTTGAAGCCCGATCCGTTTACAACGGTCTGCGGTTTAGTGCGAGGCCAGCCGTTGAACGCAAGACGGCAAAGGAGACTGTTGTCAAGAATGACATTTCTTCTATTCCACGGACACCGGTGAGAGTAGTCAATCCTGAACTCATCCGGGGCGACGTGATTGTTCCAGAGGTCGTTGATGCCGTGATAGATCAGGACGTAATCGAAATCGTACCGGGCCAGATAATCAAATTTGATGACGCTGCTGCGGGTGTCATGGCCACTCAGTCCCGCTCCCAGAATTTGAACCTTTTGTGAGGAAGCGTCATTCAGCTTCGCTTCAAGCCTTTCGGTCATGTTGCGATTCATCATGACAGAACCACCGAGTGTCAGGATGCGGATTTCGTTTTCCCATTTTGGGCCGGATGGGGCCGTTCCGGTCATCCCGAGTGAATTGATTCTTACGCCTTGGCTTTCGCTTTTAATCCCCTGGCCGGGAATCGCAGCAATGAACCCCATCAGATAAAGCTCTCTCGGAATCTTCATGACCAGAGGAAGGAGCAAGATATCGAGGGCAACCATGGCAACCAGTCCGAATCCTATGGCCGCTGCTGACGAGAACTGTAAGCGCCTGGAGAGGCTCAGCCGTTTCTTCGAGTGTCGATTCGGTTTAGTCGTCATGAGATATCAAACTCTTGTTTCCACCCACTTCCCGCGCGTATACCGAATGCCGTTGAGGAGTGCACGCAAAGTCATGTCGCCACACATGCCGACCCAGGCGCCGATCAGACCACCTTCCAGATGAATACCGAAAAGATAAGCCAGCGGTATCCGACAGAAGAGGGCCCCCATGATGGTGAATATCAGAGGCCAGCGAGTATCCCCTGCGCCGCGCAGACAGGCCCCATACACGATGGAGAGCACAAGTGGCGGCTGGAAGAACGAAAGCAACTGCATCGCGGGCACTCCAACGTCTCCGACCATTTTTTCTTTGTGCATCAGGTCAAAGATCCATCGAGCCTCAAAGTAAAATAACAGGCCGAAGCATATCGAGAATATTCCGCATTGAAGTGCGGCCTCGTGTCCGACAAGCCTTGCACGAACTTTTTCCCCTGCACCAAGAGACTGCCCAATCATGGTCGCGGCCGCGATGCCCCAGGCCACGGCAGGCAGATATGAAAAGGCCTCCACACGAATGGCGATGATATGAGCGGCGTAAGCGGCTTTGCCCTGATCTCCGTCGAACAGCCGGGCAATGATCATGAGAAAGACAAAATGGCCACTCCACAGAATGGCGCCCTCAACACTTGTTGGCAGGCCGATACGGAGCACTCGCCAGACCAGTTCACCCCGCACCTTGAGTTCAGACAGGTGAAGCTTCAGACCATGCACGCCCACACTCAACAAAAGGAGCATCAGAACGCCTCCCGTGACCCGGGCAGCAACAGTGCCGGCGACAATGCCGTCCACACCCCACGGCTCAACCGGCCCGAATCCAAAAACGAGAGCCGAAGACACCACCGCATTCAAGACATTGACCACTGCCAGCAGCAGCATCGGCGTCCGCATATCCCCCGTTCCTCGTAACGCGGCGGAGCCGACAAGCGTGAGGCTGGTAAACATGTAGCCCAGTGAATCGATTCGGAGATAGCGCACGACGATGACATACGTTTCGCCCTGCATGTTCTGAAGCCGTGCAAGCGCCGGCGCCAGTGCGTACATGAATCCGTATAGAACCGCGCCAATCACCACCGCAAGGGCAATCGACCGATTGGCCACTTTGTTCGCCTGTTCCTTGTCTCCCGCCCCCCAGAATCGGGAAACGAGCGCAGTTGTGCCCGTACCAACCAGACTGAACATCATCGAAGCCAGCCAGCCTACGTAGGCGGCGAGTCCGATGGCCGCGGTGGCGTCTTTACTGATATTCCCCGCCAGGTAGGTGTCGAAGAGTCCGACGCATGTATTCAGGAGTTGCTCGCCCAGTACCGGCAGGGCGAGGAGGAACAACGTTTTCCTGAGATTTCCGTGAAGGATTTGAGAGGAAGCAAGCGCTTCTTTCACGAAGAGGATCCGCGCAACTCAAACTTGTGCGGCTTGCCATTGAGCTGGATGCGCGGCATCCTGGCCAGCTTGTAATGCTCAAGCATTGCATGGCCCAGCATGGACATCAGAGGGAAGCACTGGTCTTCGGTCTGACCGATCCCACGAAGATGGGCGAGCTCTTCCACTACTGGAGTCTGATTAAGAATGGGTAGCGGATTCGGCTTCTTGGTCTGGATGGATACGCAGTAACCATGCCCCGGCCCATGAGTGTGGTAGTCCAGAACCATGTCCTCGCCGGCATCCGCAGCCTGGCGAACTTTGGGCCCGTAAGATTCGTGCTGCTCGATGAGATACAGCACGCGTGCCATGTAGTCCCGGATTGTTTCCTGCTCGCTTGCCATGATTCAGCCGGAGGATTGAAGGTGCGCGGCAATATATCTGCTCAAGGCGGGTGTGCCAGAGGTTTCAGAAGGATGCAGCAATGTGGAAAGTGACCCGTTCCGTGCCTCCCAGCGGCTTACTCCAACCTGACGCCTCGCCGGACGGCCACCTGAGAGCCTTCGGCCAGAAAGGAGGAACTCGGCACTGTTCCAAGGATCGCCCCGAAATCATCGTAAACGGCGCCTGCCTCGCGCATCGATACTTCGCCGCACTGCCACAACCGCCATGGAGGATGCTCGACTTTGTATTCAAGTGTCGTCCCATCCGACTGCCTGGTGTATCCCCAGTAATGTTCGGCAATGAAGGCGTCCAGACTCTCGCCCCCTGGAATATTTGGTTCACCGCTGAACCTCAATTCGGCGTGACTCCATCCGGACGATGATCGCCATGCGTACTTTGCAGACCCTGCGTCGCTCGGATTCTCTGGAATATTCAATTCACTCTTCATCTGGAGAGTGACATAGTTCTCGTTGTAAAAAAAACGTGCCACCCAGGCGATAGCCATCCTATGGACGATTTCCTTGATGAAGACGACTCCTCGCCTCGCCTCGTTATCTATCACTCTTTTCACATAAAATCGAAGATTGACCTCACTGAAATTCCGATGAAAAGGAACGGGCACACCGAACACCTTCGTATTTAAGAATCGAAAGCCAACAATGCTGAGATATGTTTTGCCCTCCCAGAAATCGAGCTCAGTTCCGGATGGAACGAACGGGGCAAGCAACTTTGGATCGACCTCGAAATTTACCATGACGAGGTGCCGCCATTCTGCGGTGAGAAATATGCCGGAACTCATAAGAGTTTTGGATGCCCTGGGCAGGAAGAAAACATTCCTTACTGCTCAACCGCCGTGCATATTATTGAGTAACACGTTTATTTTTTCTCTTCCATTTTCAGCCCGCCTGCCGGCGCCAACCCACCGGTCGCTCCTTGGTAAACTGGTTTGTGGAAGATGAGGAAGTCCTGTTGGGTTATTCCAACAAGTATCCATCCGGCAGCCCCCAACTCCTGCGCACGCTTCTCGCTGGGAGATCGCAGAAACATGTACTCATAACTGATGGGCTGCGGCGGGAACGAATCCTTGATGGAGGCAATGGCTTCGGCGAGTTCATCAAATTTTTCAGTCAGCTTCGCATGATTGTCATTCAAAACTTTCTCGAGGGTAGCAGAGGCTTCCTTATTGGACTGCGCTACGGCCGGAGCGATCTTGCCGACTTGTTCTTTGACAATGCTGGTGGTGACCACCGAGAGCTTCGCGAGTTCATTCAGTTTCTGTGCAAGGGGGCTCAGATCGATTGCAGCGTTGATGTGCATTTTATCCCCATCTTCTGCAAAGAGATGGGAAGACAGAATAAACGCGCTGAGAGCACATGCGCTTAGAGAATTGTGCAGGAGTTTCAAAAGTAACCCTCCGGGTAGTTGGTGGTTTTTAAGATGGCAAAAATTCTAATGGTGTGGCATCCGGGCATCAATGTGCCTGACACGTCATTACACCTGGGGCGGATTTTCTGGGGGTTGGCTTCCCACGGTCTGGTCGGGGAAGAAATAACAGATTATCGCCAGTAAAAGAAATCCACCGGCAGTTACGTGGCATGCATACAGGCCGACCAGGATGCCGAACACCCGCTTGAATACGATGCCGAGCAGAACCAGAAATACGACCATGCCCAGGCAAATCTTCGTTTCTTTCTTGTGATCCAATGAACTGTCTCGTTATATGGTTGCTTTATGGATTCAGAAGGTGGGTTATCATAGCGGCGGTTATGGGTTTCACCCTCAACACTTCCTGCCTCAAGAAGAGGTCCGTTCTAAATGCGATTTCGCTGTTATCCAATCATCTTACTCCTGTTCGCCGGCTGCGGTCAGCCACCGCAAAGCGACCGCATCCGCATTACCTACTGGGAGAAGTGGACTGGCTTCGAGGGCGAGGCGATTGCCAAGGTCGTCAAGGCGTTTAACGAAAAGCCAGAGCGGCAGCGGGACAGAATCGAAGTCGAGCTCACCCAGGTCAGCCAGATTGAACGCAAACTCCTCGTGGCCACCGCAGGTGGCAAACCGCCGGACGTTGCCGGCATCTATACCTTCATCCTGTATTCATATGCTGAAAAGGGGGCCCTCACCGACATGACCCTGATGCTCAAGGAAGCTGGGGTCAAGCGGGAGGATTATGTTTCCGCGTTCTGGGACATGTGTGAACACAATGGCAAGATGTGGGCCCTGCCGACAACTCCGGCAACAGTGGCGCTCCACTGGAATAAGAGGCTGTTCCGTGGAGCGGGGCTCGACCCGGAGAAAGCCCCCAAGACCATCGCTGAGCTCGATGAGATGGCCGAAAAACTAACCGTCTGGCAGAAAGGCACAGAAACCAGAAGAGGCGCCAAGCCAGAGGGCGACGGATGGAAACTCGAGCAGATCGGTTTCCTTCCCCAGGAACCAGGCTGGTGGGCGTGGGCGTTTGGTTACTGGTTCGGAGGCAAGCTATGGGACGGCGAGAAGGTGACCATCAACACACCAGAAAACATCATGGCCTACGAATGGGTGCAGGAATACTCGAGGAAATACGGCAAGGACAATATCGAAAAGTTTGCGAGTGGATTTGGTAATTTTTCGTCGCCTCAGAACGCCTTCCTCAGCGGCAGGGTCGCCATGGAAATCCAGGGCGTTTGGATGCACAATTTCATCGAAAAATTCGCGCCAGGCATGGAATGGGCCGCGGCACCGTTCCCCGGCCTTACCGAAGATATGCCAATCGTCAGCAACGTTGAGGCCGATGTCATCGTCATCCCTCGCGATTCGAAGCATCCAAATGAAGCGTTCAAATTCATCCAGTACGTGAATTCGCAGGAAGGCATGGAAATGCTTTGCGCCGGGCACCGAAAATTCAGCCCCCTCGCCAAGGTCAGCCCAGCCTTCGACACCATGAATCCGCCGGACAACCCATACATGAAGATGTTTCGGGATATGTCCTTCAGCCCGGGCGGATTCAGCATCCCCAAAGTCGGCGTCTGGAACAGTTACCGCCGTGAAATGGGTGTTGCCTTCGATGAAATCCGCAGCCTGAAAAGGCCCGTGCCCGAAGTCTTCAAAGAACTCCAGGTAAAAATGCAATCCGGTTTCGAAAAAGCATTGAAACGACAAGCTCTACGACTCAGCAAGCAGTAGGAGGCCGGATTCAGGATTCAGATTTACTTCGGAACTTCTGTGCTTTCTGCGTGGACTGTCGTAGCCGAGAGCTGCTGCCAGGTCGCTGTCTAAGTGTCCACGAGCTTACGCTTTACTCATTACTCATTTTACTCATTACGCTTTGCCTCGTCAGACATCACTCCTCATCGGTCTAGCATTCATTTCGCCATGGCTCTTTGGGTTCATGGTGTTCATGTTGTACCCGATGGGTGCCTCCATCTATTTCAGCCTCTGCGATTACTCGGTATTGCAGCCGGCTCTCTTTATCGGACTCGAAAACTACTCCGAGCTTCTCGGTGACAAAGTCTTCTGGGTCTCCCTCGGCAACACACTCTACTACGCATTCTTCGGGCTTGGGCTGGGACTGTTCGTTTCGCTTGGAGAAGCGCTGCTTCTGAATATGAAAGTGAAAGGCATGGCGTTCCACCGCACGATCATATTTCTGCCATCCCTCGTGCCTGTGGTCGCCCTGTCGGTTTTGTGGATGTGGATTTTCAATGGAGACAGCGGCCTGCTTAATGCAGTGCTCGAAGGCCTGGGGCTGCCCGCGCCGAACTGGCTTGGCAGCGAGGACTGGGCCATGCCAGCCCTGATTTTGATGGGGTTGTGGGGGATAGGGCATCCGGTGGTTATCTACCTGGCCGGACTTCAGGACATCCCGCAAGAGCTTTACGAAGCCGCGGAAATCGACGGTGCTGGCAGTTGGGAGCGGTTCTGGAATGTGACTCTCCCGATGCTGACGCCGGTGGTTTATTTCAACGTCGTCATGGGAATCATTGGCACGTTCCAGTTGTTCGCGCAGCCTTACATCATGACTCAGGGCGGGCCGGGCCGGGCGACTTACTTTTACGCCCTCGCGCTCTATGATTATGCATTCATGGATCTTCGGATGGGGTACGCGTCTGCAATGGCGTGGATTCTATTCGTGATCATTCTCGGTCTCACATTGCTGGCCACGCGCATTTCTCAGAGGTGGGTGCAATATGATCGCTGAAAGCAAAAGCAAGAAGGCTCTCGCCAACATCGCGCTCTGCCTCAGTTCGGCCCTGTTTGTGACCCCGTTTTTCTGGCTGTTGTTGACTGCGCTCAAGCCGATTGAGCAGACGATGAAATTTCAGTTCTGGCCGAAGAGTTATCAGGCGCCTGTCAACGGAAGTGTGGTGGAGGTCATCAAGGAACGGGAAATCACTGAAGACCACGCCATTGTGATCATCAAAGAAGGTCAGAAGAAGGACGCCCGTCTGCTGATTTCTCGAAAGGAAATCAAGGATGGACAACTGGCGGTGGAAGAGCAGACGGCGGACATCGTGACTACAGTCGCCCGTCCGGTGGAGATCGAGCTCGAAGTGCCGAAAGGCTGGTGGCGGGTACGCGAAAAGCTTTTGCGAAAATACGCAGGCCAGCAGCCTCGCTGGACTTGCGTATCGCCGGACAAGATTGAAGAGAGTGTTCGCTTCTGGTGGGAGAACTTCACCCTCGCCATCGAATACCTCTCAGACACAGACATGCAACCGCTCTCGTTCAGGCCAATCCAGAATAAAGTGCAGGCTGGATTTCTCCTGATAACAGCAGAAGATCAGACGATTGACTTGGCAAGATATGACACCCTTCGGCTGCGGGCTCGCCCTGGGGAAGCGATGAAGCTGAGCTTGCACGTGGTTGCTTCCAACGGCTCGATGTTTGTCATGAAGGATGTCATTGACTTGAAGCCGGGAGTTCAGGATATCAGTGTCAGAATCGATGAAGAGCTAAGACGCTCGAAACATACAGGGTCGTGTCAGCTCACGAATCTCTGGATTCGTGGCGAGGCTGTCGAAATTCCAGACGTCGAGATTAGCGAAGCCCAACTCATCCTGCATCGCGCCACCTTCTGGACCTACCTCGCCAACACCCTCACTGTCTGCCTGCTGGGATGCCTCGGTACCGTCATCTCCAGCTCTATCGTTGCTTATGGTTTTTCGCGCATTCAATGGACAGGCCGTGACAAGATCTTCTGGGTCGTCCTGGCAACGATGATGATTCCGTTCCCGGTAACGATGATTCCAATGTTCGGTGTCTTCCGAACCCTCGGCTGGATTAACACCCTGAAGCCGCTATGGGTGCCGGCGTTTTTCGCGAGTGCGTTTAACGTGTTTCTCCTGCGACAATTTTTCCTGACAATCCCGCATGATCTTTCTGATGCAGCGAGAATCGACGGCTGTTCCGAGTTGGGCATCTTCTGCCGCATCATCCTGCCACTCTCCAAGCCGGCACTTGCTGTTGTGGCCCTCTTCCATTTCCTTTATGCGTGGAACGATTTCATGGGCCCGCTCATCTACCTGACCAAGCCTGACACATTTACATTGTCGTTAGCTTTGCAGCAGTATCAGAGCAGGCATGGCGGATCTGAATGGCACCTGCTGATGGCCATGTCGGCCTTGATACTGATGCCCATCCTGGTGCTGTTTTTCTTCACACAGAAGACTTTCATCCAGGGAATCTCGACGACAGGAATGAAAGGGTAGGGCGGAATCGAGTGTCGGAGTGTTGGCGGCGAGTCTTTGTACAGTTCGTATAAGTCCAATTATGTCGCATCCAGAAATCACAGAGGTACCAAAGGAATTTTTTGTGCCGAAGCGCTTTGCGGGGCTTCGCCTGTTGCAGTTTATCAAGCTGCGTTTGCCAGGTCTTGGCAAGAATACGGCGGCGAAACTCATGGCTGCAGGCAAGGTCACCATTGACTTGGAAACCATCCGAAAGGATCAAATACTGGACTCCGGCATGCGGGTGACCGTTCTGATGCGGCAGAGCCCCTCAGACCCGGCTGCGGTTGACCTCAAACTCGACATTATTCACGAGGATGATCAATTGCTTGTCTTGAACAAGCCCGCCGGCGAAGTCGTCACCCGAGCTCGACAGGACGTGTCATGCAAGCTGCTGGACACGCTGGCGAACTACTTGGGCTCGGGGCCGGACGATGAGATTCGCCCCCGTGTGGTCCATCGTCTGGATCGGGATACCTCCGGCGTATTGCTCATCGCCAAGACTGTTGAGTGCAAAAGATGGCTTACTACCCAATTCGAGGAGCATAAAGTCGAAAAGAAATACCTGGCCGTCGTCCATGGCGAAATCTACGAAGACGAAGGCAAGATCGATTTGAAGATCAGGCCGGTCAGCAAGCGTTCAAGTGTCATGAGGGCGAGCAGATCCGCCGGTCGCGATTGTCTCACCGAATTCAAAGTGGCGGAGCGATTCTTTGGCTACACCCTCTTGGAAGTTTTTCCAAAGACGGGACGTACCCACCAGATTCGCGTCCACATGAAGGCAAGCGGACATCCTCTCGCAGTCGACCCAACCTACGGCGGACATGAAGAACTCAAGCTCTCCACTCTCAAGCGCGGCTATCGTGGCACGAAGGGGAGAGCGGAGTCACCCATTATGGACAGGCTCTCCCTGCATGCCCAGTCCATCAGTTTCGCGTCTCGTGAGGGGGCCGAGCCCGTTTGTTATGAAGTAGATCCACCCGATGATTTCAATCATCTCCTCCGTTGCCTCCGCAAATACCGCAAGAAATCGAAATCGAGCATCGAAGACTGGTAGTCATTCCCCGAGGATTCGGACAGACGAGAAGGGAAGAAAATCACGGGCCCTGAGGAATAGGACAGACGAGGAACTGGACGTGACTCTTTTCTCTGGGCACATTGAATAGCCGGTAACATGTTCCATACTGGCGCCTACTCATTACTTATCACATATTACGCCTGTGTATCTCAGAATGGCAAAACGAGCCCTGTTTGAAATGGACAAACGGCTGCTCTGGAAATTCCTGATCAACATGGGTTACCGCGGGGTGCGTTCGGTGCAGAAGCACAAGGCCCGGATGAAGAAAGGCGAATACTTCCCTCCGTTCCTCTACATTTCGATCATCAATAGTTGCAACCTTCGCTGCCAGGGCTGTTGGGTAGATGTTGCGCACGAAGAGTCAAAGATCGAAGTGGAGGCCATGAACAAGCTCATCAACGAAGCCAAAGAGGTGGGCAATAGTTTCTTTGGCATTCTGGGGGGCGAGCCCTTCATGCACCCGGAACTTTTTGAGATTCTTGAAAGCCACCCGGATTGCTACTTTCAGATTTTCACCAACGGGCAATTCATCACCGACGAAGTCGCAAAACGTCTACGGGCTGTCGGAAATGTAACCCCGCTGATCAGCGTAGAAGGCTCTGAAATCGTGAGCGATGAACGCCGTGGCCGGAAGGGCGTCTACAGCAAGACCATGCGCGGTCTGGAGGCAGCCCTTGACAACAAACTGATCACCGGCGTCTGCACGAGCCTTTGCCAGTCGAATTACGAGGAGCTTCTCAACGAAGCCTGGCTCGACAAGCTGATCGAGATGGGTGTGATGTATGCTTGGTTTCACGTTTATCGACCGGTCGGCCCGGTCATGCACGCCGAGCTCGCCCTGACCCCGGATCAGCAACTCCAGGCCCGCAGATTCGTGGTCGAAATGCGTGCGAAAAAACCCATTGCCATTGTCGATGCCTATTATGACGGCAATGGAGAAGCACTCTGCCCTGCAGCGACCGGAATGAGCCATCACATCAACCCGTGGGGCGATATCGAGCCGTGCCCGATCGTCCAATTTGCCAAAGAATCTATCCACGATGATCGTCACATTCGTGAGACTTTTGCCCAGTCCGAGTTCCTGAAGGATTTTCGTCAAACCGCCGCCGAGGCTACTCGCGGCTGTATCGTGCTCGAACGTCCAGACCTGTTGAAAGAACTCGTTGACCGGCACGGCGCAAAGGATTCGACTGCCAGGAAAACTGCTATGGCGGAGTTGGAGTCGATGGAGTCCCTGCCATCTCAATACCGTCCCGGTACTGAGATACCGGAAAAGAGCCTTGCTTATCGCCTGGTGAAAAAACTCTGGTTTAACGACTTTGGTACCTATGCGCGTGCGGCCAATGGAAGTAATGGGAATGGGTAATCAGTTCCAAAACACCGGAGTTGGAGTGGCGCCTTCAGGCGGGTTCTGGAGCTACCCAGTGGTAAAATGCGGCTTGGCTAAAGCCGTTACTCCAACCCCTTCAGCCGGCTGATGATCACTCAAACCATTTCGGCTCAGATCCACCATTCCGTTCACCTGGCCAGCTCCGAAGAGGTGCGGGCTGCTTTCGATCAGGATGGCTACGTCTTGCTGCCTGGCCTTGCCGTCAAAGAAACAGTCGAACGTATTCTCGCTGCGACAGCGAAGATGCAGAGGACACAAGAGCCGCCTGTTGAATTCGAAGCCGAACTTGGCTATCCGGGCGCGCCATCCTCTGAAAGTGCACCAGGCGGCCAGACTGTCCGGCGATTTAAGCAGGTGGCCAGCCGCGATCCGGTGTTTAAAGAATGGGCTACCTCTCCCATTTTGACCAACGCTATTAAAGAACTGATTGGGCCGAATATCGTGCTGTCGCTCGCCCATCACAACTGCGTGATGAGTAAGGATCCTCATTTCAGCAGCGACACCGGCTGGCATCAGGACATCCGGTACTGGCGATTCCAGCGGCCCGAGCTTGTAAGTGTTTTGCTCGCGTTGAGCGGAGCTAACAGCATCAACGGCTGCCTGCGTTTTTTGCCCGGCTCACACCGCATGAATATCAATACCGATCAATTGGATGAGGATCTGTTCTTGCGAGAAGACCTGGAGCAGAATCAGGAGCTAATCCGTAGACAAATCTTCCTTGAGATGGACGCAGGGGATGTCGCAATTTTTCATTGCCGCACCTTCCACGCGGCCTCACGTAACAGGGGAGCGGAGGCCCGCAAGTCAGTGATCTTCACTTATCGTTCTTCTGACAATCTGCCGATTCCCGGCACGCGCTCTGATGCGGAAGAAATCTCGATATAAATGTTCGAGCCAGTGGTCATCGTTGGAGGAGGAGTCGGCGGTGCGGCGACAGCTCTGCTTCTGGCCAGGCAGGGCATCGATGTCCTTGTAATTGAGAAGGACAAATTTCCACGGAACAAGGTATGCGGCGAATACATCAGCGGCGAATGCCTTCCGATACTTCAGCAGATGGGCGTGATGGATGCCCTGAACGAGCGTCCATTCAACTGGCTGAAGCACGTTACCTTTCACTCGCCTTCGGGGGGAGAGGCGAAATTTGAACTCCCAAAGCAAAGCCGGGCATTCTCAATTCGTCGTTGGGATTTTGACGAGGCACTGACAGGACTCGCTATCGAAGCGGGCGCTGATATTCTGTTTGAGACCCGAGTCTTAGATCATGATCAAACAGATGATGGAATTCGCCTGACTCTTTCGAATGGGAAAGAGATGACCACGGCATTCGTCATTGCTGGCGATGGAATTCGCTCCCGCTTCCTCGAGCGGAAGTCAGCCGGGAAGGGACAGCGTCTCTTCGGCTTGAAAGCGTATTTTGAATCCGGCGAATTGGGGCAAGATCAATTCGAGATGTTCTTTAATTGCGCCGGGTACGGCGGGTATTCCCACGTTGAGGAGGGGACAGTCAACTGTGCATACATCGTTCCTGAGTCACTTGTGAAAGAACTCCGCGGTGATCACGAGCAGATCTACCAACAAGGCTTGCTTTGCCATCCGACGGCCGCAAAGAAGTGGGGGGGCGTGAAACGAATCTCGGATTGGTACGCTACCGGCCCCATTCAATACGGACTTCAAACAGATGTTTCTGATCGGGTCATACCGGTTGGGGACTCCCTTGTGACTACAGAGCAATTCGCTGGCGAGGGAATCGGTATGGCCATCAAAAGCGCGGTCCTCCTGTCGCGTTCGATTCAATCATGCGGTCTGCAAGACTGGAAAAGTGCCCGTGAGCTTTACCTCCGCCGTCATCACGAAACGTTTGCCATCAAAATCGGGCTGCTGAATCTGTTGCGGACGGCCATGAGTATCCGAATGGGAGCTGAAGCCATCATCAGAACACTCGGCGTCATGCCCGATTTGTTCCAACTCTTCTACGATTTTACGAGGGCGGATTACCGCGGCTTCGAAGATCCCTAAGATCCTTCTTCCTGAAGACGCTTCAATTCTTCGAGGATCGGAAGTACTGCCAAATCCTTCGGACGACCGGCTGCTCTTTTCGTCTCGATAGGGTCAGCGATGGCGAGTACGTGAATCACACGTCCAGAGATTTCCATGAGTACGGCCCGGTCAATTACCTGATCGTAGCCTCCGATGCCGGACGTCTCGCCGAGCAAATCCAGACTTTCGTCGTCGTCAAACAAAGTGAAATTGCACCCATTCCAGAGAAAGGGGCCATCCAATTCTATTGGTAGTCGATCTTCGCCAATACGAAGAGATAAATTCCGGCCCAGAAGCGCGCTCGCAAGTTTGTCGACGTTTTCGCGTGTTCTGCGATAGCAAATGTCAATGTCTTGAGTTACGACAGTCGCGCCCTGAAGTACTGCGGCGATACCGCCTACAACGAGGTATTCCACCTCTGCTTCAGTGAGAGTTGCGAGGATCTGTTCTGCGTAGGATTCGAGCATTCTGTTGCAGGTTTCTGACACCCAACCGCCATTTTTCGTGAATTCTGAGACGCTCTAAAGGTGTCATTGTCAGGCGCGACTGAATTTGCGTTGCGTCCACATCTGTCCGGTGTCCCCAATCGGTGATTTCCTGTTCCTTGTTCGGTTCTTCCATGATTGCAACTGTTGTGATGTGAAGTGGAGACGTCTCGCAACGGGTTAAAGTCATTCTATACGACATGCAGAGGCAATGCCGGGCTACTCAATTTTGTGCTACTCAATCGGGTCATGCTACTTACGATTCACTCACATTCCGGCAGCAAGTTCCTGCTGACACACCCATGATTCGCCTGGGCCGTGCTGGCACTGAAATCCGCCAGGTATCCGCGTCGGAGATTGAGAGCAGGTTTTTTCCAGTTCTCTTTTCTGCTCGCCAATTCCTCATCGCTTACACCTAAAGAGATCTTTCCTGCAAGCAGATCGAACGAAATGTCGTCACCATCATTGATCATGGCGATTGGGCCGCCCACTGCTGCCTCCGGCGCGCAATGCACACCGATGGCGCCGTGAGAGACCCCTGAAACGCGGGAGTCTG
Organism: Planctomycetota bacterium; assembly: GCA_027625095.1. GTDB lineage: Bacteria > Planctomycetota > PUPC01 > JACPCR01 > JACPCR01 > JAQBXN01. Next base: position 14,219 of record JAQBXN010000014.1, on the reverse strand, counting down.
AAATAAAGGCGACTTTGCCGTCGAGTTCAGGAACCGTAAGCGCTGCTGTGGCTACGAGTACTTCCGGCATTCCAGAGGCGACCGGTCCGAGGTAGCGCAGAACGATCACCGTGCCCGGATGGATTTTGTGAGCTTCGACTGCGTCGACGATATCTCTCGCTGCGCTGAAACAGGCTGCCTTGCCTGTGAAGTGGGTTTCTTTCATGCTCGACACCTTGAACACAATGCCACCCGGTGCGAGGTTGCCGAAGCAGACCTGCATGTCCGCATATTCTTTGAACGGGGCGTGGATGGGCGCGATGAGTTCCTGGTCTTCAGGTACGTCCGGAACACCAGCCAGGTTCTCCGCATGCGTTTTGCCGCTCACCGTGAGGCAGTCGCCGTTGATAATGCCGGCCTTAAGCAGGTGCTTGAGGAGCATCGGCGTTCCGCCGAGGTTGTGGAGGTCGACCATTGTCTTCTTGCCACGGGGCGCAAAACTGCAAAGCACGGGCGTCTTCCGAAGGATGGGCTGAATGTCTTCGAGACCAAAATCTACGCCTGCCTCCCTGGCGAGCGCGATCAGATGCAGGATGCCGTTGGTCGAACCACCTGCGGCAGCGATCGTGGCTGCTGTATTCTCAAATGCCTTACGAGTGAGTATGTCCCTTGGGCGAATGTTTTCTGCGAGCAGATTCTTCATCGCCTTGGCGACATTTCGGCATTCTTCTTTCTTGGCAGCTTCGATAGCTGGAATGGAACTGCTGTAAGGAAGCATCAAACCGATCGCTTCGAGGGCGATTCCCCATGTGTTGAAGGACGCGGCAATGCCGCAGCCGCCGGGGCCTGGACACGCGGAGCGAAGAATCTGCTCTGCCTCCTCTTCCGACATCGCGCCTACACTCGCGGCGGCCTGCGAGTCGTACACATCGAGGATGGAGATGTCTTTCCCTTTGTGGCATCCGGGTTGGATGCTTCCGCCGCTGACGATGAGTCCAGGGTAATTCAGACGGGCCAACGCCATGGCGAAGCCGGGCCCGTTTTTATCGCAGTTGTGGAGACCGATCAGGCCGTCGTAGCTGTGCGCACTCACCACACATTCAGCCGCGTTGGCGATCATGTTTCGTGAGGGCAGGCTGGCATTTCCGCCTTCCTGGCCCTGGGTGATATTGTCACTGACCGCGGGCACACCGAATGGGAACCCAAGCAGGCCAGAATCTCTGCAACCTGCTGCTATCGTTTGAGCCAAATCGTGTGCATGTACGTTACAGAGATTGCCATCAAGCAGCGGCACGCCGATACCAATCTGAGCTTTATTGAAATCTTCCTGGCTGAAGCCGAGGCCGTAATAGAAAGCGTTAACGCCACGCTGCCAGCCGTGAGTGAGGCTCTTGCTGTTCCAGTTGAGTGAATTCATGGTTGATGGTTGATGGTGAATGGGTGCTACGGTAAATGTCTTCGCTACTCCAACTCCGCGCTTGCTTCTATGGTTTCATATCCAGAGGCAAAAGTTCTCGGTCCGCATTAAGAATCAACACGGTCATCGCTGTCGAATAAGTAGAGCCCATCACCTTCGTATTTTCTGCATTGCCTGGCGGTATCTCGAAGCTGCCGTCTGCGTTCTGCTGTTCTTTGAGGATGTTGAGCAGGCGTCGGAAATACCAATCGTAAACTTTGGGCTCATTCGTCAGCCGGGCCTGGTGGAGAGCCCCCCGCACGCCAAAGAAGTGGGTTTGAAAAAAGTTTGGCCCATACCAGAGCGGTGGATGGGCGCGTAACCACTGAGCCGCAAGGGTGCATTTGGCTTCTGACTGCTTGAAGAGATTCATGACTGCGAGTCCGGCGCTTGTCGTACTGACCACTGGCAGTCCGGCCACCTCATATGAAAAGCCGCCGATGTCTTCCTTGTCGAATTTCTGCTTCGTCTCCCCGGGAACTTTCTGGCTGGCCATAAGGAAATTCAATGCCCTTGATTTCGAGCGCTGTGAGATGTCGCGTCCGGCATATTCCATGGTCTTGAGAAAGCAGAGCTGCCAGGCAGTGACGAGGCGATCGTTGACTTTTACTTTTGGATTAGGTGTCCAGCCGCCGAAGTAATCCGGACTGTTCGCGCGATTCTGGATACGAAGGCTGAAATCCAGAATTCTGTCCGCCTGCACGGCGGTCTCTATGTTTTCTTCGGCATCCGTCTGCATCCCCATCAAGGAGGCGCACATCAAGCCAACGACTGCATGGCTCATATGCGGATGTTCCATGTCGCCTGCGAAACCATCCTCACTTGCATGCGCAAACAGCCATTTAAACGCCTTGGTCAGAGCCGGGCCCCGTTCCGTATGAGACGGGGTAATCCCGGAGGAGAGATGAGCAAGGATCGTAAGTGAGGTCTGCAGGTTCCTCTGCTCGTTGCCCCACGAGCCATCAGAGTTCTGATTTTCGTCCAGATATTTCAGTCCCGCATCGATGATGCGTACCCGTGTTTTGAGAGCGTGAGGTGAACGAGATTCGAATTGAATCGGTTGGGCATAAGAGATCGAGGAGAGAGTAAGCGACAGTATCAGAGAAGCTGACATTGTTTGAATGCCGGAGGTGTAGAAGAATTTGGGTACAGCTCAGGGTTACCGATCCTGACTGCGATAAGTGTTCGGGCTCTTATCCTGAACGGATTGAGCATTCCTTTGCTCACTGGTTAGACATCAGATAGTTGGCAATTGCCTGTGGTGTTACTTCATCTTCACGGATTCGAAGCAACTGCTCTTTTCCAGCGAGAGCGTAGGCGCTGGCAATCCGATCCTTTCCAATATTTCCGGCATTCATCAGCATCAACGGTTGTGGCGCGATCAGCGTGCAGGCGCCTTCTATGCCGCCTGCGTGGAGCAGTCCGGGAATGAACAGATCATCCAGCCATGGCTTTTCGTCACTGGTATCGATTCCGTTCAGATCGAGTGCCGCGCGGCTGATCGTCGTTGAAAGAGACTTTGCGAACAGCCCCCAGATGCCGGCTTTGCCCAGCCCGACAAGATGCACTTCGCTTGGCTCCTCGCGTGAAGACAGATAGGCGGCCGCTGTAAGGATATCTTGAATACGTTCGGAGTGGTCCGGGCGGTTGTATGTAGACCAGTGGGTAACGGACGCGAGATTTCGTCCGCTCTGGATACCGGGCTGCTGGAATTCCCCGGTGAGGAACGGATCAATGGCCAGCACATACATCCGTTTGGAAAGAATCGCCTGTAATTCCGGGCCGGGTTCACCTGATTCCGGATTAAACAATGCGGACTTGCCTGATTCGTGAACGAGGACGATGCCGGCTGCCCCGGATTTCTTCTTCACAGGCGAAAGAAAAAGGGCCGGAATCTGATCCCCCTTGCCTTTGCGGCCGAGGAGGAGTTTTTCCATGAGATAATCGTCATGCTCGACTTCGCCTCGCTTCACCACAACCACAGCCTCTGACGTGGGCTCTGCAACATCCAGGGTGTGTGCAAATGCGATCCTCAATTGTTTCTGGAGCGCCACCAATTCGTCCTTGCTCTTGAGTGTTTGTGATGCTCTTACCCGGCGTGTTTCAAGCAGGTCTGAGAGCAGTTCATCACCGGATTTGAATTTCTCAGGCAGCTTACCATCTGGGAATACCAGCAGGTCTTCCCTGGATTCGACCTCGTAGTCAGCCTCCTTCACTTCGCCAGTTTTGCCTGAAACCCATTTACTGAAGAACGTGTACACGGCCTCGCGGCTGTTAAGGTTGTAATTATGAGGAGCGTCGAATCGCACACATTCGAGTTTGTCCTCCGCATCGTAGAGCTTGTATGTGCTGCGGACGTCCAGGTATTCCTCCTCCGGTGTGTTCTTTGTCCAGTCGCCGGTAGCGCTTACCATGATCATGGGGCGGGGTGCCATCAGGCTGCCGATTTCGGTGTTGATGATGTCGCGCCGGAGACCGGGTGAGTTTTCGCAGAGGCAGCCGCCCTGCATGTGGTTACTGATCATGTTCACCGGCGCGCTGACTTTGATACGTTCGTCGATTGCCGTCAGCATGAATGTCTGTGTGCCACCGCCGGACGCCCCTGTGCAAGCGAGATTGTTCGGATCGACATCCGGCAGAGCCTCGATGAAGTCGGTCGCCCGAATGCTGTTCCAGAGATGAAGGCCCATGGAGTGGATTCCCCAGAGCTCTGCCAGATGGTAGTCATCCGTGTGAGGGAATTGCAGGGAGTCGATGTACCCGACCATATCCCATGAAAAGGCTACGTAGCCCATTCGTGCGAGCCCAATCATCCGGGCAAGTACCGAGTTATTGATCTCTGCCTCGTGTCCCAGGCGTCCTTGCGCCCAATGACCATGAGGACACAATACGCCCGGGTTCGGCCCGTCGTTCAGGGGCCGGTAGAGATTGCCCGTGCACAAAAATCCCGGATAGCTTTCAAAGTGCACCTTCTCAATGGAGTAGTCATCGCGCTCGATGCGGCCGAATACTTCCGCATTCAATGGTGTCTTCTCCGGCATGGGAAAGAGACCGAGAGAGACAAGGATTCGCTCCCTGATATGGGCGGCTCGTGACTCCCACTCCTCAAGGGTCGAATAACCCGGAAACTTAAAATGTTGATTAAGATGGCGCACCTGGCCGAGGCGAGAATCGTTCGGGACGCTGGTGGGAAGCACGTTGGTTTTGGCGATGTAGTAGGGCATGGGGCGTAATGAGTAATGAGTAAGTTCTGAGAGTGGGTGACGGTTATAACGGAACAGACCTGAGGAAGTGAAACAGGATTGGGGAATCTTGAATCTTGAATCCTGAATCAAGTGGCAACTTATCGAGTATCGACTGACCAGCTGCAATCAACGAGCATCGAGTTACTCATTATCACTACTCCTGATCCGACTTTCGATTCTGCTGCAATTCACTACCATCCCCGCCTCATCAGGGACCAGGGCATTTTCATCTGAGGAATCATCATGAGTAACAAACTTCAATGGGGAATTATTGGTGCGGGTGGTATCGCCGGTGCTTTTGCGCACGGGGTAAATCATTCCAAACTTTGTGAGCTGCGGGCAGTCTCAAGTCGCAGTCAGGAGAAAGCGGACAAGTTCGCAGACGAGCACAATATTCCCAATCGTCATGGCAGTTACGAAGCCATGCTGGCGGATGACGAAGTCCAGGCTATCTACATCGCTACGCCGCATCCGATGCATGCTGAATGGATCATTAAATGTGCCGAGGCTGGCAAACACATCCTTTGTGAGAAGCCGATTACGCTGAATCGTCATGACACCATGGCCGTGATCGAGCATGCCCGACGTAATGATGTGTTCCTGATGGAGGCGTTCATGTATCGCTGCCATCCTCAGACTATAAAACTCGTCGAGCTTCTGCGTGAGAAAGTTATCGGCGAAGTCCGGATTATCCGGGCGACCTTTGGTTTTCATGCGGGCTTCAATCCGGAGGGCCGCCTGTTCAAGAATGCGCTTGGTGGAGGGGGAATTCTTGATGTCGGATGTTATGCCACTTCCGTCTCCAGGCTTATTGCCGGCGTTGCCCTCGGTGGGGAAATTGCGGAGCCCATTAATGTCCAGGGAGCGGGAAGAATTGGCGAAAGCAATGTGGATGACTGGGCCGTTGGAACCCTGACTTTCCCGAACGATATCGTTGCGCAGATCTCTACGAGCGTGCAGCTCAACCAGGACAACAAGGTCACGATCTTTGGTTCGGAGGGCAATCTGGTCATCGATTCGCCCTGGTTTTGCAGTGGACGCGAAGGTGGATCGAGCAAACTCATAGTTAATAAAAACAAGGGCGGGACAGAAGAAGTCATCGTACAAACGGATGAGTGGCTCTACGGCATCGAGGCCGATCACGTCGCAAAGAACATTGAGAATCGCCAGGGACAGTTCCCCGCGATGACCTGGGCGGACACTCTCGGGAACGCTACCACGCTGGATAAGTGGCGACAGGCCGTCGGGCTGGTCTACGACGCTGAGAAGGATGAAAACCTTACGATGCCGATCTACGGCCGTTCGCTCAAGCGGCGCAAAGATCACAAAATGAAATACGGACGCGTGAAAGGTATCGAGAAGGACATTTCCAAGGTCGTCATGGGCTGCGATAACCAAGGCACCCTGATGCACGGCACGGCCATGTGGGATGATTTCTTCGAACTCGGAGGGACCTGTTTTGACACCGCCTATATCTATGGCGGTGGCCGTCCCGAAGTAATGCTTGGCCAGTGGATGAAGAATCGGAATAACCGGGACAACATTGTCCTAATTTCAAAGGGAGCGCATTCGCCTCACTGCTTCCCTGACAAGATCGTTACACAGCACCAGGAGAGCCTCGAACGTCTTCAGACTGACTATGTCGATCTCTACTTTATGCATCGTGACAATCTGCAGGTCCCGATTGGTGAATTCGTGGATGTTTTGAACGAACTCAAAGACAAGGGCAGCATCAAGGTCTTTGGCGGTTCGAACTGGACGATGGAGCGCGTGAAGGCAGCCAACGAGTACGCGGTTGCCAGCGGTAAACAGGGCTTCGGGGCTGTTAGCAACAATTTCAGTCTTGCGCGTATGGTTGATGCTCCATGGGGTGGGTGCCTTGCCGCATCCAACCCAGAATACCGTGCCTATCTGAACGAGGTGCAGATGCCGCTCTTCCCATGGTCGAGTCAGGCTCGCGGATTTTTCGTTCCCGGCCGTGCCGCGCCGGACAAGACCGAGGACCAGGAACTAGTAAGGTGTTGGTACTCGGACGATAATTTCGAGCGCCAGAAACGCGCCATCGCCATGGCCGACAAACTTGGCGTCGATCCGATCAGCATCGCGCTCGCTTACGTGATCAATCAGCCGTTCCCTTGCTTCCCACTATTCGGCCCAAGGGTCATGAGCGAAACCACATCCTCGCTGAAGGGGCTTTCAGTTGAACTTTCGCCGGATGATTTGAAGTATCTCAATCTCGAAGATTGAAGGGCGCCCCCTGGGTGCGTTGGCGTCCCGCCGGCATAAGCGACCAAAGGCCGTTCCCAAAGCCAGCGAGATGCTGGCGTGCCCAGGAGGATACTGGCAGCTAATCCAAGATTCCGAAAACCTCCGCCGTTGTGAATCCGCATGGCAGGCCGGTGTCTTTGAGCACCAGGCTCTCGAATGCCGCTTCGCCCTCCAGATATTCAAATTTGTCCCATGCGAAATAGTGGATGATAATGGCCCGTTCATCGATATCTATGACCCAGTATTCGCGGACACCAGAGCTCCGATATTCATCCCGCTTGGTGATCCGATCTACCTCGCTTGTTCCGGGTGAAATGATTTCGATGGCAATGTCTGCGCCCGCTGTGACAGCATCATCTTCGGCGATTCGTTTTCGAGATTCCTGAATGTAGGCGATGTCAGGGCATCGAACACCCTCCGCGCCTTCAGGTGTGTGTACGACCATTTCCTTGTCAGGAATCAGTTCTCCCTGACCGCCGACTCTTTGGTAGAGAACATGGGTAAGATATCCAGCAAGCTTTTGATGGTCTTTTCTTGGTCCAGGCACGATTACGATTTCCCCGTCGACAAGTTCCATCCGTGTCTCGCTTTCGGGCAACGCCAGAAATTCTGAAACCGTTAATTTGTTTGCTGCAGTGGCAAGGGACATTTTTAATTTCCTCATTTGAGACGGGGCGATTCTGACAGAAGGTGATCGGCCTTCATTCCAGGAATTCCAGAATCATTGAGTTATGACAGGGCTCCGGATGCGCCTAGCGAATGCCCTGATGCCTGGCTTCACTCCTCCTGAAAAACAATTATTTCCATCCTGCGCGATTCAGTTATATAGTCGGTTGTGCAGCCGTTCTTCTTCGATGCTTTCGAGCGTCTTTCTTTTCATGGAGTGAATGAGATGAAGATTAACGTGGATGGAATCAGCCAGGGAACTCGCACCATTGAGGAAGACTTCACTGCCCGGCAACTTGGCTTCGCGGAAAGCGACATACAGTTTTGCAAACGGATAAGCGTCAGCGCGGAGGTCACCCGCATGGGTGATGAGGTCTACATACACAGCATCATTCGAACTAACATTCAACAAGAGTGCTGTCGTTGCCTGGAGAATTTCGGGGTCGAGGTAGACACCCTGTTTCAGGGACTGTTCGTCCCACTCAAACAGCAGGAGAGTCCTCGAGTGCATGTAGAACGAAGCCGACTTGTCGATGACGATGGCAAGGTGACGCCTTACAAAGGAAAGGTCATTAATATCTCAAGCGATATCTTGGATACCATCCGGATGACTATCCCGATGAAGCCGTTGTGCGAAACTTCATGCAAGGGGCTCTGCACCCAGTGTGGCGTAAATAGGAATCAGGAAGAATGCGCGTGTGGCGAACGGGTCATTTCGTCCGGATACAATCCGTTTAAGGAATTGCAGGGGAAGTTCCAGAAGTGAAGTTACGTGGCTTGTCGACAGATTTCAGCAAGCAGCTTCCTGCTACAAATCTGTCGCGAACCGCTCGGTTGTTTTGAGGCCATCTGCGGTCACTTCGGTGCCCGGCTTTTCGAAACTTACAATCACTCGAAACACCTTTCCATCCTTCAGGGAAATTTTCACCCCGACGGCGTTGGCTTCTTGACCATCTGACTTCTTTACGGAGATAAGCTCGACGGACTTTGTCTGGTTTGAGAAGAATGCAATAAAATCGGTCTCCTTCACGACTTTTCTTCGTGCCATTAGATTCGTCCCGGAAACGCCTTTGAAGGTGAAGAGTTCAGTGGCGGGGGCCCCAAGCATGGTGAGTCTGCCGTTACCCTCGGTCCATGTTTCGTCGGTGTTGCCGTGATGATAATTCTTTACCTTCGCTCCGAACGTCGCGCCGATACGGTTGTCGTCGGGCTTCGTTGTCCATGAGCCCTCCTTGTCTTCCAACGGCACTGACAACTTCGATCCAGCGCTCTTGAGAAACCAGTCAACTGTGCTGGGCTTACTACCTTTGAATCTGTCAATAACCAGCACGTTTCTGTCGAGCAATGCAAAGGTGCGAGTGATGGTGCTGCCGGTGAAATGCTCGTCACTGGTGCACATCACATGCTGGACAGGGCCTCCGACGTCGTACGAGATTACCTTCCCGGGTAGCGGCGCCTGGAGGCCTTCGTCCACGATTAGAATCGATTGCTCGAACGATGAGTGATTGTATGAGCCGCCGCCGCAGGCCAGGCTGCGGAGTTCCTTGTCTTTACTGGTGCTCGGAGTGCGTATAGTCAGTGAGCATCGGTCGTGCGAGCTGCGAAAAATGTGCGTGCCCCAATTCATCGAGACCTGGAGTTCCTTCCATTGGAGGAGGGTCGAGCCGGTGAGGTGATATCCGTCGGTTCCGACCTCCTTGCTCTTTGCCATGAAATCCTTGCCGGCGAATCTCTTTTCATCAAGGAACTGCATGATTGGGTAGGTGTAGCCCATGCCGATGGCGTCTGCGCCTTTGCTGTGGATAACGTTGAAGAATCGTTCCTGGTAGATATCGATGCCACGGCCGTAAAGGAGTTCGGCCATCCAGAGAATGGGGCTGATGGTGTATGCCTGGTAGTGGCCTTCGAGACAAAGGCCGTCGTCATCAAAAGCCCACTTGAGATTATTCAGTAATCCGTGCTCTGCGGAATACGCGAAACTTACGAGTGGCCAATTACGGGTGGCAAGACCGCCGTAAAGGACGACGTAGTTGGTTGTGCATTGCTGATTGCCAGGGCCGATGTATTGGTTGCGTTCCTGTATGGCCGCGGGAAGCATGAGATTGTTGATGATGTTGTCCCGGTCCTTGGCAGAAAGGTCGGCAGCCACCATGTCGAATGCGGTGTAAATTCCGTGCATGCGGCCGTTGGCGTCGTTGCCCGAGCCACCGCCGTAGTTGTAGGGGGGCCGCTGTGTTCCACCGAAACGGAACCCGTAGTGGAGAGTATTCCCGACGAGAATCCCGTGGCTGATAATCTCGTGTTCTCTGCTGTAAACCGCGGCCTGCACTCTTGAATACAGGTCTGTCATGCGGATGAGCGCATCACGGACCTTATTCAGATAGTCCTTGTTGCCTGTGTGGTGGTAAAGGAATGCGGCGGACGAAATGCCTCCAGCAATTGCATCAGCGTTTATTGATTTCGGGTCGCCTTCAAACTTCAGGGCTTCGTCTAACGCTGCGGGGGTGAGGGCGTCGGCGGCCTTTTGAGCTACTTCAGGAATATATCTCTGAATGTAATCAGGCAGATCTTTCGGCTGTGGGAAGAACGGGAACTTGAGATTCTCTTCGGGGATCGGAACCGTCACGGTCAGGTGGATAGGATCTGAGCTTCGGAGGAGGGTCACTTCTGAATCAGCGATGCCCTCTGCGGAGGCGCGCAATTCAAAACGTTCGCAGTAGAGAGGTTTGGATTCGGCTGCGAATTTTGCTGGTAGCCCAACGGTGACCTCAACCTGCTTAGTCTCGCCAGGGTTCAAAGCCAGATCGGTTGCGGAGAGTTTGGCATACGCGTGCTTTACCTCGAAGGGCAAAAGCGAGAGGTTGGCGTTGATCTGCCGTTTCAGTTTGTTCGTTACGGTCACCGGATAAGTAAAGACGAGATCGTCTTTCCATGTGTAAGGCGCCTTGCTCTGATCCCAATCAATATGGATGGCCTTCTTGACGAACCGAATCGACCGCAGCCACATGCTGTTCCCAGGTTCTTGAATCGAACGCCTCGTGTCCCGCATGTTCCCCATGATCTGCAAACCACGCAGACCGGGGTCTTTAGCCGAAAGGCCTTTGTACTTGCCGGGCTGCTTGATTTCTTCCGGGCGAGTAAGGTCGATCCAGATCGTTTTCCACCCGAAGGGGCCGCGCATCGAGTCCAGAACGTACCAGTGGGAGAGTTCCCCTTCGTCGGGAAAATTTTCCAGAGAGAGCCGCAGGAAGGAAGCACGATCTGATTTCACTTCCACCTTCATCAGATCGTAATCAAGTGGATTTATTCCGAGCGGTTTAAGATCGATTCGGCCGGAGAAATTGCCATCGACGCGCAAAACTTTTTCTCCATCCGGGCCGGCCGGTACGAACTGAATTGCTCCGTCCAAAGTTTCAAATACGCCGGCGTCAGCAAGCACGGAGACCGCTCTGGACAAGTCTTCGGCGTGAAGGTTGAAAGTCAGTAGGACGAGCAGGTGCAACGTAGGTTGGATTCGATGTTTCATCATGTGGTTGGAATTCTGTAGTAGTTTGAACCAGGAGGTGGGCGTGTGGTCGCCCCTTTGTCATTTGCCCGGTTGCCCGGCTTAGAGCCAGCAGCCAGATTCAATTAACCCGTGCCGTTTGTCGCCGATGGGTTCGTTAAACACCGGTCAATGTTTTTGCGGCAGTCAACCGCAGCACAACATCGTGCTCGAAGGTTGGTATTTCAAGTGAAGTGTCTTCGGACAGACGGTGAATGACGCCAGGCGAGTATTGGCCAGTTGTTGGTGAATAGGCTCGCACTACATAATCCCCCTTCGGGAGATTTATCTGGATATTGCCTGACAGCGAACTTCCCAGGTTAGAGTCACCCTTTTCTCTTCCGTCCGCCAGGTAGATGGCGTAGTCCTCACCAGGTACGCCCATGACACAGGCAACGGTGCTCTTCGGTTGGTCTGAGAGGAAATTCCTTAACGGCCTCGACCGAATAAGGTCCAGACTGTGAACAAAGTCGGACAGATGCTTCATCCAGGTACGAATATGACGGTTGGATTCGTCGGTGCCGGTCGGAGTGTGGATGGTGATCGAGAAGTCGATGAAGTCGTAATGTCCTCCGGAAAGAAGGCAGGTCCACCCACGCTTCCGGTGAACCGTCCATCCGTGGAGGTCTCTAAAACGCGTTGCTACGTTGTCTTCATCCAGGTTTACCGGTTTAGGTTCACCATAGGTATCGAGGCAGAAATCACGTACAGGCTCGAGGGCCAGATCGCCGGACATGAATTTACCCATGTCATAGTGTTTGCCTCGGTAGCAGGTGGGTGACCATGGGTGGACGTTGACGATGTCCCAGACGAATGACTCGTAAGGCTGGCCGCCTGCAGGGCAGGCTGGATCGACCTCGCACGATTTCGTGGCCGCGACCATATGCTTGTTGGGAAGGTCCTGTTCGATTTCACGTATCTGCTGATAGATCGCCTCCTGCCATTCGTCGACTTTGGTAAGGTCTTCGTAGCTGCCAGGCTCATTGCAGATTTCGAAGAAGACGTTGTCGTAGGGATTGAGTTCCTCGACGATCTTCCTGACCAGAGCGCTCTGATGTTCGAACACTTCCGGCTGAAGAAGCGTGTTGTACTTTCGCCAATCGAGGTCAGAAAGTATGTTGATGTTGTTTACGGGATTAAAGGGGTTCAGTTCCCAAAGATTTTCCTGATAGGTGTTACTCAGCAACACCACTTCGACCACAATACCGTGGCCCGAAGCCAGTGAGATGAATTGGTGCAACCGGCCGAAGAACTCGCCATTCCATTGGGAAAGATCGAATTTCGGCAGCCCGTCCGTAGCGATCCCCGGGCCCGTTCGGGGATACGGGCTGATGAATTCCGTTGACTCTGGTTTACAGGTTGAATATGGGTTTATCGGGGTCTGCAGTTCCCTGAAAAGCATGAAAAGCCGCGTGAGGGTCTGTGATTTTGCAGCCGCGTCTTCAAGGTAGCGTTCGAAGTCAAAATCGCGATTGATGACCGCCCCATAGTGCTCCGTAGCACAAACGAGAACCAGCGGACGGCCACGAAATTCGAAAATTTTTGGATTTTCGGGATGAATGCGGATGGACTTATTCATAAGCGTGATTGGGTGGAGTATCGGTAGATCTGAGAATCGACGAAGTGGGACGGATCAAACCACATCCATCCAGGTCAGAGGATGCCAACCTTCTCTTGAGAGTTCTTTGATAGCGAGCTTTACCACCGGCAGATTACTCTCGTCAACGATGGCGCACGATATGCGCACCACCCCTTGCTTAAGGGCTGGGAAGTTCAATTTTTCCCTGAAGAACGTAAAATCTGGCATCCACTGACGGATGTCTTCTTTTAATCGGACAACGTGATGAGAGCGGTCTTGCGAGAACTTCAGGGCAAATTGATAGGGCCGGTAAATTGGAGCGATGCCACGATTATCAATTGTTGTTTGGACTTCAATCCGTTCACCCGGCTTTGCTTCCAGCGGGAGTATCATTTGCTGGAGATGGAAGCGATATCCGATGCGTTTGTTGAATTCCATGATCCTGTCATTCCACTCCTCCGGGATGTAAACGCTTTTTGGCATGAACACGGACAAATGATATTTGCAGCCTTGGGCCAAAATGTGATCAAGGTCCCACCCCTGCTGCTGCCAGTGGGGGACTGTCCAGCAGGATTCGAGAACGACTGGCGCACTTCGCCACGCGTCCTTTACTCCATCTTCTTCGACCTCCCGTGGATAGGCTTCGTCCATGTGATTCCAACAAAGGCCTTCGGGGACTACCCCTTGACCATCCGTTCGCATATCTCCAAAGCAATCAGCCCGCCAACCCAGGTCGCGCTTAATCGTGGAGGCATAGCGGCACCCGGCTGTCCCAAGCATGGATAAGAGCTGCGTCTTCCTGAAGGCCCACAGGTAAACATTGACAAGACTTTGGGCATTCGAGCGATTCGTATTGCCTCCGCATTCTCCGCACGAGCCGCCGTACGCAACGTCCACGCTTTCAAGAGCCGGATGTCCGTCGAGCCTTTCCCCGATGGTCTGGATATGACGGCCCCAGTATTTGAGATAGAGCGGATCGTTATGATCGGGAACTTTGATCCCTCTGCCCTTGAACACCTTTCTGTCCCACTTGGCACCGGTATCCCAATACCACATCGGTGTGTCGTTTCCGATGAAGGGCTGTGATCGAATCTGCAAAGTTTGACTCCGACGTGCCGCATTTGCGAGAGCGCCCTCAAGGATGTCCCAGCGTATTTTGCCGGGTTCGGGCTCGAGGACCGACCAAAGCCAACGGCAGTAGGATACTCGTGTCGGAGGATAATGATCGTTCGACAGATCACGCTTTGCACTCTTCGAAAACGTTGTCGGGCCTTCTGAATCATTCCAACGGGTGTCAGGGTAAAGTGGGTCTCCGTTAAACCTCTGAAACGTTGCTGTTCCTTTGTGCGGATTATTCAGGTAATCGTCTGTGTGGTCTGGCCGTACCCGCTGGATGACTTCATTCGGGCCGAAAGCCCGGCGCCAGTTTTTCATGTTTTTTCTCTCAGAGATTTTGGAGCGTTTAGGGCTTCGGAAACCGCG
>JAQBXN010000233.1 GCA_027625095.1 Planctomycetota bacterium | reverse complement strand
CCGAATCGCCCGCCATCCCGTTACCAATGCTCAGTATCGGAAGTTCATCGAAGAGACCGGGCACAGAGAGCCACGGTTCTGGGAGGACGATCGCTTCAATCAGCCCAACCAGCCGGTCGTCGACGTCACCTGGCCCGACGCGCAAGCCTACTGTAAATGGGCTGGATTGAGATTGCCCACGGAAGCGGAATGGGAGAAAGCAGCGCGTGGTAAAGACGGCAGAGAGTATCCGTGGGGGCCTGATCTGCCCGACGAGACCCGATGCAACTTTGATAGCAACGTAGACAGACCGACCGAGGTGGGCAGCTACCCGGAAGGCGCAAGCCCTTACGGATGCCAGGACATGGCCGGTAATGTCTGGGAATGGTGCCAGGATCGGTATGGAGATTACAACGAGAGTGATACCAGGAATCCTGCAGGGCCGGATGATGGAAGCTACAGAATCGTGAGAGGTGGCTCTTGGTTCCACGGCTCAAATTACGTCCGCTGCGCTTACCGTCACAGCCTCGTTCCCGCTAACTGGCTCAACAACCTGGGATTTCGTTGCGCCCAGTAGCTCTCCTTCTTCGTTTTCTGTCTTCTGAATTCTGTTTTCTGTCTTCTGCTTTTCTGAATTCTGTCTTATCTGAATCCGCCGAAGGCGGATCGCGCGATTTTTCAGGAAAGTGATGCTTACCTGTCACCTCGCGTTCAGCCGCCACATCCGAGCGCGACACGCTGAGCACCGCAAGCTGAGGCCGAAGGCCCAAGGCTGAAGATAGAAGTGATTGGGCCAGGTCAGCAGGACGGCCATCCTGGCCGTCGAGAGGGGTTAGCCCCCATTGTCACAAAGTTAGCGTCAAAGACCTCGTGGCGACGGGATGCCAGCTTCCTTCGTAAGAAGTCGATTTCATCATCATTCGCCCTGAAGGGGCCAAAACATGATAGCCCAGGGCACCGCCCTGGGTCCGGAGAAAGGGTCGCCGGTCAGCCCTGAAAGGGCGAAACAAATGGTTGAGGTGAACTCACTTGTGACGCCCTTTCAGGGCTAGAATTGTTCTTCCACCATCTACCCAGGGCGTTGCCCTGGGCTATCATGTTTTGGCCTTTCAGGCCGGGAATCGGCTGGTGCCGACTTTTTACGAGAGAATCTGGCAGCCCGTCGCCACGAGGCTCATCCTGAAATGTCATTCGAGGAGCTTGGCCAGCTCTGCCGAAGCCCTCTCGTTGTCCGTAATATCAAATACAAAGATTGAGTAACCGATGCGGCGAACCGGCTTCATCTCTTCAAGCCATTTGTATGTTTGGTGATTATCAAGAGTTACTCCCTTCAACACGGTGGCGCTGATAGCAAGCAAACGCGGCCTCTCACCACAAATATATCCTTGCGATCTACTTCGGGCGTTTTCATCCTGGTGTCGGTCACCAATGGGCAGGTACTGCGCTTTGACTCCGTAGTATTGAATGGAGTCAAGGCCGTAATACGCAAGCAGAATCCCCTCAACACCTTGCTCCTTGAGATAGAGGGCCAGTCTGGGCAAGTCCTGTCCCCAATCGAGATTTGAATCGCTCAAGTAGTTGTAGCCCTCTTCAGGCCCGACAATTTCGTTGAAATAGGAAATGTAGTGAGGATGAATTCGAGTGGCGGAGCTGGCGTACCAGAGTAATCCGAGCGCGAGGAATACTTGAGCCATTCGGCTCCTCAACTGCGGCAACAAAGCCAGTTGGCCGATGGCAACACATGCGAGCGGCAGGATCGGCAAAATCAGACGA
Organism: Planctomycetota bacterium; assembly: GCA_027625095.1. GTDB lineage: Bacteria > Planctomycetota > PUPC01 > JACPCR01 > JACPCR01 > JAQBXN01. The sequence continues at coordinate 3,213 of JAQBXN010000233.1, read as the reverse complement.
ATACCCAGGTTGACCTTATTAACACTGGCGGCAGTCAGGAGAACTAAGACCGGTATGAAAAGAAACAGATTGATGTTCCGGTGATGTCTGTTCTTTACAGCGATCCCTGTGGATACAACAAATGCCACGAGAGCGGGGAGAGGCGTTTTCAGAAACAGGACTACGAAAAAGTAATACCACCATCCGGTTTCCGAATATTGACCGAGCAGAAATGCCGAGTGTCCGCTTTGGGTGGCATGAGAAAAGAACTTGCCCAAACCACGGAAGTAGGTGGGCAGACCGGTTATTCCATAACAGAGCGCAACCACGACAAGTCCCGAGCCGGCCATGGCCATCGGAATCACCATCACCAGCCACCAGTGCGTCATGAAGGGGTACTTTTCCCATAAATGGTCTTTGTCACTGACTCTTGAACTGAGCAGCAGAATCAGGCCAAAAGATGGGAGTAGCAGGAGCGCGGTGTATCGCGACGTCATGGCAAGACCGAGCGCAACGGATGCCCACACGAACGACCGCCATGTCAGCCTCTGACAGAACAGCCAGAAGGCCCAAGTCGCAAGAAACGAGAATGCAGCCACTGGAAAGTCTGGGGTTACAAGTCTGGCGAAGGCCAGGAGATTGGGACTGAACGCATAGAAGAAGAGTGACATCAATCCGCCGCGGACTCCCCAACATTGTTTCGCCCACAAATAGAGGATGAGTCCGGTGATCGGAAACAGTAGGAAGAGAACCAGACGGCTCCTGAAGAATGCCGTTGGCATGTCTATCGGATTTGATGCCGCCCATGGGTTGAATCGCTCGCCTTTCACACCGCTCAAGAGGATCGGGATGGCCGCCAATTCTTTCCACAGTGGTGGATGCTCCGAATTGAATTCGAAGTTGCCTGTTCTGAGGTATTCGTATCCGGCCATCAGATAAACCGGTTCATCAAAAGTGGGCCCATCCAACATCATGCTGGAAATCCCAAGCACCGCCGAAATGACCAGTATTGCCGCCACAAGTCCAGCCTCGGTCCTTCGGCTGAATGGCTGTGATTGTTCCTGCGGATCAGTCATCTTTTGAAGTGTGAGCCAGAATCGCAGCAAGATAACCGAATCACCGCAGGGATGCAGTGCGATGGTTTGCGAAGAGCGAAACGTCTCTGAGAATCACCGCCTCGTAATATTGACCCATTCTTACGCGAGACATCCAAATGTTAGACACGCCAGAGGAATTCCTTTCCAAGCTCAATCAGATGCGAAAGGATTTAGACGATGATCCAGACGACCCGGAATGGGTTGTTCTGCACCACGCCTTCTGTTTCATCTCTTACAAGTTCGGCGAATTCGGCGAGTATTGGCGCGAGGTAAAAGAGCAAGAAGGAAACGGTTGAAATCAACTGTCCTTCACATGGCCCCAAACCACTGGATAACCGGCCTCATTCAATTGGGTGGCTACGGCCGGTAATGATAAACCAGGACGTAGAATGATGACCCGGCCTTCACGCTTCAGTATCAGTGATGAAAGCGAATCGTCCCGCATGAGCTGGTCGGCGAGTCCTTCTGATTCAAATTCGATAAAACCGCTGGACGGGCTCAGGGTCTTGGCGTTTACCTGTGCAAGCACCCCGTCAAGCAGGGCTGAAAGCTCAATAGACAGGGCCAACCCGTAATTCGAGAAGATCGCAATCAGCTCGTTGGGATCGTCGCCGTTCAGCACGGAGTTATTGAGTCGACTTTCGGAAAACTGAAATTTCGAATATCCGCCGTCCAGCGTTAATTCAGCAAACTTCGAAAGCGTGCACTGCATGCTGAATGAAAGACCAAGATCGCACTGCAAAGTGAGCCCCTGACAGCTCATTTCTTCGGGAATGTTTTCAGCCCTGAGCTGTTCATCGAATCTGTGGTTTACCAGCCAGGCACGGCCTTCCGGAGAGACTCGCACGAACTGCGATTCATCAATCGTGGGGGAGCAATGAACCAAACCCAGCCAACCCAGCGGGCGCGCCATTGCGAGAGAAATCGAGTGGAGGACCTCATCATCCTCATCGACATATCGCCGCCATTGTTTCGCGGTACTCTCCTGCGACGGGTTCTCCTCGAGCCAATCCCAAAACTCGGAGAGTCTTGCAAATTCACCGTTGCGTGCCTGGCCAAGGAATTCCTGGACAAACAATCGTTTCAGTTCGCGCAGGTCTTCCGCAATCGGGCCGTCGTCGAAAGTCTCGTTCCAGAAAAAATTAGCCACCGCCCTCGCGTGCTCGGGGGCCCAACCGTCAAAGAAAGAACCGGCGCTGCTGCCTGGACGCAATCCCGTGCCGGCATTTTCAAAATGATTCAGGGCTTTCCCAAACCGAATCAGAAAATCGGCCGATTCAACAGTCAGTCCCGATGCCCCAGCGGTAATTTTCATCTTTCGGCGAACCGCTTCTCCCTTGCGAGTCAGTGGAAGATGTCTGCTGGACATTGCGAGGTAGAGTCTTTTCAGGTTCGTCGAGAAGCCACTAAAACTGCCCTCCCACAGAAGGCCTGATGCTGTCGCCAGGTGGGAAGATTCTTCCAATTCCGAGGCAGTGTCTGATGCAACGCCACGTCGGCGTGCTTTTGCCAGACGTTTCCAGTGATTCCAGTCTGTCCGCTGGGACAGGGCCTGGACGCCGTTACGGGTCAAGCGGAGAGCTATGGACTTGCCCCGGCTTCGGGCAGTCTCCAACACTCCAGTGAGTCGAAGGATTGGATAGAAAACCTGTTCCAGTTGTCTGGTCAGATCTTCAGGTGAGTGGTCGATTGTCCATTGGCCGGATTTGATTTCTTCCAATACCAGAAGTTGTGAAATAGCTGATGGAACAAACCAGTGCCATTCCTCGAGTGTTCGCATGAGATGGACAATCTTCCTCCCAAATTCTGCGACCAACGGACATTCACGATTTGTGATCAGGTGAACGAGTGCACGCCTGCACCGTTCCTTTTCAGTCAGCGTGTCCCACGGCTTGAAGGGTTTGTGCTCTAGCTGTGAGAGCCTCTCCTCAAATCGCTCCCCCTTCAAAACTACATGCAGACAAGGCAGGTATGCATCTGGCTCAGTTACCGGGAAATTTGCATCCCGGGCCCATGTCGCAAATTCATCGAACGAACATTCCTGCAGGGAAAACTGGTCGTCCCGTGCCTTTTCCATGAAGGACTCCACGGAGTCAGCAAAGGGCTCACCAGCATTATCGAGTGCGAAAACAGGCGG
>JAQBXN010000013.1 GCA_027625095.1 Planctomycetota bacterium | reverse complement strand
AGTTGACCTGGTGGGCCTTCTCTCATGACCGTCTCAGTGGATGACTATTCTTCATTACTGGCCTCTCCAGGATCCCACGGCGAATTCGTAAGCCCTATTACATCGAAATCGCTGCACATCATATTGAATCTCATTCTCTCCAGGATTCCACGGCGAATTCGTAAGCCCTATAGTTAAGCCGCTGGACCTGCTGAACTTGTACATTTCTCTGCACGGTAACTGTCCGACGAGCGTATCTACTGAACCCAGTCTCGTTGCCGAGTTGTGCACCTGTTCCAAAGAAAGGAGTCCGACCTCCGATAACTGCGCCCATCTGCTTTGACGAAAGTTCCTGTGCCTCCGTGGCGAGGTCTTCTATTTTGATACTGGCCATGATTAGCCTCCTGAAAAGTGTGGAACAGATGAAAAGGGTACAAAAGCCAAAATAGCTGGATTAGCTGATTCAGCTAAGACGGTATTAAATGGAGGCTGTTGAAGAAGTCAAGGGAAAAATGTCGTGGGCATAGATTTGTTATCTGTGCAATGGACAGGTAACAAACCTGTCCCCACTTGCGGGCGTGGGGACAGATTTGTTATCTGTGCGAATGGACAGGTAACAAACCTGTCCCCACCATTGACATGGACAGGCAACAAACCTGTCCCCACCTGTCCCCACCATAAAACCATGGCCAGCGAAGAAAAAACCTCACGTATCACTATCGACGATCTGGAAATGGTTCCGGCTACTCAGGCCAAGAATCGCTTCGGGGAGTTACTCCATCGGGTGTGCTACGACAAGCAGCATGTCCTCATCGAACGCGGCGGAAAGCCGATGGCGGTGGTGATGGACGTGAATGAGTATCTGGAACTCAAACGGCAGGCAAGGGGCGGGCAAAAAAAGAAATAAGGTGGGCACAGATTTTCTATCTGTGCTTTTGGATTTGGACAGATAACAAATCTGTCCCCACCATTCCCTCAGTCCCCACCATTCCCTCAGTCCCCACCATTCCCTCAGTCCCCACCATTCCCTCAGTCCCCACCATACTCACACCGATGGCCTCACCAGCGGCTCACCTTTTGGGATTCCCCATTCCAGGCGGTCGCGGGCTGAAGACCAGGGCCACTCTCCGGAAGACGATACCAGGCCTGCCTTGACGGAGTTCATTTCCACGTAATCGATGATACGTTCCAACTCGCCCTGGTCTTCGTCTTCACGAACGCAGTGGTCGTAGGACTCTTCCTGCCAGAATGTGCCATTGCGGCCAAGTATCAGGTTGCACTGCCGTGCGGTGAAGCGCTTAAGGCTGTGCATGATGATTTGGCGTGGTGGTCGCTCTTCGCCTTCTCCCGCCAGTATTTCGATCCACTCATCTCTCGGTTTGAAAACCCAGTGGAAATGGGAGGACATAACCACGTAGGCGTAAAGGTCGTATCGTTCTCCGGCGAAGTGCAGGATAGACTCCCTTACCTTTGAAGCTGCATCGGGATCTTTGAGGTGCATTACTGCCGGTGATTGGTCCACGATGTTGTCGAACTTGGCGAAAACCAGCTTTTTTCTGTGGACATCCCATGCGTCAGGGGACATGTCGTCTGGTTTAGGGCGGGCTTCCAGTTGTTTGCGGTACTGGTTTAACCTGAGGAGTCCCTGTGCGGGCATGCTTCCTTCGAGGCAGGAGGTGATGAAGTAAGTCGCGCCGGGCACATCCCAATGAGGGAGCTTTCTGCGGCGAAAGAGGGGCTTGCGATTGGGCATGGGAAGTGTGTATGCGCAGATTTGTCTCTGTGTAATTCTGTGCTTTTGAAGTTTCTGCATTGAACAGATAAGAAATCTGTTCCCACCTTGGATCGTGGGCACAGATTTTCTATCTGTGCTTTGAGGATGGACAGGTAACAAACCTGTCCCCACGAAAAGGTGGGCACAGATTTTCTATCTGTGCAATCAGGCAAATGGACAGGTAACAAACCTGTCCCCACCATCCAGACTCCACTCCACTAATCCTTCAGTTTTCTCAACGGGTCGAGAAATTGTTCGAGGATGCGCCTTCGCTCTACGACAATCTCGGCGGCGAGGCTGAGGCCGATGAAGAGTTTTTGCTCCTTGCCGTCGCGGGTCATCGTCTCTTTGTCGAGGGAGATAGTCGCTTCAAAGTAGGATTCGTCCGAGCCAGCTTTGACGGGCTTGGAGTCGGGCGAGATCGAGAGGACCTTGCCGCGGACAATCCCGTAACGCTGGTAGGGGAAGGCGTCAAGCTTGAGCTTGGCTTCCAGGCCAGGCATGACCCGGCCGATGTTCTTGTTGGGGATCTTGACCTCGGCCACGATTGGCTGATCCAGCGGGTTGATGGTCATCAACGTGATTCCGTCTTTGACGACCTCGCCCGGAGTTCGGAGGCTGAGGCTGGATATTTGCCCGGTGACAGGCGAACGGATCTGGTCCAGGTCCTTGCTGAAGCTTTGAAGCTGCTGGTCCAGCCGTGCCTTTTCTACCTGGGCCTGCTTATCGGCCAGCTTTTCCTTGAGGTCACGCAGGACGGAGCCGAACTTGAGCTTGGCTTCAAGGAACTTCTGCTCAGCCCCTGTGATTGACTGCGTAACTTGAGTCTCGCTGGTCTGCAGCTTTAGCATGGCGTTTTCCAATTCGATCCTCTTGTTTTCCAGCTCTCCTTCGAGCTGTTTCACCTTGGTGGCCGCTTCGTCGATCTTTTTCTGGACTTCCGTTTGCAACTTGAGCTGAAGCTCGATCACCTTGGTTTCGGCTTCGTCCATTGATTTCTGGTTTTCAGTTTTCAATTCCATCGCGACTTTTTCTACTTTGGAGACTGCGTCGTCGACTTTTTGAGGGAGCTCTGTCGCCATGGCAATACGAATTTCTTCCACTTTGGCCGCAGCTTCGTCGACACCCTTGGTGGCTCCGGTTTCGATTTCGACTTTCGAGTCCTCGACCTTGGCCACCGCATCGTCGAGTTTCTTTTCCTCTTCAAGGAGCTGTAGGCGAGAGATGAGCCCGATCCGATACATTTCCTGGCTGACCTTGTATTGGGTCTGGGCGCGCTTGACCTCTTTCTTTGCGGCCACCAGACGTTTCCTCTTCAACTCCACCTGCTTTTCGGATCGTGCCAGATTCCGCTCGGCAAGTTCGAGCTGCCTTTTTTTGAGTACCAACTGTTCCCGGGTTCTATCGAGGGCGACTTGTGAGGCTTCCCCTTCGGTCTTCTTGTAATCCGCCTCCAGCTTTGCGCGTTCCAGGTTCTTGCGGGCGTCGGCCAGCTCTTTTTCTTTGAAGATTTTTTCTGCCTTCGAGCGTTCCAGCTCTTTGCGGGCATCGTCCAACTCCCGCTGCTTCTGGGCCAGGTCGCGCTCCTTGTTCAGAACCTCGTTCTTCGTTTCCTGTATCTTTTTGGGCATAATTTCTTTGGCCATTTCCCGGGCTTTGTCATGGGCGAGCCTGGCCGAATGCAGGTCCAGAGCGGCACCGCTGTAAGATTTATCCGGCAGGTCCAACAGTTTGGCTTGGTCGATATGGACCTCACCATCCACGAGCACTTCACTTAAGACCCCGATGGCTGCCGCCAACCCGTCCAGGTCCCGCTGAGACTTGGCCAGGTCCCCTTCATTCTTGCCGCTCTCGACGGTTGCTTGGGTCACATCAAGCTCGGCGAGTAATTGACCTTTGTCGACGATGTCGCCCACTTTCACCAGGAGGCGACTCAGGACGCCTTTCTTGAATGAAGAGACGAGGGCCGCCTTACCTTTCGGGATCAGCTTGCCATTGCCCTTGACTACGACGTCCATCTTTCCAAACCAGGTATAGGTCAGTAGTACACCCAGGGTAAGGAGCAGGATATAGAGAAAGCCTCGCGCCATATGGGACGGCATATCCAGGAGGACATCGGACGCGTCGGGCGAAAGGCCGGATTCGTCTTGCGGGCGTGCGACTTCAGTCTGCTCGAATACCTGTTCTTCGGATATCTGGGATTCTTCTGAGGTGACGGGCATGGGTTCTTAAAGCTGAATGGTGGGCACAGATTTGGTATCTGTGCTTGAAAGATGGACAGGTAACAAACCTGTCCCCACTTAGGATCAATTCAAATCCAGCGAGAGGCTGTTGAGTCTATGCTTGAAAGATGGACAGGTAACAAACCTGTCCCCACTTAGGATCAATTCAAATCCAGCGAGAGGCTGTTGAGGTAGTAGTAAAGTCCCTTCTTATCCATGAGTTCGTGATGCGTTCCTTTCTCGACCAGGACGCCCTGGTCGACGACGAGAATCAGGTCGGCGTTCTGAATCGTGCTCAGGCGATGGGCGATGATGAAACTGGTGCGGTCTCTTGTGATTTGCTTCAGTCCTTTTTGAATGGCCTTCTCGGATTCGTTGTCGAGCGCGCTGGTGGCTTCGTCGAAGATGAGGATTCTCGGGTTGTTGATCAGTGCCCTGGCGATAGCAATTCTCTGGCGTTGTCCTCCGGAAAGTTTCGAACCCCGCTCACCGACGTCACTCTGGTAACCGGAAGGCATTTCCGATATGAAATCGTGGGCGGCCGCGAGGGTCGCCGCCTCGACCACGCTGGTAAACGGTTTTTCCTGCGCGCCCAGAGCGATGTTTTCCCGGATCGTGCCGCTGAAGAGATAGCTCTCCTGAAGTACGATGCCCATCTGTTTGCGCAGAGAAGAGACAGAGACGTTCTGGATATCGATGCCATCGACCAGTATGCGGCCTTCCGTAGGGCTGCCGAAGCGGAGGAGAAGGTTCATCATGGTAGTCTTTCCACTTCCGCTGCGGCCGATGATGGCGACCATCTGCCCGGGCTGAATCTCGAAACTCAGGTTGCGCAGGACCGGCCGGTCGGACTCGGTATAGGCGAAGGAGACGTTCTCGAATTTGACCTGCCCTGAAATGGGCAGCATCTCGGCCGCTTCTCCATCCGGGTCCTCTTCCGGGGCAGCGTCGAGAACGTCGTTGATGCGCTCCATCGCGATGAGGCTTTCCTGGATCTGATTCCAGCTCCCCACCAGCTTGTTCACCGGTGAGATGACGCGCCCCACGATACCGATGAAGGCGATGAGCTGCCCGATGGTCAGCTCGCCTCTGATGACCATGTTGGCGCCGGCGTAGAGGAGAACAACCGTGCTGAGGGAATTGAAGAATCCGCCCGCGGAGTCCGCGGAGAGGTCCAACATGGCAAATTGAAACCGAGTCCTGAGGGCCTTGGCCAGCAGGCCTTCGTATTCCCAGCGATTGGCAAGCTCGACGCTTGCGGCTTTGACAGTTTTTACGCCGGTGATGGATTCGACCATGAATGAATTGGTCGCGGCCTCCCGCTCAAAAGAAACACGACTCATCCGTTTGAAAACGGGAGTGAAGCAAATGGTGATCAAGGCAAAGATGGGCAGGAACATCACCACAATCGAGGCGAGGTTTGGGCTGTAAATGAACAGCACGGTCAGGTAAACGAATATCATCAGGACGTCGATAAACATGCCGATGGTGGTGCCGGTCATGAGCTCCTTGATTTTGTTGTTTTCTTCGAATCGGGCGAGGATGTCGCCGACCTTCCGCATCTCGAAGAACTTCACTGGGAGGCTAAGGATGTGCCGGTAGAACCGCCCGAGCATGGACATCTCCATCTTGTTGCTGATGTGTGCCATCAGGTAGGTTCGCAGCGCGGACGACAGGATCGTCAGGACAGTGATAATGAGCATGCCGGCCAGAACGGTATTAAGGAGCGTTACATTGTGGTGAACGACAACGTTATCAACGATGAGCTGTGTGAAGACCGGGGTGGCGAGGCCAAAGAAGCTCAGGAGCAGTGAGCATAAGAGGACTTCGAAAAGAAGTGCCTTGTAGGGCAGTGCGTAATCAAAGAATCGCCTGAAGGACGACTGGTTTTCCTCCATGCCTTCGAGCTTGCGTGTCGGTTCGAGCAGCAGCGCGAAGCCCGTGAAGTGTTTGAGAAACTCGTCGCGGGGAATATTTAAGATCCCACGGGCAGGATCGCCGAGGATCGCATAACGCTTGTTGATTTCGTAGAGGACAACATAGTGATACCCGTCCCAATGAATGATGGCCGGCAGGGAAAAGCGGAGAAGATTTTCGTAAGTGGCCTTGACCGAGCGCGAGGTGAAACCAATTTTTTCGGCAGCCATTGCCACACTCATGAGTGAGGCGCCGTCAGTGTTTACATTTGCCAGGTCACGCAGGCGAGTGATGCTGACACTCTTGCCATAGTACTTGCAGATCATGCCCAGGCTGGCAGCTCCGCAGTCCGAATAATCGTACTGTTCAATGAAAGGATATTTGAACTTGCGGGATGCCATGCCCAGGAGCCCGCGAGCAATGCTGCGCGGCCTTTTGTATGGTTCTGGGCTTCCATCCTCATCCTTCCTCGCACGATCAATTCTCTTTGGTTTGGCTGCCGATGCTGTTTCAGTCTTCGTCGTCACGCCAAAGCGCAGGTCTTCGGGAGCCTGGTCCAGGTTGTAGAGTCCAATGATATTTGAAATGGCCTCTTTGACCTTGGGTGATTTTTCAACCAGGTCTTGAAACTGTTCCTTTCCCATCCAGGCCAGTTCCAGTTTCTCTAAGGCCCTGATAGTGGCAGCCCGGGGCCGATCGGACAGGAGGGCGAGCTCACCGAAGAATTCGCCTTCCCTTAGAGTGGCGATTACTTCTTCCTGCCCCTGAGATTCGAGGACCACATCCACCTTCCCGGAGGTGATGATGTAGAACCGATCCCCTTGGTCTCCCTGACGGAACACAATATCGCCTTCCTGAAATTCCTCGAATTCCAGTTGGTCCAGCCAGGCGGTAACCTCTTTGGACGTCAACTCAGAGAAAATGGTGAACTGGCGAAGAAAGTTACGAATGGCCAGGTTTGAGATGTACTTTTCCAGATAAGTGAGGGCTTCTGGCTCCTGTTCGAGGCTCTCGATAAAGTCCGTCTTATCAAGCCTCCCGACGACCAATTCGCCCGATGCCCGAATGGTCGCCGTTCGCTGCTCATTTTTGAGTAGGGCCGTCTCGCCGAAAAAGTCCCCCTTACGGAGGGTCGCCAGCGTAATATCGTGGCCATCGGAAGATCCAACCACTCTCGCCCGCCCACCATAAATTACATAAAAGGCATCCGCGGGGTCGCCTTCTTTTATCACCACCTGACCCATGTCGAAGCTTTCTACTTTAAAACGGCCAATTAACCGATCTAGCAGGGAGTCCTCGAGGAGTGAGAACAGGGCCGACTTCTTCAAAAGGTCTTTGATTTCTTTATTAGTCATCCGGGGTTCACTCCTCTGAATTCTTCTTCAGCCAGTAGTCTTCAAACAACTTTGTGTTGAGTGCAGGATCCGAATGCCCGCGGGACTTGTACATCTCCACCAACGCTTGCTGATAACCTGCCTGTGAGGTGATGTACTTCAGGCGTGCATCTGTTAAGCGTTTCTGAGCGTCCAGAAAGTCGCGAGTACTTGATTGCCCAAACTTCAGCCTCAACTCACTGGCCTTCAGATCGCGTTCCTGGAGTTGGAGAGATCTGAGGTTGAATTTGACGATATTCGCATTGGATTCCACGGTCAAAATGCCATCTGCTATCTCCCTTTTTGTATTCAGATCCTGCTTGACGATTTCGGCAATGAGTTGCCTCAGTTCCAGTTCCTTGATCCACAGCTCCGCTTTCGCTGCCCGGTTGCCCAGCGGATAGCTGAGCTCCACACCGAGATCGAATTTGTTCCGATCCCCACGGTCGAAAGGGAGGATTCCCTGGACTCGAGTATCTTCCAAATTTGTGAAACCCATGCTGCCGACCAGCTTCAGGTCTGGACGGGCGCTGTTTCTGCTAAGTCGCAGTTCAAGTTCTTTGGATCGTTTCTTCAGTCGGAGCTTCAGGTATTCGGGACGCAGCCTTCGCGCCATCTTAAAGCTTTTCTCGAAGTCAAAACTCGTCTCGATAAAGCCGGGCTCGCTTACTGGCAGAATGCTGAGGGGTTTGCCCTCAAAATCCAGGGGCATGTCGAGGAGGGTCTTCAGTTTGACTTCCGTGGTTCGGATGTTCTTAAATGCCTCAAGATAATCACTGATTTTTGAAGCGACATCCGCATCAATTTCGATGAGATCCAAGGGCGCCAGACCTCCGATCTGGGCCTGCGTACGCTTTTTCTCATAGAAGTCACGGGCAAGTTGGTAGGACTCCCGGCGAACTGTCAGGCTCTCAACATTGTTGTAGAGATCCCAATAAGTCTTTTGGATTTCGGATACCGTGTTCAACGCCTGTTCAAAAACATTGGCCCGGGCCTCGTCTGCGGCCAGCTCAGCCAGAGTGATGGCCGCTCGGTTAATCTCTATACCGAATCCTTTGAGCAGATTCTGGCTGAGCTTGAGGGTAACGCCGCTTTTATAGCGGTCACCCGCCGGCGGTTCCAAAGTATCCTCCAACTCATAGTCGAGAGACAGCTCGGTACCCGTCTTGAATTTCTTGGACAACCCGGACGATGCACCGAATGCCTGGCCCAGTGAATCGCCGCTTTCGCTCTGCGATTTACTGCGGTTTCCTTCGAGCGCGACTTTGGATGTCGGATCAAATGCGGCTTCCTCCTTGGTGATACTGTATTCAGCCAGCTTTGGAGCAAACTTCTTGATCGCCAGGTCCAGATTGCTTTTCAAGCTGAGCGTCACCGCCTCCCCTATGGTCAGCTTGAGCGTGGGACGGACAGGCTCTTTCGGGATCGCAAACTTGGTGTCCGCCGACTCTTCGATTAAAGCGCGCACTTCATCCGCCAGCACCGGGTCTGTGTCTGGGGTCTCCCCTTGGAGGCCCGGCACAATCCACAAGCACATGACTCCAAACAGAAAATATAAATTCTTTGTTCGCATCCAGGTAAGACCCAAACTACGCAAGCGACTTATCCCACGGCCCGTAAGCCTTATAGCACGAACAAATAATCGTGCGAAGCACATTTCACACTTGTCTGGCGTCTCCCCTTCAGGTGGGCCCTCGGCAAGCAATCGGCACCACTTCTGTTCTTATGCCAAATCTTGCCAGAGGTGCCCGCGCCTCGAAGTGTCCGGCGGTTTTGCGGAAGCTTCCAGGCTCTTACTCGCAATCTCTGATCCTCAGAGCGTTGTAGATTTCTTGGTAGAGTACCTTCGAAAAAGTGGTGGCACGGTCATTGGCCGAGGATGGGAGAGCACGGATTCAGATCAAATTTTCGAGTCTGGACTTTGAAGATGCCGCCGGGGCATATGCATCCCTTGTCCATTCCATCACGACACGGTTTCGAGTCATGGCTCCTTTTGAATTTCCCGGTCTTCTGCCGAACCGCCTCCCACTTCTTCATCATCCGAACTAGCCTGTACGTCCTCATCGCTATCGGCGGTCGCCTCCTTTTCGGCTACTGGCTCGCCCTCCTTCTCATCTCTGATTTCAGCACTTTCCGATTCACCAGCCCCGCCCTCGCTTTCTGGGGCATCCGATTCATGGCCTTCAGACACCTCTTCCTCTGAAGATTCCTCCGTTACCGCAGCGGGCGACTGAGCGGCGAAACCACTTGTCTCCACCTTTACATGTTCCGCGGGAACTTCTTCTACAGCCTTTTGAATAACGGCATACGCGCCGGAGGGCGTCTGTCCGATGGTGTTGAGCATCTCGAGCAGGGCACGGGCAAGGTCATGAAATTCATCATGTTTGCGGAGATTGATACTGGGTGGAATGGCGCCGGCAGTGGCAGATCTGAGTACCTGCTCAAAACGGTAAACCGGGCCGACCAGACGATGAAGGAAATAGATGGTCAACGATACTCCGCCGGCTACCAGGAGAAAGCCAATCCATAAAAGGCGCTTAAAGATTTCCGAGTGCGCTATTTCCAGGGCTTTGTACCCGGCCAATTGATGGGTCGGATCAAACAGAATGCTTGCGATGGTGTAGTACACCACTATCGCTGTAACTCCCATGGTCACAAGAATCATCCACGCCGCAGCGAACGAATACGCGATCTGCACCTTGGGATTGATCAGATATTTACGCCGAAAGAATGAGGGTTTCGCGGATTTCGCGGGAAGGTTGATGAGATCTTCGTCTTTGAGTTCGGCAATTTCCATGAGCGGTCTCCAGTGGGCGATTCTTTGAGTTTTTGTTTTAGCCTTTTTTCTGTTGGAGGTCGATAGGGCGTATTCAGCAGGCGTCGGAGCCTCGTCCGTCCATCGGCTGGTAACCGATGACGCGCCGTGTGTGCTCCAGATCCCAGGCCATTCCTCTGTTGGCGGACATTGCGTTCAGTACGGCAAACCGGACAGAATCCGGGGCCTCAATGCACTTTTCAATGATCTGGCAGAAATCTCGATTTGATAGCCACATTTCAGGAAGCCATTCGCCCTGATTGGTCGGCAGGTCTGCGGCGAGATTTTCTTCTCGGCGCACCCAGCCGATGCGGAGTGCTATGAACGAAAGCCCATGCATCTCTGAATACCATTTGCCGAGTCGTTCGCCGATAAGTTTGGTTGTTCCGTAACCGGGAGTGACCTGCTCAACGCCATTACGCACGTCAGGTGTTCCGGGCAGAGGAGGCAGATCCGTCGTGAGCTTGCCAGGCTTGCATCTGTCCTTGTAGCCGCCCATCGCGTGATTGGAACTGGCAAACACCAGCCTGCGGACTCCGGCCCGGGCGGACGCTTCATAAACGTTCATTACTGTATCGACGTTGGGTTCGAGCAATTCTGCCCACGAGGCCCCAGGGTGCGGATTCGCAGCGAGGTGCACCACAGTGTCGACACCCTCGAATTCGTTCGTCCATTCACCCCAGCGGCTCAGGTCAGCTGCAATGACTCCTTCGCGTTCTCTCCGGTCGATAAGGGTTAGTCCGTAATTTGCTGACAAGTGTGCAGCGGCCTTTTGGCCAAGATTTCCGGCGCCTCCGGTGATTAGAATTCTCTTCATGGCTTAAAGTCGTTCCCGGTAATTGATGTCTGATTTCTTAATCGTAATAGCTTGGGAGCGGAAATTCGCTGGCCACTCTTTACTCGGCATCAAGGCCCGGATGCCGGTCAAGACGTATTCCGCGTCCTCAATCAGTAAAGTGATGGTAATGCGAAGCGGACGAATGCGTTCGGGGAAATAAAAGTGGCATGCACATGCATGTCCCCAGAAGTACTGGCCGGTTTCATCCCGCAGAAGCCAGTCATGCACCACCTTCAGGTTGTCATAACCGTGCCTGGCGCTTGAGAGATGAAACGGGCTCAGGCAGGCGATATCAGCCGCATGCTTGCCGACTATGAGATCTTGTTCATAGATGTTTCCTTCGCTGTCCTTGATTTTTATTTTGCCAAAAACCGAGCCCTGTTCGAGGTGAGTTGCGCCCTTCAGAAAACCGATGAGAAACAAATCGGTCTTGTGAACCCCAAAAGTTTCCGTATCGAAATTCTGGATTATCGGCTTACGGGTGGTGGCCATTGCCGTTTTCCCCCATAGGACATTCGGCGACTCGGGATTCGAAACAAGCCGACGACGAAAATAGGAATACTTCATATCCGTCGCCTTGGCCGACTGGTAAGTAAAGTCAACGGCGGCCCAGCCGAGGAACATCCAGACCAACGCATGATATATGCATGAACGAGCTTTGGAAGCATTCTCAGACCAGGACTGTGTCATCAACACTGCGAGGAAAATCAGCGGTATGAGAATCAGGATCTGCATCGTGGAAATAACGAATTCGATCCCGTTCTCCGCTAGCAGGCTGTGCGACAGGCCGCGCAAAATGTAACCGAACTGTCCGGTAATCTGGGCATACCCGTTGGTGAACTTTTCCTGCGGCAGGAAAAAAAGTGAATGAAGGCCATCCAGGAATGGCAGCTTGTCGGGGTAAGGGCTGACCTGCTTATAGACGAGCTGGAGGTAACAGTTGTAGAGATTCCAAATCACCGCAAACAGCATTGCGGCACCTCCCAGGGCAATCCCATACCACCGGCCACCCATCCATGACAGAAACCGGGCGAGACCGAGAACGAAAATGGGCGTACAGGTCGTCAGATAGAAACTTGGAACATAGAGAAGCTTGCCGTACCAGGTTTCGTAACTCGCTGTGATGAGAATCTGCAGGAGAAGTGCCAGACAGATCAGCGCTACTCTTCTATTGCTCTTGAACAGCAGCATGAACAGACCGACGGCCGCCGCCAGCAAAACGGGGCTGCTGTTGAAATATCCATTCGCCACGCCTTTTGAATGGCCATACCAGAACATCCCGGTAACGGCTTGCGGGATTCTGCCGACCTCGAACTTGCCGTGGTCTTTCAATCGAAAGGAGTCGGGAAGCGTCTCATTCTGCATTCCCATGAAAATTGCTATCTGGGGTGCAAAACCCAGGCCCGCCGCCAACAGGAATAGAACGCCGCAAATGACGATTCCAAATACTCCACGAGTCTGCCAGGGCCTGACCTTCTGCCACAAGAGATAAAGCGATTCGGCTAACGGAAGAATCAGAAGCAGCCCGTTCTGATACCGCACCTGCACCAGCAGTCCCCCGAACAGACCCAGCAGAATCCAACCCGTCCAATGCCGCCGGCACGCAGTCTCATGCCAGTAGTAAAGGAAGAGCGAAAACAGAAACAGCGACGGTTGAAAACTGCTTCCCGTCCATGCAAATGCAACCAGCACCAGATTGCTTCCGAAACAAACAAGCAACGTGGCGCCAAGGGCTGCGTTCGGCGTGGAGTATCGGAGTGCAAGACGGTAACTCACAATCAGGCTGACCAGCGTCATGAAATAGCCGCCGATGCCCACGGTAAAAAGATACGGTATCGAATACCCGTGAAGCTCAACTGGAACGCCCACGCTCTGGAGAGAGCGGGCCGCAAGATGGCCCAGCCAGATGAGCGGCGCCCAGAGGACCGCCGGCCCCGACGGACTGGGCAGTTCCTGAGTTTTGTAGCAATAGTAGTTGTTGGAGTTCAGGAGCAGATACTCGTTCGAGAAATTGAAATCTCCATCCAGCACCGCACTGCGTGCATAGCTGTAATAAGAGAAAGAGTCTTCCATCAGGAGAGGTTGAAAGAAAACTACCACCCCGAACAGGCTGGCAACAGCGATAGCGTTCAGGTGAAAGCTCCGCCGGTAATGCGCATAAATCCATCCAAGGTAGGCCACCCCAAGCAGCAAAATCAGGACAGCCACTTTCGCTGCGGTTGCAAGCTCCACCGCCTTGTCGATTGCCTGCCTGGGCGGTGCTTCCTTCATGTATGAAGGCTTTGGTAAATCTATTTCAAAGCGGAGCGCCCTCGCCTCTCTGGAATCCCTGTAGTGCCCACTCCAGGTCAGAGCCTGCACCTTGCCATTTCTAATATATGGCTGAAGGAGCTTGTGGGGTTGAATGCTTTCCACGGCCTCCGGCAGCCAAATTTTTAATCTATGACTCCAGACCGGCACCATCTGGTAGCCCGGCACGTAGCCAAGCCGCACCATATTGTCGTTTGGTGACTGAGCAAAAATGTCATCCAACTCCGCTTTGATTGTGATCTTTCTGACACTCCCGGTTGAAGCCTTGCGAATGCCGCTGACTTGCAGGCTTTTCAGGGGATATTTTTGAAACAGGGATTTTGGAAGTGCTTTGCCATTGTCGTCCACAACCGATTTGATGCGCTCCGTACCCTCCGGCACGAACAGTGTCAGTTCCGTCACATCTTCGTAAGACGAAGATACCTGGAACTCGACCTCACGCGTCAGTTCAACCTTCCCGTTTTTGAAAGTCAGTTCGTCATCCAGCACCGCTATATGCCACAGAAATTCGTGGTACGGGCCGAGTTCCTTCTTGATGGCGTGCAGGCCCTTGGCAGCGCTCTTTCGTACGTTTGAGCTTCTGTCTGTCAGAGCAAGTTGAAGCGTTGCAATGTCCCTCGGGTCGCGAAACCTGCCCAGCTTCGAGGCCGCGTTCGCCCGCGCGTTCGATGAATTGCTGTCGATCTCATTCAGATAAGAATCGTGTTCCGCCCACCGCTCGCGCACGCCTGTAACCGTCACGAAAACCAAGAGAACGATGCCACAGAAGAAACTGAAATGATTAAGAGTCAGCCCACGGAAGGAGTGAGGCTTTGACCCAGCATCGATTTGGTTTTCCTGGAACTCGGCCATGAGAGAAGACCGGAGGAGAAAGGGCAGGCGCGCATCTTAATGGATCTTGTGCTTTGGCAACATGAGGGGAAGGGTCGAGCGATCATCTGACGGTGAATGTTGGCTTCCCATACGTGGACTCGGAAGGGCTTCGACGATCCGGCATGGCCATTCCACCTTCTGACATTCACAGGAGTAATTCAAGAATGACGTTCAGCGATCGCCGGAAACGCTCTGGTCTCTGGCCGGCGAAGTGAGCGGCTACCAGGCGCGCAGGTGTTCGGTAACATGACAATCCATTTTAGCTCTGCCGATCCTCCGCGAAGAGGACTTCCTCCTATCACATTACTCATCGCTCTTTCCCGTCTCTCAGCGAGCTGTTGTTTAGATGTAAAAGATATGCACTCAAGGATGCCCTCGGCTATTATCCGCTGCTTCATCACCTCGGCTTAACAGGAGACAGCTTTGTCAGACCGACTCAACGAACTTGTAATCGGTGTCCAGAAAACACGCAGCCTCCAGATGGTTCGATGGCTGCTACTGGGAATTCTCTCTGTCTTCGCAATCTGGGGAGCCTGCTTCATTGCTTACTCCGCGCTTGACCTGGTCTTTAAATTTCCCATAGGCGGAAGACTGGTCACGTTTGCACTGACTATCGGAGTGCTCTGGTTCGCGGTCAAGAAACTTGCCGTGAATCCACTGTGTAAGGAAAGAACAGACCACGATATCGCCGCAGATGTCGAAGCTGTCCAGCCCGGTCTGGAAACATCTTTGAGCACTTCGATCGAGTATGGCGAAAGTGATGAGAAGACCGAGCGGTTCTCTTCAAAACCGATCGTGGACCGGCTCATTGAACAGGCCGCCGAGCGTGTCAGTTCAGAATCTTTTGAACAGGCCGTTGACTGGGCCTGGCCGCGCCGCGTTGGTGTGGCCATGCTCGTGGTCATCATCATGGTGAGCGCTGGTTTTGCCTTTGCCCCCACGGTGCTTGGACCGGCACTGCTTCGCTTCCTCGTGCCGTTCGCCAATATCGAGCCGCCGACGCTTGCCCACGTGGACAAGGTGACGCCCGGCGACAAGGAAGTGCCGTTCAGGACAAAGATCGACGTCCGGGCCGAGGTCAGCGGTTTTCGTCCGGACAGCGTCGTTTTGCACTACCGGGGGTTTGGCAAAGAGTGGCGTGCCGAGGAAATGCGGCAGGTTGAAGCAGGAAGTTACGGCTATGCGTTCCGCGACGTAAAAGAGGATTTCGAGTACTTCATACAAGCCAGGGATCACAGAAGCCAGCATTTCAATGTTTCAGTGTTTGTCGAGCCGAGCGTCGAAAACATGAGCGCCACGCTGGTTTATCCCGAATACACCGGTATGGCGCCGGTAAAAATGAACAAGGCCGGCGACATTCGAGCGCTCGCTGGCACGCAGGTGAAATTTGAACTCCGCTCGAACATCCCTGTTCGTGAAGGCGAACTCATGCTCAAGTCCGGCGAGATCCTTCGTCTCGATCAAAAAGAACCGCAACTGCTACGCGGCGAATTTGTGGTCCAACAGAACGATTACTACGGCATCAAGCTTTACGACCGTAAGGGCCGCCCCAACGCCAACATCCTCTGGCACGCGATCACCGCGATGGAAGACGAAACTCCACGCATCAAGATCACTTCGCCCGACCCGGACTTGATGGCCGAGATTAATCAGCAGTTGAAGATCCGCATGGAGGCAGAAGACGATTTCGGGCTCACTGAGTTCGGCCTTGCCACTTATATCCTCGGCGAAGAGGAAATTCGGGAAACGGTCAAAGATCTCGACCCGCCTCTCAGAAAGAGCCGCGGCCAGTACGAAATGGATTTTGAGCTCATGGCACTGCCGAAGGGAGCCATCCTTGCCTATTACGCATATGCACTCGACAACGATACAGTGAACGGCCCCAAGGAAGGCGTCTCGATCCTCCAGTTCATTCGCTTTTATGAAAAGGAAGGCCTGGCGGAGCAGGACAGCCTTCAAAGCGAGCAGCAGGGCCGTCAGGCTCAACAGCAGCTCCTGGCCAATCTGGAAAAGATGATCGGCGAACAGATCAAAGTCGTCGCCAACGCCTTCCGAATCGACAATATTGAATCCACCAAACGCGATGCGGCGAGCAAGAAGACCCTGGCTGATATGGCTCAAAAGGAGCACCAGCTCTCGAACCAGGTGGAACAACTCGCCAACGCTATGGAAGAATCTCTGCGTGCGGAAGGTGTCACCGAGATGCCTGAAGTTGAGGCCTTGCGCGAGGCCATCTCACCGCTCGAGAATGCGAACTGGTATCTCAAGTACAACAGCACTAAGGACGGCCTGACTGCGGGCAAAGAGGCGCTCCACAAGATGTCGAAAGCCCGGCGCCTGGTTCAGTCCATGCAAAACCAGCAGGGCCGGCAGGCCGCGGCCATGATGGCGCTCTCCCAGCAGAAGAATCAGAAAAAACAACAGCAGCAGAACCGTCAGCAGCAGATGCAGCAGATGGCCAAGGAAATGCCCAAGATGCTGGAGCGCCAGGAAAAGACCAAACGTGAGCTCGAGCAGCTCGCCAAGCAGGAAGAGCGGGAACGTGTCCGCGACGAAACTGAGCAACCTGATGACTGGCAGAAATACACAAAGCGCGAAGAGCTTCGAGACGAGCTCAATGAATCGCTTAACGAGTCTTACGACATGGCTCGCAGGATGCAGGAGCAATCCGAACAGGATCGCCAGATGTCTGAGCGCGCAGCCGAAAAGATGAAGAAGGCTCTCGAGGAGACCTACCAGACTCAGCGTTCGCTCAGCCAGCGAAAATACAAAGACGCTCTCGACCACGCGAAGCAGGCCGAGCGCAACATGAAGGATGCGGAACGTAGCCTCCACAACGCACTGCGTCGCGATCTGTCGGACGCTATGGAATCCGCCTCAAAGCGGGCGAGACAACTGGCGGAAAGGCAGGAGGACTTGCAGAGGCAGACCCAGCAGATGGCGCAAAAGCAGGAATCGGGGAACAAGAACCAGAAATCCAGTGAGCAGCAGCAAGGTGAGCAGCAGCAAGGTGAGCAGCAGCAAGGTGAGCAGCAGCAAGGTGAGCAGCAGCAAGGTGAGCAGCAGCAAGGTGAGCAGCAGCAAGGTGAGCAGCAGCAAGGTGAGCAGCAGCAAGGTGAGCAGCAGCAAGGTGAGCAGCAGCAAGGGCAACAGCAAGGGCAACAGCAGGGCAAGGAGTCTTCAAAGTCGCAGCAGGGCGCGCAGGCAAATACGCCGGGACAGCAGAGCACGTCACAGCAGCAGGCGTCTTCCGCGCAGCATGGCCAAGGCGAACCGCAGTCGAAGGATCCCCAACAGGCGGCGGGAGGACAGCAGCAGTCCAAAGATCAGGCTCAGCAGAGCAGTCCGGCTCAGGTCGGGCAGCAGCCTTCAGACCAGCAGCAAGGCAGCGGCTCAGCTCCCACCATGACACCTGAAGACATGGAAAAGCAGAATCAGGAGCAACAACAGCAGAGCGGGCCGGGCACTCGGCAACTTGCCAAAGAACAGAAGGAACTGGAGAAAGACGCCCGTTCGCTGGGCAGCGAGCTTCAGGAACTGGCCGAGCGTGCGGCCGAGGCGAATCGCACCAAGGATCAGGAAGCGCTTTCCAAAGCGGCCGAGGAAATCAAGACCGGGTCTATCGCCAAGGCATTGGAAAAGGCTGCGGAAAACCTGGAAAGCGGCAAACCCAGTGTAGCCGTCCCCCACCAGGAGGAAGCACGCAAGGGACTTATGGGACTCCGTTCACAGCTCGATGAGGCGGTAGCCCAAGCCAAGATGGAGGACGATGAAAAGCTTCGCAAGATGCTCGAAAAAACTGAGCAACTCGCCGAGGGTCAACGCAAGCTCAACACTCAGGCCATGCGCGGCCAGTCGGAGCCGGATGCCTTAAACCAGGAACAGACCGCCCTCGCCGGCCAGGCCCGTCAGCTCTCTCAGCAGACGGAAAAAATGAATACGCTCACCGATGCCGGGCTCGACAAGGAAACCAGGGATGCGTTCAACGCGGCAGCGAAAGAGATGCAACAGAACCAGAATTCACTCGCCCAGAAGAATGCCGAAGAATCAAAGTTCCATGGCGAGGAAGCGCTGAGGCAGGTGGAGTCCGCCGCAGAGAATCTTCGCCTCGCAAGAGACCGTTCACTTGGCAAACGTCTGGCGAAGGCCGCCGACCAGGCCAAAGCCACGGCCGAGCAGCAGCGCCGGAGCGAGGACAGTCTCCGCTCTGCCGCCGAAGATTCCCCAAAGGGCGGGCGCGTTCCGCAGTGGCAGCAGAAGTCTCTGGCAGATGCCCAGAAAGAGGCGGTCGAACGCGCCGGCGAATTGGCTTCGACCATGGAGACGCTCAGCAAAATCGCCCGGCGCGTCGAGCCTTGGGTTGGCGAGGAAGTCAAGAAGACTCTCGATAGTCTGCAAGAAGGTCCCTTGCCGGAAATGAAAGAGCTGTCCGACAGTCTTCAACCAAAACCCGCAGAAGGGATGCAGCCCTCGGAAGCCAGGGCTAAACAAGAGAAGGCCGCGCAGCTCACTAAAGCGCTGGCCGGTATTCAAGAGCAACTTGAGTCCATCAAGAAGGATTATCTCTCCACTCCGCTGGAACGTCTGCAAGCGGCGAAAAACGAAGTTACCGAGACTTTGAAGGAGTTGGAAAGGGCCGAACAACAGATGCAGCAGGCAACGAACAAGAGCCCTGAAGCAACTCGGGAGATGCAGGAAAAACTTGAGCAGGCGCAGAAAAATCTGGAGAAGTTGAGCCAGCAATTGTCCCGGCAACAAAACCAGAGTCAGTCGTCCTCAGAGCAACAGGACTTGCAGCAGGCTCAAGGCAAGATGAATGAAGCCCGCCAGGCCATGAGCTCAACGGAAACTCAAGAGGCCAAAGGCCACCTGACCGCAGCCCGAGAGCATTTGCAGCTGGCTCGTGAGAGCATCCTCGAACGCATCAAACGCATCCTCCAGAAGCGCGACATCAAAGAGCCCGGAAGCGAACTCGTTCCTGAAGAATACCAGGAACTGGTCAAGCGGTACTACAGGGTGTTGTCAGAGGAGCGGTAGCCTGAAAAGAATATGTAAGGGCCAGAACGGCTGGTGGGATGCTGTTTGTTAGCAGCAAATCCTGTTACTGCTTTCTCTATCAGGCACCCATCGGACAACGAAAGCTCCGAAAAATCGGAGCACTCCACAGGTAGCTTCCTTTGGAGCGTTGCGACTTGTTATCGCTTCCACTTTTTCAACGCTCCAGGTAAAAGAAATCTCATGTGTCTCGTCTTTACTGTTCTTTCCGAACACTTTCCTTAAATGAAAGCTGCGACAAATCGTAGCACTCCCAACTATGCCACTCGAACATCCCTACTCTGATCTCAGCGGCGGTACCTGGCTGCGCGGCAACCTTCATACTCACACCACAGCAAGCGATGGCAGCCGGCCTTTGAATGAGGTCGTCAACGATTACGTTGGGCGCGGTTACGGGTATCTTATGCTTTCTGACCATGACATTTACACGAGCCAGGAAGAACTCGATGCGGTGGAATCCGGTGAAATGATTTTGATTCCCGGCAATGAGATTTCCCGCGGCGGACCGCACATGTTGCATGTGTATCCGGATCGCCTGGTCGAACCGAATGAAGACCGGCAGAAGGTGATTGATGATGTGATTGCGACCAGAGGTTTCGTCATTGTGAATCACCCCAACTGGACGACCCGCTTTAACCACTGCCCGATTGAAAAGATGGAAGAGTGGCAGGGATACATAGGGATGGAGGTCTACAATGGCGTGATTTGCCGTCTCGATGGCAGCCCGTACGCGACGAACAAATGGGATATTCTGCTCGCCGCCGGGCGCCGCATCTGGGGATTTGCGAATGACGACAGTCACCAGCCCCAGGATGTCGAACTCGGTTGGAATGTGGCCTGCGTAAAAGAGCGGTCGGTCACGGGTGTGGTTAAGGCACTGGAGAGCGGTCGATTTTATGGTTCGACTGGCGTGACGATTACCAGTATCGAAGTGGATGGCCTCGACATTCGTATCGAAACGGAAAACGCACAGCGAATCGTGGCCCTGCGACAGATCGGGAAACGAATCGCGACCGTGGACAGCAACTCAATTGAACTCACGGTGCCGAAAGGCGCTGCCTACGTTCGGTTCGAGTGCTGGGGCCAAGGGGAAAGCTTTGCCTGGACGCAGCCGTTCTGGGTGGCGTAGC
Source organism: Planctomycetota bacterium (assembly GCA_027625095.1). Classification (GTDB taxonomy): domain Bacteria; phylum Planctomycetota; class PUPC01; order JACPCR01; family JACPCR01; genus JAQBXN01. The sequence goes on along the minus strand of JAQBXN010000013.1, from coordinate 83,538 downwards.
TGGGTGCCCGCCAAGACGGCTCACCACAAACCATCGTTACTTGGGATCCAAGTTCCTGGCCATCTCCGCTGCTGAGGGCGTTGGGGCTTCGATGCCATTCTCCGGAATATCCATACCAGCGGTCCAGCACAGAGCGTTCAGGACAAATTTGCGCAAATCTTTGCGAGCCCAGTTTGAGTGGTAGTGCCCACCGGTGAAACCAAAGCCGCGGCCACCGTCTTCGCGTTCGCGCGCCCAGGCCAGGTGCTGCGGTTCCCCATTGGAAACTGCTTTGCGGACATGCGGGTTGCCACTGTGAGGGCCGTCGGGGCGTTCCATGGTAGATACCGGCGCGATGGCGCTGAGGATCGGGGTGACGCCTTCCATGTTTTCACGGAAGCGCATGTGGAAATACCACTCGTCATTCATTTCGAATGGTGGGACCCCGTTGTTAATCGGGTGTTTGGACAGCTCGGTGAAACTTGCATCCCAATGCGGGTTGACCGACCAGTGCATTTCAAAGTAGCCGCCGGTCCATTCAAGAAACTCCTTGCCACCTTGTTCGGCCGGCACTTCGACACCGTAGTGCAGAAAGGCAATGCCCTTGCCCTGTTTGGCAAAGCTGTCGACAAATTGAAGGTGTGGGATTGCCGGATGACCTTTGCCACCGTCCGAGTAGACGACCAATGCATCTGCTCCATCGAAGAATGAATTGTCTTCCGGCCATCCATAGTGGTGGACGACGGCTTCGACCCCTTCGACACTTTGGTTGAGGTGATTGGCCAACAGCAGACATCCTGCTTTGTGCTCGTGGGCGCCGGCTGCATGGCTTGGGCGGCCTGCGACGAATGCGATTCTTTTGCTCATGATTGGCTCCTTTAGAAATGGATGTTGCTGATGGTTTTTAGTGGGCACTTCTTACAGGGGTTGTCTGAAAAGTTCCACTGATTGCTTCCTGAAGTGGGTTCACAGGTGTGGCTGCGAATCTTATGCTGGAAAGAGAGGCGGTTAACCTTGGATGTTTTTTTCGCGAACGTGAACCAGGCATATCGGAGCAATAAAGATGTCTTCATCATTGAGAATCGGGGTAGTTGGATTGGGCATTGGACAACAGCACTTGCGCTGTTACCAGGAGATCGAGGGGGTTGAGATTGCAGCGGTCGCTGATGTCAGCCAGAAAGCTGCAGAGAAATGTGCGGCAGAATATGGTGGGCAGGTATTCACCGACATGAACGTGATGCTTGAGTCTGCCAATCTCGATGCCATCAGTCTGTGCACGCCACCACGCTCACATGCTGAACTTACAGAGGCGGCTGCGAAGGCCGGTGTGCACGTCCTGTGCGAGAAACCAATGGCGCCGACAGTCGCCGATTGTGACCGGATGATCACTGCGTGCACTGAAGCGGGCGTCCATCTGATGATTGGCCAGAAGAAACGCTTTCATCCAAACATCCAGCGAGTGAAAAAGCTTAGTGAAGATGAATTCGGTCCAGTGCGTTGGGCAGTCTGTAAATATGCGCTGGGTAAGGTGGACAAAGAGTGGTTCTGGGACGAAAAAGATGGCGGCGGGCCGCTCTTGGAGAACTCTATTCACACGATCGACATGCTTCGTTTCCTTATGGGGGAAATCAAGCGTGTGTATGCGGAAGGTGGGAATTTCTTCGCTCCCAAATTTGCGCCACAACTTGATGTCGCCACCTACACTTTTCGGTTTGAAAATGGCGCCATCGCCTCGGTGGGCTCAGGCATGGCAAGCGAATGGGCGTTCGCGAACGACCACTTTTATTTTGCGCTTGATGGAGCTGAGATCCGCCTTCAGGGCAGTTTTGACCGACCGGACGGCTGGTGGCTTGGTCGCCGCGACAATCCGAGTAAACCGGAGGAGGAGACGCTCACGGGAATCGATTGTTTTGCATTGGAAATCAAACACTTCGTCGAATGCATTCGCTCCGGGGAACGGCCATTTGTTACCGGGGAGGACGGCCGCGGCTCGGTCGCGGCCTGCCTGGCCGTGAAGGAGAGCGCAAGGACCGGGCTGCCGATTGAGTTGTAACTCCCCGATTTTGAAGGTCTGAAGAATTTCACGCAGAGAGGTAGAAAATGTTGAAGTTTATTTTTATTGCCATCCTTGGTTCCTGGGCAAGCGCTTCTGAGAATTGGCCGGATTATCGCGGGCCTTCGGCTGATGGGCACAGTGACGCCAAGGGCCTGCCGGAGACATGGAGTGAGAACAAGAACGTCAAATGGAAGACGGCGATTCATGGAAGAGGGTGGTCGTCACCTGTTATATGGGGCAAACAGGTCTGGCTGACTACGGCTACACCTGATGGCAAAGAGCTCTCAGTGCTGTGCGTAGATCGCGACAACGGCAAGATTCTTCTGGATAAGAAACTGTTTGATGTCGCCGAACCACAGTTTGCACACAGCACGAACAGCTACGCCTCGCCTTCGCCGGTGATTGCGGAAGGACGAGTTTACGTGTCCTTTGGTTCTCCCGGCAATGCGTGCCTCGACGCAAAGACGTTTGAAGTGATTTGGGAGCGTTCCGATCTCGAATGCAACCATTTCAGGGGCGCCGGTTCATCGCCGGTCCTGTTTGGCGATCTATTGATCCTGACCATGGACGGCTCTGACCGTCAGTATCTGGTTGCATTGGATAAGAAAACGGGCAAGACCGTTTGGCGGCGTGATCGCTCAACGGATTTTGGAGACCTGCAGAATGGAAAACCCATGCGGGACGGTGATTTTCGAAAATGCTACGCCACACCGATATTCATCGAGGTGAACGGCAAGACTCAGATGATCAGCCCAGGGGCGAAGGCCGTATGGGCTTATGACCCGTTGACTGGGGATGAGAAATGGCAGGTACGATACGGCAATCATTCCAGCGCCTCTCGAACCCTCTACGGGCACGGCCTGTTATTCGTCAACACCGGATACAGCAGTGCAGAGCTACTCGCCATCAAACCTGATGGAACCGGAGATGTGACGCGGACTCACGTGGCATGGAAACTCATAAAAGGAGTTTCAAACAAACCCTCCCCCGTTCTCGTTGGCGATCATCTTTACATGATTACTGATAATGGCGGTATTCTCTCCTGCGTGGAAGCAATTTCAGGCAATGTGGTCTGGCAGGAACGTATCGGAGGCGCGCAATCCGCATCACTCATCTATGCCGATGGCCGGATATACACCTTTGGCGAAGATGGCCGAACGGTTGCTGTTCGGCCGGGAACGTCATTCACAAAGATTGGCGAAAGTAGGTTGGAGGGAGGGTTCATGTCTTCACCCGCTGCCGCCGGCAGCTCGTTTTACTTGCGGACGAAGACTCATCTCTATCGCCTTGACCAGGAATGATGTGCCTGGGTTGAGAAGCGGAAGTCGAATGACTCGTGAGGCTGGTATCAGAGGCCGACAATCAGCCTCAAGAGCTGCAAGATCAGGCCCCATAATCCCCATCTGACCATGCGCTGGGGAAGTAGGGTTGATACGCGCCGTGCTGCACCGCGTCTACTATTTCAGCGTCTGTGAGAGTGCCACCATAAGTGCCATCTCTATCGCTATTATCTGCAATGTCATAATTGCTGTTGTCAGCTTGCTGCGCTTCCTCCGCTGCCTTTGCTGCGCTCGCGTCGGCCGCTGCCTGCACTTCCGCTGCCATCCTCAGCGATTCCGCCGCTGCCTTTGCCACGCTCGCGTCGGCCGCTGCATGCACTTCCGCTGCCATCCGCTGCGCCTCCAACTCAGCTTGCTGCGCGTCGGCCGCTGCCTTTGCCGCGCTTGCGTCGGCCGCTGCCTGCACTTCCGCAGCCATCCTCAGCGCTTCCGCCGCCGCCCTTGCCGCGGTCGCGTCAGCCGCTGTCCGCTCTTCTGCAGCCTTCCGCTGCGCCTCTAGCTCAGCTTGCCGCGCTTCCGCTGCTGCCTTTCCCGCGGTTGCGTCGGCCTCTTGGTTGTTGGCACTTTCCTGGTCGTTCCCATTTCCTCTATCCTCACCGTTCCTTTGGGTGTTCCCGTTTCCTTCTTGATTGTTGCTGTTTCCTTCTTGATTGTTGCTGTTTCCTTCTTGATTGTTGCCGTTTAGTTGGTTGTTAGCCCCGCCATTGCCATTCTTTGCCAATTCAACGTTGTCTTCCCGGGAACCATTGTTGATTTCGACACTCTCCTCACCGCCAGATGTCCTTGCCCAGGGCGCTTTACCATCAGACCATGGTGAAGGCCCCATGGCCCAGGGCGGATTCCCACGCTGTATGACCGGCTGCTCGTCCGGGCGAGTGATCAGTCCGGGCAATGGAGGAGGGGTCTTTGGAGACCTGAACGGGCGCTTCTGCTGTTCACACCGAATGGGCAGACCCCAACTGGCGAGACGTTCTCCCTTTCCTGTGGATTCAGTTACGGCAACAGAGCCTTCATAAACAAAGACATCCACTGCTTTCTTGCCTGTTTTGTCAGCAATGACGTCGACGATAAATACAGTGCCGCGAACACCGGCAATGGCAGCAGGAGTGATTACCTCAAACTTCGAACCTGGAATGACATCGAATATGAGGCGTCCAAAGGCATCATTCGCAGGGACTTTAATAAGTGTATAGGTCTGTCCCGAATCGAGACGGAAGGACTCTACAATTTCAGCCTCGAGGCCAGGCGTCTGGATGGTCATTGAACTTCCGTCAGGGAACCACGTTGTACCTGTCCCAACCATGTCTCCGGAAAATTGACGGTCCAGGTTTTCACCCTGAGAATGATGCAGTTGGCCAAGTTGGTTTCTGGTGGCGTTGCCTCTCTTAAAGACATTGATGGCAATAGTCTGATTGTCATGTCTGGGACAGCCGGCCATGAGGCTGTCACCATCTGCCATGCTACTTCTTGTGACGTAGAAATCTGAATAGCTGTCGATGATGCCAACATCTTTGGAAGGAGTTTCATCGCCTGGGCAGGCAAATACGTCCCGATTTTCTATGTATTCAACCATCGTCCCTGGCAGGCGGTTAGCATTCTTAAATGGCTGAGGGGGATACTGCCTGTAATCGATTTGATAGTGCCCGCTGGCTGTTGCAAGGGTGCGCAGGTTGTTCATACATGAGGCCAGCCATGCATTCACTCTGGTCTTGCGGATGATTGGTACCGCAATCAAAGCAAGGACAAGCATGATCACCAATACCACCAGAACCTCTGGAAGGGTGAAGAATTCTCTATTCCTTTTTGGTGTGCCAAATTTCATTGAATGGAACTCCCTACGAACGCCGGGTGATTAGGGTGATAAGTGGCTACCTGTGTCTACAAGTAGCCCAGTCCTCAAAAGCAATGATCGTGCCAGACAGCACAATCATTTTAATTCAGCCTGTGACCCAAAACCCGGGGAATAATCCCCAGCCATGCTTGGGTGACAAAACACCGTCTAAGCACTACTTAACGCCTTTAAGAAAAGCAAGTTAAACAGGCATGTCCGAAAGAATGGGCGTTTTATGGCCGAAATATCGGCCAATCCCATTATCGACATCCAATCCAAGCAGTTAAGCTTTTTTCATGAAAAGAGTGGCAGAATAGGAACCGACGCAATCGGGGAGAGAGATTAAATTAATTTCTAAATAGCTTTATATAAAACGGTTAAGGTGAATAACCACCGAACAACAAGGCAAAATGACGCGCAGGATTTGAGGCCGTCGATATCGGCTTCTTGGGAACTATCGAGGTAACTGCGAAGTTCTGCATTGGGTATTCATTCTATTTAAATAGAATCAATATCCATGCTTTGGCAATCACCCTCAGGATGACAATAACACCGATGAAATTTTGGATCTTTGAGCAGAGACGTACAGCTTTCCGACTTCTTTGGGATCGCGCCGTCAGACTTGCCTCCAATCCACCAGAGGCATTACTTCAGCCTGTCGAGATAAGCTGCGGCAGAGATATTTTGAAGGTAGCTCCGATGCCGACTCTACTTTCGACGCTAATTTCGCCGCCGTGTTCCTTGACGATTCTTTGACAGATGGCCAGCCCGAGGCCGGTGCCCTGGCCCGGCAGCTTTGTGGTCATGAACGGTTTGAAAATAGACTTGAGTTGGTCCTCCTGACCACGCGTCCAATAGAGGGTATTAAGTCCCAGCCTTTCCAGAGGCCCCATCACTCCCGCATACTGGGCCAGCGCCACCGCGCACCCAACAATGAGGCCTAGCGAGACACCATAGAAAGCGCGCTGACGTTTCTGAAATGAAGAAGGCTGACTCATGCAGACGGAAAAGTGACTGAGGGCGTTTCAAAACAAGCCAGACGATTATAGGTAGGGCAAGTATCCAATCCAGGGAGAGGGGGAGAGTGTGGGAATGTGGGAGTGTGGCTGGTCTTTCAATATTCCTCCGATCCTCTCCCCTCCTCCACCTCGTTGCGTTTCCAGGCCATGAGGAAACAATGGCGCACTCACCCAGTGACATGCCATCAAATGCAATACATCTATCCCGGCTATCTTTGGGGCCTGCTCTTCGCGGCGACTCCCATCATCATTTACATCCTGCTCCGCAGGCGTAAGCAGGAGATCCCCTGGGGAGCGAGCTACCTGCTGCGACTCACACTGGCCAGCCGGCGAAAGTCTTCGCTGTGGAAACAGTACCTTGTTCTTGCCATGCGATGCGCCATCCTTGCTCTCATTACGTGGCTGATTTCCGAACCGTTCAAAGGAGCGAACGAAGAATCAGCAGTGCCAGCTCTGCCAGCCAATCCGGTGCATCGAGTAATCCTGGTTGATCACTCGGCGAGTATGTCGGTCACAGATAAAGACGGCTCCAGAAAGGGAAGGATGCGGCTCGTTTTGAACGCGCTGCTCGGCTCTCAAAGACACGCGGATCGCACCTCCCTGATTCCGCTCATTTCTCCGGAAGATCCTGTCCTGCTTGCGGAAGGCAAACAGACCCCAGAGGCAATCGAAAGCATCGTTCGCAGAATTGATCCGCAGGAAGGAACGCTGCAGCTCCGGCGCAGTCTGTCCAGGGCCGTCTCTTCACTCACCCAGACGCCGGATGCTGTCTCTGAGGTCTACATTCTGTCCGATTTTCCCGGCGAGCTCAGCGCAGAGCTACAGAAGATCGCCTGGTTCGCCGAAGCCGTAAAGGGAATGAACATCCGTGTGGCCGCAGTCAGCATGACACAGGGAGAATCTCCCCCAAACATAGGGTTGCTCAGCCTCACCCTCGGCAGCGATCTCGTGATCCGCCACATTCCCGTCACCCTTTATGCGACCGTGGCAAACTACTCGTCACAGGAGGCGACGGCTCGATTTGAAGTCAACGGAGAGAGTGTCCAGGCTGCTACCAAACTCGTTGAACTGCAGCCGGGCGAAGAAAAAAAAATCATTACGGAGGTCACGTTTACCAGTGGCGGAGTTCATACCCTCACGGCGACTGTCTCGCCAAGCCGTCTGCCCAGTTCCTCGAACGCATCGTTAAGTATCGAAGTGAAGGAAGAGCTAAATATCTGGCTGCTCGTCGATCCTCCTGACCCGACAGAAGCGGATGCCCTCGACGAGGCTGAGTTCCTTCGCCGGGCAACAAACGCCGGTGCGTCCCCTCTCAAGATCGAAGAGATTGAAATGGTGCAGCTCAGCCATGACATCCCTGACCATGTGGACGTTATCCTGCTCGCCGGACCAAGAGTTATTACTCCTGCACTGCAAGAGCCCCTTTCCCGATTTGTTCGGCGTGGCGGCGGACTGGTCATCTTTATGTCGCCCAGGGCAGACACCTCTTTTTACAACCCGAATCTTTCTGACCTGATGCCGGCAAAACTCATGGCGTTGGCACGAGAAACAGTCACCCCTGAAAATTTCTGGAGTGCAAAAGCCAAGGCAACCAGCGAGCTTACCCTTCTGACGGAATTCAACGATTCCCATAATGGCGAGGTCGAGGCGGCAAGATTCTACAACTACCTTCGATCCGAGCCTGAAGAGGGCGCTCAGGTTCTGTTCGAATTGGAGGATGGACAGCCGCTACTGATTCACTTGGCCGTCGGCCGCGGCCACACTTATTTATTCACCAGTTCACTGGGCATCTCATGGTGCTCTATGCCGGTTCGGCGGACTTACATCCCGTTCTTACATCGATTGCTGAACATGGCGGCACGGGGAAGGGGCTTCGTCAGGAACCTACACGCGGGAGACACATTCATCAGCAAGTGGCCGGACTCTGGTGCCGTCACACTGACACCGCCGGATCGGAAAGCCTCAGGTCTTGAAACCGTAAACGCCAATTCCATCGCATTTGTGGTCGCCACCGGGATGCAGCAACGCGGCATCTATACCCTCCACAACGACGGCGCCCGGCAATCCTTCACCATCACCGGCAATCCACCTGAAGCAGATCTCCGCAGCCTCAAGCCGGAAGAAATGAAGAGGCTTGGCGAGCTCCTTGGCAGTCCCATCTATCCCGACTGGTTGTCAGCAGTACAGGCGCTCGGCCCCAGTCATGAATCGGATCGCCTCTGGCCCTGGTTACTGCTGGCGGTATTGGGGATCTACGCAATAGAGGCCTGGTTTGTGCGGCAGTTGTAGAGCGTAATACGTAAGGGCGACCCCCGTGTGTCGGTAGCCGGATTCGCAAGAATTCGGGGCTTGATGCCTCCAGTGCCCAAAGTCTTGCGACTTCCGCTACGGTTTGTGAGAACCCGGTCACTAAGAACCTGAATCCACAGCAATCGGGTAATGGAAGGGAGAAAGTGATAGAGCCACTCCCCCGACCGGCCTCTCAAGAGACTTGGCCCAAACATCCGCAACTTACGCATTACGCATCGTAATTACGTATTACTCAAACGTTTCTCAGCGCATCCTCAAACAGAGCCAGCGTCTGCTCCACATGCTGTTCAGTATGTGCGGCGGACACGTACCAGATCCCGCGGCCAATCAACCTGACGCCTCTCTCTCTCATACCGCTCACGAGCTGACCGTAGCGTGCGCCGTCGTAGTTGTCGCAATCGCGAAAGCTGGTGACTTCCTTACTTGAGGTAAATCCGACGTGGAACATCGGGCCGAGCCCCTGAACAAGAAGCGGCTTTTTCTGCTTCCTGGCGATGCGGCGGATGCCACTCATGAGGCTCTTGCCGAGTTTGCGGATGTGCCGGTGCACTTCCTGGCGGTTCTGTGACATGAGCTGAATCGTCGCCAGTGAGGCCGCTATGCCGATGTTGTAGCTGTTAAATGTGCCTGCGTGCATCACTTCACCGCGGGCGATCAATTCCATAAACTTCCTCTTTCCGCAGATGGCGCTGATCGGAAAGCCTGCGGCCATAGCTTTCCCAAAGGTCGCCATGTCAGGCGTCACTCCGAAATGGGCCTGGGCCCCGCCAAGCGCGCATCGGAAACCGGTAATGATTTCATCGAAAATGAGCGGGATGTCTTTCTTGTCGCACAGCTCCCGCACCCCTTCCAGATAGCCCGGCAAGGGCGGGATACATCCACAGTTGCACATGACCGGCTCCATAATGATACCGGCTACTTCGTTTTCGCGTTCTTTGATGGTGCGTTTCAGCACTGCGAGATTGTTCCAGGGCAGGACGATAACTTCGTCGAGAACACTCTCCATCTGGCCCTTCGTCATTCCTACAGAGTTCGGTGATTTGAGAGGGCCACGAATTTCTTTTGAGGGGGCCACGCTGATAAGTGTGCTGTCGAACCAGCCGTGATACTGGCCTTCGAACTTGATGTATTTTTTTTTGCCGGTGTAAGCCCGGGCCACACGGATGGCGGTCTGCGTGGCCTCACTTCCAGTCAGGCTGAACCGTGTGAGATCTGCACACGGCACGTGCTTCTGAAACAACTCGGCAAGTTCAATCTCTGGCAGGTGCTGTCCGGCGAAGAGCAGTCCGCGATTCATTTCCTGTTTCACGGCCTTCAATACGGGCGAGGGCGAATGCCCAAGAATCATCGGGCCCTGAGAGAGCGCGAAGTCGAGATACTTGTTCCCATCCACGTCCCAGATATAGGCGCCTTTGGCCTTTTCAAAAAATTGCGGGGTAGGTTTGTCCAAAGCACGAAAGTGGCTGCTCACGCCGCCGGCCAGGGACATCTGAGCACGCTCGAAGAGTTTCTGTGATTCGTTGAGGCTCATAGATTGATGATAAGGATTGGGTGGAATGTGTGAACGAACTGTCTCGATGAACTTATCTTTGAAGAAACAGGAATGGAGCTATCAAGTCAATCCATGTCCCCGAACGGATTTCGGCTATCTGTCAGGATGGCCCGCTCGCTAATCAAACAAGTCAAACTCATCTCAGAACCATCTGATGCGCTTTTGTAAAGCAAGAACGCCGGATCCAAAGAATTACTATGATCGTCCCGATGGCGGTGGAGGCGACCAGCATCAGCATCACAATGATTTGATATTTCACCGCGGTCTGTGGATCTGATCCCCCGAGCAATTGCCCAGTCATCATTCCCGGCAAAGAAACCAGTCCAACGGTCATCAGTGCATTGATGGAAGGTGTCATGCCTGCCTGCATCGCTGCCCTCAGAATGTCCGCCGTGGCTTCCTGGTGGGTTGCACCGAGACAGAGGGCGAGTTCGACCTGCGGACGCTGCTTTCTCAAGTCCGAAAACATTCGATCCAGTGCCAGCGCAATCGCGTTCATCGAGTTGCCCATGATCATGCCAGAGAGCGGAATGAAGTATTGCGGTTCCCACCAGGTATCCACCTGCACAATCACTGCGGTGACCAATATGCTGACGCTCAGGTAGCTCACCAGCATGGAGAAAAAGGTCCGCACAAAGATCGGCACTTCCTTTTGACGGGCTCGCAGCCAGATGGTGTGTGCTGCCCAGAAGACCATCCAGGTGAAGACCAGGAGGATCAGCCAGAACTGTCGAATCTCAAAGATGTAATCCAGCACGTATCCAACCAGCAGCAACTGGGCGAAGGTGCGCACCGTACCGACCAGCAGTGACTTCTCGAGTTTCAGCCCGTAGGCGAACGAGCCGGCACACGCCACCAGTACGAAACCAAGGCAATAGACAAGTTGGATTGGAGCGATTGGCTGGACGTTCATAAGGTCACTTCCCTGAATCCCCTGCCTGGCTGGAACTCAAAGACTCGATACTTCACCTTCTCCGGTTGATATGAGCGGTGGGTTACCATCACGACGCTGACGCCCTGTTCGAAACACATCCGTTCGATGCTGTTTTCCACAAGTCTGGCAGATTCGGGGTCGAGTGCGGAGGTGGGCTCATCGCAGAGCATTACCTCGGGTTGTGTGAGCATTGAACGGATGAGGGCAACACGCTGTTGTTGGCCTACGGACAGCTTTGCCGCTATGTCGTCCAGGCTCACTTCATCGAGGCTCAGCCTGTCCATCCTTTCCTTGAGTTCCGCATCATCGGCAAATTTCCGGTTCTCCGCTGACCGAAACCCGAACCCAAACTGAAGATTTTCACGAACTCTCCCCTCCAGCATCACGGGGGTTTGCTGGACGTAAGCAATCCTGCGTCGGAGCGAGGTCACTTTGTCATCCGTTGAAGGGTTGCCGTCGAACACGATTTCACCGCCATCAGGTTCGGCCAGACGATTGAGTAGCCGCAACAGGCTTGTCTTGCCACAACCGGAAGGCCCACGAATCAGCAGGAACTCGCCCTTCTCGATAATCAGATTTACATCCCGCAAAAGCACTGGCTTGCCATCGAATCTGAGCGAGACATTCCTTAACTCGATTTTCATGGTGTCTTGTTAGTGTCCAACTGGTACATCAAGCAACTGGCATGAATCTGGCGAATTTCCCGAACCACTTGAACAACCCTCAAGACCTCCTCGTGGTGTGGGTCCAGCCTGCACAACTATCCTGATGGAACCTGCAGAGAACCTATTCTACAAAAATGTGGCCGAAGAAAATCAGTAAAGCTATTTGCTCATGGGAGTATTGGAACGTCCTTTTTCCGTGTGGCCTGGTGGACTATGGAGGATACTCTCGCATAGCAAATTCATCATCGATAAGAACGCCTTACTCCCACAAGGAAAAATCTGAATATGAACATAGATGCTCGCCTGTTCCGGAGCCACATGCAGCCGATCGTCATTCCTGCCGTCCTCCTTTTAACAATCGCCCAGCACGGGTTTGCTGAGGCAAAGAAAGGGAATGGTAAGACAAAGGTGTTCATCCTCGCTGGCCAGTCGAACATGGAGGGGCACGGCGTCATCAAAGGGACACCCAATCAGAAAGGGACACTGGAAACCCTGTCCCAGGATCCGGCCACAGCCGCGCGCTTCAAGCATCTTCTGGACAAAGATGGCAAGTGGATCGTGCGAGACGACGTTTGTATCTCTTACTACGAGACGAAGGCCAAATTGGCCGCGGGCAACAGCGCAGCCCGAAATGCAATCGGCCCTGAATTCGCGTTCGGATGGGTGGTCGGCGACTATCTGGAAGACCCGGTGCTGTTGATCAAACGCGCGCCGGGCGGCACCAGCCTGGCAGGGCCGTGGCGACCACCCAGTTCTGGCAATTCTGGTGACAAAGCACGCGGCCCCGGTATCGGCGATGAATACGACAGCATGATCGAGGCCGTAAAAAAGCAGCTTGAGAATCTTAAAGCCGACTTCCCTGACTACGACGGTAATGGCTACGAGATTGTTGGTTTCGGTTGGCATCAGGGCTGGAACGACGGGTGCAGTATGAAGGACAGCCAGGAGTACGAAAAGAACATGGCAAATTTCATCCGCGACGTCCGCAAAGACCTCGGCCGGCCGAATTTGCCCTTCGTGATTGTCGGCAGCGGATTCGGAGGATGGGGCCAGAAAATTGATCGCCGTCTGATGATCATGAACGCCCAGTCCGCGGTGGCCGGATACGACGAGTTCAAGGACAACGTGAAATACGTTGAGACCCGAAGCTTCTTCCGGGACGGCGATGTCTCCCCTCGCCCGATCCGCTACCACTGGTGCTGCAACGCAGAGACCTACTTTTTGATCGGTGAAGGCATGGGCAAAGCCATGATCGAACTCCTGGGCGGACCGAAAGCTCCACCCAATCCGACTGGGCCTGCGAAGGAATAGCGAAAAGAGCCTTGGGGAGTGTCCGGTATGGACCCAATCCGAACCGATTCCCCCCAGAGGAGGGCTGACAAGCCGGATGGCGAGGTCAATTGGTGACGGATTCCAATGCTTTTGTTACCTCCGGCAGACCGGGAGCGATCTTCGCCGCGTTTTCGAAAAGCCTTCGGGCTTCCTCGATTCTGTTTAATGCACGCAGGGCTTCCCCTTGTCTCAGGTAGGTGAATGGGTTCTCTGGCGCAATTTGAATGGCGCGGGAAGAGTACTTCAGTGCTTCTTCCGGTAACTTCTTCTCTGCCAGGACAGAGGACAGATCCAGCAGAATTCGCACGTTATATGGACTGATCACAAGGGCTCGCTGATAGCTCTCGATAGCTTTCGATAGCTGGCCGGACGCTTTGTAACTCATGGCCAGGCTGCCGAGGATGGCGTCATCAGGCCCGCCGATCTGGATGGCGTGTCGCAGTGACTCTTCGGCATCGGCATGGCGACCCAACAGGCTGTAGCTGACACCCAGTTTGTGATGCGATTCCGGTTTGTCCGGCCTGAGATCGACCAGGCGCAAAGCGATTTCGAGAGCTTCCTCATACATGCCCTTCAGGCGATACACACTCCAGAGGTTGCCATAGGCGGGCGCGAAAGCCGGATTGATTTTCAGGGCCCGGTTCAGCAGTGACCTTGCTTCTTCAAGAGCTGCCTCCTTCTGGTGCGGTTCCAATCCAGGCGTCATGCAGAGATAAGCCGACGCAATACCATCGAGGGGGAACTCGTGATTCGGATAATACCCGGCAACGTGCGACCAGAGCGTGAACGAATTCTCCCAGACGAAAATCTGGCGAAAGGTCAAACCGCCCAGAATACCAAGCCAGACAATGACACCACCGCAGGCGAGACTTCTCCTTAATCCGGTTTGGATGGATCGGATAAAACGGATCACAACCACCGCGGCAAAGAGGGTGAAGCTCAAGCAGGGGATGTATGTATACCTGTCTGCGAATGCCTGCGCGCCGACCTGAGTCAGGCCGAGCACAGGGGCGATTGAAAGGACGTAGTAGGCCCAGACCACGGGCAGGGCTTGCTTTCCTTTAGACCAGAGCCAGGCGCAGCCTACACTGATTCCCACGACGAGAAGAGCAGCCAGAATGTTGCCCGGAGTAAATGCCGAACCCGCTGGGTCGATAATGGGATGATACGAAACAAGATTCAGGGGGAGGATGCTTTCCCAGATGTAAAACATAAGTGAATGGCACGCGTTCATGACCCTGAAGGAGATGGGATTGCGCTCCACACTTTGAAAAGCGCCGGCGGCTCCCTGGGCCTTGATGGTAATAAGACCGATGCAGAGCGAAGCCAGAAAGAACGGGATTTTTTCAATACAGGTACGTCTGAAATCCTTGTGCAGCCTCCCGAGAGGCCACAAATCAAGAAGCAACAGAACTACAGGCAGCGTAACCGCCATCGGCTTTGAGAGCAGGCCAAGCAGAAACACGAGAAAACACCATCCAAGCCGTCTGATCTTTTTCTGCTGATCCGTTGCGTAAGCAAGGTAGAGCCTGAGAGACCAGAAATAGAACAGCCCACAGAGGAGATCTTTCCGCTCCGTCATCCATGCCACCGATTCTACACGCAGCGGATGAACGGCAAACAGCAAGGCCGCCAGGCAGACAATCGCAGGGCCGGCGTCCCGCAAGTCTTCAAATTCATCCCTTTTACATTCAGATAGACAGTCCAGAAGATCACGAACCAATAGAAAAACCATACAGGCTGTCAGTGCATGGAAAAGGATGTTTGTGGCATGGTGAAGGCCCGCATTCTGTCCAAATAGTTGGAAGTCCATGGCATGTGACAGCCAGGTCAGCGGCAGCCAGTTGCCACCCATAAAACTTGTGAATGACCACTTCACCGTTTCCAGATTCAGACGATGCAGGACCGGATTCTCAGCCAGAACGTAAAGGTCGTCCCAATTCACAAAAGAACAAGTCGTCGCCGGCAGAAAGACAATGCAAGTGATGGTGAAGACTGCCATCCCGAGGCGGCGTTCGAGAACGCTGAGTCTGCCTGCCTTGGATTCGGTGTTATTCGACTTCATAATCGAGCACCAGGTCGGAACGTGGTTGGCTGCAGCAGATGAGATGGTAACCATTCGCAATCTCATCTTTGCTGAGCACCGGCTCAAATTGGTGCACCGCCTCGCCGCGCACTTTCACCATGCAGGCCCGGCACATTCCCATTCGGCAACCGAACGGCAACTCAATATCGTGCTTGAATGCTGCATCAAGTATGAATTCATTCGCCGCAGCGGTGAAGGTTTTGTCCAACTCCGGGACATGAATTTTGTAGGCCGTCTTGTCCATGGCTGCCGAAGCTTACTGGTGCCGTTGACTGTTTCAAACACCAAGCCGGGGACGGCTGTATTTGCATTGATCGAGGTCGCCCCTAGAATCCTCTGAAGGCAATGATAGGGCACTTTTCGCATCTGATTATCAACTGATGGGTCTGCTCAAATTAAGTTCACATTTATTGATGTTTGTTAATGTGCCACGAATTGCTTGTCTGACCAGGCTGGTAAACAACCCCAGTGCAGGATGACCGGCCAACAAATGTAAAGCCATCTCTGCGTGAGCCCCAAAGTGATATCAATCCTAGTAGCCGATACTGACGATTCTCTGGTCTGTGCCTTGAAGGACTGCCTGGGAGCAGAGGCCGAAATTCATTGGGCTAAAAAGGGCGAAGAAGCCATTGAGAGCTTCCGCCAGCTCTCACCGGATGTGTTTGTGGTGAATCTTCTGCTGCCCGGCGAACACGGTTTCAGTATCCTTAGGCGGATTGCCGCCACCTGTGATCTAAGCACTCTTCCCATTCTGGCCATCGCAGACAAGACATACCCACGCGACCTTGCCATTGCCGCCCAACTCGGCGCCAAAACAGTCCTCGCAAGATCTGTCAGCAGTGAATCGATTTGCAGCGAGGTCAAGAGTCTGCTCAACGGCGCGCTTTCCTGAGTTGGCACTCTTTACTCCCATCTGACGTTTCTTTCCCAGACAGCGCTGGCACCCACCATCTCTGGGATGACCACCAGACAATCGGAAGCCTTGCTAGTAGAATTGCTCCAGGAACATTCAGGATGTTGGTCTGTAGCTGTATGTTAGAGAAGTGCGCTTGAATGGTGATATCCAGATCCATCTGCGAGGCCTGCTGAGTCCGTTTGTTCCTTGACTGATCAAATGCGATGCAATGGCCATCCCAATCTCATCCCGAATTGGTCGAATAAACATGATGCAGAGCAAACATTTCGTCACATCCCTTCTCTTCGCCCTGATCCAGTCGCAACTGCTGTCAGCTACCGAATATTACGTCGCACCAAATGGAAGCCCTGATGCGAAAGGGACGAAAGACTCTCCCTGGGATGCCATCTCAGCCCTGGCGGGTAAACAATCCGTGAAGCCTGGCGATACGATTTACCTGACGCAAGGTGTGTATGAGGGCAAAATGGACGGCATCAAGCGTATCCCCTTTCATGTCGAACTGACGGGCGCCGAGGATAAACCAATTATAGTCACACACGCGCCCGGGGACGTAGCGCACCTGAATGGCGCGGTCGAACTGGTCAGTTCGCATACCCACCTGATTGGCCTGGAGATCGGCGACCTCAAATGGGATCCGTGGCAGAAGACACACCAGGTTCCCACAGCCTTGAACGCGTTGCGGGGCGAAAGTTCAAAGGTGATCAACTGCAACATATTTGGCGGCGCGATGGGCACTGGTTGCTGGAGCCCTTCAACGAATCTTGAACTTTACGGCAACCTTATTCACGACTTCGGTTACCTGGAAGAAACCGGCCGCGGGCATGGCCATTGTTTCTATTCACAAAACGAGACCGGCACTAAAACGTTCATGCACAACATCGCCTACCGCGGTTGCGGTTGGAACATTCACGTTTACACCCAGGCTGGTCAGGTGAAGGGTTTCGACATCATCGAGAACATCTGCACTCTCGCCGGAAACTATAAGGAGGGGCAGGGCATGGATAACTATCTTGTTGCCGGTTACCCCGCTGCCGAACGCATCCGAATGGTCGGGAACATCGGTTACCAGCCACGCGATCTGGATGCCTGGCGGCCCAACGCCCGGCTATCAGCGTACCGTGACGTGGTGAACCAGACCGGAGAATGCCGCGACAACTATCTTATGGGCGCCTTCTTCGGGCTTTCGCTGGGACGTTGGAAGAACATGACGGTGACAGGCAACACCATCTGGGCAACGAACGTTCTGGTCGAAGTCAGTTCCGGCCCAACTGGTTCCGGAGTGAACAGCGACACAAAGCCCGATCTGAGCGGTTACAAGATTGACGGGAATACCTACTTCGCGAACGGCAAACCGAAGCTGTTTCGATACGCGAAAACAGAAAAGGTAGCCGAAGGCGACCTCCTGGATTTCGAGGAGTGGCAGAAGTTGGGACTCGATAAGACTGGTGAGTTCCATCAAGGAAAGAACGGACGTCCGACCGGAACGAAGGTGTTCGCCTTCCCCAACCGCTACGAAAAAGGCCGGGCGAACATCGGCATCTTCAACTGGGATGGCCTCAAAGCCGTAGCAGTCGATCTCAGTACCACACTGAAAGAAGGTCAGTCTTACCGCATCTACAACACACTCGATATCATTCAGCGAATCGACATGGCCAAACCGATCCTGAAGGGAACATTCGATGGCGCCGCTCTCAGCATTCCCTGCCGCGGCTCCGCCGCTTCACCGGATTTCGACAGTTTTCTGGTGTTGCCGGGGAACCTCTGAGTCCCAAGTGGTTTCCCGACGTGCCGGAACTGCTTACGGATGGAATCTGGAGGGCGACGGCGACGGACCGGACCTGATGCACAAGCTCATAAATACAGACCGACTTCCCTGCTTGAATCAGTCCGGGTGGTGAAACTTACCCGGTACCTTATACAGATATGTTTCAGGCTGCCCGACGGCAGGAACCGATACGAGAACAAATACCTTCCCGGCATCAACGGGCCTTCAAGAGCTGTTTTGAAGCAGACCCCAGAATGATCTTGGGCCCTCTCAGGCGATACATGACATTACCTGTCTTTGCCATCTCCATCTGTGCTCTCCTGAGCGCTGAGCCGCACACCGGTACGGCGGAGGCAGCTCGGCAGGACATTTTGATTACCGACTTTGAAGGGACTTCGTACGAGCTGTGGACTGTCGAGGGGGAGTGTTTCGGAACCGCACCAGCCGAGGGAACCTTGCCCTGGCAGAGCAAGGTTACCGGCTACCGGGGCAACCGGTTGGCGAACAGCTATCTCGGCAAAGATGCAGCCAAAGGCAGGCTGCTCTCACCAGCATTCAAAATTCAACGACACTACATCAAGCTACTTGTGGGCGGCGGCATGCATCCTGATCAGGCATGCGTCAATCTGCGCATCGATGACAAAGTCGTCCGGACCGCCACGGGCCGATCTTCCGAACAGCTACTGTGGAGGTTGTGGGACGTCAAGGGATTCTTTGGCCAGGTCGCTCGCATCGAAATTCTGGATGACAAAGATGGTGGCTGGGGGCACATCCTGGTCGATAGCATCCTCCAGTCAGACAGTCCGGAAAAGGAGACATTCACACATAAAGTGGACGACGCCCCACACTGGGCTTCAGTGGAAGACGGTCGCAGCGCTATCAACGAGTTTCTGTATCCAAAGGAGTTGGAGGTAAATCTCTTTGCCGACAAAACCCAGCTCGCGAATCCAGTCTCTATCTGCTTCGACGAACAGAATCGGCTCTATGTTGCTGAATCCCATCGGCAGTTACGCGGCATTGACGATAACCGTTATCGGGTCTTCTGGATCAACGACGACATTGCCTCCCAGAAGGTCGAGGACCGCATGGCCATGTACAAGAAATGGCAGCACGTGGTCCCCATGAGCTACTACACCGAATATGAAGAACTCATTCGCCGGCTGGACGATATCGACGGCGACGGGTTCGCTGATAAATCCTTCGTCTGGGCCGGTGGATTCAATCATCCGCTTGATGGCACAGCCGCGGGCCTGCTGGCCTGGAACGGCAAGGTTTTCTTCACCTGCATCCCTAACCTCTGGGTTCTCGAAGATAAGGATGATGACGGCACCGCCGAAGTACGAAAATCTCTTCAGGACGGCTTCGGTGTCCGGGTTTCGCTGCGCGGGCACGATATGCACGGGCTCGCGGTTGGCCCGGATGGCAGACTCTATTTTGGCATAGGCGACCGCGGGTACAATCTTGTTACCAGGGAGGGCCGTCGCCTTTCCGCGCCCGGTGGTGGAGCGGTCTTTCGGTGCAATCTGGATGGCTCCGACATTGAGCTGTATCACACCGGGCTCAGGAACGCGGTCGACCTCGCTTTCGACAATTACGGCAACCTGTTCACCGCGGATAACAATCAGGGTGGCGGTGATGACGACCGGCTGGTGCATATCGTGTACGGCGGTGAATCCGGTTGGAATATGAGCTATCAGAATGAGTTCAAGGGCCTCATCGGACTCGAAAACGATCCCATGCAGTCCAACCCCTGGTTTGCCGAGGGCATGTGGAAGCGGCACTTCGCCGGCCAGCCTGCGTGGGTACTGCCCGCGTTGGATTACGTGGCCGGTGGGCCCTGCGGTTTTGTTTTCAATCCGGGCATCAGCCTGCCTGGTTATGACGAACACTTCTTCGTCTGCAGCTTCATGGGCTCGCCCGTCCGCAGCGGGATCGAGACCTTCAAGCTGATGCCCATGGGCGCCAGCTACGGCATCGAACATACCCGGCAATTCATCTGGAACATCTTGCCTACTGACGCCGCGTTTGGATACGACGGTAAGATGTACATCTCGGATTGGATAAATACCATGGAGGCTTCGGACAGTGGCCGCATCTACACCATTCACGATCCCAAGAGAGCCAACCATCCTGCCCTTAACCAGACGGCAAATCTGTTTTACGAGGGCTTCGGGCACCGGAGCAACGAAGAGCTTCTTGACCTTCTTTCACACGCCGATCAGCGAGTACGGCAACGCGCCCAATTCGGCCTCGCTGCGCGAGGCCGGGGGGGCATTAAGTTTCTGGTGAAGGCCGCCCGCACCGGCGAAAAGCTCTTCACGCGGTTGCACAGTATATGGGGCCTCGGGCAGATCGGCCGTGAGGATTCGCTCGCCCTCGATTATGTTTCCGAATTGCTGACCGATCCAGAGTTTGAAATCAGGGCCCAGGCCGCCAAGGTGCTGGGGGAAGAAGCTCACACCTCTGCTGCCACTCAAATCGTCCCTTTGCTCAAAGACAAAAACCTGCGAGTGCGTTTCCACGCAGCCATCGCACTGGGCCAACTGGATTATCATCCCGCCATCGATCCGCTCTTCGAAATGCTCCGGGAGAATGCGGATAAAGATGCCTACCTGCGGCATGCAGGTGTCATGGGCCTCTACCTGATTAGTGACAATGCAGGCCTCCTGAAGCATGCGAAAGATTCATCGCCCGCAGTACGCAGAGCCATTGTCCTCGTGCTGCGCAGGCTGAGAGATCCCCGGATTGCTGAGTTCCTGCACGACGCGGACAGCACAATTTTTGCCGAGGCAGCCCGGGCGATTAATGACGTGCCGATCCCCGATGCCATGCACGAGCTTGCCTGGCAGATTCATCGATACATCATCAAGAAAGAAGAAGCAGAGCCCATCCTGTATCTCCGCATTTTGAACGCAAACTATCGCCTGGGACGGCCGGAGAATGCGAAGTGGCTATCCATTCTGGCGGCCAGCGATAATGTTCCGAACGATATTCGTCTGGAGGCGCTCGACCTCCTTGCCAAGTGGGAACATCCATCCCCGGTTGATCGCATTACTGGTGTCCACCGCCCGCTGCCGTCTCGAAAGCTTGCGGACATCATCCCCGGCGTACAGCCCGGCCTGACCTCGCTTATGCAAATCGGCGAAGGCGTGATTCTGGCGAAAGCGATGAGTATGGCCGAACAGTTCCAGCTCAAGTTCGACGAAGGCACTTACAAGAGCCTTGTGCAAAACCAAAACGCAAACCTTGATGTCCGCATCGAAGCCATCAAACAGCTCAAGCAGAAAGGCATACCTGAGCTCGCGGGAATTCTTCAGAAATTGGTGCACGATCCTGACGAGCGCATGCGTATCGAAGCGCTCGAACTGTTTGCCGAGGTACATCCCAACCAGGCTGTCAGATCCATCGACGCGGTTCTGCGCAAGGAAGGTCTCAGCATCGCGACAGATCGGGTGCAGAATAAATGGGAACAGCTGACTATCGGAATGCCCAGCGACAACGACTACGCAGACATCAAGTCGCAATACGGTGTGACCGTGAAATGGGTGAAGACGTTTGCCATGCCGCACAAGCTCTCCGGCGCCAAGGGCGAATTACTTCCCCGCCTGAATGATGGCCTCTGGGCGCGCCATGAGGACGATGTAGACCGAAGCACCTGGCTGGATGAAAAACAGGCTCGATTCATCATGGATCTGCAAGCGCACGTTGCCATCACGCGCATCAATACCTACTCATGGCACAAAACGAATCGGGCCCAGCAGGTCTTCACCCTCTATGGCTCGAACTCCAAACGGCTGCCGGACGCTGAATCTCCAAGGCTGAGTCCTGAATGGCAGAAGATCGAAAAAATCGACACCAAACCGCTGGGCGAAGGTGGCATACACGGCTCGAGTATTCTCGCGCCCCACGGGTCGATTGGTACCTACAGGTACCTCCTCTGGGATGTTCCCCAGCTTTGGCCTGGCATGGTGGAGTCGACATTCTTCAGTGAGATTGACGTGTACACCTTCGGCCAGGCAATGGCACCCATCACCGCCAAGGCAAGACCCAAGGGTGTGGACATCCCGGAAAAACAGAATGCGATCAAACTGCTCGCCGCCATCGAGCAGGCCGCGGCATCGAAGGTGCTCTCAAAATGGATGGAAAAGCTGATCGAGGACCAAGTTCCTACTGACATTCAGCTCGACCTGCTGGAAGCTGCGGAAAACAGGAAGACGCCGGAATTTGATATTTACGTTCAGCGGTATAACGATTCCCTGCCCCCTGACGACAAGCTTGCGTCATACCGGGCCACACTCGAAGGGGGAGACGCTCAAAAGGGGGAGATGATCTTCAAAACCAAACCGGGGGCCCAGTGTTACGTGTGCCACTCGGTCAAAGGTCAGGGCGGAAAAGCCGCACCGGATCTCACCCATATCGCCTCACTGCATAACCGGGAATTCATGCTCGAATCCCTGATCTATCCAAGCGCCGCTATTGCAGAAAACTTTGGCACAACGCTCTTTCTCTTAAAAGACGACATCCAACTCGAAGGAACCGTCACCAGCGAAACAAAAGATAAGCTCGTCATTAAAGCCAGGGACAACCGCATCATCGAAATCCCCAAGACGAGTATCGAAGCAATGAAACCTTCAAGCATCTCCCCCATGCCGGCGATGGATAAAATCCTCACCAAACGCGAGATTCGCGATGTGATCGCGTTCATGGCCACGTTGAAGTAGAACAGTCCCGTGGTGGCACTTACGCGGTATCGAGACCCCAAATTCGTTTGCCCTCGAATTCGTAAACCCTCCGTATACCCTTCATTTGCTTAACTTTGCCGGAATCAGATAAGACTTCATTCTTACTCATTACTCTTTGCCCATGAAAATGCTGCTCCGTGACATCACAATGAATGACCTGGCTGGCATCTATCGACGCAGTCAGGATCGCTCGCCCGTCCCTTACCTGATCGACAAGAAATGTGTTCAACGTGCCCGGCGTAACGCGAAGAAAAACGGCATCTGGGATGACATTACAGCCAGCCTCGATCCATCGAAGGACATCCCCGCTATCAAGCGCTCCGACTTTCGGAATTATCAGCGCAACGGAGATCGCACGATTCATCAGAATAAAGAAGGCCAACGCCGCCGCGAATTGAGCCTTGCCGGAACCGCGCTGTGGCTTGGCCATCCTTCCGCCGATCTGGATTACCTTCAGGATTTGCTTTGGGCGTATTGTGACGACTTCACATGGATCATGGCCGCCCACGAAGGCCGTTCGATTGACCTGGGCTCGGCGATGCTTGCGGCGAGTCTGTCGGAGCTTCTGCACATCATCGGAGACAAACTTGAGAAGGAAGTACGCGACAGAGTTTCATCCGAGATCGATAAACGAATTTTTCAGAATTTCTGGAATTACCACAATGTCGATTTCTGGAAGACGGTCCGCATGAACTGGAATCACGTCTGCAACGGCGAGATTGTCCGTACGGCCCTGTATGAGATCGACGATCCGGCCGTGCTCGCGCACATGACCCATGCGGCCATTCAAAACATGACCTATGCCGTCGACGGCTTTGCCGACGACGGCGGCTGCGAAGAGGGCCCCGCCTATTGGGCGTACGGATTCGGGCATTACCTGTTTACCGCGCATGCGCTCCACCTCAAGACGGGCGGTGAACTGAACATCATGCAGGACGAAAAAATCGAACGCATCTGCCGATACCCGCTGGCCGCACACATCGAGGGAAGGTTTCGTTCCACGTTCGCCGATTCGAGCCACGGGTACGTCCCTTATCGGCACGCCCATATCATCAACGAGTTTTACGACGTACCTGAACTCTTCGAGCTCTGTTTAACCAATCCGAACCGATCACCGAAAATCGGCGAGAATCACGAACTCGCGCTTTATGACGGCCGAAAGACATCGGGCAAACCTGACAACCAAGACTACTACCTGCCAGCTCTCGGCCAGGTGAAGCTGCGGGGCAAGCCGGGGCCCTCGCAGATGACCGTGATGGCCCTGGCGGGAAACAACGGTGTCCCACACAACCACAACGACATCGGCAGCTTCATCGTTTACCGACAGGGAAAACTGCATCTCGTCGATCCCGGCGGGCCGGTCTACTCGAAGAAGACCTTTTCCTCTCGCCGTTACGAGATCCTTCACTGCAATTCGCTGGGGCATTCGGTGCCGATCATCAACGGCACCCAACAGAAGGCTGGTGCGGAATTCTTTGGCACCCTGACGGTGGAAAATCTCAACGGAGACGACCACAAGATCGCAGTCATCGATATGACTCACGCTTACCCCAAAGGGACTGTAAATTCGCTTCGGCGGACGCTCGAACTCGATGCAAGTCACAACCAACTCACGCTCAAAGACGCGTATTCGTTTTCCCGGCAACCGAAATCAGTTGAAGAGGCATTCGTAACTTTTGAGAACGCAAAAATCGTCGCCAAGGGCCGTGAAGTACGCCTGGGATCAAAAACGAACGGGCTGACCATCCGGGCCAAAGCGGAAGGAACATTCTCCATAAATCGCATGGAAGAAGAGTCAAAGGAGGGCCGGGGTGGCGAGGTCATTACCCGGATAGTCTTCAGACCCTCCAACCTGGATAAGGAGATGGTGCTAACCTTTGAAATCAAGTGAAACAGGTATTGCCATGACCCAGGAACAATTTGAAGCCCATGTCCTTCGTATCCAGCTTGATGGTTTCACCGTGCTGCCCGATGCCTTGACTGCCGAGGAGTGCCAAAAAGCTCGCGGCGATCTGAACCGACTCGTTGCAGAAGAGAAAGGCCTTTCGCATTCCTCTGTCTCCGAATTCGGGGCTCAGATTTACAACCTCATGAACAAGGGGCAGATTTTCGAGCGACTTTATCAATTGCCGGATGTCCTCCACGTAGTTCGGCACTTTCTTGCCCACGATGCAGTGATGAGCTCGATGCAGGCCCACCTGATATTTCCAGGCGCAGGAATGCAGTCCCTTCATTACGACGGCTCACTCACTGGCCCAACCCGTTCTTTTGCGCCTGCGGATGAAGAACGGCGAATTACCAGCCACGTGCTGGGATTCAATGTTGTATTCTGCATTTCGGAATTCTCCGCGGGTAATGGTGCCACCCGTATTGTTCCTGGCAGCCATCGCATCGAGAGTAATTTCGTCGATAAGGAAAAGCCAGTGCCAGGCGAAAAGATCGTCGAGGCCGGCGAGGGCTCCGCAATCATCTTCAATATCGCCTGCTGGCATGGAGCGTCCCCTCACCTTGGAACAGAACCCCGTTACGCCGTCATGAGCCCGTGGCGACGTTCGTGGGTAAGACCTGAGGCAGACATGTCAAGACTTGTGGCCCCCGATGTCATGCAAAGGGCAGGCGAGGATGCGCGCACCATCTTTGGTTTCCGCGCCCGCGCCCCGTACACAGATCGCTGGCAGTGGGATTTCGGGGAAGGCCGGCCCAAACCAGTATGGAAGGCCCTGGACAGCGATGAGCCTGAAGTGAGAGAGGGAGGCCGGAAGTCCGGGAGAGCGCGGGAGTAACGTCCAGTGTGTCAGCGAATCCACCTCTCTCGCGAGCTCGAAGCTCCTCCAGAGTGAGTGGTCTTTGCGCTCCTCTGCAAGAAAAGAGAACTGCCGGGGAGCGTCAACACCGCGATGTGCCTCTGCGGCGTGATACATTCCCTTCCGCCGGTCTCCTCTCCCACTTTCCCCTCGCCCCTCTCGCTTGCTGCTTTACAATTCATCGATTAAGAACAAGCACTCGAATTGGGGATTAACCGACAAATACCATTGCCACAATGAGGTCCGAGCTATGAAGATGACGTCGAAGCGCCGCCTGTTCCTTCTATCACTATGTGTAATCAGCATCTCTGCCTTGCTTGCATCAGGATGCACCAACCCTTTGAAAATGGGGAAGAAGGAGGCCAGCCCGCCCCCAGCCCTGGATGCCGCGCCGGGGGTTCATCACATCCTTCTGGAAGTTACTGACGTCAAAAGGGCGTTACGCTTTTATGAGGACTATCTTGGACTGAAGGTGAAGAGCAAATCGGGCAAGGACGCGGTTCTGCGTTCCGGCAATGTCGAGATTCACCTCTGGACCGAAAAATGGAAGTTCAGCCGCGGCGGCCCCGCTGACTACAGCCCTCGCGCGATGGGGATGTACCCTCACTTTAAGGTGTCTGACGTCCCGGCGGCCGTCGCACGCATGCGTCAGGGTGGTTACCGTATCGTGATGGATGTCATCGATTACGGTTATGGACAGGAAGCATTCGTGGCCGATCCAGACGGGTATGTGATCGGGGTGATCTCGACAAAATGATCGCTCCGTCCAGGCTTTGGTCTTGCCAGTATCCTCATCGATTTTCTTCGAGGACGATGCTTTCCACGTCTATCCGGTAGCCGGCGCTTCGAGCGATCCGAAGAGCGCTGCAGCAAAATGTATCAACGGGGACAGCCGGCTTCCGTCCCTCAGGAATGCCTTCCTGTAACGGACTGTCCAAAACCATAGCCGTTGGTAACATCAACTGCTCCTCCCCTTGAAAATTTATCTGACGGGAGTGGCCAGGGCTAAATTGTCAGAAAAAGTGCAACTATTCAGGAATGGCAGAAACGGAGTCGGAGTAACGGCTTCCGCTAGGGTCGGAGCTGTCACATCAGTCTCACGGGATAAACACAGACATGAATTCATCTAAGAATATTTCCGGCTGCATGGGGTATCGAGGGTTGAATCGACGCCAAATTCTCCAGGCCGGTGTTTGCGGGGCACTAGGCCTGAGTATGGGCGACTTGTTTCGTCTTCAGGCAGCGGAAGCGGACAAGAATGGAATGAAGGAAGGGCCGGCGAAAAGCGTGATTCACCTCTACCTTGGGGGAGGAATGGCCCAGCAGGAAACATTCGACCCCAAGCCTGAAGCGCCTTCGCAGTATCGAGGTGCGTTTAATGTTGCCAAGACGAATACAGGTGAGGTCTTCAGTGAAAATATGGAGCGCACCGCGAAGGTGGCTGACAAGGTCACCATCGTCCGTTCCTGCTCTTGCAAGATTCCGGATCACAATCTGGCGAGTTACCACCTCTTTACCGGCTACTTGCCAACGACGGTAATCGATTACCCGCAGATGGGAGCCGTCGTCTCACAGCATTTCGGGCCGCGGAAGAACATGCCGCCTTACGTCGCTGTTCCGGACAAAGTCAGCACGACCGGCGGTACCGGTTACCTGAGCAGCAAGTACGGCGCGTTCGAACTGAATGCGGATCCGGGCGCTCGGGGCGAGTTCAAAGTACAGGATTTCTCTCTGCCGGAGGGCGTTTCGCTGGAGCAGTTCAATCGTCGTCGCTCTGCTCGTGAAATTGTGGAACAGAAGCTTCGTAAACTTGAAGCGGATCCGGACCAACTGAACACGATGGACGAGTTTTATCGGCGTGCCTATACGTTGTTGAGCTCTCCCGATGCCCAGGCTGCGTTTTCGCTAACGGGCGAAACCGACGAAACACTTGATCTCTATGGCCGTGGATACGTCTTGAAATATCGCAGAGAGCCCGGCGCCATAGGAGAGCGTCTTCTGCTCGCAAGACGCCTGGTTGAGGCCGGGGTGCGTTTCGTAACGGTCAACTACGGAGGCTGGGATTCGCACAATAACATCAGGGGTACCTTTGAAGATAAGGGCCCGCCGCTCGATCACGCTATCTCCGGGCTCATCACAGACCTCGATCAGCGGGGCCTGCTGGAGAGCACGCTGGTGATGGTAACGACAGAATTTGGCCGCACTCCGAAAATCAATCAGGACAACGGCCGCGATCACTGGGCGAGGGTCTACTCGATGCTCCTTGCTGGCGGCGGTGTCACCCGCGGCCAGATTTACGGCGCGTCCGATGCGACTTCATCCGAACCGGCAAAAGACGAAGTGCCGCTCGAAGACTTCCTCTGCACGGCCTACCACCAGCTCGGTATCGACTCGAACAGCGAGCTGCTCGCTTTTGGCAATCGCCCGATTGAAATTGTAAAGGGCGGCAATCTCGTTAAGGGACTCGTGAGCTGATTTGGAGTGCTGTGACTTGTCGCAGCTCTGGATTTCTCAAGCTTCACACCCACAGAAACTGAAAGCAGCCACAAGCCGCCACATTCCAAAGATGCGCCTCCACACTCCCATACTCCCACACTCACGTCGCCCCCTCTTCTTCCTGTTCCTAATCCCCTCTTTCCTCGTGATTGCGGGCCCGACGCAACGGCACATCGAGAGCGTCCAGCCCCGAGCTGGCCAGCAGGGCACAACCGTCGACATGACCATCGATGGCCTGGCACTACAGGATGTCAAACAGGTCATCTTCTATCGGCCAGGCATTGAGGCCATAGAGTTTCAAAAAACAGAACAGATCGCCAGTATCCCTCTTGCCCATGGCACAAAGGTCGAAGAACGTGTTCGATGCAAATTCGTCATCGCGCCCGATTGCCCAGTGGGCGAACATCCATTCAAGATTCGCACCGCTACCGAACTGACCTCGCTCAGCACCTTCTGGGTCACTCGTTTCCCTATAGTTGGAGGGGCGAGACCAACTCAAGGAGATAAGGCCCAACCGGTGCCACTCAATTCCACAGTTTCCGGATGCCAGACAGACGGCGGTTCCGATTTCTATCGGGTCTCCTGCAAAGCTGGCCAGCGGCTCACCGTCGAGGTTGATTCTGTCCGATTGTCTGAGGTCGCCTATGCGACGGGGGAATTCGATCTCACGGCACGCATCCTCGACAGCGGAGGTAAAGTCCTGGCCAAAAACGACGACAACGCCCTGCACATCCCGGATCCGATCTGCTCGGTCATCGTGCCCAGCGACGGGGACTACCTCATAGACGTGAAGCAGGCGATGTTTCAGCCGGGCAATGGGCTCGGCTACGGCTACTACCTCGCACACATCGGCACCTTCCCCCGGCCCATGGTTGTCTTCCCCTCCGGCGGCCCGGCGGGTCAGCCGCTCGAAGTGACGCTTCTGAATGGTGCCGGCGAAGACACAAAGCAGACAGTGAAACTCCCGGAGGCCAGGGGCGACTTCGATTTTTTCCCGGAAGAGAACGGCTTGCTTCCACCTTCACGACTCCAGATGCGCGTTTCAGATTATCCCAATCTGATTGAGCAGGAACAGGCGAACAACACGCCAGTGGGCAGCCTGCCCATTGCCATTAACGGGGTGATTTCCAAAACCAGAGAACAGGACACTTATCGTCTCAACGTGAAGAAGGGTGACCACTACAGGGTGCAGGTCTTCGCCCGCGTGATGGGTACGCCTCTCGATGCCAGGATTTGGATTCAACATACCGATTCAGATAAACCGGAAATTGAGGCCGATCATATTGATATAGGCAACAGCTACTTCTACTCGGCGGACAACAGCATCAAGCGAAAGGGCCTGCTTGACCCCATTGTTGAGTGGAAACCTGAAAAGGATGGTGAATACACGTTGGGCATCACGGATATCCGCGGGAGCGGGGATCGATTTTATGCATACCGCATTGAAATCGAGCCGGTGCGCGCGGCGATTCACACCTACATTTACCCACGCGTCATCGACCGGATGCAGTGTCCCCGGCTGACCAGCCCTGCCATCCCGCAAGGCAATCGCTGGACGATGACCTTTTCACTCAAAGAGGCATTGGGGAACACCTACAAGGGCCCGCTCGAATTTTACGCTGAAGGGTTGCCTCAGGGCGTGGAGATGATCGCTCCGCCTCTTTCGGCCGGACAACGATCCGGCCCTGTGCAGTTTGTGGCCGCGCCCGACACCCCACCGCAGGCGTCCCTGATTAACGTGCGCGTGAGGCCTGCTGGAGGCGACGTCAAAAATTTTGAAAGCCGTTGCCAGGAATCGTTTCCCTTCGTCAGCCGTTCCGGCGGACACGCATGGCATCACCTGATCACCGAACAATATGTGCTCGCAGTTACCGAGCCTGCCCCGTATACGATCGATGTGGAACAGCCGCTGATTCCACTGATTCAAAACGGTGAACTTGGCCTCAAGGTCAAGATCGCGCGCCACAACGGCTTCGAAGGCAAGGTTGATTTTCAGGCTGAGTGGCTTCCTCCCGGCATCGCCGGCTCCCCGGCCATAACCATCGAGCCCGGCCAGACGGAAGCGGTCTTCAACATTACCGCATCCGGCGGCGCCCCGCTGGGTAAGGCGAAACTCGCCCTCATCTCTACCACTGACGGCACCTACTCCGGCTACTACACCGGCGTCGGGAGAATGCGCGTATCCACCCGGTTCATTGACATCGAAGTTGCCGAGCCGCACTTGAGTCTGAGCAGCCAACCTTCTGCGATCCGCCGCGGCGAACGTACCGAGTTTGTTTGGCGGATAGAGAACAAGCGCCCCTTCAGCGGCGAAGCCGACGCGGTCATGACAGGCCTGCCAAGGGGCGTCGAAGTGGTTGACCCTCGGCCAAAAATCAAAGCCGGTCAGGCCGAGTTAATCTTCTACCTTGCAGCGAATCACGAAGCCCTGCTTGGCCACTACAGAGACTTGAAATGTGAAGTGCTCGTCCCCGAAGGCGACCAGAAGATTCGCCAGCATGTGGGTCGAGGAGCGTTGAGGGTCGATCCGGCTTTAAAGCAGTGAGTAGCAATGGTGTTTATAGATTGTTCCCTTCGCTTTCAGCGCTGCGTAGGCCTGATCGCAGATATCTTGGAGTTCAGGATCAGTCCTTTGGAGTGCTCCGACTTGTCAGAGCATTTCTTGTTCTTGAGCGTCCCGGAAAGCGAAAGCGGTGACAAGTCACCGCACTCCAAAGTAATCTCCCTCAACGGTTTACGATAGCACCAAATGAAACATACCTTCGTATCCAGAATCATTATCGGCAGCTTCGCTCTCCTTTCTACCGTCTGGGCCGAGCAGAATCCCCAGAACGACATTTCATTCCGCCTGGACGTCATGCCGATCCTGTTTCGTCGCGGCTGCAATGCGGGGGCTTGCCACGGTTCTTCACGCGGCAAGGATGGCTTCAGGATGTCACTCTTTGGATATGACCCCGCGGGTGATTACTTCAGACTGACACAGGAGATGATCGGACGCCGCATCAATGTTGCTTCACCGAAACAGAGCCTGATGCTTCTGAAGGCGACAAGTAAAGTGCCTCATACCGGGGGCGAGCGACTAAAAGAAGGCAGCAAGGATTACGAGACTCTTCTGAAATGGATTATGGCCGGCGCTCCGGACGACACCGAGGATGTCCCTGAGCCGGTCGAGATCTCGCTTTCACCGGACAAAATGCTCTTTGACGGAAATAGCAAGGCCACCCAGACGAAAGTAACAGCGCGCTATTCCGACGGAACCATTCGTGACGTCACCAGTCTCGCGCTCTTCTTCTCCAACAATCCAAGCACCGCCGGGATCGATGAACACGGCAACGTCACGCCAGGCAAGCGCGGCGACACTTTTATCTTCGCCCGATTCAACCGCTTTACCATCGGGTCGGAAGTGATCGTCCTGCCCGCGGACACCAGCTACAAGTGGACGAATCCGCCAGCCAACAACTACATCGACGAACTGGTCTATGATCGACTCCAGAAGCTCCTTCTGCTGCCCTCGGAACTGTCCGACGATGAAACCTTCCTGCGTCGTCTTTACCTGGACCTTACCGGCCAGTCGCCAACGGTCGAGCAATACAGCTCGTTCATGAAAGATACATCATCAGGCAAGCGCGAAGCGTTGATTAAGGAACTCCTCAAGAGCGACGAGTTCACGGACGTCTGGACAGCGCTCTGGGCCGAGTCGCTCCGAATCATGGGCGGGAACTACACGCCGCTGGCCACCGACGTGAAGGCCGCCAAAGCCTACTTCGATTGGATTCGTGAGCAGATAGCCCAAGACCGGCCGCTAAACGAATTCGTTGCTGACCAGGTCACGGCGAATGGAAACAATCTCACCGATGGGCCGGCCAATCTCTACACCATGCTCGTCCAGGATGTGAAGTTCACCCCCAAAAGCTTCGCCTCCGACTTTGCACAGACATTTACCGGCATCCGCATCCAGTGCGCCGAGTGTCATAACCACCCGTTCGACCGATGGACGATGGACGACTACTACGGATTCGTCAGCTTCTTCACTGGCATCAAGCGCCGGCAGGGTTCCGAGCCGCGCGAGTATTACATTTACAACGACATTAAGGCTCAGCCGGCCAAACACCTGGTCGACGAACGCCCTATGCCTGCCAAAGTGCTCGGAGGCGAAGCGCCCGCACCCACAGGAATCGATCAGCGTGAAGTCCTCGCCAAGTGGCTTACCTCACCGGATAACGATCTCTTCAAACGCAATATTGCCAACCGCATCTGGGCACATTTCTTCGGCCGCGGGCTTGTTGAACCGGTAGACGACATGCGCGTCAGCAATCCGCCGACGAACAAGCCGCTGCTGGATGCGCTTGCGAACCGTCTGGCTGATTCAAAATTCAGTCTGCGTGCACTTGTGTACGACATCTGCAGCTCACGCGTTTACCAGCTCTCTGCGAAACCTAATCACACGAACGCGGATGATTCGCGCCAGTTTTCCCGCTCACGTTTGCGACGCCTTCGGGCCGATGTTCTGTTAGACACCATAGTCCGTGCGACCGATTGGAATCGTGGATTTGGTTACTTCCCACCAGGCACCCGGGCCATTCAGTTTTACCCGTTAAATGTGTACTCCGGGACTGGAGATGGATTCCTGTTGACCTTTGGCCGTTCCAAGCGAGCCAGTGTCTGCGCCTGTGAAACCAGCTCCGAGCCCAACTTGTCGCAGACTCTTCACCTGCTGGTCGGCAACACCCTGCAAGGGGCAGTCGGCGGCGGTGGGGTCGTAAAGAAACTGCTCGATAAGAAAACGCCGCCGAAAGAACTGATTGAAATCCTTTACATCCGCTGCCTCGCTCGGAAGCCATCGGATGAAGAACTAACAGCCATGTTAGACCTGATTGCTGATAAGGAGAACGACAGAAGTGCCTACGAAGACGTCTTTCAGGGCCTGCTGAATTCGACGGAGTTTAATTTCAATCATTAGTCAAAGTTTCGAAGGGTGAGTGGAAGCACAGGCATTCCATTTCACCTTTTAAAACCTCCCACACTCCCATACATTCCAATGACCGCCGTCCGGCTTCATTTGATGGTCGTTCATCTGCCAGTGGTGGGTTGCCTTTTTGTCCTGGCAATTCTCCTGGTGGCGCACCAGACCCGGCAGGAGATCGTATTCAAGATCGGGTATGGACTTTTACTTTTCTGTACTGTTTCCGGCGCTGTGGCATATATCTCTGGTGGTTACGCGTATGAACAGCTTGCCTCAAAACCGGTAGTGCAGGTGGAGCATACCGATCCTCATGCCTTGATTGCGAGAGCCGCCTTCACGCTGTTGGTGGTTGCGGGGGTGGCCACGTTGAGCGTGTTTCTTCAATATCTTCAAGGCGAAAACCCACACGTCTGGCATCGCCGGGGAATCCTGATAGCCACTTTCGTCCTGGTCTACCTGTTCGCATGGACCGCTCACCTCGGGGGACGGGTCCGGCACGAAGAGATCCGGGAATCATCTTATTTGTTCCCCGAGATTCAGTGGAACGAAAGATAGCCTCTCCGGATATCCGTATCACCCAGTCTCCAATCCCAATCCGCCATTAAGTTGTACGACTCTCACTGTTGAGCCTTCACCCAACTCACCAGCGATGATGGCGCGTGCGATTCGAGTTTCGAGCTCACGCTGCAGGTAGCGTTTGAGTGGCCGCGCGCCGTAAGCCGGGTCGTATGCGTTCCGTGCGACGAACTCGCGGGCCGTATCATGGAGCGTCATTTGAATGCCTTGATCTTCGAGCCTGGCTCTCAGATGCTCGATCTGCAGGTCGACGATGCACTTAATCTCTTCAAGCGTTAGTGGCTTGAAGAGGATGGTGTCGTCAACGCGATTGAGGAATTCAGGACGGAAGTGACTACGCAGCTCACGCATCACGTTCTCACGTGCTGACTCTTTGATCTCCCCCGTATCGGTCACACCTTCGAGCAGGTAATGTGAGCCAATGTTGGAGGTCATGATGATGACCGTGTTTTTGAAATCGACGGTGCGGCCATGCGAATCGGTAACGCGGCCGTCATCGAGTATCTGGAGAAGCACGTTGAAAATGTCGTGATGCGCCTTTTCAATTTCGTCGAACAGGATGACTGAATACGGTTTGCGACGGATGGCCTCGGTGAGCTGGCCGCCCTCCTCAAAACCCACATATCCCGGAGGGGCGCCGATTAGACGCGAGACTGAATGCTTTTCCATGTATTCGCTCATGTCGATTCGAACCATGTTTTCTTCCGAGTCGAAAAGTGATTCAGCAAGGGTGCGGGCGAGTTCGGTCTTGCCGACACCTGTGGGGCCGAGAAAGATGAACGAGCCGATGGGACGTTGGGGATCCTTGATTCCGGAGCGGGCACGGATGACCGCATCGGTCACTAGCTGCACTGCTTCCTGCTGGCCAACGACCCGCTGGTGGAGCACCTGGTCGAGTTTGAGCAGTTTCTCCCGTTCGCCCTCAACCAGTCGGGTGACCGGGATGCCGGTCCACTTGGAGACGATCTCACCGATCTCCTCTTCGGTAACTTCCTCGCGGAGCAGGGGGCTCTTTCCCTGCTTGTCTTCGAGTCGTTTACTTTCCTTAGCGAGCTTGGCTTCGAGGTCGGGGAGTCGGCCGTGTTTGAGTTCTGCGGCGGTGTTGAGGTCGTATTTGCGTTCAGCGACTTCAATATCACGTCGGAGCTTCTCCATTTCTTCCCGGAGAGCCCGGACCCGCTGAATGGCTTCCTTCTCGGAGTCCCACTGGGCTCGCATAGAATCGGCCTTGTTCTTCAGGTCGGCGAGTTCCTTGCGCAGCGATTCCAGACGATCCTGACTGGCCTTGTCCTTCTCTTTCTTCAGTGCGGCTTCTTCAATTTCCAACTGCATGACGCGGCGCGTGACTTCATCAAGCTCGGCCGGCATTGAATCTATTTCCGTACGGATCATCGCGCACGCCTCATCGACGAGGTCGATGGCCTTATCCGGCAGGAAGCGGTCTGAGATATAGCGGTTTGAAAGTGTGGCCGCAGCAACCAGGGCGTTATCCTGAATCCGGACCCCGTGGTGCACCTCAAAGCGTTCCCGGAGTCCACGGAGGATGGAAATGGAATCCTCCACTGTAGGCTGGTCTACCATCACCGGTTGGAAACGGCGTTCGAGCGCCGCGTCCTTTTCCACATGCTGCCGATACTCGTCCAGGGTGGTGGCACCGATGCAATGAAGTTCCCCGCGAGCAAGCATGGGTTTGAGCATGTTTCCCGCGTCCATCGAGCCTTCAGCCTTGCCCGCGCCGACAATGGTGTGCATCTCGTCAATGAAAAGCAGGATGCGACCGTCAGATTCTTTCACTTCATGGAGGACGGCCTTAAGGCGCTCCTCGAATTCACCGCGATATTTTGCTCCGGCGACCAGAGATCCCAGATCAAGCGAAAAAACAGTCTTGTCTTTCAGGCCTTCGGGGACATCCCCTCGAACAATCCGCTGAGCGAGGCCTTCAACGATAGCGGTTTTGCCCACACCAGGTTCGCCGATGAGCACCGGATTGTTTTTTGTTTTGCGTGACAGGATTCGGATAACTCTACGTATCTCGGCATCACGTCCAATGACTGGATCGAGCTTGTTGCGCATAGCATCCTGTACAAGGTCGCGGCCGTATCGTTCAAGTACTTCGTACTTCTCTTCCGGGTTATCACTCTGAACACGCTGATTGCCGCGTACTTCAAGCAGCGCGGACAGGAAGCGATCCCGTGTGATGCCGAATATCTGAAAGATCTCCCCGACGGAGGATTTCACTTCCTCTTCAAGCATGGCGAGGATCAGATGCTCGACTGAGACGTAATCATCTTTGAGACGCTTGGCCTCATCTTCGGCACGCACGACGATCTTGTTGAATCGTTGCGTCACAACTACCCTGCCGGGCTCTGCCCCCGGCCCACTCACCTTTGGCTTTTTCTCAAGCTCACGTTCGATACCGCCGATAAGGTTGCCCAGTTGCACATCCATCTTTTGAAACAGGCGGGGCACGAGGCCTTGCTCTTGCTTGCAGAGCGCCAGCAACAGATGCTCAGAATCAATTTGCTGATGCCCGAATCGAACTGCCATTGAATTCGCCGCATGAATGGCTTCCTGACATTTCTTTGTAAGTTTATTTGGATCCATCTTTGCCTCCTTTGGATTGCGTACTTCATGGTCTGGGCGCCAGGCGCCCTTGGTTTCTCTGCCTGAAATTTACTTTCCTGACCGCGGCCCGTAGTTCCGCTCTTAGGCGGTAATCGTGGCGCCTTCGCTCGGTGGGATGGTGGCATTCTTGATGCGGAGCACCGAGACCGCGATGAAGGCGGAACTACAGGCCGCGATGGCTGCACTTACTCTCTCGGTTTGAATTCTGATACCTCCGAAAGTTCTTGAAACAATTTCTTCTCTTCTTTGGAGAGTTCGCTGGGGACCACAATTTTGATTTCAGCAAACAGGCTGCCGCGTCCTCCGGATTTCTTTGGCAGGCCCTTCTCTTTGAGCCTCAGCTTTTGTCCACTCTGTGTGCCGGCCGGAATTGAAAGGGTGATGCCTCCGTCAAGCGTTTCGACTCGCACCTTCGCGCCGAGCGCCGCTTCCCACGGTGCTACAGGCACACTCGTCGTGACGTTATAGTCCTGCACTTTAAAACGCGGGTGCTCTGCAATTTTTGCCCTGAGCTTGAGCGCACCGTCCTTGCCTCCGTTCTGTCCTTTTCCGCCCTGTCCCGCGAGCCTGATGACTGTGCCATCGGTCGTTCCAGGCGGAATCGTGACCGAAAGACTCTTGCCCTTCAGCCGGCCGGATTCGTCGGGAGTCTCGATACTGAGTGATTTCTTGGCGCCGTGATAGGCATCCTCAACTGAAATGACAATCTCAGCTTCGATGTCCTTACCTTTTTGGCTGAACATATGGCCTTGTCCCGGCCTCTGCCCAAATCCCCCCTGTCCCGGTTGGCTGAATATGGATTCGAATCCATGACCGCCCTGTGAGGATTCGAATCGGAACCCTTTTCCGCTGCCGGCACCTCCAAACAGCCCATCGAAAAAGGAGCTGTGGCCACTGCCCCCGCCGGGAAATCCTCCTCCTCCTCCGTTGCCGAAATTGAATATCGATTCAAAACCGGGCATGTCATCCAGTCGCTGCCCGGCCTTCCAGTTAGCCCCCAGTGTGTCGTAGCGCTCACGTTTTTCTGGATCGCCGAGGACTTCGTGGGCCTCATTGATTTCCTTGAATTTCCCTTCAGCACTCTTCTCTTTATTGAGGTCTGGGTGATACTTGCGCGCCAGTTGCCGGAAAGCCTTCTGAATATCATCCTGGCTGGCGTTCCGATCGACGCCAAGGATTTTGTAATAGTCGTGATACTTGACTGGCATTGTTTTTTCCTTATTAACGGGGTATCGAGAGCAAAGTATATACCAGGCGCCTGCTTTTATAAGTAACTTTGAATAAAAGGGATGTGTGGCCCCTGCCGTCCGGAGGGTGCCGCTTTGGCTGAGCCTTCTATGCCTATATGGCTGAGGTGTCGATTTGGCATCCCATCAGTTATTCAATCTCGCACATGGGCAACCTGCTCTGCAGGTTCTTTATCGCGGCGGGGGTCACTTTCGTACCAAAAACAGCCACAAACTCGAGTGATTTGAGTCGAGCAAGAGTATTCATGCTCGCGTCACTGACACGTGTGTCATGAAGCCAAAGTTTCTTGAGCTTCGGAAAATTCAGGAGGTGTTGGATTGACGCGTCAGTGATCTGCGATTCTCCAAGTTGGAGACCCTCGAGCCTTGTGAGTTTAGTCAGAGAGGCGACTCCAGCATCCGAAATCTTGTTTTTGCGGAGTCCCAGATAAACTAACTGGCTCATGGCCGCAACGTCTGTGAGCCCCTTATCGGTAATCTCAGTTTCACCGATTGGCAAGTGCTTGAGGCTCTTAATCGTGCTCAGGGTTTTGAGGCTCTGGTCGCCGATCTTTGTGCGATAAAGATTCAACCATTCGAGTTTCTTGAGGCCCTTCAGGTGGTCAAGTCCGGCGTCTGTGACGCGCGTGTTTTCCAGCGAGAGATCAGTCAGCTCAGAAAACAGACTGAAGAGCTTGAGCAGTTCATCATCTACAGCCGGATTGCCGTTGAGATTGACCTCTACCACTTCGCCGTTCTTTTCGAATACGTGGGCGCCTATCTTCTTGAGTTGGAATTTCGCTTTGGTCTGCTCGTTCTCTTCCGCGTGGTTGAGACAGATGAGCGAAAACAAGGAGGCGAATGCAATTGTTGGCATAACGAAAAATGATGCGTTGTAACTTCTACTTGAAAAAGAATAAGAATCGAAGAAGGCAACGAATGCGTGTCTTGAATTGAACGAAGGATTATAGGCTCACAGTCACCCTGGGCGAGCTTGTGAGGGCTGTTACGTGGTCACCACTTCCGCTTTGTATATGATCCGCACAACTGCGACCT
Organism: Planctomycetota bacterium; assembly: GCA_027625095.1. Lineage (GTDB taxonomy): Bacteria > Planctomycetota > PUPC01 > JACPCR01 > JACPCR01 > JAQBXN01. The sequence continues at coordinate 45,265 of JAQBXN010000013.1, read as the reverse complement.
GGAGGAGAAAATGCCTGTTCTGTACTCGACAACGAAGATGACGGTGGATGAGTTTCTCTCGCTGCCGGAAACCGATGAACACCTGGAATTGGTGGATGGAGAAATTGTTATGTCACCGAAACCCAAGACGAGCCATCAAAGCCTGATTGGTGAGATTTACATGTTACTACGCCATGCCACCAAGGGCTTGGGCCGTGTTGTTCTGGAAAAGGAGCTTGTAGTTGACGTTGGTGGAACCGTAAGCGTCCGTGTCCCCGACCTCATGTATGTGTGCGAAAACAGAAAGGGCATCGTCTTTGAAGACGCAATCAGGGGAGCGCCGGATATCGCGATAGAAGTGCTTTCTCCCAGTACAGAAGAGGTAGATCGGATTTCAAAACGTGATGATTACGAGGAGGGCGGAGTCCAGGAATACTGGATCATCGATCCGGAGGATCGGGCAGAGCTCATTCACGATTTCAAGAACGGCACTCATCAGGTTTACACGGAAGGCGATTCATTTGTAAGCCGGGTTCTGGGTGAGCAGCACCTCGAGGCTGAGTTCAAGGTCAATGACATCTTTGGTGTCCTCGACAAATAGGACTGGCCCGTTCACCCGCCCTGAGAACCTTAAATGGCGGGAAATTTTCACCCCTGAAACCATCAAACTAAGGCTGATCTCGCACCATGCTCATTGGAATTTTCGGATCAAAGGAGGATCCCCAATGCCAGCGTATATCCTCAGTGCTGGAGGGAAAAGGCTGCTCTGCCCTCCTGGTGGAAGCTAACGCTATCGGCCAGGGGTACGACCATTCCATCGACGATGATGGAATCTATTATGGCGACCAGCGTCTTGATGAAATCCCCGCCTTCTACCTGCGGCATGTCACCTCGCCCATGGCGCCCATAGTCAGAATGCCGGAAGGGCAAGAGCCGGTGCTGTATCGAGACTGGTTCACCGAATACATGCACATGCGAGAGCAGCAGGGGATGGTGATCAGCTTTCTGCTTGCACTCGAGGAGCGTGGGGCATACATGGTGAATCCACCGTTCGCCGGCAGCGTCAATCAATACAAACCGTTTCAGCTTTCCGGTCTGAGGCATCATGGAATTCCGTTGCCGAGAACGCTGGTAACCAACAATCCGGAGCGAGTAAAACGTTTTGTTGAAGAGGTCGGCGAAGTGGTGTTCAAACCATCCATGGGAGGGGCACTCTGCCGGCGCCTCGATAAGGGCAAACTCGAAGAGCTGGAACTCATCAGAAAATCACCCGTGATTTTTCAGGAGTTTATCAAGGGAGAAGACGTGCGGGTCATGATGATCAACGGAGAAGCCGTTTCCAGCGTGGTTGTCGACTCTACCACTTTGGATTTCCGTGAAGACCCCAACTACTCCTCCGGCGCTGGCACCTACCGCGAAATTGACTTACCGGAAGACATCGTGGCCATGTGTGCCAGAGCACAATCTTTGCTTGGTCTTCGTTTCGCCGGCATCGATCTCAAGTATTGCGGCGGTGACACCTATTATTTTATCGAGGCGAACTCTTCTCCGATCTACCTCGACGTGGAGTTGAAGCACGGCCACAACATCACGGAACGTATCGTTGACCTGCTCATTCAGGAGGCTGAAAAGCCGCCGGAAAAAAGGCCTGGGCCGCCCAGCCTCAAGCGCCATCAGGATGAGACGCTGAGGTGAAAAGTAGTGTGGGAATGTCAGCGCGGCGAGTTAACAGGTTTGATTTTCCTGAAGGACTCTTGATAGTGTCCCGACACACATATTCACCTTGCTCTGCTTAACGTGGCCACGACGTCCTACAAATATTTTGAACCGGAAATTCTCTCTCGCCTTGAGAACTTCGATCTGCGTGCACGGGGAATCGTAGAGGGATTCATCGCAGGGATGCACAAGAGCCCTTTCCACGGGTTCAGCATCGAGTTTGCGCAGCATCGCGAGTACGTGGCCGGCGATGAGATCAAGCACGTGGACTGGCGCGTTTATGCGAAATCGGACAAGTATTACATCAAGCAGTACGAAGAAGAGACCAACTTCGTGGCCCACATTCTGCTTGATACCAGCGAGTCCATGAAGTTCGGCTCCGGCGAACAGACTAAGCTCGATTACGCATGCCTCATGTCCGCTTGCCTGACCTACCTGATCCTGCAGCAGAGGGATTCGGTAGGCCTGGTTTCCTTTGATCGCAACGTGAAAGAATACCTGCGGCCGAGTGGCAACCCATCCTTCCTTCAGACCGTACTCGCCCGCCTGAACGAAACCAAACCAGCCGAAGAAACAGATGTCGGCAGCGTCCTGCACGAGCTCTCAACCCGTCTGCGAAAACGGGGGATGGTCATCCTGATTTCTGATCTGCTGGACGACCTTGATAAGATTTTCGGCGGCCTGCAGCACCTTCGCTTTGATAAGCATGAAGTGATGATCTTTCACGTCCTCGATCATCAGGAACGAGCTTTTGAGCTGGACGGCCTGGTACGGTTCAAGGGCCTCGAAAAGGTCGTCGATGTGAGAACGGAGCCCCGCAGAATTCGCGAGATGTATCTGAATGAGCTCAAAAAGTTCACTCAACGCCTCCGCGAAGGCTGTGACCGGCACGGCATCCAACTCGTTGAAGTTGATACAGCAATGCCCATCGAACAGATGCTCATTAACTTCCTAATCTCAAGGAGCGGGAAGTAGGGAAACTGCCGGCGACACAGGCAATCCCTCCAAGCCGCCCTTCCATTACTGCAACTTCTGCTTGAACATGAACAATCCACTCATCCTGGCCATTTTGATCTCTACTATCCACTCCTTGGCATTCGCGGAGGACGCCATGAACCGTAACATCCACTTTAGAGGCAGCCTTGACAACTCTCGTATTCAATTCGAGAAGAACAAGAAGGGGCACGTGGTTTTCATCGGTGGATCGATTACTGAAATGGACGGCTACCGGCCGATGGTGTCCGAAGACTTACAGAAGAGGTTTCCGGACACAAAGTTCACCTTTACCAATGCCGGCATTTCTTCGACTTGTTCAGCATCCGGCGCATTCCGTTTGGAAGAGCATGTTTTGAAGACCGGGCCGGTCGACCTGTTTTTTATGGAGTTTGCGGTGAATGATGATCAGGACGCAGGGCATGCAAGGCGCGAATGCATCCGCGGGATGGAAGGAATCATCCGCCACGCCTGGCAGCACAATCCGAATATGGACATAGTGATCACCCACTTTGTAAATCCAGGCATGTTGCAATTACTTCAGGGCGGTAAAGAACCTTTGGCTATGGAAAGCCACGAAACGGTCGCCAGGAATTACGGAGTTTCCACCATTCACCTGGCACAGGAGGTAGCGGATCAGATCAAGGCAGGCACGCTGACCTGGCAGAAATTCGGAGGAACTCATCCCAAGCCGCCCGGGAATCGAATCTGTGCCGACCTTATCAAGGAGATGCTGGAATCCGCCTGGAAGGGTGACCTCGCTGCCGACGCCGTCATGAAGCCCCAGCCGCTGCCGGAAACGGTGATTGATCCCAACCATTACGGGAACGGCCGGTTCCTCGAAATCAAGTCGGCACAGATTAAGAATTCCTGGACGGTTTCAGTGCCGGAGTGGGACAAATTGCAAGGCGGTAAACGAGGACGGTTCACAAACATACCAATTCTCTGGGCCGAAGAACCCGAGGCCGAACTCACCCTTGAATTCGAAGGGAAGGCCGTCGGCGCCTACATCCTTGCCGGGCCTGATGCCGGTATCGTGGAGGCAAGCGTGGATGGTGGCCCTGTTAAGAACCACCAACTCTTTCACAGATTCAGTGGCGGCCTTCACTACCCGCGCACCGTCATTTTCGAAGCCGATCTCAAACCCGGCAAACACACACTGAAGCTGCGCACGACCGGTGAGAAAAATCCCAAGAGCAGCGGGCACGCGATGCGGATCATGCAGTTCGTCGCAAATTGAAGAGCGGGCCTTACGGGGTTGGAGTAAAGGCTTTAGCCGGGCCCGAGCGGCAACCTACAAGCCCAGAAAAGCCGTTACTCCGACCCCGTAGAGGCGTCGCTCTAATTCAACTTCGCACCTGATTGGGTGAAGAGATCAGGGGTTTTCCGTTCCACTTTGCTGCCACCGATAGTGAGTTCTGTGCCACCAAAACAGAGGACTTCACTACTTCCATCTTTCGCCTTTGCCACCACAGTAATGAATGCATCGGACTTGATGCCTCCGGTTTCCTGAGCCCCCACCAGGACGGTCCACTCTACCATCTCATTCCGCCCGGAATAGATTCCATCCTTTCCACTCAAATTCAGCTTCGGCGCGAAAGCAGTGAGCAGGATAAGTTCGGAAGCTCCTTGCTGGACGATTTTCAGATGACGTTGCGGCAAAGAGAAAAAACTCCATCGGAAGTATGTATCGGTCATGCCAATGCTGGTGGCACCGCTGTTCGTCAGTAAGGCGACTTCAGCCTGTATCTCTTCATTGGGTGCAAAGTGATCCTCATATTTTGACCCGCCATTCCGAGACCAGATGGATTGCAGCCGGTTGTAGGAAGAGAGCAGAAATCGACCCGGTTTCTGTTCATTGATGAAGGCTGAGTGGAAACGCCACTCAGCTTTTCCGTTTCCTTCGGTTTCAAGCCGATCGAAGACAAGGAAGTGATCCGGCTTGAGGTGAATGAGGCATCTGGACAGCGAGCGGATCTTTGCTTCCGGCGGGTAAGCGTTCTTCAGATTGGCTCGTGCGTACGAGAGAAGTTTGCCGTCTGCGAAGTAATCGATGCTTGAGAGCTGTTCCGGCTCAAGCTTAGGATGCCAGACCTGGCCTCCGCCCCACTGGTCGGTGTCGTTAACCACAATGCAGTTGTTGTTGACCGCGGTCTTTCGATAAGTGCGTATCGAACCTGGTTCGAGAACGATCGGGGCGGCCCCCTTACTCAAGATAAATGAGCCCTGGTTCACCTGGCAGTGGGCCCAGTTGTAACGCTTGGCGATGGCTGCTCTCTTGCCATGCACGTTGCCGGCCCACAACCTGGCTCGCAGGGCCTGTCCGCTCCAGTCTGAACGCATGTAAACCTGGTCCACGTCTTCGAAGTGATAATTCGTTGGCGTCTCCTCGGCTTTGATACCTTGCGGAATCGGGACGTTTGGATTTGGTTGAGGCCGCTGGCCCTTGTTCTGCTCGAGTACTTTCAGGTGTACCGGCCGACGGTCTTCAGAAGTTGGAAATGCATGCGACATGTGCAGCGCGTATCGCCACTCATTCTCGAAAAAGGGCTGGCCATCCGAAATATCGAGCCCTGTACTGTAGCGAATGAAATCGATGGGGTCCTGAAAAAATCCCAGTCCGTACGCACGGCTTTCGTTCATCCATTCCAGGCCACCATCTGTACCAAGAATCTCGATGCGTTTACGGCAGATCATGATCCCCCAGCGTAGCCATTTCTCACCTTCCGGGTTGTCCCACACCATCCCGGCATGAAGGAGGCCCTTTATGGTTGCAGAGGAGTGATTTTGCGCGTAGCCGGTTGGATGGTAGTTGCGCTGGAACACGAAGAAATTGTAGTACTGTTGAAAACGATTCTGGAAAAGCCGATCCCATTCTTTCCGCGCTTCCGGGCTCAGATGGTTCACATGGCTGTCGTATTCCATCGAGCAGGAGACCGCGTGTTTGCCGGAATCCATATCGTTGGCTGAGGCCATCGATTCCGCGTCATCGCTGTACTCCCAAAGTTTGCCTCGATCCAGGTCCACGTGAATCAGCATATTCTCGACGTCCTTGATCCCAAGGTTTTCCCCCTTCACGGGGTTTAAGTTTGGGAGACGCGGATGCTTGCCTCTGAATTCGGGTTTCAGTGGGGCTTCGGGGAGCATTCGCACCCTTTCATCAATTCCAATGGCGATGGATTCGATGTGGTGTGGCCTCAAATCGTTAATGCTGTATTCGATCTCCGGTTTTGTCTTTCTCCAGTGCGGCGGGCGCCATCGGGTGTGATGAACAAAATCATCGAACGAGACCCGAATCGTATGCTTGCCGGCCTTTTCAATATCGAGAGCGAAACTGCTGTAAACGCGCCCGACCTGCTGATCTTCAAGACTCGGCAAATCAAACCAGGAGGTGTAAATGTGTTGTCCGTCGAGCGCCACCCTCGCGGTTGGGACCAGCCACTTGCCGCCGAGAATTTCCCACGGACCGGTGTAAGTGAGTGCTTTCTCTTTGTCGCCGAGGAAACTTTCCAGCCTCTTTGTGTGAATGGAATCCGGGTCGGGGAAAGCGCAATTGGCAATCTTGGCGTAGAGCTTGCGCATATCGAACTGCCCTTTGAAAGTGGTCAGGTCAAAGCGCCAGATATTGGGCTCAGGGAAAGTGCCTGTGATCTCGAGCGCTCGTCCGTCTGCCGTTACCGAAAAGTCGGCGATACGATCCTGAAACTGACTCGCCGCGCCCGGCGCCGCCTGATTGACCAACTCCGCAATCGGTTTCACATTGTCTTGAGCCAGCCACCATACTGCGCGGGACGGCGATTCTTCTGCCTGGAGTAGCGCGCCGGTCATGGCGAAGCAGGCGCAGAACACCACGAAAATTCGAATTCTGTTTTCGCGCAATTGTTTAGCTTCCTGAAAGTGGATTGAGCATCGGTCGTCATCCATCGGATGGCACGTGGGATTCGCCAATGTTCTTAGTGTAATGGCTGTAATGCATTTACATTTCTAGCAATGGAGATATCCTCTCTGGCATGAGCGTTGCGCTCAACCAAAATACCAAAACAAAACATCGTTTTATCTCTGTTGAGTCATTGAATCATGGCAAAGAAAGTATCCAAGAAAGCGGCAACAAAGACCGCCCCGAAGATCAGCAATTCTGTAAAGTCAAAGAAGGTGACCTTCCGCTACGCCGCACCTGATGCCTCGGAAGTTCTGCTGGCTGGCTGCTTTACCAAATGGGATGAGAAGCCCAAGAAGATGAAAAAGCTTAAGAACGGTACGTGGAACGTCCGAGCCGAACTGAAGGTGGGAGATACCTACCGTTATCGATATATCGTCGATGGCGAGTGGAAAAATGATCCCGAATGCACAAAACGTGAGACTTCACCCTTCGGAACCGAGAATTGTCTGATCACTGTATTGTGAGCATCACTTCAACGCTGCGCTGATTCTCCGAATCCGTTTTTCGTACGGCGTGCTTTCCATAAAACTTCTGCGTCTGAGCCCCATCACTGCACACCAGGTGAAGTGCATAGCGTCGTAATACGATTCCGCGCTTTCCCAATCGCCCCAGCTCCCGTCAGAGTGTTGCGTTCGAAGCAGGAATTCAGTGCCCTGGTGAATCATGGGGTCGGTTCTTTCGTCTTGTCCAAGGCTTCGAAAGACGTCAATAAATTCCGCGACGAGCTCGATGTCCTCGTTTTGTAATACCGCATGGAAGTGTTTGCGCAGGTAGCCTGTGATCCATTCGGAAGACTCTGGCTGGAGACGCAGCCGGCCATAATTGGTGAGCACATAGGCCGTATGGGTAGCGAGAAAGGCATCCTCTTCGAAGGCTTCACTTGCCGGTGAGCGCAGCTCCTTATTGTTCCGAATGAACTGCAGCACTTGGCCGAGACCAAAATCGGGCCAGGCTTCGCCGGGAAAGACCGCGGCCGCTTTTTCGATGGTATAAGCGTCCATGAGAATGGCATAGAGGCCGGCGTCATCTGCTTCCTTCAGCGAAGTTCGATGAATGCCAAAAATCCTTTCTCCAGAGTTCAACAATCGAAGCGATCGTCTCGCTTTTGAAAGCAGCGGTTCGGGGTCAAGTCCGAGAAGGTACACTTCGGCGAGCAGATCCCACGCTTTGATACAGTCGTGGGCGTCGAGTTCCACCTTCTTATTCAGGTTGTCATAAATGCGACGCGCGTCATTCAACGCGAGAGCTTTCGCACGTTTTCTCAGGGAATGATTCTCGGAAGTGAGGGAGAGTTCATGATAGATGTAAAAGCCATCCATTCCGATGACAGCAAAGGTTTCATCGTCATCAATAAATTTGTGAATCCATTCCAGGCCGCGCAGGACTGCCTGGTCGCACTGCGTCTCCAGCGATTGTTCGGGCCTGGTTTGAATGGGTAATGGAGATGGGCTCCGGCATCCAAGCAGGAGCAAGGCTGACACAGAAGCCAACGTCGAACGAAGTCGAACCAGATTGTGTTTCTTAAGCAATGACGCCTCAAATCAGCGGGTTCTCAATCGACGACCTGGTTTCCCAGGTCATCGAGCAGGCGTAGATCCTTGAAAAATATTTCGCCGCCGCTATCAAGCGGCCTTATCGCCATCCTGCCGATCTCGGCAATCTGGTCACCCAGGGCGTGCCGAAGAGGAAAATCGTAGCGATACCATTGATTGCCTCCCAAAGTCTCAAAACGAATTTCCTTCGTTTCGCCGCCGGTAAGATGAATGCGGATTTTTCCCATGCTCTGAAGCGGGCTCTTCATCTGAAAAGAAAGCCACCGCACGCGTTCAAGCGCCGTGGGCAATGTTATCAGTCCCCCCATGGGTTCGAGTGAGAGCGACCAGGTATCCGGGACCTTCAGGGGGCCCTGTGCCAGATAGGTTGGGGCTCTTTCCAGCTTCACGTTCAGCGAGTTCGCACGATCTAATCGACAGATTCTGATCGCCAATTCAGAGCGAGTACCCGGTGGAGGCAGGGGCGGGTCTGGCTCAAGAACTGTGTAAACGGGGAAGTTTGCGATCCAGGTTTGGGCATCCAGCCCCTTGTCCTTCAGGTATTCAAAAAAATCATCGGGGAATGGGAAGAAGACAGGTGTCCAAACAATCTTCTGGTAGAGATCGCTCTGAATCAGGTACCCCGATATGGATGAAAGCGACTGAGGGAATTCGACCGGCAACACGGTTCTGTCGGGCAACAGGACACGCTGGCCCTTGTTGATTCGGCTTGTGACGTAGTCATTGAGAACAGGGCCCGCGAATCGATAGAACTCGGAGGATTTTTTCGTCAGCCCCTTGTAATACGCCGCCGTTTGTCGGCTGGCTCTGAAACTGAGCAGTCCAATCACCGAGAGTCCCATTAGCACACAGACTGCAGATGCCCGGTGACGCCTCTGCCAAATTTGTAAGCTGGTTGGACCAAACTGAAGTGCCGCATCTGCCCCCATGGCCCACAGCAGACTGATACCGAAAGCCGGATACAGGTAGTATCTCCAACCGGCCAGGGTCTGTTCCCCAAGATATGTGCGAAAGACAAAAACGATGAAAAATGAAGCAAGGCTGGCCACGGCAATGAAAAAAATTCTCGACCTGCGCTGTTGATGCCAGGCCAGCGCAAGGAGGCCAGCAATGATCGGGAGTCCGATCATCGGGTTCTGCAGGTGGAGTTGTCTTGCAGCCAGAATACCCAAACCTTTCAGGGTGAATAAGGCGCCCCCAGTGATATCTACCCGGTTCGTAGCACTGCCCGTGATTTCAGAGGCAAATATAAATCCGAGAATAAGATGAACAAAGCTTCCGAGAATCGGGCCCGTTACCCATTTCACCTCATGATGCCATGGTTCATCTGGCTTCCGAATCGATGAAAGACAGGTCACCAGATACAGGCACCCCAGCGGCGCCGAGAGAATCCCAACCGTGTTAAAACATGGACTGCAGAAGGTCGCGACCCCGGCGAGGATGCCCCAGCCATGCCTGTTCGTTTTCGTATACCTGCGGATGGACAACAGCATCACCAGAGTGAAAAAGAGTGAAAACGTAACATGCGAGCCCCCCGGCCAGTACATCGCTTCGTCATAGACCGTCGACAATGCGAACATCGCCGTCCCAAACCATCTAGCCACCCACCGATCTGCAAAATCAGAAGTGAGGGCAAACACAAGCCGGACATTGGCCAAGTGTGTCACCATCAGCAGCGCCATCAGCGGCAGGGCTTTCAGGCCGGACATTTGATAGCACACATAATAGATGAAGCGCATCAACGGCATCAGATGGTCGTTATGCGGCACGAGCAGCCATACGCCGAGCCCGTCCCTCTGAGCGACAAAACCCAGGTGGAACATGTCATCGTAGTAGTAATTAGCGCCCAGCATCGGCCAGTAGATTGCCAGGGTGGAGGCAATCAAGGCAAGGAGGCAAAGAAAGGTGAGTTTTTGTTGACGGACTGTGGTTTTCATGACAGCCAGAGAACAGTTTTCAAACCGCCGGATTTCGTTATCGAGTCGATATTGATAAGTTGGAGAAAATGAACTCCTGACGGATAGTAAATCTTATGAGTTTGAGTTTTTTTTCAAGCCACACTTGGAACAGGATTTTTGTTGAGTGACGCAGTTATTTGCTTTACGAATAACCAAGGGCAGACACAGGTCATGATTGAAGCGGGAACACCTCGAATTCGAATAAGTTTTGTCCTTGCCTGCGTTATGTTCCTGTGTCATGGACATGCCGGGCCGCAAGACACGATTACCCGGAGCGGACTCGATTATTTGCGCCTGCAACAAGACGAGGATGGCTCGTTCGGCCAGCCGCAACCGCACCTTAAAGCAGGACTAGCCATGCTCGCTCTAGTGTGTGTTCAGACGACACTGAACCCCAAAGACATTGAGCACCTGGAGCGAGCCACCGTTTACTTGATTAAGACCAGTGCTGCTTCGGGCGACCTGGGTGATGACATGTTCCGTACGGAGAGTCACTCGATTGCATTGCTTGCGATGCTCTGTTCCCATGAGTTTTTGAAGGACGCGAAATTGAAAGAAGAATCTGCCCAACGAATCTCACGGGGGCTGAAATACCTTCTGCGTCTTCAGGATCGCAGCAGTTCCTCTTCCTCCCGCGGAGGCTGGAGAATGGAAGGCAGCAAGGGCCGTGCGAACGACAGACGCGCCTCTGCCTGGGCATTGCTCTCCTGCCAGACCGCCGCTCTGTACGGGATGGAAGTATCCAAGACGAACATGGAGCAGGGAGTCCGATACCTGCTGGGCTCTTTTAAAGCAGATGCTGAAAGCAAAGATCAGATAGGTGGACTCAGCGTGGACACGCTCGGGCTTACCGTGAATCTCGTCAGTTCGATGGGCGGGTGGGCCCTTGCGCGATTCGATGGAAATGCATCGATGTTGAAAAAGAACATCCTCTGGCTCGAGAAGCATCCCCAGGCCTGGAAAGGGCCGAATTACTTTTACGCCACTTTTTTTCGGCTAAGGGCACTCAAATTCATGGACGAGCCAGAATTGTATGCCGAGACAAAGAAGCGAATCATGAACCAGCTTCAGGATCACCAGAGTTCCGATGGCAGCGTGTCCTTTCCACCCGGCAACGCGCAGAACACGATCGCCATGGGCTCCGTATTTACCACGGCTATGGCAGTCCTGATTTTGAATGTGGATAACAGCCGTCTGCCATGCGATGAGGATTACCGGGTCGAGCCGCGATTTCAGTAATCGAGTTCTTATGCCATTCCTCCTACTCTGCTTCTCTTCTCTCCTTCATTCAGGCGAAGCAAAGGACAGGGGCAGCATCCGGGCGGCGTTCTTCAAACACGGCGCTCCATTTAGAGTGCAAGTGAATCTGCACAAAAAGTCCGGGCCACTCCTTGGCTCGCACTTTTCGGATGACGCCGGACAACTCGTCATCAATGACCTGCCCTTCGGCGAGTACTTTCTGATCACACATCCGGTGAAAGAAATACCGGTCCAGTGGAGCACCTTCAATTTCCACCTGTCGCCCAATGACCCGCTCAGACGGTTGCCTGCTCTTGAATGCTTCGGGGGAGTCCCTCAGCGGCCTCCTCATGAGCATGGTTTTCAACGCAAGACAGTCAGCCGCATCAGACCGGTCCGGTTCGAATGGTCGGAGTATCCAAACGCGGAATTCACCCTCAGGTTGGACACTCTCGACGGACGACAGAGGTGGGAGAGTTCCTCCATGGCTGCAAATCGATGGAGATTTGCGGGATCGCGTCTTAAGGATTCACGTCTTGCTTCAGGCTACAGGTGGTGGCTTCAGATTCTCACGTCGGACGGCATCTGGAAAGGCAGGAGCAAAGACCAACTCTTTTACCAAGGCTCAAACGGAAAACTGATCCTGCTGGATGGCAGCCAGACTTACTTGAAACTCCCGAGGAACTATCAGACGGGAAAGAATCGACGGTTCACGCTCAATTTAGCCGACATGGTTTATGAACATCTCCAATCTCTGACAGGGAATACGCCCTTCGGTGGTGAACGCATCGGGATTCTTTACGACCCCAGCATCAGTTTCACTCATAGCGGTAACCCCATTCACATCGGCTCGAACTCCTGGCAGCCTGATCACCCGCCCTGGTTGAGTATCTGCCTCGAGATGAGCAACAATTTTCAGACCGGATCTTCAGAAGCTCTTGCTGACGCCATTCTGAAACCGACGAGCCGGATAAGAATCTATCGAAATTTTACGGAGGGTCTGGCCTCAGCGGCGACTTTCCTTGTGGCCCAACGCTTCAGTGAAAATGAGCCTGAAGGCACGGGTTATCAAAACCTCATACAGGACATCACAAGAGCCGAGCAGCAGTGCCGGGAAGCCGGGAAGCAATACCTGTCGCAAAAGAGGAAGTTTGCGGAAATGACACCGGACATCATGAGCGCGTTCCTGCTGGAGGTTTCAGACAGGCTTGGATCCGAGTGGCTCACAGACTTCTTCCAACTCTTTCAAAAGGAAGGCGCGAAGGCACTTTGCAATTCAACCAGGTCGCATATGGACCACCTTCATCTGGTCATCGCCGCTATGGAAACAGCCGCACCAGAAAGCATTACGCCGCTTATGCAAAAATATGATTTTCCGATGATTGATTCACTCTTCAAGAAGTATCTGTCCGCCTGGACAGAGCTGGCAGAGTGACGACATGAAGAAATGAATCTGGCTGTTCAGACTTTGTTCTGCAGCACCTCGCCGGAGATAGATCATCGCCGCAAGTAAATCCCCAGTTCCTGCAGAGCCCGGATGGAATTTCGGTCTGTAGGCGCCTCTTTCAATGCCAGTACAGTCGGGCTGAGTTCGCGTTCGACGATTGCTGCGAACTCAGGCAGCCGTTTCACCACTTGCACTAACTCTTCAGAAGGGAGCTCGAGGATGAAGTACTGCTTGACGGTGACGTTGTAGACCTTGCCGGCCCAGCCCTCGATGCTGTAGCGGATGTTCTGGGGCAGTCCACTGATGGAGTTTTCGGCCAGACCGTTGAGCATTTCTTCCAGGGTCAGACCGAGCGCTGCTGCGGTGGCAATGCCGTTTTCTTCGATACGGTAATGAAGAATCTGATCCACTTTGAAGAGATCTGCCAGGCGGTGGACAAGCAGGTGCACCTGTGGGGAAGTGGCTCCGGGGAAGAGGACTATTTCGTAATCGGGATTAATGATGACCTTTTGCTCGTGCGCGGGATCGGGCTGCCAATTCGTTCCGTACAACATGGAGGCTACCTGTGTCGTGCGAATACAGGTTGGTTTATCTCCCTCATATGCGATATCCACCGCTCCGATCCGCAGCGGCTCCGATTGCAACCATTTGAGGAAATCATCAACCAGGTGTTTGAGGCTGACAGGTGTGGTATGGATGGCCTGGTAGGTGATGCGTCCGAGTTCCTGTTCGCCGCTGACGAGCTGTAGCAGGTAATCGATGATGGCGAGCCGGGCGGCCTGCTCCATTGAATACCACTCACCTGCCTTTAATTGTCGGCACCATTTACCGAACAGCCTGCGGTGCCGATGCGCTTCTGAGCCCTGCATGTCTTTGACAAATTCCGGAAGCAGATCGCGCGTCTGGCGCTCGATGGGCTGCTGTAACCATTCAATGGCCTTGACAGTCGGTGTGAGCGTCCCGTCAGTAACCCGGCGGACCAACTCCTGCTCGCGTGCGATGGAGACCAGCTTTTCAAGATAGCCCTCTTCATCAGAAAGCAGCAGAGATTTGACAGTTTCCTCAGCTCCGTGCTTTCGAAGTCCATCGCTTTGAGTCATGCGGAGCGACTCTCGCTGCACACGATTCAAAACGTGGACGTAATCGAGCAAGATTTTGAATCCGTTGCTTTCGATTCTTAATCCCTGCTGAGGCTCGATACTCGTACTCTTGATGAGTTCGGCTGTAACCTCGAGGAAAATGACCAGATATTCAGATCGAATATTGATCCCGAGATGATTCAGACTGAGTGAACCGACCGTTCCCAGCAGACAGTCCTCAAGCTCATTACGCCACTGGTCGGTCATCTCTTCCGTAAATGGCTCGACTTCGTCGCGAATGAGCGTGAGCGGGAGGAGCCCACAATGTTCGTTAACGGCCAGGTCCACCATCCGTCGCAGCTCAACCGATTCGATCGCCTCGAGCCTTTTCTCAATGTTACTGAGGTTGCATAACTGATCGGCCAGACCGCTTGCCCCCTCTCCGGCTTCGATTTCAACATCCAACTCACCCAGAAGCCTGGAGGTGACCCCCATATCATGCGTAAGCATGAAGCTACGGATACTCAGCATTTGTTCAGGATGCCGCACATCATCATGCAGGAGCTTCTTAAGCGCGTCCGCTACTTCCGTTGGGATGAATGTGCTGGCCACGAGGTTGCCGCGCTGCTCACCGGGCCGATATTCGATAAATCCCCTGTCCGCAAGATTTTCGAGGAGGTCGACCAGACCGTTGGCGCTGGCGCCTCCCTCATGATTTTGGAGATTGGCGAGGACGTCGTTGGAGGCTTTCAGAAGGATCTCCATCAGCCGTCGCTCTGCCGCGGGCAATGCCTGGAAGTGCCCCATGAGCACTGGGCCGGTGGTCATGGCCCGGCGAATTCGGGAGATCAGTTCTGATTTAGACGAACTGCTTCGATAAGCGTCCGTCCAAAACATCTCAAGCCTTTGCAGGCTTTCGATACGCTGTTTATTGAGGAACTCGATGATGGTCATTCTGCTGCCACGGCTTCCTCAACCAGGATCTCTGCCACGTCCTTTATCGAATAGCTGTAGCCTTGCTCGGTAAGAAAGAGCTGGCGGTTGGCAGAGTAATCCTGTTCGCAGGAATCGCGTGTGACCAGTGTGTAAAAATGTGCTGGCGAGTCGTTTGTTTTGGGACGCAGAATTCTGCCGAGGCGTTGGGCCTCTTCCTGCCGTGAGCCAAACGTGCCTGAGATCTGGATAAGTACGTTTGCGTCGGGCAGGTCGACGGAAAAATTCCCGACCTTTGAAACGATCAGGTGCTTGTTGATGCCGGTACGGAATTCCTCGAAGAGTCGTTCACGGTCCACCTGCTTGGTCTGGCCGGTGATAAGGGGATAACCAAGATTACTGGCGAGCGCCTCAAGCTGGCTGATGTACTGGCCGATGATGAGCACCAGATCATCCGGATGCCTGTCGAGCAGTTCTTTGACCACCGGGCTCTTCGCTTCACTCTCAGCAGCTAATCGAAACTTTTCACGCTTGCCCGAGACCGCGTACTGCATTCGAAACTGTGGCGGGAACGGGATGCGGATCTCGGTGCACGTTGCCGAAGCTATCCATCCCTGACGTTCGAGATCCTTCCAGGGCACGTCATATCTCTTAGGTCCGATGAGGCTGAAGACATCGTCCTCGCGGCCGTCTTCACGCACCAGGGTGGCGGTCAGCCCCAGACGTTTCCGCGTCTGCAGCTCGGCGGTTACCCGGAATACGGGCGCGGGGAGCAGGTGCACCTCGTCGTAAAGCACAAGTCCGAAGCCCTGTTTCAGGAATTCTTCGAAGTGCGGAAAAGTCTGCGTCTTGGGCTTGCGGTAGGTGACGATGTTGTAGGTGGCAAGGGTGATAGGCCTCATTTCCTTGATTTCGCCGGAATACTCGCCGATGTCGTCATCGGTGAGCGTGGTCTTATCAAGAAGCTCCCGTTTCCACTGGCGGGCTGAAGTAATGTTGGTGACAAGGATAAGCGTGTGAGTCTTGAGCAGGGAGATGGCCGCGATGCCAACGATGGTCTTTCCAGCGCCGCAGGGCAGGACGATGACCCCGTGGCCGCCGCTCGCCGAACCGCCGGCGTGGAACGCATCAACAGAATCCCTCTGATACGCACGCAGCCCGAATGGCTCTCCAGTCAGCGAGGTCTCTTTCATCTCGATTTCGAGATGGGCCCCTTCCTTGTAACCGGCTAGGTCCTCGACGGGGAAGCCAAGGTGTATGAGCGCTTGTTTCACATGCCCACGGGTATGTGGGATGACGATGAATTCCGTATCACTTTTCTTCTTTTCAATGAACCTGCGGGCCTCTTTGGCGTGCCAGATTTGCGCCATCAGTGCCTGATCCTCTGATTTGAGGATGAGGTCTTCGCCTTCCATAATGAGCTTCACCCGGCCATAACGGGAAACGTGCTCAATGATTTCCCGGATAACATTGTCCGGCACTGGATACTTGCTGAAGTCGTTCAGAATCTGCACCATCTCATCGCTGGCCATCCCGGCAGAGGCCGCGTTCCAGAGCGAGAGAGGCGAAATTTTGTAGGTGTGAAAATGTTCGGGGCTTTTCACCAGTTCGGCAAAACTCGCAAGACCATCCCTCGCTTCGGGGTACCTGGGATTATCCACCTCCACAAGGATGGTCTGGTCGCTCTGGACGATGATTGGGTTCTGGGGGTTATATTGCATAAATGTTGTTGGACTGCCGGCAAGCCGCGGCGGAAAAAAGGCAAGCTGGCCATTCTACTTTGACAGTAAGGGTATTCAAACACCCGAAAAGGGTGGAGAAGACCCCGGCGAAGGTCCGGATTGATAATATGGCCATCCGGCGGCACGGTCTTCGGCGCCGCAATAGAAGGAAAGGTTGGAAATTTTGCCGTCCCCCAAGATGAGCGGATGAATCTGCTCCAAGCCAAAACGGATTTTGAAGATGACCTCTATTTCCGCCCGAATCAGACAAACCGGGCGGGCTATTTCAACCAAGGAGACTGACGTATGCCCAGGCTCATTCTCTTAAGCCATCTTGTTT
Organism: Planctomycetota bacterium; assembly: GCA_027625095.1. GTDB lineage: Bacteria > Planctomycetota > PUPC01 > JACPCR01 > JACPCR01 > JAQBXN01. Next base: position 28,367 of record JAQBXN010000013.1, on the reverse strand, counting down.
TTCTGTCTATCCTGATCCCGGAAGAACCGGACGAGGCCTTGACCCGTTTACGTTCGGCAATTGCCGAAGCCCAGGAGAAATTAAGGCCCCCTTTGGGCATGGCGGTCAGTAGCAATCTCCCATTAGCGCGGCTCCGAGCTCGAAAGGCAGAATTACTTCTGACACCCAAGAAATATTCTGGCGATGTTTTTTCGAATGCCTCGCATGAAATCAGGATGGGGTTTGAAGCTCTGGAAAACCTGAAACTGGGAAAGATCTCCTATGCCGGGGAAAAGGACGGTTTCAAATGGCCATACGACGACCGGCGGACCTATTACGAATTCGGGATGGACGCGCTGAATGACGGAAGTCCACAGCCGTTCCTGGTGGAGGTGCCGCCCAATTACGATCCCGCGAAAAAGTGGCCCGTCCTGCTATATCTCCACGGTTACCACGGCAGCGTCGATATGATCAAAAAGTGGGATAGCAGTGCAGTAGCGAAGGACGCCAGAGAACTCGGTTACCTGGTGCTCGCGCCGCACGGACGCAGTGAGACGGATTTCCTGTGTGTGGGGGAGACCGATGTGCTCCAGGCATTTGAGGAGTTCAAACGCTACTACAGCGTGGATGAAGATCGTGTCTATCTGATCGGAGGCTCGATGGGAGGCTATGGTGGTCTCAATCTGGCATTTCATTACCCGCACCTGTGGGCCGCGGTGGCCGCGTTTACTGCGTCGGGGGACATGATGATGTTCGGCCAATTGCCGCGTGAAAAATTGCCGCCGTTCCGTCGCTGGAGTTTCGAGTGGGATAATCCCATCGACCTCTGTGGCAACGTCCCGCACCTTCCGATCACCGGAACCTACGGCGATAAGGATAACTGGGTGCCACCGACGTTTGGAAAGGCGATATCAGATAAAAGAACCGCGCTCGGTGGAAAATACGAATACACGGTCGTCCCGGACATCGGGCATTCAGTCGGCAACGCCGGCCCTGCATATCGCAAGGCGATGGAATGGTTCGAAGGAAAGGAACGCAATCACTGGCCGAAATTCATACGGCACAAGACCTACTCACTACGCTACGACCGGAGTTTCTGGATTCGTATCCTCGATATCAAGCAGTGGGGTGAAAGCGCAGAAATTGAGGCCAAAGTGAATGGGAATGTCATTGATGTGAAGACAACAAATTTGAGTGGATTCGAGGTCTCAGTCAGCGCGGAACTCGTGGATCTCGCCAAGCCGCTCAAGGTCACAGTGAACGGAAAGGTGCAATTTGAAGGAGACGCTTGGAAGAGCCGGAAGATTGTCGTCGAGGAAGAAATTGCCTCCACGGAGCGTCAGCACCACCTGCCCCTGAAAAGCAGAACACTATGCGGCCCATTCGAAGACATTTTCAATCACCCGTTTCTCGTGGTGCGGGGAACAACCGCGAACGACGCGGCGAGGAAGACCAGAGTTTCTCAGGACGCTGAGTGGTTCAACAAAAGATGGGAGGCCTGGACGGACGGATGGCCCCGCATGAAAGATGATGTCGATGTAACCGATGACGACATTAAGAATTTCAGTCTCCTTCTCCTTGGCCGCCCATCTGAAAATGCGCTGACGACAAAAGTAGCCCCAGATTTGCCGATTCAGTTTGAAGGGGATGACTTTGTTTTTGATGGACGTTCCCATTCCGGAGACGACATCGGCCTTTGCATGATTCGGCCGAACCCGGTCAACTCATCGCGTTATGTCGCCATCATGGCCGGTGCGCGCTATGGGCTTCGCCTGCCGGAAAACCATCCATTTTCTCAATTGCCGGATTATATGATCTTCCGAGCCAGACCGGTTCAATCACCGGAAGAGGGAAGCTCGAGAGTGTTCGGGATGCCGGACCAACACCTGGTGGCAGGCTTTTTTGATTCAGCCTGGAAGGTAGACAAGAAGGCCAAGTGGGAAACGGATTAGAGAGGTAGATAGAGAACCTGATTGTGCCATTCACCATCTTCGCTCGTTTCTGTCAGCAGCAGGATGTCGTCAATCGCAAGATGAGTCGGAATATAAAGATCGCCGATAACCGCGCCTGCCATCGGCAGGCCCGCCGCGATTCGTTCGAAGGCGTGTTTGGGAATTGTCTTGAAATCATGGGTGAGCAAAAGACGATCTTGATCGGCCGCGACTTCTAGCACAAGTGAGTCCTCTGCTCCCGATAATCCGATGTCCTGAACACGCACGAGGTCTATGAGGTTTTGTCGCAAAATGAGCCCACGAACGATACTTGAATTGAAGTTTTCATCCGCCAGCAATCGAAGCATGGGTCAGGACTCAGTCTGCTGCCGCGCCATTAGCCGTTCCCGAATTCCCTGCATGCCCACTCCCGATTCAAACTTCCGCCGAATCTCTTCCCCTTCCTTCCGCTGCTCTTCGAGGTAATCATCTACATCCTGTTGATGATGTAAATAATAGGTAATCACAGAGTAAACCTTTGCAAGAGATAAAACAGGGTAGTCCTGTGCGATCTGTTCCGCGGTTGCACCATTCGCAAAGCCGGCTACGACTGCGTCCAGCGTCACGCGTGTCCCGCCCACGCGAATCACTCCGTCCTTCTCAGCCAGTAAAGGTAAGGGAGGGCTCTCAAGTGCCAGTTTCATGTCATGTTCCTCCGCCACGGCTCAGGTATAAATCTCTTCATACAGCTCAGAATCCAGAATCTCTTCCAAATGCCTCAGGCCGCGATCCTTATAGGTCCTGACGAGTTCTTTGGATTTGATGCCAAGCTTGGGCGCGATTTCGCGGAGCGAGATGGGTGCGCCGTGAACGCCAAAGAAATGGGTCACAGCAATGCGCTCCTTTTCTGGCAGCTTTTCGAGGGCTTCTTCGATCGTTTTCCAGAGGCGTGGAAGCAGGCGAGTCTTGTACTTCTTTTCGTTTTCCGGCTGGGTTTCCAGCACGGCCTCGGAATCGGTACCCATTGATTTGCGCAACAGGTTCTCCAGCGGGATTGAACGGGCGAAATTTTTGGTGATGACCCAGGTAGAGTAGGTGCTGAAACGGTTGCCCTTGCGGTAGTCAAAATTCTCGACGGCCCGAATGAGCGAGTTGTTGCCGTCGCTAAGAAGTTCTTCGAATGCCAGATTCCTGCCTACGTGCTGAATTGTCGCACGGTTCACCAGGCCGATGTTGGCCTCAATGATGGCGTTGCGGCATTGCAGGGCGACGCCCTTGTAGAAATTAACTTCTTCGACAACCGAAAAACGGTCCAGACTATCCGCTATCTGCCGGGTCAGGTGGGTCACTTTGAATTTGCAGTAGTTGTAGCAGCGGAAGAGATTCTTCTCTTCATCGGGCCGGAGCAGCCGGCCTCCGCATGCTTTTGCAGAATCACCGCCTAGACGCAGGATAAGTTTATCGAACCCATCGTCTTCAAAAGCCGGTTCGAAAATGTAGGCGGGTTCAGGTTCAAGGTCTGCCGGTTCGGCACGTTTGGGCTGCTGGCCGACTTTAGCCTTCTCAAGCTTTGCTGCGAGTGTTAGCGGTCGGATCTCTGTGGCGAGGGAGGTGAGATCTGCCTGAAGGTCTCCGCCTTGAAAAAGAGAGCCCGTATCCTGATCAATACAGTAGCCGATGATCCGATAGCGGATGTAGTCGAAGGGGTATTGGCGGGAGGGATCGAGTTCTTCCAGCAGCCGCTCGATACGCCTGAGGTATTTAGCGCGAGCCTTCTGAGGCGCGCCCGTCAGGCGAGAGAGCATGTCGGCACACTGTTCGAGGCGAAACTCTAGCATCTGTAAACCCCAAGTATTGAATACCCTGCCTGGTCAGACAAGACGTTGCAGTTCAAAAGCATAGGACTGATCCGCACCTACAGCAAATGTGCAGCGTAATGGAAGGGACATACATCTTGACCAGAATAAGTGACGCTAATGATACGCGGTCGAAATCAAGATCGAACTATCGCTCGCAAAGGATCAACCAGCTCAGGCTCTACAGTTATGAAAGTTATCTGGCTGTTATGCAATGCCTTGGATAAGCAAAAATCGACGGGAACTGTTCAGGGCTGAATCTTCCTTAGTTTTAATTTGCCTGTAATCTCCCCCTTTCTGCTCTCTCTTGTGGCATGAGAAGGCACCGGCTTGGAATGAAGATTCCCGCAGAGAATGGCCCGGAACAGATGAGAAAACCGAAGAAAGGGAAGATCAAGAGTAGGATCTTACCCCTCTGAACAGTTACAAATCGGCAAATATCATGCTTCTGATGTCTGGCCGGAATCGGACCAATATTTACCCTGATACGTTCTTGAGTCCATGGGCCATTAAACCGTTACAACATAATATTTTACCGTCTAATAAAGCACAAAATCCATGGCCCAACTGTCGATCCTGAGCCTGCCGGCCTGCAATCTTAATTTTGTGCAATTGAGTTAAATGACCCAGCAAAGATTCTTCGTCCTAGTTTTCGTCGGTTTTAAGATCCACCAGATAAGGGGAAGAGACAAAGACTACGACGAAGAAAGTGGATGCCCCCAATTTAAATTGTCGGCGTACTGGTCGGTATCCCAGTTGATCTGGCGTGCCTCTGTTGATCCCTCCGCATTTCTTCTTTCCTCGTCTGTCCGAATCCATGGAAACCCTCTGCCAGCCCCATTGCATCGGGTTGATTCCGCTGCCTTCCCTGCCACAATCCGCCGCCCTTTCGACCTCCCCATCAAAACATGTCTGACAGCCCGATCGTCATTCGGGGCGCACGCGTTCACAATCTCCAGAACGTCAGCCTCGACTTGCCTAAGAATCAGCTCATCGTCTTCACCGGCGTCAGCGGCTCGGGAAAATCTTCGCTCGCTTTTGACACTCTCTACGCCGAAGGGCAGCGGCGATATATCGAATCGCTTTCCTCCTATGCCCGGCAGTTCATGGGACAGATGGAAAAGCCGGATGTCGACTACATCGGCGGCCTGTCCCCCTCAATCTCCATCGAACAGAAATCCGCGGCCAGAAACCCTCGTTCAACCGTCGGAACGATTACCGAGATTTATGACTTTCTTCGAGTGTTGTTTGCCCGCGTGGGCACCGCCCACTGCACCCAATGTGGAAAGGCAATCGGAGCACAGACTCGCGAAGAGATCATTGCCCGAATTCTGATCCTGCCGGAGAAGAGTCGAGTCCAGATCCTGGCTCCGGTAGCCCGGGAACAGAAGGGCGAGTACCGCGATCTCTTCGAAGACATGCGCAAGCAGGGCTACGTTCGTGCCCGTGTCGATGGTAACTTTGTGGAGATGACCGAAGACCTGCAGCTCGAACGCCAGATGCGGCACAACGTGGAAATCGTGATGGATCGGATTGTGGTGAAGGATGGCATTCGCACTCGCCTGGCCGAAGCGGTCGAACAGGCATTGCAGCTCGGCGGGGGCACACTCATCGTAGCCATCGAAGGCAAAAAAGATCTCCTCCTAAGTGCTGACTACGCGTGCCCGGATTGCGGTCTGAGTTTTGAAGAGCCGACTCCGCAGCTCATGTCGTTCAATAACCCGCAGGGCATGTGCCCCAACTGCACCGGACTCGGCACAAAGGTCGAACTTTCGCCTCGGAAGATGATCGTGGATACCGGCAAGAGCATCCTGGACGGTGCACTCAACAGGGAAATCTTTCAGAAGAACCGCTGGCTGCGGCACATCTACCAGGGCGTGGCCGAACACGCCGGCTTCTTGCTCAACCAGCCCTGGAAATCACTCAGGCCGGAACACAAAAAAGCATTCCTCTATGGTACCGGCGACGAGCTCGTCGATTACGTGTGGTTCGGTCATCATCACGGCGGAAAGTTTGAAGGCATCGTCCCGATGCAGATGCGCAAATACGGACAGGTGGGCGAGCGCAAACGCAAAAAGATGGATGAGTTCATGGACACCATGTCGTGCCCGGATTGTGGGGGCCAGCGCCTCTGTGCCGATGCTCGCAGCATCGAGATCAACGGCCTGAATTTGCCCGCAGTCTGCGCCCTCACCGTTTCTGCGGCAAAGGAGTTTTTCGAAAAGGTCAAGCTCACTGCAATTCAACAGAAGATCGCTGAAGACGCGCTGAAAGAAATCCGCAGCCGGCTGGGCTTCCTGCTGAACGTCGGGCTGCACTACCTCTCGCTCGATCGCAGTGCACCCACGCTTTCCGGTGGAGAAGCACAACGCATCCGAATGGCCAGCCAGATCGGCTCGGGACTGGTAGGAGTGACCTACGTTCTCGATGAGCCGAGCATCGGCCTGCACCCAAGGGACAACGGAAGACTGCTCGACACGCTCAAGCTGTTGCGTGATCGCGGGAACACGGTCGTGGTCGTCGAGCACGATGAAGAGACCATGCGCGCTGCCGACCACATTATCGATTTCGGCCCGGGCCCGGGCGTCAAGGGCGGGCATGTCGTCGCAAAGGGAAATTTCGCGGACATAAACCTGGCAGCGGAATCAGTGACCGCGGCATTCCTGACCGGACGCCGCGAGATTAAAATGCCTGAAGTGCGTCGCAAGCCCAAGAGCACATCGATGCTCACCATCACCGGTGCGAAGCACAACAACCTCAAGAATATCGAAGCCAAGATCCCCCTCGGCGTACTGACCGCTATTACCGGTGTCAGCGGTTCGGGCAAGAGTTCTCTTATTAACGACATTCTGAAAGAAGCGCTCCTTCGAGACCTCAACGGCGCCAAAACTTTCCCCGGCGAATACAAATCGATCAAAGGTGCCAACAAGCTCGACAAGGTCATCGATATTGATCAAAGCCCAATTGGGCGAACACCCCGTTCGAATCCTGCCACGTACGTCGGCGTCCTCGACCCCATCCGCGATCTCTTCAGCAACCTTCCTGAAGCCAAAGTACGCGGCTACAAAAAGGGACGTTTCAGTTTCAACGTAAAAGATGGGCGCTGCGAGGCATGTGAGGGTCACGGCGCGACCAAGTTGGAGATGGATTTCCTGGCCGACATCTGGGTGACCTGCCCGGTCTGTTCGTCCAGGCGGTTCAATCGTGAGACTCTCCAGATTCGGTTCAAGGGCAAGAACATCGCCGAAGTGCTTGATATGGATATCCAGGAAGCGCTCGAGCATTTTGAAAACATTCCCCGCATCCACGCCATGCTTGAGATCATGCACGACGTGGGCCTCGATTACATGAAACTCGGCCAACCATCGACCACGCTTTCCGGAGGAGAGGCCCAGCGGATCAAGCTTGCGGAACAACTCGTCCGGCCAAGCCAGGGAGGAACGCTCTACATCCTGGACGAACCCACCACCGGCCTTCACTTCGCGGATGTCGAAAAACTTCTGAATGTCCTTCAGCGATTCGTGGATAACGGCAACACCGTCGTTGTCGTTGAGCACAACCTTGAAGTCATCAAATGCGCCGACCACATCATCGACCTCGGCCCCGAAGGTGGAGATGAGGGCGGCCAGGTCGTCGCCACCGGCACTCCGGAAGAGGTCGCCAAAGTCAAAAACTCCTACACCGGCCAGGCCCTGAAAGCGGTCCTGGACGGCTTACATCATGCCTCCATCAACGGCAAGAGCGGACAGCGCTTGTCCCATCCAATCATCAACCATCAACCGTCAACCCTCCCCTCCTCTCGCCTGACCGACATCGTTATCCTCGGTGCGCGCCAGCACAATCTCAAAGACCTCGAACTCCGAATCCCTCGCGAGAAATTTAACATCTTCAGCGGCGTGAGCGGCTCCGGAAAGACCTCCCTGGCGCTTGATACCATCTACGCCGAAGGTCAGCGCCGTTACGTGGAATCCCTCTCCGCTTACGCACGGCAGTTCCTCGGTCAGATGCCGAAACCTAAACTCGAAAGCATCTCCGGACTTTCCCCGGCCATCGCCATCGATCAGAAAGCGCCGAGCAAAAATCCACGCTCCACTGTGGGCACGGTCACTGAGATTTATGAATACCTGCGCATCCTGTGGGCCCGGCTCGGTCAGCCGCATTGTCACCACTGCGGAGCGGTGGTAACGACCCAGACCAGCGGCCAGATCGTCGATCGCATCCTGCAGATCCCTGAAGGTGTACGCATCTACGTCCTGGCCCCTGTCGAGCCCCGCGATAACGAGGAATACGACGAAATGCTCAAACGCTTCAATCGTGAAGGGTACGCCCGTATCCGCATCGACGGCGAAGTACACGAATTGGGCACGGAAATCGACGTAGATCGCCGTCGTAAGCACCGGATAGAAATCCTGCTGGATCGGCTGACTATCAAGTCAGAAATAGCGTCACGCCTGGCTAGCTCAGTAGAAGCCGCGCTCGATCTCGGAGTGGGGCACATGACCGTTCACCGGCTCGATGAAGAGTCGGACATTCCGTTCAGCCAGTTCCGGGCTTGCGGTGAATGTGGGACAAGTTTCGAAGAACTCTCGCCGCGCAACTTTGCGTTCAATACGCCGCTCGGCTGGTGTCCCGCCTGCGAGGGACTCGGTGTGCAGCGCGGCGCACATCCAATGGCTATCGTGCCGAACTCGCACTTGAGCATCCGCATTGGTGCCATTGCCGCGTGGGGCCCGATCCGCAAAGATACTTTCGGCCAGATGATTGAGGCCCTGGCCACGCATGTCGGCTTCAGCCTGGACACAGCTTTCAGGGAACTGGATACAGAGCAGCGGCAGGCAATTCTGTTCGGAGTGGGAGATGAGTGGATTGCGGGCCCGAATGGAATGACCTTCCAATACAGGGGCATCTTCCCGGCCATCGACTGGTGCACCCGGCACTCATGGCAGTTTCGACGTGAACTCGCCGATCTTGTGGGCGAAGTTTCATGTCACGAATGTCGTGGAGACCGCGTCCGGCCCGATGCCGCATCTGTTCGGTTTGGGAATCACACGCTCCCGCATATCTGTGGAATGCCTGTGGGAGAGGTGCACGACTTTTTTGAGCAGCTAGAGGTCGACGATCGCACCCAGCGCATTGCCGGGGAAGTTGTTCGAGAGATTCGCAATCGTCTGCGCTTTCTTGTCGATGTGGGCCTTGAGTACCTTACGCTGGATCGGCCCGCGCCATCACTTTCCGGCGGCGAAGCACAGCGTATCCGCCTGGCAAGCCAGATCGGCAGCGGCCTGACTGGCGTGCTTTACGTGCTGGACGAGCCCACCATCGGTTTGCATCCTCGCGACAATCGTCGCCTCCTGGATGCGCTCGAACGGCTTCGCGATCTTGGCAACACGCTCATCGTGGTAGAACACGATCGAGAGACCCTCGAACGCTGTGATCACATTATCGACTTCGGCCCGGGCGCGGGTGTAAACGGCGGAGAGGTCGTAGGCATGGGATCCCCGAAGCAGTTGGCACGAAACAAACGCTCGCTCACTGGGCGGTATCTTGCCAATTCCCTCTCCATTGACGTCCCCACGAATCGGCGGAAACCCAAGAACGGAGATCACCTCGAAATCATCGGAGCCCGGCACAACAATCTTCAGAATATCGATGCCAGGATTCCGCTCGGATGTTTCGTGGCTGTCACAGGTGTCAGCGGCTCTGGCAAGAGCTCGCTCGTGTTCGAGATTCTCCACGCTCAACTGGCGAAGGTGATTCATCGCGCCCGTACCATGCCGGGCGAACACGATGACATCAAAGGTATCGGCAACATCAATAAGGTGATCTCGATTGATCAGACACCGATAGGGTTTTCCCCACGTTCAGACCCCGCCACCTACGTAGGTGTCTGGGATGAAATCAGAAAGCTCTTTGCCGACCTGCCCGACTCCAAGGTGCGTGGCTACACGCCGAGACGATTCAGTTACAACCAGGGCGGCGGGCGCTGTGATGCATGCCAGGGCTATGGCTCGAAATTAATCGAAATGCACTTCCTGCCCGATGTCTGGGTCGAATGCGATACCTGTCACGGAGCGCGCTACAACCCTGAAACCCTGAACGTGAAGTTCAAGGGAAACAGTATTACCGACGTACTGCAGATGACGATCTCTGAATCACTCGACCTCTTCAAAAACGTCCCGCGCATCCGCCGTTATCTCCAGACCCTCTTCGACGTCGGGCTTGAATACCTCAAACTTGGCCAGTCAGCGCCCACACTCTCAGGTGGCGAGGCACAGCGGGTGAAACTTGCAGCCGAACTCTCCCGCCCCAGCACAGGCAAAACGCTTTACCTCCTCGATGAGCCAACCACGGGACTCCACTTCGCAGACATTCAGAAACTGCTTGCCGTCCTCAACCGCCTGATCGATGGCGGTAACACGATCGTCGTCATCGAGCACAATCTCGATGTAATCAAAACGGCGGACTGGATCATCGACCTCGGCCCCGAGGGCGGGATCGGCGGCGGGCAGTTACTCGCCACTGGAACACCGGAAGAGATTACGAAGGTGAAAAACAGCCACACAGGGCGACTTCTTGAAGCCATTCTGGCAAACAGCAGCAAATCCGAACGTGAGACGTTCGACTTCGAGGCGCACAGGAAAGCCATCTACGAGGTCGACAGGGAAGCCGAACTCACCTCCAGCACGGCGATGCCCTGGGAATCGAACGGACGCCAATGGCACCTGAAAGATCGCCTGACCACGAAGGGCGAACACCCCATGTGGGACGGCGCGGTCCTCGCCAAAGTGGTCGACCATATCCTCGAAGATGATGCCTTCGATGTGGACTGGAACAACCGCGATGAATTCCGGATTTTCGTCAAGGGCAAGAAGATGCCTTTCCTGGTGGCCAAGTCGACAGACCGCAGCTATGCCCGTGTTGAAGTGCGCACGGTTGCCGGACAGTTTGACCTCAAAGACCTTCGCGAGCGGCTCGACCTGAAAACATTTAGAGAATTGAAGGGTTACCCGCTTTACAGCAAATGGCCCCGATTCTCGGAACTGAAGGGTGGCAAGTCATACGATCTTTTCGCCATGGTTCTGGCCGTAAAGAGCGATGTAGAAAACGTTGAAATGATCGGATTTCTCAACGGCGCGATGGCAGGGTTTAAAGCGTTGATGGGTGTATCAGGTGAGGTAGGAAACTTTCAGAAGGCCAAAGCGGTAAAGGTGTCCAACCAGTTAGATCGTTCCTGGCATCTTGAGCGGCGTATACGCCGCGGACGAATGCAGGCATGGGATCCGGAACTCCTGGTCGCCTTCGAACGCCTCGCCGAAGATAACAACCTGCTAAAACCGGATTGGAAAGAGCCACGATACATCTACATCGGCAAGAGGAAGGCGCGGCACAACTTTGTCGATATTTTTGTTGACCGTTGGCAGCACGTCGTCGCCATCTTCCGTGCCCGGAGAGGAGATTGCGATCAGGCCGGGTTGGAGAAAAGTCTCGGCGTCAAAGTGCAAATCAGTTCACCGCCTGGCTTCGATCGCATCCACCTCTTCCTCCAGGGCCCTCAGCAGATTCAGACGGAGGCATTCGAGGAATTCCTGGAAAAATATACGGAAGGGTTCGATGAGATTATGGTGCGGAAGTGAGGCGTAATACGTAATGCGTAATACGTAATACGTAAGGTTGGGTTGAGGATGCCGATTTTCTTTTGAGATCGGTTTGAAAGGATGCCCGTATGATTACTCGAAATTCCAGACCCGCCCTCACGGCCTAATCGGTAGCTTGTTTCGCATATTACGTATTACGTATTAATCACCCCGTAATTACTCATCTTACGCTCATGCCCAAAATCACATTTCTGCCCGACAACAAAACCGTAGAAGCCGAAGTGGAGCAGACCATCCTTGAGACTGCTGGCGAGGCAAATGTCGCACTAGCGCATGCATGTGGGGGCAAAGCACGCTGCTCGACCTGTCGCGTTGCCGTCCTTGGCGGGTACGAGGCTCTCGGGGAGAGGAACGATAAGGAACAGGCGCTGGCTGACAAGCTTCACTTTGAGCCGTCGGTTCGATTGTCATGTCAGACAAAAGTCACTTCAGATACGACGCTCCGCAGGCTGGTGCTCGATGAAGAGGATCTTCAAGAGGCCAATCAATTGCACCGTCACGATGCTGCCTCGGCAGGGGAGGAGAAGGACCTGGCGATCCTCTTTTCTGACATACGCGGGTTCACGACCTTTTCGGAATCGCTGCTTCCTTATGACGTCATCCACGTTTTGAACAAATACTTTCGGCGTGTCGGACATATCATCGGTTTGAATGGCGGACATATCGACAACTACATGGGGGACGGGGTGCTGGCACTTTTCGGTGTGGATGGTGCGGAGGACTCAACGTTTCGGGCAGTGAAATCCGGATTGGAAATGCTCGAAGCGGTTGAGGACATGAAAGCGTACTTGAGCCAGTCGTACGGAAAAACATTTGAGATTGGAGTTGGCATTCACTTCGGAGAGGCAGTGGTCGGCACCATCGGCTGTGGCCCTTCGCAGAGAGAGACGGTCATCGGCGACTCTGTAAATTTTGCCAGTCGAATCGAATCGGCAAACAAAGAGGCCGGAACGATGCTTCTGATTTCAGCGGATGCCCTTGCTGAGGTAACGGGCCGTGTTAACGCGAAGCCCGCGATTACAACGACCTTGAAGGGCAAGAGCGGCGAGCACACTCTGCACGAAGTCACTTCCTTGAATCCAGCCTGACACCTCCTCAAATTACTCATTACCCTTTACACTTCCATGCCCAAACGCGTCCCTCGAACCCGATACTTCAATATCGCTGTTCCCTGCAAGTATCGGAAGACCAAACCCCGCATCGACGGCATCCTGAAGGACTGGCAGAAGAAATTCCGTCTACCGGATATGGTCGCCGTGGATGGACGTAACGCTTTCGCTGATGTCTATCTGTCGTGGAACGAAGCGGGCATCTACCTCGCCATGGAAGTCAAGGGCAAGGCCAATCCCATCACTGTGGAGGAAAATCAGTTCTGGACGGCCGACTGCCTGGAGGTCTGGCTGGACATGCGAGACGCCCGGGCCATGCATCACGCCGGCCGCTATTGTCATCAATTTGTTTTCCTCCCCCCCGCCGGCTCTAAAGGCAAGCCGCTGGCAAGGCAGGTCGATATCACTCGCGGGCCGACAAAAGGACAAATGCATGAGCCGGCCGGTGTTACCGTCGCCTTCAACAAAACAGAAACCGGATACACCCTCGAAGCTGCCATCTCCGCAGACGCTCTCCAGGGTTTCGATCCTGTTGAGCATCCCAGGCTCGGATTCACCTATCACATCAATGACACCCACCTCGGAGCGCAATACTGGTCTATCGATAAGCGGTTCCGTTTCATGGACAACCCCAGTATGTGGGGGACGGTCATTCTGACCGAATAGCCTTTTCAAGTTTGCCCACATTTTTCGAAAGCGAACCTTCCGGTCACGCCCTGCCCTTACCCATAAGTCTCGCTGTAATGTGTGTTTGAGACGCAGTACGACCTCTGCCGGCATTGGATCTGTCGAGCCAAGCCGGTGGCATCTGGATGACAGCCCAATCAGCGCGAGAAAAAAACGTGAATCTCCCCCGGGCAAGCCGGTAGCATCATAAAATTGACAGCCCCTCAAGCAGGCAGGGCCTGCTCAAGGTGTCGTCGTTGAGCGGAATTTATTGGGAGCGAAAAAGGATCGCCGGACTTAAGTCTGGGGTTAATCAACCGCTTCCCTTCGCTTCGGGACAGAATACCAGCATCAACGGTATGTCTTTGAAGCACAGAGTGTTAAAGGCGAGGAATCATCTCCTCGTCTCAGCGACGAAAGAAAACCTGGATTCCAACTCAAATCCATTTGGTCACCGGCCATTACAGAGCGACACGAATCCCCGGGGTCTTCACCCTCTGGACAGTTAGTGCGGAAACATGACTATCAAGACCCGCCCCTCGAATTCCACTTTCTCCAATTCATCCTGAATAATTCGCCTGGCCTGCTCGCGAGCGAATCCGCCGGTACCTGTCCCAAGCAGGGGGAAAGCGACGGATCCGTACTCTTCGTTCTTAACAACGCGCATGGCGTTCTTGACGGAAGTCCGGATGGCGCGTTCGGTGGCAAACCAGAAGGCGTTGATGCTTGCCACGTGGATAATGCCTTTGAATTTTAATTTGCCGGGCCCGGTGATAGCCGCTTCGCCCAGGGGCATCGGACCATAGAGGCGGAGCTGCCGGAAGGGCACCGTGCCTGCGTGCTTCCTGATCGCGCCCGATACGCCCTGCGGAAGCAACAACCACCACGGAATGATATTCCGATTCCATGGATTCACGATGACCTCGACATCTTGTTCCAGGAGGTCGCCTTCAACGATTTCAATCTCCATTTGGGGGAACGCTCTTGCACACAATTTTGGCAGATACCTATACAAGTTTGTAACGAATGGCGCCAATTGGGCAGATATTGTTTAGCTTTATTGAATCTTAATATTGGGCTGTAGCATTCGAATCAGGCATCCCCAGATGTCCTGAAGCGGACAGCACGGAAATCAATTTTTGTTAGGAATAGACTTTGCTTGGGTTCGGAGCCCATCGTTTATCGCCTCCGCCTCAAACGGGTGAAACGATTAAAACCAGACATATCAAAAGGACAAAACATGTGCCTCGGCTACCAAAAAAAGACCGCTCCACATTTCAGGCCTCATCAGGCCAGTCAGCAGAAGGCGGTTTCTGCTGCTCCTCATCTGATTCTGCGCCGGGTGAAAGGACGTGAATGTAACCATGAAACGTTCTCTACTATCGTCTATGACTCCAACCTGCGGATGTCGAACACTCCCGATGAAAAGTGGAAAAAGCTGGCCATTGCCAAGACACACAGAAATCAGTTTTCAAATATGATTACTGTCGGACGCGCAGTTAACAATGACCTGATTTTGCCGTTCCCTTATATCTCAAAATTCCACGCTTACATTCAATCGGCGGGAGAGTCGTGTTACCTGCTGACGGATGCGAGTTCTACCAACGGCACGTTCGTTAATGGCGAGAAACTTCCTCCGAATGTCCCCGTGGAACTTAAGAACGGCAGCACCGTCTCCTTTGCCCACGGGATGGAATACCTGTTTCAGACCGGCGGGGCCTGATCGGTCAAGTATGGCTTCAGGAGTTCCTCCGGAATCCCGATTTCGGCCAGTGTAATCTTGCCCGCCATCTCCGGTCCGTCTCCAATAAATAAGCCGGCTTTGGGCAGTGCAAAGGTGACCGTTTCCGTGGCGAATACGCAGGCTGCCATAATCTCACCGGTGTCTGCATTGAGGCCAGACGGCAAATCCACACACAACACGGGTTTGCCGGTCTCGTTAATCAGTTCAATGGCATCGCTGACAGGTGAGAATACGGGCCGGGAGATCCCGGTCCCGAGTAGTGCATCGATGACCAGATCTGATTCAAGAAGTGAGTCCACCAGGCACTGGAAGTTACTCGTATCCTCGAGCACTTGGTAAAGCTTGCCGTTATCGCTGCCGAGCAGGTGCAAGGCTTCCTTCGCGTCCCCTGCGATCTCCGACGCTGCCTGGGTGCCGAACACCCTGACGTCGTACCCGTCTTTCCTCAAAAGATGCGCTATTACGAATCCGTCCCCTCCGTTGTTTCCTTTGCCGCAAACAATCGTGACCTTCGCACCACCGCTCAACATCCGCCGTGCTACCGCTGCGGCTTGGTGCCCGGCATTCTGCATGAGTGTGAAACCAGGAATTCCAAATTCCTCGATCGCTTTCCGGTCGAGTTCCCTGACCTCCCTGGCAGAGGCTGGACGATAGTACGACACGTCTTTCAAATTCGGCCCTCCCATTGTGTCCATGGATGCCACAAAGAAGAGAAGAGTTCCCCAGGGCTTCGGACAGACGAGGAAAAGAAGAGACTGGTACGAAAACCACAGAAAAGGAACGAATGAGTCATGGGGGCGCCCGCAGCATGATTCGTTGCGGTTAGTGCCATCTAGAGAAGGGCCTGCCGTTTCACCAGGTAATGGATGAAGGCGTCCGTCAACGGTTCGTCGGTTCGGAGTGATAGAAAATCAACCTCCAGATCGAGACAGCCCTTTTGGAGCTTCTCACAATGTGCGTTGAGTTCCTGCAGGTATTCCTCGCGTATGAGGCGGCCGCTGGTCACAAGCTTTGCTCCAGTTTCAGCATCCTCAAACTCGATCTGCTCATTGAAAGGGAAATCCAGCTCCTGAGGCGACATCACGTGCAGGACGATTACTTCGTGCTTTTTGTAACGGAAGTACTTCAACACGTCCAAAATCTCCTGCGGCTCCGCCAGAAGATCGGATATCAGCACGATCAATCCCCGGTGATTGATCCGGGTGGCGACTTTATTCAGGCCGCTGGTGAAGTCTGTCCCACTCTTAGCTTCCAGACCCTGCAGTTGGCGTAGAAGGGTCATCAACTGGCTCTTCCTGGCTGAGGGCGGCAGGTAGGTGATGCCTTCGCTATCAAAGGTGGCAAGAGAAACGGCATCCCGCTGTTTGAGCATGAGGTAAGCAAAAGCGGCTGAAAGGCACGAACCGTAACGCAGTTTCGACATCCCGTTATCTTCCAGCACCATGGAACCGCTCTTGTCGATCAGGAGGTAGCAGTTGAGGTTTGTGTTCTCCTCGAACTGCTTCACGTAATGGCGATCAGTTCGGCCGAAGAGTTTCCAATCGACAAATTTCAGATTGTCGCCCGGAGAGTATTTTCGGTAGGAGGAAAACTCCACGCTGAAACCGTGATAAGGGCTCTTGTGCAGCCCTATCATGAAGCCCTCGGCAATATACTTGGCGATCAACTCGAGATTCTGCAGCCGGCCGAAGGTCTTTGGGTCTAGAAACTCAGCGTCACGTTGAATAGCTTGGGCCGGCATATTGGTTCAGTCCCTTATAGATCGAGTGCAATCGGCGAGGGCTTTACTGGCCGGCATCTTCAAGGCCATTCAGTTCTGTTCCAGGAGTATCTTGATTTCCCGAATGATTAAATCTTCGAGTTCGGAGGCGAGTTCGTCGACCTCTTCTTCGCTCCGCACTTCCATCTCATCAATGCGGCCGGGGTAGCTCATGATGTGACTTTTGATTTTTTGTTTGAGGTCTAGATCATCAATACTCATCCGAATTACTCCGATTGCTTGTAAACAGCTTTTTTGTCGAAGACCTTGTCGCCCACAATTTTCAGTTCACCGTCTTCTAATTTTCGAAAGAAGCAGGAGCGATAGCCTTCATGGCATGCCCCACCTTTCTGTTCCACCTTGAACAAGAGAGCATCCTGATCGCAATCTATAGCGATACTCTTAACGGACTGCACATGCCCGGAGCTTTCGCCTTTGAGCCAGAGCTTCTGCCGGGAACGGCTCCAGTAATGCATCTTGTGAGTTTCTATCGTCTTCTCTACGGCCTCCTTATTCATGAAGGCGAGCATAAGAATCTCGTTGGTCTCATGATCCTGCACAATGGCCGACAGCAGCCCCTTATCATCAAATTTCAAATCTTCGGAAAAACCCATGACAGCCTCAAATGCGTGGCAGGCGATCAGCCCGTGTTGAAAGATTCCAATAATGTCGATTTCGGGCAATCTTATAAACTCGATCTGAATTGGCCTATGATCTGGGAAGGGGAGTCTGGCTGAACGTAGTAATCCTGACTCAGGCCGATGAGTGTTCAAACTGATTCTGAGGTAGTGTCACCTGAAGCTGCCTGTAGCCGCAGCCGATAGCCGCAGTCTCCGGATACGTTTCCCCGAGTCCTTGCACCCTTTGGCATTTGCTTTGCCCTATCGTGATTATCGACAGGAAAGTTTGTAGAAAGCTTAATTATCGACTCAGGACTAGGAAAAGGTTTCCATGAGAAGGAAAATCTTAACGTCACGAAGCATTCGTGTTTTCACCATAACCATTGTTTTCAGCCTCGGATCCAACCTGATTCAAGCCCAGAACACTCTGTGGAAGTCATACAACTCCGCAGGGATTAAGGCGTACCAGGAAGAAGATTATGTGAATGCAGAGAGGCTTTTTCTGGAAGCGTTTGATGAAGCTGAACGTGCCAGTGCCGGGGTTGACGTCAAATCGAACTGCTATCGAAATCTGGCCACCCTTTACTTTGTTCAGAAGAAGTACCTCAAGGCAGAGCCTTACTATCGCGACGGCATCCAGTTTTACTGGCTGAAACAGTTAGGCCACAAGCACCCATTCCTTGCGCAGGCATATAAGGATCTGGGGACCATCTATCACATCCTGTCCGAGAAGTCGGATAGCAAGATAGAGCGGGCTAACCTGCTGCAACTGGCCGAAGCAAACTACCAGCACGTGCTCAAGCTTCTCGAAGAAAACCTGGGAATGGAACATCCTGCGGTGGCCGATACTTTGAGCGCGTTGTCGGAGCTGAAATACAAGCAGGGCCACCTTGCTGAATCCGAAATGCTTGACAGGCAGGCGCTCGCCATTCGCAGAAAAGCCTTGAATCCGAAGGACCCAAGGATTGCCGATTCATACCAGTCTCTTGGCAACAAAAATTATGAACAGGGATTCTATCTGGAATGCATTCCTTTCTTTCAACGAGCGTTGAGCATCCGGGAGGAATCACTGAAGGAGGGCTCCCCTGAGATCGCCGAAAGCGTCACCGGGCTCGCCAAAGCCAATTATCGCTTGAGAAAATACAAAGAAGCGGAGCCGCTCTTCAAGCGAGCCCTTGCTCTCTGGGAAAAGCATCCGGATCGGGAAGTTGAGCTCGGGGAAGTCTTGACGGACATGGGCCTGCTTTACGCGGACATTGATGGTGCAGAGACTGCTGCCGAGCTGCTCCGTAGAGCGTTCAGCATCCGTCAGCGCGCTCTTGGTGTGGATCACCCGGCAGTCGCTTCGATCATGAATAATCTCGCCACCATCTATCATAATCAGGGCCTGTTCGACGATGCCGAGCGAAACTACACCAGCGCCATACGCATCTGGGAAGAAAGTAAAGACCCCAATGTGACCTCGGCCCGTTCTAATCTTGCCACCCTGTATTTCGAGCAGGGCAATTACCTGAAGGCGCAGCCGCTGCTCGAAAGCGTCTTGCGGGAAACGCAAAAGCAGGCAGCGGTCGATCTTGGTTCGCTGCCATCCTCGTTCAACAACCTCGCACTTCTTTATTCCAGGCAGGGCTTTTACGAGGGGGCTGAGCCATATTTTAAACGAGCCCTGTCCCTGCGCGAGGAAGTGTTAGGTGAAGAGCATCCGGATGTGGCCTCAACCCTCGATAATCTTGGCACGCTGTACTTTGCCACCGGTAGGTATGAGCTTGCAGAGCCCTTGTTTGAACGGGCATTGAAGATTCGCAAGAAGGTATACGGGGATACCCATCGGCTGGTTGCCGCCACCGAGAATAATCTGGGTCAGCTTTACTTGATCGCCGGCCGTCTATCCAAGGCCTGGGATGCGCAGAACGAAGCTCTCAAAACCTGGCGAATTACGGTGGGCGAGGAGCATCCAGACTTTGCAACCGGCCTGAACAATCTCGGAAGTCTGTTCCAGCGCGCGAGGAAATACGAAAAAGCTGAGGAATACTTTCGCAGTTCCCTCAAGCTGCGAGAGGCTACTCTGGATGAAAACCACCCTGATCTGGCCTCCAGCAAGAACAATTTGGCGATGCTCCTCCTGGAGACCGGCAAAATTGAGGAGGCAAAGCCTCTGCTGGAAGGAGCACTGGCCAGTCGTAAGAAGGTATTCGGCAAGCTTCATCCGCAGGTCGCCGCCACATTTCATAATCTCGGCCTGGCGGAGTACGCCCAGGCCTTGAAAGAACCAGAACAGGCCAGAGCCTCAGTGGTGTTGAAGGAAGAAATCCCGAAATCGGAAAATGAGGAAGAGAAGAAGAAACGAGTGCATGAAAAAGCCAAGATGGTCGGCAATCCGTGGAAGAATGCGCTGGATTTCTACGACAAGGCACTTGAGATTCGCATGGCCATGCTGGGCGAACTGCATCCTGACGTGGCTTCGACCAGACACGCCATGGGTAAGCTTTATCGTTCGTGGGCACAGGTTCTCCGGGATGCGGAGATTCGTGAAGAAGGAAAAGTGAAGGTAGCGAGCATCCTTGTGCCAAAGGAAAAGGGCATGCTGTCGCCGGATGATAAAGACGACGTCAACACATCAGAAAACAGATACAAATCCGCCAAGAATAATTTCGAACGCGCTCTTGCTGTGCAGGTGAATGCCTTCGGCAAATCACACCCTGACGTCGTCGAAACTCTAAGCCAGATTGCCGGAGTCTTTGAAGACCAGGGCCGATATGAAGCGGCGTTGGAGGTATATGGTCAGGCGCTCGCATCCGGTGAAAGCATTGGCGAGTTTGAACACCTGTACGTCCGCCACACACTGGATGGCATTGTGCGGCTCAACATCAAAGCCGGCCGCTATGGGAAGGGCCTGCCGCTGGCCGAGCGTTCGGTAGCAATTACAAAAAAGGCGTACGGCCCCAAACATCCCCAAACCGCGGATGCTTTTGTGAGCCTGGCGGATATTTATTCTGTCCTTGGCCGGGAGACTGATTCGCTTGCTCTCCTGGAACAGTCTTCTGAAATTTACAACGAAGCCTTCGGCCCCGAGCATCCGAAAATGCTCTCTACTGCCAGTCGAAGGGCGCGTCTTGAACACCGCCTGGGGGATTTCGCCGCCGCGGAAGAACTGTTCAGCAAGACATTGAAGCTTCAACAAGAGCTTGGGAAGGATAATCCAGATTACATTGACACCCTGTTCCATTGGGGGTTATTGCAACTTGATAAGGGTGAACTTGATATGGCTCAGCAGGCTATGGATGAGGCGTTCCTTAAACGCGGTGCTGCGCTTGGCGACAAAGACCCCGCAATCGCGGAAGTCCTCGCCGGCCAGGGAATGCTGCAAGTGGCAAAGAAAGACCTGGAGAAAGCGGAAAACCTTTACACCTCGGCCCTGGCGATCCTCTCCGAAGCACCAGGAATGGAAGAACGACCCGATTACGCCCAGGTCACCCGACGGCTCGGTACTGTTTACGCCCGGCAGAAGAATTATGAAAAGGCAGACGTCACTCTGACGAAATCGCTGGCCATGCAAAGGAAGGTATACGGAACGATTCATCCGGATATCGCGGACAACCTGTTCGAGCTGGCAAAGGTGAGGGACGCTCAAAGAACGGTGGAGCTTGGGAAAGAGCAGAAAACCGAAGAGAAGACCGTTCAGTCTACTGATGGCGCTGCCCCGAAAACCCCGACCACCACAGGCGTGGCTGCACCCGGAGAGTTGAAAAAACCGGATGCGGGGAAAACTTTCACCGAGGAAAACGAGACAGAGACCGACGAGGAAGGAAAGAAAAAGAAGAAGCCCCTGGACCCGATCCACCTGCTCTATATGGAGGCCCTCAAAGCCCAGATTCAAGCGACGGGCCTGCTCCACCCGCGCACCCGTGAATTCATGCTCGCCGCAAACAAGAAAGAGGAGACAGAAGAGCTGAAAAGAATTCTTGGGGAGAACGCGGAACGAAGAAAATACGCCGAAGGAGCACGCGAGTTAGATGCCATCAAGGAAGAACTCCAAATCCAACTGGAAAATCTGGTAAAGACGATGTTCGCGGAACTGGATCAGCCGGATGAAAAGAGCAAGGAGTAATGGGTAATGAGTAAGGTGCGAATTTGAGGGCCGGTGGCGTCGAGACGGCGATTTTCGCTTCGGGTGATGTTCGATACTGGTCAGGCCATATGAATCTGTGATGACTCCAAAGCAGGCCCATTTGGAGTGCTGTGGCTTGCCACAGCTTTATACCAGATGAGTCCGTCGCCTCGATACCCCCGGCCATCACATCCGCACCTCACTCATTACCCATTACGCCTCACGCCTTATCCACCGTTTCATCCTCGTCCCATTCTCCCTCCGGTTTAACATCATCGTCCACTGGATAGACCGGGCCGCTGATTGGAAAGTCAATAGCTTGGCCCGTGGCGGTATTGGGCGCCCTCCCAGTATCTTCCTCATTCTTAGACTCCTGCGCTTCTCGGGGAATGATCCGTTGCAGGTTCACATCAAAACGAACGTTGTCCTCCAGCCGCAGCATGCCCTGGAAGTGGTCTCGAAGTTTGATACGGATCTTTTCGCCGACCAGGTTCAGATCACTGCCGGAATAAGCGCTACCCGAAGCCACCACATGAACGGGGGAGCCAGCGCCGTCAGGCGAAGTCGCATGAATACTCACCCTCATGTCCTCGTGGACCTCCGGCAGTTCTTTAATCGAGCGAGCAAGAGATTCCTGCAACGCCTTGATGGATATTCTGATTCCGCCCTGCGCGTCCTTAAACTCCAGAGAATGCGGCGTCGCGCCCTGGCCGAGGCTTCTCAAGCATGCCCAGACATAAACAATCCCGCAGCTCAGCAACGTCACACCGATGACTGCCGAGGCCAATGACATAGACGAAGTCTGCTCTACCTGGCGCAGCAACGATTCCATTCCATCGCCGCTTGAGCCGGCGTGAATCACCGCCTCCTCTCCTGCCACGCTGAACCAGATCTTGACCGACTCAGACCAAAGCAGCAGCACGGCACCTGCAACCATGGAGAGCAGCCAGAGGACCCAGACCAGGATGTGTCGAACAATTTTCATAATCTCAGCGTGAGGGCTGTAAGCTCAAGCCTGAATCATATTCTAAACTCAGGTAGTTAGACAAGGCGAGGCGGTAAGTGGTTAATCGCTGATAGCAAGGGTTGATGAAGTAGCAGAGATTCAGCCTCGTCAGTTAGGATTCTGAAGTCTGCTTCCTTGTTCTACAGCGCTGGACTGTTTCCGAAACCGACCACCATGAGCTTACTCGTGGGTGAAGAAAAGTCAGTTCCGATTATTTCAGCGCTTTAGTCATTGTTACTCAAGACTCATTACGAACCATGTCTGACACATTCAACGTCTGGGCCGCCGGAGACTCTCACGTAGGCACGGATATTCGGAGAGGTAGAAAAAGTCTGGCCGAGACACTTCAACAGAGCGAGCATGGCGGTGAAGAAGGCGGCCCGACGTTCAAGTGGGACATCATGATCGACATAGGCGACCTGTCCGGAAGCCAGACTCCGCCCGATGATGAAGAGGGCGAGCTTGTGGTCGAGCAATACTCGGTTCTGGAAAAGCATTCCCGTTCGCAGATCTACAATATCGTTGGCAATCATGACGCAAGCGGTGCCGATGAGGAGACCCAATGGTGGTTCAAGAAGTGGGCAGATCCATTCGGCGTAAATACCGATCACTCGGGCGTAGATAACGGGGAACGTCCGTTCACCGTCAATGGTGAATGGGATCACTATTCGTTTCAGGCTGGCAATATTCTTTTCCTTTTGATGGGTGATCGGAACGACGGCGGGCCGCCGGTCGGACGCGGCAAGAAAGGCGGTTATCCCGCGGGGGCGGTCACTCAGGAAACATTTGAATGGTGGGTGCGGATGGTCGAATCGAATCAGGACAAAATCATCGTGTCCGTGCATCACCACATGCTGAAAGAGACCACCGTCGCATCCGGGCCGTGGGAGGGTTTCGTCAAAGATGAGGATGGCAATTGGAAAGGCAACTACCACGGCTACTTTCCAGACGGCGGGCCGGAAGGCGCATCCTACCTTTACTGGGTTGGTGGGCGTCCGGATGCTCAAGCCTTTGAAAACTATCTCGCCGAACATCCCGGCTCGATAGATCTCTGGATTGGCGGACACACCCATACGCAACCCGACGATACACACGGAGGCCGTTCACACATCGAAAAAAAATGGGACGTCACCTTCCTGAATTGTGCTGCTATGACCGCCTATCACGGGCACCGGTCTTTACCGATGAGTCGGCCAATAGAATTTCTGAAAGGCGCCAATGAAGCAACCATCCGCTGCTACCTTCACACCTCAGCGCATGCGGCTCAAGGCTGGTATAAAAAAACGGAACGAATGGCACCTCTGAGACATGCGTTTCAGGGCGTGTAGAAATGATCCATTACCTGCAAGAAGCCATCGAACTCCACCGCTGCCTTCCCGTCTTCGTTGGCTACTTCAACTTTTCATCCGAGACATTCAGGGCTGAGGGCGGACAACAAAGTGACCTCGAAAAACTCGATGCGGCCAATATCAAGACTATCGTCGCATCCATCGGCTTTGGGTGTTACTTCCATCTCGGCGATCGCAATTATCAGCTCGCCGGTTCAGATGAATGGCTGCTCGAACAACAGTGCCTGCGGATCCAGAAAGTAAGAGACACCGTCCAGGAGTGCAGTCGAACTCATCTGGTAACCGATCGGAATGATCTCCGCCAGAATCAAGATATCTCTGTCGTCATCCATCTCACCGGCAATAATCACACCATCGACCTCGATTCTGTTGACCGCTTTTACGACCTCGGCGTTCGCGCCATCCACCCGGCCATGCAGTATCACAACCGCTACTGCACCGGCCTCGAAGGAATTCCCGGGCCGGCATTGAGCGACTTTGGCCGAGAGGTGATCGGTCGCATGAACGAACTCGGGATAGTGGTCGACACTGCTCATGCAAGCGATGAATCCGCCGAGGCAATGATCAAGGCGTCCTCAAAGCCGGTCATCGACAGCCATACCACCAGCCGAAATCTTGTTCCGTCATCTCGCGGTCTCAGCGATCAGTTGCTGCGTAAAATCGCCGACAGGGGAGGAGTGGTTGGTATCCACTTCGCGGACCATCTCATCTCACAAAAGGCTTGGGAAACAAAGTACACACTCTACGAAAAGGATGGAATGACCAACTCAGGCTTCGAGCCTCGAATCTGGAAATACAATCGGCATGTCCTGGCGCTCACCGATGATCCCGAAAAGCGGATGAAACTCCGGAGAGATCAGAAAGAACAGGAGACATATTTTGAAGAACACAAGTTGCCACCGGACCCGGCCATCTCCGCGACCCCTTCGGTCAATATTGCAAATCTCGCTGACGTGGTCGATTACCTGATAAAGATATGTGGTAACGAGCACGTCGGAATAGGCGGCGATGTGAACGGCATCGATAGTCACCAATGGCCGGAAGGGATGAGCCACGTGGGCGAGCTGCCAAACCTGACCGCAGAATTACTATCGCGAGGCTACACACACGAGCAGTTGGCAAAACTCCTTTCTGCAAACTGGCGGAGGGTGTACCGAGATTGCCTGACCTCAAGCGTATAGTTGTCCGTTGTGTCGCCACCGTCTTGCCGAAAAGTGCGCACCCGATTAGGTTGTGAGAGCGGCCTCAGGGATGTCTAAGCATCTCGCGTGCAACTTCCGCGTTGGCATTATTCCCCGCTTAATGACGAAACATGCATACAAATGATGACAGATTGAACCCTCTGCATTTCGTCCTGTCACTTTTCCTTCTCGGCATTATTTGCCCGCCTTCTGCCACAGCTTTCACGCTGGTAGAAAATGGTGTGGCCAAATCTGTGGTCATCGCCGCTGACGACAAAGACAAAAATTTCCAAGCGGGAATCAATGACCTCCTGGAGTTCATCGCGAAGATGAGTAACGCAAAGCTGAGCGTGCTCAAACCGGGAGATGAGATACCGGATGGCCTCAACATCATCCGAGTCGGGAAGGCGCTTGCCGGCCCGGTTTCGAATGCCCTCGATGAAGTGGCCTCGTCCGAAGGTGGTTTCATCATCACCGAAAAGGAGGGGGTGCTCTATCTCGCGGGGCAATCCCCGCTGGCGACCAGTTTTGCCTGCACCGACCTTTTGGAGCGCCTCGGGTGTCGATGGTACCTCCCCGGCCCGCTGGGCGAGGTCTATCCCAAAAAAGCCACCCTGATTATCGACAGCCCGAATATCGCCGAAAAGCCGGACATGAACCCGCGCTGGCTGCGGCTGGATGCTGACTGGTCGCGTCGAAACAAACTCGGCGGCTCGGGAGTACCGGCGGCCCATAGCTTTCATGGTTTTTTGCGAGCAGAAGAATTTGAGGCACATCCGGAGTGGTTTCCTCTTCGGAACGGGCAGCGAGTCGCTGGTGGTCAGTTGTGTTTGTCGAACCCTCAGCTCATAGACCGAATTGTTGAAAGGATTACCCAGTCATTCGACAAAAATCCAAGTGCGGTCGGGGCCTCACTGGGCCCCAATGATGGAAGAGGCTGGTGCGAGTGCGGCCCCTGCGAAGCCATGGACAGCGGTCGCATCGATCCGTTCGCACAGGACAGAGACGTCATCGACCGGCTCATCAAAATGATGAATCAGGTGGATGAGCGAGTTTCAAAGAAACACCCCGGAAAGAAATATGGATTTTACGTCTATTCAAATTATCAGTTGCCGCCGGTCACCGTGACCCCCAGCAAGTCCATCGTGCCAGTCTTCGCGCCGATCACTTATTGCCGTCTTCACTCCATGTTCAATCCGCTCTGCCCTACTCGAAACGCTGTTCGGAAGATGTACGAGGGCTGGTCCAAATACGGGCTGGAGATGCACTACCGCGGTTACACATTCAATCTGGCCGGACTGCAGACGCCCTTCCACAGTCTTTACAAGTGGGTGGATGACATCCCGTGGATGTATGAACACAACATTTTGGGTTTCTTTCCCGAGAGCATTCAGTCCTGGTCGGCCAGTGCCCCTGGCTACTATCTCGCCGCCAGGATGGCGTGGAAGGTAAAGAGCGAGCCCCGGGCTGTGGTGAGCGAATTCTGCAACGGCCTTTTCGGTGATGCCGGCAAATCCATGGACGAATATTTCTGGATGATGGCCGACGCCATTCGTGACGCAGACCACCACACCGGGAACGACACCAACTACCCCGATATCTATACCGAAAAAGTGATGAAGAGTGGGGCGAAGCTCCTGAAGAAAGCTGAGTCCAGTTCGGATTCAGAACGTGAGAAGAGTTGCGTCAGAATCTTCAAGCTGGCACACGATTATCTCCAGGCTTTCCTGGACATGCAGGAGTTTCAAAGAGCCTTCAAATTTGAAGACTCCAAAGCAGCATACGATGAACTCGTCAAGCTCCAGGACGAGCTTATTAAATGGGATGCACGCTGGCTGAGCAGCAAGGCCGCGAAGAGCTATCTCAAACGGTTCTGGGGGCCCGCAGTCGTTCAGTCCCACGAGAAGACCACGGGCGGCAACGAACTGGTGACCGGATTTCCAGACGAATGGGATTTTCTGCTCGACCAACACGACGCCGGAGAATGGCTTGAGCTTTATTCGCCGACCCTCAAAGGGGGAAACTGGCAGCGGATGAAAACTTATTCCGCATCGTGGATGGATCAGGGATTCGGCGCCGTCAATGGCATCGGCTGGTATCGAACCAGAGTTTCTGTTCCACAGAAATTCAAAGGCCGAAAAATCATGATGTGGTTCGGGGCCGTGGACGAGGCGGCCAAAATATGGATCAACGGAAAGCCCATCACATGGGTGGCGGAAGTCAAAGACCGGAAGACCCAAAAAGTCATTCGAACGGAAGTCCGCGATCAGATCAGCGGGTCGTGGCGCCCCCATGAAATTGAAGTGACGGACGCGATCGAATTCGGAAAAGAAAACCTGTTCGTCGTCAAAGTCACGAACCAACAGTTGAACGAGGTGGGCACTGGCGGCATCCAGAAGATCGTCCTGTTGTATGCACCAAAGAATGTAGAGGCGAAAGCATCCGAGGTGCAGACGGAGGAAAAGAAGGGATTTCTCGAATAAGAGATCGGCTCAATGCCCCAACCCAACATCCTTCTCTTCATAATGGACGGCATGCAGGGGCGGCTCGTCCAGCCCGGCCACATCTGCAAAACACCAAATTTTGATCGCGTCGCTGCCATCGGGACTCGTTTTTCCAACGCATACACGCCATCGCCAACATGTTCGCCTGCCCGGGCCAGTCTGATGACCGGGTTGCTGCCGCACAATCACGGCGTCCTTTGCGTCGAGCACACAGTCGACGATGACCAGTGCGTTTTGCGTAACGGGCCGCACTGGGCCCAGCACCTTCAGGAGGCCGGGTACCACAACGGCTACTTCGGGAAGTGGCACATCGAACGGACCGACAAGCTCGAGAATTTCGGCTGGGATAAATACGAAGTCCGAGGACGTCAGGTTCATCGCTCGCATTCACAGAGCGGCGGGCCAACGGAGACGCCGCTCATCCCTGCACTCACTCGATACCAGGAAGGTCCGGACGGCTACAACAAGATTCTGCATTACGGCGTTACCGACGAACCCGCATCCGAAAGGAATATGGGGGCGACCACGCAGAAGGCCCTCGATTTTCTTGAAAGGCAGGACGGGGCCAGACCGTGGTGTTGTTGCGCGAGCTTTTACGAGCCGAACGAGGCGATGATCGTTTCGCGTGAGATTTTCGAACAGTACGACCTCGGCGATATTCAACTGCCGGAAAATCTCCGGGCGGACATGAGCAACAGGCCCGGCTTTTATCGCCGTCAACAGCAGATCTTCGAAAACATCACTGACGCCGAATGGCGCATGGCACTGGCCTGTTATTACGGCCGCGTCACCGAACTCGATGTTCAGTTCGGCCGGCTGCTGGATCATGTGGTAATGTTCACTACGAATTGTCTGACAAGAGCCAGGCCATTGCTCCTGGTGGCATCGCAGCTTTTGTAC
>JAQBXN010000012.1 GCA_027625095.1 Planctomycetota bacterium | reverse complement strand
TCGTGACGGCCTGGTATAGCATCGGGACCGAGCAGCATACCCGCTATCACATGGGAACGGTGCTGTGGAAATTGGAGTGAATCGCAAATCCGCTCGATAAGATCACCGTAAAGGGGTCGGTTCTTGACTATTGATACAAGCAGGGCAGCACGCCCCATGGCTCGCAAGCTTCGTGTGCAGTATTCCGGTGCGGTATGCCATGTTTTGAACCGGGGCGACCGCCGGGAGCCCATTTTCAAGGGCAGGGAAGATTACAAGGTGTTCCTCCAAACATTGGGCCAGGCCTGCGCGAAGACCGGCTGGCAGGTGCATGCCTATTGTCTGATGCCCAACCACTTTCATCTGGTCGTGGAAACTCCCCGGCCCAACCTGGTGGCGGGGATGAAGTGGTTCCTCGGCACCTACACCGGCCGGTTCAATCGCCGGCACAAACTCTACGGGCGCCTGTTCAGCGGGCGCTACAAATCACTGGTGGTGGAGGGCAGCGGCAACGGTTACCTGCGGACGGTGTGTGACTCCGTGCACCTCAATCCGGCCCGCGCCCGGCTGTTGCGGCCCCGACAGAAGCTGCGTTCGTATGAATGGTCGAGTTTCCCCGCCTGCCTCCAAAATCCGCGCCAACGCTGATAGCCAGAGCACTGAGATCACTAGGCGCATCCGGCTCCTGTCGCCGAACATGCTCCAGAGGCAGTGGAGCGAGCCAATTTTTGATACTTTGACTTCCGCAGGCAGTGCAAACTCGACATTCCATGCCCCCTTCCCCTTGGACATGGCGACAATTGTTTCATCATTCACTTGGGTTTTGTTAAATGGACGGGCTGGTATACCTCCTGTTTTCAGCGTCGGCAAGCACCGCCTGGCCCAAGTGGAGAGCGAGATCTTTGGAGCTCTCATTCTTCGTGCGAAACTCAAACACCACTTTCTGCCGAATGGCATTCTTTTCGCCCGTGCTGCTGCCCGTGCAGTTTACGTAGACGGCAATTGGTTGTTCGCCAGGGACGGCTGCCTAAATGGGTAAAGGGCAGGCTCTCGCCTTCAGCTACACTTCATCGAGAGGTGTGGTCGCGTCGCCAAAGGTTTCGAGTTGGACGCCGAATTTGTTCATCAGTGAGAGGTAGAGGCGGCACATCTGACGATTGGGCTTGCCGAGGTAGTCGAGGACTCGGCCGCCTTTTATCTGGCCGCCGGCCCCGCCAAGGACGACTACCGGTAGCTGGTTGGCGTCGTGATTCCCATGGAGCATGCTCGAGCAGTAAAGCAGAGCGGAGTTATCCAGCAGCGTTCGCTCGCCTTCCTGGATGGCGTCGAGCTTGCCTGCGATGTAGGCGAGTTGTTCGACGAAAAACTGGTTCACCTTCAGCCAGTCGGGCGTGTCTTTGTGGGAAAGAAGATGGTGGATCATGTAATCCACGCCGAGATGGGGAAATCGCAACGATGAATGATCGTTGTTGAGTTTGAGAGTGCAGATGCGGGTGGCGTCCGTCTGAAATGCGAGGACGAGGATATCGCACATCAGCCGCATGTGTTCGGCAAGTTGTTGCGGGATGCCGTCGGCCGGGCGTGGGAGGTTTGGTTTGTCGAGAGCGGGACGCCAGCCTTGCAACTCGCCTCTTTTGCCGGCGCCCTCAATGCGGAGTTCCACTTCTCGAACGGAGTCGAGATATTCATCAAGCTTCTGCTGGTCGCGGTGACTGACGCTGCTTCGCAGGCTCTGCGCCTCGCTCAATATGGCGTCGAGCACACTCTGGTCGCCACGCTGATTGCTGTCCTTGAACAGCCTGTCGAATGCCAGAGCCGGGTAGAGTTCGAGCGGTGTCGGCGTGGTGGCAGAACTCCAGGAGACGTGGGAGCTGTACAGCATCGAATAGTTTTTGTGCACGGCCGGATTGGCCTTTTCGCAGGCGAGCACAAGGCTGGGCACTTTTGTCTGCCGGCCGTAACGCTGGGCCAGAATCTGATCGAAGCTTGTGCCCGAACGGATCTCGCCGCCGGAGGCGAGCGGCGCACCAGAGAGGAGATTACCCGTCTGCGAACTGTGGACGTTGCCCTTGAGCGCTTCAGCATTAAAGAGCCCTCGGATGAAGAGCATCTTTTCACGATAATCCTTCAGCGGCATCAAGACCTTGCCGAGTTCCATGTCTTTGCCTTCGCCCTTGGCCCACCACTCGCTGCGGTGAAAACCGTTGCCGGAGAAGAGCACGGCCAGCCGTTTCGGCGCTTCGCTCGAACGCTCGTTGCCTTTCGGTTCATCCCCCCAGACGGTGCGGGATTCGAACCAAGGCAGCGCCATGCTGACGCCAAGACCACGGAGCATTGTTCGGCGGGAGAAAAGATGTTCGTTCATGGCACGGAAGTATGGGGTGACGTGGTGGAGTGAGTTTTTTGTCTCACTGGTAATCCTAATCTTTATCGCAGCTAAGGCAGCTCGACTTTTTCAATAATTGGGGAGGCTTCCTTCATTTCATTTCCTTCCCACGTATTTGCTGGAACTGTTTGCTGCTCACTATGAGCTCGACTGCGATGCTGACGCGGTATTCGTTGGCTTTAAGGTCGGAGATCATCTTTTGCAAAAGTGGTTCGTCGGAGAGTTCGGTTTCGCGGCCCAGGGCGTAGCCGAGGATCTTGCGACAGAACTGTTTCAGGAAGTCGTCCAGACGCTCGGTCAGAAGGTATTTTCTGAGGCCGTCGACACCGTCGATCTTTTTTCCGTTCATCAGGGTCGTGTTGGTATCGATGGGGCGTCCGCCGAGGTCTTTGTCGCGGAGTCGGCCAATGGCGTCGTATTTCTCCAGGGCGAATCCGTAGGGATCGATTCGTTTATGACACTTCATGCAGGCCGGATCCTGGGTGTGCTTTTCCACGAGCTGGCGGATGGAGAGTTCTTCTTTCGCTTCGTCTTCCGGGAGCTGGGGCACATTTGCCGGAGGCCGGGGAAGCCTTTCGCCAAGGAGCGTTTCGGAGATCCAGTTGCCGCGCAGGATGGGGCTCGTGCGGGAAGCACCCGATTGCCTGGAAAGAAACGTAGCCTGGGTAAGGAAACCGCCACGGCCGTGCTGTTTGAGATTCGATACCTGCTGCCAATCCGGGCCGCGTACGCCCTGAATCCCGTAATGTTTGGCAAGCGGTTCGTTCAGAAAGGTGTGGTCGGCGTCCAGAATAGAGAGGACGGACCGGTCGTTCTGAAACAGATCCGTAAAGAACCGGATCGACTCCTCGTACATCGCGTTTCGCAGTTGGGTGAACTGCGGGAAATGCCGCTCGCTCTTTTCATCGAATTCGTCGAAGCCCCGCACGTGCAGCCACTGGCAGGCGAACTCAATCGCAAGCCTGCGGATACGCGAATCGGATAGCAAGCGCCTCGTGTGTGCCAGTAGCGTCCCGGGTTCGTGGGTGCGACCCTCGGCCACGGTCGAAGCGAGCTCGGCATCGGGCATGGACGACCATAAGAAATAACTCAGGCGGCTGGCGAGTTCCGCATCTGAAACGGGCGATGGATTCTTGCCCGGGCCGGCCTTCTCGATCCGATACAGAAAAGCGGGTGCGGTTAAGACTCGCGCCAGAGTCAGCCGGAATGCCTCTTCGTGGGAGAGGTCGTCTGCTCGGAGTTGATCATAAAGTGCACGCAGTTTTTGGGTCTCCTCCGCGGCCAATGGTCTTCGCCAGACACGGGCGGCAAATTCGATCAGCGATTCGAGATGGGCGGGCTGGGTATCCACAAGTTGCTTGCGGAAGGCATCCGCACGCTCACGGAAGGGCTTTTCAAGGGGTTGGAAGATGCGGGGGTCTCCGTCTTGCGTGGCGTATTCCAGGAGTTGTTCGAGCGCATCGACAATCGTAAACGCGTCTTGACTGGCATAGCGCAACTCTTCCCATAGACGATCAAGCCTGGCCCGATCCTTTTCATCGAGCATCAGACGTGAGAGGTATTCGTCTTCACGATGAAACAACACCAGCGTGACCGCTTCATCGACCGGGACGATGCGCGAGTAACACATGGCGGACGGGAAGAGATTGCGGAAATCATCGAGAGCCGCTGCAAAGCGTTCCCGAGCCGCGCTGCCGGGCCGAACAACAATCGGCTCGCCCAGAATCAGGCCATCCGCGCCCGCCGGCTTTTGCTGCGAGACCTGCATTTGAACACTGGCCTGATCGCTTTCGTTCTGGATCAGTGTGCCATCTACCACGAATTGTCCGTCGCGGACGAGCGCGGCGGGCAAACGGACCTCTATTACCGAAGGTGCCTCCACAGAAAGGCTGTCCTTACCAGTATCCGGCAGGCGGCCGAACATCTCGTTCGCGAGGCCGAAATGGGATTGCGCATTTTCTTTATCAGGCTGCGGTTCACTCGACAACGATGCGTCTTCCGCCCATTTCAACGGGCCCTCCAATGCCCTGAGGGTTCGCACCATTTCTTTGTCCGCGGCTGAGCGTGCTCCTTCTTCCGCAAGAAACGCGGCTTTGACTGCTGCAGCAAGTGTGTCCAGTTCCTCGATCAGTTCCGACTTGAGTGCGGCAGCTCTCCAGAGAGCGAGTGCTGAGCCGAGAGCTATCGTAATCGATTTCTTCGTTTGCTGGCTCGCGCGTTCATAGAAATGCCAGACATCCGCATTGCCGTGGTTGTCCTCACGAGGATTCCCCGCGTGAATGTTGTCGATGATGTCGGACAGATTCCAGACCAGGCCGTCTTCTTTGTCTTCAGAAAGAGTCAAATCGATGTGAGTGTTGTCACAAGAGTGATCGCGATTACGAGCGGAGATAACAAGAGAGATGAAATCTCCTTTCCTGACCTCGACCGATTGCGGCAACTTGAAAGACTCAGAACGGCCATTGTCGAATGCACCGGAGGTCAGGGCCGCATTCCCGGTGTTACTGAGGAGTTCCAGGGACCACGCCGCTCCATTGCCGCATTTGCTATCGGCGTCGGCAGCTTTCCCGTGAATCAAGACTCGGCCATCCATCGGACTTCGCCATGCCACGGCCACGTCTTCGTCCGGATTCGGATGGACGTTCACACTCCGCGGCGGGACTTCCAGCGTCAGAAACGAAACGGTCTTGTCTGAAGCGTTAGAGAACATGGAAGGCAGGTCTTTGTTGCGCCAACCGTTGAGATCTTCGTAGCCGGCAACTTTTGACACCTTGTTTTTGAAAAGGCCGGTGAGACGTGGCTCCACAGAAAGCTGTGTCAAGCTGAGATACTCAGACCATCGCCGCAGCAGGCTTGGCTTTAGATCGTCCACCGCGGCCACTTCGTCGACGTTCGGATTCGTCGCCAGATCGATGACAGCCCCCAGATAGAGATCGGTTCGAGCGAGTTCCTTATCGATACCGGTCTCTATCAGCCACGACAGATAGCGGAGGTCACGCAGCAGGATCGGCTCACGGCCCTTGAATTCAATACGAGGCTTGCGCCATACCGCCTGGTCTCCTTCCCGACCATCGCCGGCATCGCCGGTCACCAGATAAAACACTACCTCTTCCTGCTGTTCGGCAGGCTTGATCGGCAATTTGAAAGCGACCTGATCAAGGAGCACTTCGGCTGGAGTCTGCCACGGCCGGGTACTGCCGAAATGGCCCACCTTGTTGAACTGCCAGACTCGATCCTGCAGTGCCCGAATGTTGCCGGTGATCTCTGTCGCTTCTTCTGGTTTTGCAGTCTGCCAACGATTTCGCGTTTGGTCCAGCAGCACCGATGAAGGTTTTCCTGACACCAGCATCGTGGCAAGAAGTCGCAAGTACTTCTCATTGAGGTGCTCCTCTCCTGCAATCGCTTCGACACTCTTGATGTCGTTCAGAAGACGTTCCCGGTGCCTGACCAGCGCGGAAATGTATTGGGCCAAATCTACCCGGCCGTCCTCATTGGTCGCGCTTGCAGCCAGGCTGGGATTCCATCGATTGAGGTGATTCATGTCCCGGCGGCTACTTGTGTGCCTGAAGTGGATGGAACGAATCTCATGGAGGATTTCGTCCGTC
Source organism: Planctomycetota bacterium (assembly GCA_027625095.1). GTDB lineage: Bacteria > Planctomycetota > PUPC01 > JACPCR01 > JACPCR01 > JAQBXN01. Next base: position 97,916 of record JAQBXN010000012.1, on the reverse strand, counting down.
CAGTCACGTCGGGACTTACCCAGTGAGAATCGAAAACCATCCGGCAACAAGACCGCATGTGCCGCGATTTCTTTTGCAGCGTCGAGATATTTGGAGAATAGTCCCGGGGACATGACGAGCGCATTGCCCACGTTCATGAAACCTTCGCCGGCGGCGCCATCGATCGGGAACTCATGCGCCGGATTGAGATCGACGCCCGTAAGGTCCTGGATGGTGTACGTATATTCGGCATTGCTCAGACGGCGCAGGACGACTGGCCCGGGATCGCCCGCACGCGCCAGGGCTTCGGCCTTCAGGGCCTTGCCAATCCAATCGAGGATCTGCTTGCGTTCGACCGCGTCCGGTTGGGGTTTTTCCTCTGGAGGCATCTCGCCAAGATCGAGTTGATATACCACCTTCTGCCATGTCTTCGGCTCACGACGGACATCCGCCTCGGTCTTGAAACGCTCCAAATCGAGATCGCCCTTGTGTTTTTTCGTGGAGTGACAGCCCAGACAATACTTCTTAAGGATGGGGCGAAGCCCCGCCTGGAAGCTGTCAGCGGCAGGTGCATCGGGGATCGTGAAAAACCAACACGCCACGGTCAGTGAAATCACGTGGGCTACTCTCAATCCGAAGGAAACATTTGGGTCGCGCATGAATGAGAGGATGTCGAAATTTATATTTCCTGCCAGACCCTGACCAGTTCCAGGTATTTTGCTGTAATGAGGCCAGGCACCGCATCCAAAACTACTTCACCTGAAACATAGCTTTGCCATGCGGGCCAGAAAATGGTGCGACCGACCGCAAAACCGACGGTGTGGTGAGTTGTCTTCGCGATTGAAAACCAATCCGCAAACCTGTTCATTTCAGCGCCTTTGCCAAGCACGATGATGCGGCAATCGGGGTCGTATCTATCTATGACGTCGCAGACGGCCTTCCACTCCTCCATCGAGTCGAGAGCCCCGATCTTCCACCAGAACGGAAACACTCCAGATTGATAGACATCGGTCATCGACGCTACGAGATTGGCGCCGTTGTGCTCGAAGTCGTCGTGAACGAGCAGCTCCAGCATTAGCCGGCGTTCGAGCGCGTTGCAGACATTGTCCAGCTCTTGCAGTCTTGAAATCTGATGCTGCCGGATTTTGTCTGACAGTTCAGGGTGATATTGCCACAGGTACTTGACGAAGGCCGTGGATGGCCTTTCGAGTAACTGCTGGTAGAGCGAGTCCGTGCCAATCCACTCCGAAGGAAATACTCCTGAAGCCTCGATCGGCATACCAAAATCAAACGACTCTTCTGCAGCCTGTTTGATGACGGACTGCCCATAGATCGGATCGATCAGGATTGCCGCGATGTCAGCCGATACGGAGTTCAGAGAGGTTCGAAAACCATCGAAGACCTTTTCTTTAAATTCAGAAATGCATGACCGGTCTTTACCCTGCTCATCACAAGACCTCTCAAATTGCCATCGATGGTCGAACGCAAGGATGAGCTTTTTCGAGGCCGCAGGGTTGCCAACGTTCGCCACGCGGTGCAGGAGCTCAAGCTCTTTGGATTCAAGGATATCAGGCCTGGAGTGATAGTTTTCCATGAAGAATGAAAGCTCACGGAACGACGACATCGCGGGCGCGCAGCCATGTCGTGAGACCACGAGGGCACCATTGGCGTTGCCGAACTTTCCGCATGTTTCCCAATCCTCACCGCGGAGCCAGCCACGCAGAAAACCGCCCATAAACGCATCGCCAGCGCCGAGCACATTCAGAACTTTGACAGGGAAAGACCGCGCAAGGGTTGGATTCTGCAAATCGTCGAGAAAGACAGCGCAGCCTTCTTCGCCGCGCTTTTGAACGATGGGCGCGCCTGTTACTTCGCGGATGGCGCGCACGGCCGCTTCGAGATCTTCTCCGCCGCCTGCAATGAGGATCTCCTCTTCGGTACCAACCACAAGGTCGCACATGGGCAGGAACTTTTGGATCTCTGCCGTTACGAAAGGCGCGAGAGTGAAACGGGTCTCACCATCGCCGGGGTCGGTGAGCTTCCAAAGAACGGGACGGTAATCAATGTCGAAAACGACCGCCGTGCCGGCCTCCTTCGCGGTCTTCACCGCGTGTAGAGTGGCTGCATGCATCGAAGGTTGGGAGAGGCACGTACCTGTAAAGAGAAACGCTTTGCTGGTCTTGAAAATTTCGGGGTCTGCATCCTCCGGTTGGACCTGCATGTCCGCGCAGTTCTCCCGATAAAAAATGAGCGGAAATCGATCTGGTGGATTGACCCCAAGAACCACTATCGCTGTCAGATGATTGGGGTTGTCCTTCAGGAGCGTGATATCGACTCCCTCGCGGACAAGGGTGTTCTTAAGGAACTTGCCCATGTCGTCCGTGCCCACATGGGAGAGGAGCGCCGGCTTGAGGCCAAGCCGTGCGCCGGCCACGGAGATATTGGCCGGGCATCCACCGAGATACATGCGGAAGCTCTGCGCGTCTTCGAGGGGACTGCCGATCTGTTCGGCGTAGAAATCAACGGCCACCCGCCCCATACAGATAACGTCGAGCGGGCGGCTGGAATCGTATGGGAAAGTGTATTCGGACAAGGAACTCAAGCTGTTGGGGGACGAAAAGCAGAACTTGTCGAAAAGTTACAGATGAATTCTTGATACACCAGTTGCCTTTGACAGTTCCGAGCCTCGACCACAGAATCCGCTCCGATAGTTCACCTCACATTTCTGAAACGGAGCTCATTACATGATTTATGGAGATCAGCGCTGGATTGATATCAGGGACGTTGATAAGGAAAACACGATCGTGGTCTGCCCTCTTGCATCACTCGAACAGCACGGACACCACCTGCCTCTGCTGACTGACACCTATCTCGTAACCGGAATCGCGGACCGGGTGCACGAGAAACTTGGCGACAAGATCGCCCTCACTCCCACCCTCTGGCTTGGCGCGTCAGATCATCACCTGAACTTCCCTGGGACGATTACCGTTCAAAATACGCTTTACACGGAGATGATAAAGAGCGTCCTTCGCTGCTTCGTCCGTGCCGGATTCAGGCGCATCTTTTTCTTGAATGGGCACGGCGGAAATCTCACTCCCGGCAGCAACGCCATCACGGACATGGTGAATTCCTGCCCCGATTGTGATGAAGCTCTGATCACGATTGGCTCGTACTGGAATATCGCCAAACCAGTGATGAGCGCCGAGATGCATGGAATGGAATCGAAGCAACTCTCGCATGCGGGTGAGTACGAGACCTCCATGATGCTCCACTTCCAAAAAGACCTTGTTCACATGAAACAGGCCAAGGGGCATCATCCTGTTATTGATACACCTTTTTTCAGCACCGAGAATCTCGGGCGCGTTGGGCTGGGCGGCCGTTTTTATCGGCAATCAGCCACAGGCGCTCTCGGAAAACCTGAGAAAAGCACCGCAAAGAAGGGCAAATCGCTGGTCAACGCCATCGTGAACGAGGTCTGCGCCTTTATCGAAGACTTCGCTACCTGGAACTTTCTGCCAATCTTGAAAAAGGACTGAGTCGCGGAAGAGATCCACGGAAGACAATGGAAAAACAGGAGGATTTATCCTCGCTTCCATCGAGTGCCCTGCGGGGCGTCTTCGAGGATGATCCCCTGTTCTTTCAGGTAATCCCGGATCTCGTCTGAGCGGGCGAAGTTCTTGTCCTTCCGCGCCTGGACGCGCTCTTCCAGCAGTTTTTCGATCTCTCCATCGAGGAGTTCCTCCTCGACCATTACCACCGCCAGAACGTGATCGATTTTCTTCATCACTTCACGAATCCGTGAGGCATCTGCGGTACTGACTTCCAGACGGTTGATGTCACGGACGAAATCGAAGATGGCTGCCAGAGCCAGTGAGATATTAAGATCGTCATCCATGGCCACCTCAAAAGTGGAGACCATGGTTTCAGTCAGGGCCTGGACCTCAGGGTTATCTTCGCTCGCGGTCGCTGTCTCCAGCCGGCGCATGAAATCACGCAGCCGGGTCACAGCCTTTCCCCCGGCCTCGATACCGTCGAGTGTGAAGTTAAGCTGTTGCCGATAGTGGGTATTGAGCAATGAGTAACGGACAGCATCCGCTGAGTATCCCTTCTCCATGAGGTCACGGAGGGTGTAGAAATTGCCCTCGGATTTGGACATCTTCTTGCCATCGACCAGTAAGTGGCGGGTGTGCATCCAGTACCTGACGAACTGCTTGCCGGTCGCGCCTTCTGACTGGGCAATCTCGCATTCGTGGTGTGGGAAGATGTTGTCTTCGCCACCGGTATGAATATCGATGGACTCGTCCAGATGGCTCATGGACATAGCGGAACATTCGATGTGCCAGCCCGGGTAGCCGGTGCCCCAGGGACTTTTCCACTTCATCAGATGACTCTCGTCAGTAATCCAGAGGGCGAAATCGAGCGGATTTCGTTTATCCGGATTCACCTCGATGCGGGCCCCGGCCTGAAGAGCTTCAAGGGTGTTGCCGGAAAGCGAGCCATACTTGGGGAACTTGCTGATGTCGAAATAAACACAGTTGTTGGACGCGTAGGCCACACCCTGCCCTATGAGCTTTTCAATCATCCGGATCATGTGCTCCACATGGTCGGTGGCCCTCGGGTAGACCTTTGCGCGCTGGATCTTAAGGAGGTCAATGTCTTCAAAGAAGGCTTCGGAATAAAAATCAGCAATCTGCCAGGGATCCTTACCCTCGCGGCCTGCGGCCTGGACCATCTTGTCCTCGCCCTCATCCGCATCGTCCGTCAGATGGCCGACGTCGGTGATGTTCATGACCTGATGGACGACCATCCCTCTGTATTCGAGATACCGACGAAGGATGTCAGCAAAAACGTAGGCTCTGAAGTTTCCGATGTGTGCAAAGCTGTACACAGTTGGGCCACAGTTGTACATCTTGACCAAGCCTGCCTCAATGGGCTCAAACTCTTCCTTCTTCTTCGTCTGGGTGTTGTAAAAATAGATGGCCATGATGTTTGCAGTTAGACCTTTTCAATGAGGACGACAACTTCTGCGGCAATGGCCCTCTCTTCGCCGATCGGGCCGATTCTTTCGCCTGTTTTCGCCTTAACGTTCACCTGCTCGATTGGGATTTTCAAGAGTTCGGCCATGCGCTCACGTATGGCCGGTTTATAGGCTTTGAGCCGGGGGGCCTGGGCCATGATGATTGCATCGATGTTTACCAGCGAGCACCCGTGCTCGGCAAGCAGCTTGAGTGTCTTCGCTATGAAGATCTTGCTGGCCATGTTTTTATAGGCCGGATCGTCATCCGGAAAGAGTTCCCCGATATCACCAAGCCCAGCCGCACCGAGCAGGGCGTCCACAGTCGCGTGCAGAACAACATCCCCGTCAGAGTGGGCATCGGCCCCCTTGGAGTGCTCGATCTCCACTCCACCCAGGAAGAGTGGACGCCCCTCCATAAGGCGATGTATATCGTTGCCAATGCCGACCCTGAAAGGTGTCATAAAAATGCATGCCGAGATAAGACGAAGGCGGCGGATTATAGGTCTGACCTGTGGACACGCAAAGGTGATCGAATCTGGAAAATCTGCCCTCCAGGGCCCGAATGGCCTTTACAAAAAGTTTCATAGGACAGGGGAAATATTCACTTGTACAATCCGAAAAATGCTCTGAATGCTTACGTGAAATAAATACGTAAAACCAAATAAATAAATGACTTACATTCAAAATTGGGATGATATAAATGAATGTTAACGGGTATTATAAAATTAAGACAAAATCTCAGAAAATATTTCGTGAATTTTTTCACAAACCCGATATACTCCCGCCCTTAAATGAGAACGGATCAGCCCGGCTCATTTACAAATTTTTTTCCACCTTGGACTGATTCCAACAAGCGATTCATGAAGCGTCCCTGAGTGCCTTAAGATAAGGCAAGCGCGAAGACGAATTCGCAAAGAGAGCAGTCCCCCCTATCCGTTACGGATACATTTCATAGGAGCGACCTTATGCGCCGCAAGAAGACTTATAGCGATATTCCTCCCCACCTTCAGTCCCTCAATAGAGGTACCCGTCGCAGCAGGCACTGCCTGCGCTGCGGAACTGAATTCATGTCCGAAGGCCCAGGCAACCGTATTTGCCCTCGTTGCCACGAGAGCTATACCCAGAAATCCTCAAGGGATGTGCCTCTTCGCATTCGGGTATAGTAAATAAACGTTCATTGCACAGAAAAACGCCAGGCCATTCGGTCTGGCGTTTTTTTTGGATCTTATACCTTTCGGCCAAATGGGGGCCCACCATAAAGTATTTTTTGGTAGGCACTTGAGAGCAAAAAAAGTCGTCAAATTGGAAGTGAATTTCAGACGAACACCACCGTTGGTGGGTAATGCCTGACATGTCCGGCCTGCTGCCACTACCAGGAAAAGCTGTGCAAATTGCACCTGTTCCCGCTCAAATGGCCAGATGGTGCACCACCGCCGGAGGGAAGTTCAGTAGTACCGTCTCACTTTCAAGATTTTGTTCCCTTGCCAACCTGGTCATGACTTCCGCGACACCGGACACTCGCTGTTTGTAGTTCCTAGAGCCGAAAGGGTAGGTCAATTCCCGTATAAATAAGTATTCAAAAAAGCTCAGGTAACCGCCTGGCTTGAGCATAGTGGAGTATTTCAACAGGACTGATGAGACGAATTCAGGCCCAAAACTGTTAAAGGGCAAACCGGACACGATGTAATCGTAAGGCTCTAACGGTTCAAGATTGAGAACAGAGCCTTCAAGAACCTGAATCTGCGGGCCACTGGAGTTGTTTCCATTGGAAGCAAATTTTGTCCTGAGGCGTTCAGCGAAATTTGGATTGATTTCGCATAGATCGAGAACGTCTCCCGCCTCCAGGCTATTGGCCAGATGCCGGGAAAAGATCCCTGTTCCCGGGCCTACCTCCAGTACTCGCATTCGAGAGCGGTTCACTGCCTGAACCGCTTTGGAGGTAATTTTCCGGGCGACAAAACCAGTACTCGGCAGGACGGCGCCGGTAGCTTTGAAATTTTTTAACGATTCTTTAAGAAATGCGAGGCCTTCTTTTAACATACCCTCTCCTTCGATATGAACGACGGGATTCTATGGAGACCTCGGCGATTAACAACGCGATAAGGCATCACGCCCTCAGCGCCAGCGCTGCCTGCGCATACGAAGAATCAAGCGCTAGCGAGCGTTGGAAATGTGCTTTCGCTCCGGTCTCGTTGCCATTTGTCCGCTCAGCCATACCCAGGAAGAACAGCGCCTGGGCCTGGCCGTGCTCGTCAAGGCCGCACGACTCGGCCCTCTTGATAGCGTTTACACCTGCGTCGGTATCATCACCATTACGGTAGGCCATCATGATCAAGTACTGGCCCTCGAAGAGATGGGCTGGCGCAAAGTTGGGATCTATCTCCAGCGCCTTTCTTCCTAAGCTCCTGGCTTCGTCAAAAAAGTCACCCTTCTCCAATACGCTGGGAATATCACGTGATGCCTTCAACAGTGCATCCGCCAGGGCGATATAGCAACGGGGATCGTCTGAAAATTGGCGGGTGGCACTCCTGAGCAAGGCAATCTCCTGTCCGGCGTCGCCCCCTTCAGAGGCTTCATCTGCGGCGGCCACGAAATCTTCGAATTCTTTTAGGCCGGTTGCTGCCTTTGTCACTTTCTCTTCATCGGCCTGCGGGATGGCGGATGGCTTGATCTGCATCCAGCCGGGCTCGTCATCCTCCACCAGGCCCCGATACACGCGCAGGATTGCGTAGCGCGGAGTGCCCCAGACTTCCGGAATCTGGGCGATCCATTCCGGCAATTTAGGTTCGAGGTCTTCGATAACTTCCCGAATCTGCATTCCCTGAGCTACACGGGCGCCAACCTCGTCGAGGAAATACTGCTCGATGTTGATCAGCAACCGGATCGATTCCTCTCTTGCGACCGGGCCGTGGCCGGGCAGTATGCATTCAGGCCCGAGTTGTTGTATGGCTTTGATCGTGGCTATCCAGGAATGATCATCCATAAGCCCTTCGTTCATGACCGGCTGCCCAAAAATTGGGAAACTGCCGGTCATAACGGTGTCGCCGCTGATGGCAATATTTTCAGCGGGAAGATGAACGACGGTGGCGTCATCCGTTTCCGCGGCACCCAGGTATAAGAGCCTCAGCGGCTGGCTTCCGAGGTCGAGTTCGATATCTTCGGTGAAGGTGAGTTCCGGCAGAAAGGGGTCTTCACCCAGCGGAAATCCTCTTGAAGCCAGGAAACCCTTCTGACGAGGAGCTCGGTTCACCATGAACTCTTTGGTCTTCTCACGCCCTACGATTGTCGCACCGGCATCCTTAAACACATTGTTGCCATTAGTGTGATCCCAATGATAGTGGGTGTTGATGGCATACTTAAGTGGCTTATCTGAAATTTTGCGGACCTCATTGAGCATCCGCCTGGCCATGGCCGAGTTCACCTGGGTGTCAACAATTGCAATGCTTTCATCGCCAAGAATGACCGTCGAGTTCACAATGTTGCGGAATATAAAAACCCGCTCAGTTACCCGCACAATTTCTCCATACTGTCTTGGGGCAAATGGATTGGCTCGGGCGAAGGTGCGTATGCGACTCATAGTGGATTATAGTTCGGGTTCAGAGGGCGGGGTTTCTACTTTAAATGATTGAGGCTCGCAACAGTGCGGCAATTTGTGGCGAAGGCTTCTTCGGCGCGTGATTCAGCCGGATTCAGGATTCAGGTAACAAGGCCGGGAGAGCTTGAATCCAAATCCTGAACGCCATCAGGAAGTAGAGCATGCCTGCCTGGTCCAGGTGTAAATCAGCCAACGGACTCAACCAAACAGTCAGCTTTGCCCGGTGAAAGCGGGCAAGTATACTTCCTCCCCTTTCCGCTTAAAGAAAGCTCCCATCACCGATATTCCATGAACGCGATTCTGATTGTTAAGGCTGGTCCAGGAAAAGGACGCAAGATTTACCTGCCGCACGGCAGAAGTATCTCGATTGGGCGGAGTCCTGAAAACGAGCTTCAGATTTATGGTGAAGAAGTCAGCCGCGAGCACAGCGAGATTGTGAGCGGTGCCGGCCAGTACCAGCTCATAGATCGCAGCAGCAACGGAACCTTCGTAAACGGTAAGCGAATCAAGCGGCACAAGCTGGACGAAAATGACCTCATCCAGATCGGCGACAACGAATTTGAATTCCAGGAAACGGAATCTTCAGCATCCAAGAAGGACGATGTTGGAACAGAGGTCAAGTTCGTCCCGCACATGACCCGAAGCAGCGGCACCCAGGTCTTCGGGAGAGAGGAACTCAACCAGACCCTGCTGCTCGATACCAACGCACCGGTTACCGATGTCGCCTCCTACCGTCAGATACATCAAAACCTGGCCACCATTTACAAGGTCGGCAACCTGATCAACTCGACCGAAAATCCGCAGGAACTTTACGATACTTTGATGGACACGATCATTGATGTCATTAACCCCGAAAGGGCATTCCTGCTGCTCCGTGACCCTGAATCCGGCGACATCCGCCCTGCGGTCGTTCGATGCGAAGTAGCGATTAACGAACGACTGCCGCTCAGCCAGACAATCGTGCAGGACTGCGTTACGAAATCACAGCATGTGCTCTGCCCGGACGCGATGATGGACGAGCGATTCAACACCGGCGACAGCATCTTTATCAATAAGATTCGTTCGGTGATGTGCGTCCCCCTTGAGAGCCAGAAACAGATCCTCGGTGCCATCTATGTGGACTCCAGCCAGGAGACCGGAGCTTTTACAGAGCGCCATCTTGAACTTCTCTCAGCCATCGGACGCCAGGCGGGCATCGGTATCGAACGGGCAAACCTGATTCAAGAGCTCGAAGACCTCGCCATGTGGTCCATTCTCACCCTCGTTGCAGCCATCGAAGCAAAGGATCAGTACACCCGCGGTCATTCGGAACGCGTCGCCGCATTCAGTGTTCAAATCGCAGAGCAACTCGGTGAAGGCGACAAGATGATCGAAAACATCCGGCTCGGAGCGCTATTGCACGACGTCGGCAAGATTGGTGTGCCCGAGGCAGTCCTCACCAAGCCAGGGCGGCTCACGGATGAGGAATTTGCCCTGATAAAGGAGCATCCCGTCACCGGCGCAAAGATCATCGGCCAAATCGATAATCGGCGAATGAAACACCCTCTCGATATTGCCCGCCATCACCACGAACGGTGGGATGGCCGCGGCTATCCGGACGGTCTTGCAGGAGACAGGATCCCTTACACGGCGCGCATTGTCGGTGTGGCCGATGCTTACGATGCCATGTCAACTGCCCGGCCATACCGCAAGCCGTATGAAAAGGAGTTTATCGCCCAGGAGATGATGACTGGCATGGGCACTCAGTTCGACCCCGAAATCGCCAAGGCATTCCTGACTGTCTGGCAAGAGGGCCGGCTCCGGCGGCCAAAGACCCTGCAGATAGAGCTCATGCAGGCTCAAAGCGCAAACAAAGCCTTCAAATCGCAGTAACCAAGCGGCAACTCGTTTGTTATTTAACAGTCGCTACAAAGGGCGATTTTCAAACCTGCCTTGCGCTCCTACGTCTTCCTGAAAGGAAAATACTCATCGATTTCAGCCTCGCTGAGTTCCACTAGAAACTTGACCAGATTCGCGACTACCGCCTCAAGATATTCCTCGCCTTTTTCTGCGGTTGCTTTGTGAGGATTGCCGACACCGCAATTCGTTGTCAGGCGATCAAATGGGCGTGTAGTCCAAACAAGCCCTCGGTCCATGGCCTCAAAGCGGCTTTGGCGGATATTGCCTTCGTCCGCCTGTTCTAAATGAACTAATTCAGGAACAAGGTACAGACAGCAGCTTGTCTCCATCTCGTCTGCGTGGTCGCCTGGTTCTTCGAAAACTTCATTCCGCTCGTCCGGGGCCATTCGGAACCAGTCGGCTACGAATATGCAGACATCAGACTTCGCATAGAGGTCGCGAACGCATCCTTTGAAATCGTTTCCACCATGACCGTTCAGAATGACCAGCTTTCTGATGCCGTCTTTCTCGAGCGCAGCGACTATGTCCGCAATAATTGTGTTGAGTGTGGATTGTTGTACGTGGATGCTGAGCGGGAATTTATGCAGGTTGGATTCAACGCCGTAGGGAATGCCTGGCAGGCAAACTAACTTTGCGCCTGCATCAGCCGCTCTGGCACAGGCGCGGTCGGCGATGGCCTCTACCTGATAGAAATCGGTGCCATACGGAAGGTGGAGATTGTGTGCTTCAACCGCGGAGATTGGAAGGATCGCCACTTCGTAATCTGAGTCTTTGACCTGCTGGTAATTTAATTCCTGCAGTTTCCAGGTGTTCACTTCCAATCCTCCACAACTTCCAGGATCTCTGAAAAGGAGCGAATGGCATAATCCGCCACGCCCTCTTTTACATCATTCTCATAATGAGGATGCCTAATCCAGACTGTGGTCATGCCTGCTCCCTTAGCTCCCTCCATGTCCGTTTCGTAGCGGTCGCCAACGTAGGCCACCTTCTCAGCCGGGAGGTTCAGTCGTCGCAATCCGATTTCGAATATTCTGGGGTCTGGCTTACTTATACCTACGAGAGTGGAGTCGACAGCTACCTCCATGTGCTCGAAAAAACCAAACTGCTCACACCAGCCCTGCGCGTTGCCCCAATTGTTTGACAGGCAGCCGAGCCGGAAATTGGCTGCGAGTAGTTCGACAATAGGAAGATGACGGGTCAGCCATGACTTCGCCCTGGTCAGAAATGCTTCAGAGGTCTTTACAGGGTCCATGAGGATCTCATTGTCCATGACCTCCCTGAGTTCGTTCATGAGGCGATGAACGTGAGCATCCAAATTGAGCTCACGAACATCGTCATGCCGGCTGATTCTGGTACCGGCGAGCCTTCCAAGATGCTCGAATTCGTCGCGATTAATGAGCATTCCCTGGTCCCGGCAAATGCGATAAAAGGTTTCGTACCACTCGAGCCCGTCTGAATCCAGAGTGCCACCAAAGTCGATCAGGATAGCTTCAATTCTCAAGGCTCTCTCCGAGTGCTCAGTTGTTTGCTTTTGCGTACAAATCTCTTCCAAGTTGGGTCACATAATCGCGACCTGAAGCGCCATTTTCCAACGCGTTCAACCAATCAGGTGGGATGGCTTCCCAGCCGAGCCTCGCCCCGGAAAGAGCGCCTGTCATGGCGCCGATGGTGTCTGTATCGCCGCCCATGTTTACCGCAGTAACGACCGCGGCCCGAAAGTCTTCGGGGTGGAGAAGGAAGCAGTAGATGGCCAGAGGCACGGAGCCCTGGCATGTCACATCGTTCCCCAGAAGCCGCACAACTCCATGTAGATCGAGCTCGCTTGCAAGCAATTCCTGGACGTGAACAAGCTTGTGATGGTAGGCGTCCCATTCAGGCTCGATGTGCTCTTTGAGGGTCGCAAGGAATGCTGCTTTGTCTAAAGGCACATCCGGGTCGCTTTCAAATGCGAGGCTGATGGCCAGGGCCTGGATGACCGCCCCACCTTTTCCTAACGGATGCGTATGCGTGATACGTGCACTGTTGACCGCCGCCTGGATAAGCGCTGCACGGTTCGCAGAAAAGAAGACGCCAATGGGAGCAATGCGCATGGCCGAACCGTTGCCAAACGAGCCGCCGCCAAACATGCGCTCGCCGGCCTTGTTCCAGGGCACACCCTGTGAAAGACGATAGATAACCTCTAAAGCACCGCGGCCATATCCCCGTTCAGGATCAAAATTCTTTATAAAACAGCGGGCAGTTTCTGCGCCTTGGAATTCACCGCACCTGGACAGCACCTCCGCGATTGCGATCATCATCTGAGTGTCGTCGGTGTAAGTCCCCCGTCCTTTACGAGCTTCGAGCATTGTGTCGACTTGCTCGTAGGCAGAGACGATCATGTCGATGTCGAAACCCTCGACAGGCATGCCTAGTGCATCGCCAGTGAAAGTTCCGAGCAGGGCGCCAATAGTTTTGGATTCTTTGAGGGCGGGTGACACTTCCAGACCGATTGGGTTTAGGGGCAGAGGTCTGGAGATTCTCACTGAAAACGCGTTTGGGATCACGTTTCGGGACGGGCTGCCCGTGGAAAAGAAAGAAGAAATTTCCCAAGGATTCGGAAAGACGAGGAGGAAGAAAAAAAGAAATTTCCCAAGGATTCGGAAAGACGAGGAGGAAGAAAAGAAGGAAGAAGAAGAAGAAGAAGAAGAAAAGAAGGAAGAAGAAGAAGAAGAAGAAGGAGAGAAATTTCCCGGGGATTCCTTCCTCTGGTTACTTAGCATCTCTTCTTTATGGCTTACGGATTGCCGAGACGAACTGCACGGGGCCGTCTCCCATCACTCTCAGGTCGTGGCTTATGCCGGCAGGGATGAGGATGCGGTCTCCCTCAGTAAGGTGGTGAGACTTTCCGTTCACTGTGAGTTCCAGCCGCCCTTCTAAGAGATAGACGACTTCATCGCGAGAATGGGTGTTGTTGGGATGGACTTCACCTGGGTCTGCCTCCCACGGGGTAGGTATGAAACCGTCCCGCCGAAGTGAACTGCAAATGCTTTCTAGCCTGAGTTCTTCCTCGCTCATCGGCTAACGAGCTGCTTTCACTGCACGACCAATGAGATGACTGCGAACCGTCAGCGTGTTCCCGCCTGCCTTGACGTGTTCAGCCAGGCCTGCACGGCGACTGCCATTAAGCCATTTAGGGGAGACGCCGTTGAGCCATGCGGATTCAAGTGACGAAGCCGTTTCGTATTCCAGAATTTCGGTCTCCACTCCCAGGTATTCCACACGCAGGCCGGCACTTGCCAAAGCTTTTCGCAATCCCTCTTCCGAAAAAGCGAAGGATGACTGGACGCCAGTCTCTCCCCACTGCCCGGCTTCAAGCGCGGCGAAAAGGAATCTCCCTCCCGGACGCAAGGCTGATGCCGCCCGCCCGATGATGGCTTTTGACAAGCATAGATGAGCCGTTACGAGGTCGTAAGTTTCGAAGGTTATAAATTCGGTGTAGTCCACTTGTTCGGCATCGGCCACGAAAAAGGAAACGGTGTCGATTCCTTTCTCTTGCGCCAGGGTCTGCGCAGCCTCAATGCCTTCCATGTCCAGATCGATGCCGATGGTATATGCTAGCTTCGGCGCAATTTCGAAAGTGAATCGTCCCTGACCGCAGCCCACGTCGATTGCATAGTGACCGGGCGAAGCGATTGACCGAAACAGCGCCAGCAACGTGGGGCTAACCTCGTGGTGGGTATCTTCGGCAGCATTCGTTTGATGATAAACAACGGTATTCGACATGTGTCAGGTTACGATTTCTGTCTGGCCGGGCTGCCCGATTTTGTATTGGATCAGTCGCTCGGTGTAGGTCTCGATATCCGCCAGCAGCGCCCGATTCGAGTATTCGGAGAGCGTAAACCAGACAGCCAGCGCTTCAACTGTCTCGTGGCGGATCCTGGTCCGCGCAGAATCGGCGAATGGGCTGCCAAAGACGCCGGCCTGGTCCGCAAGGATGGGCTGATGAATTACATCCATCCGCTTACCTCGAATAGATTCGAATGTTTCGCCCTCCGCACCGGATCTGAGTGTGATGTCGCCGTCAATATACGCACGGTCGTAAATGCAGATGGGCGAGGCGATTTCCGCGGAGGACCAGTTGGTCAGATCGACGAGGTTAGACACCTGGTAAAATTTGCCGCTGCGGAGGACGTATCGCAAAAATGTCTCTGAGCAGGGCCTGGTTTTGTTAGGATCTGTTCCCAGGCGACGGAAAAGTTCCCTGGCTTTCTGCACACCTGGAATTTCGGTAGCGTGTTCAAGGTCAAAAAATTTGGTTCGCCGCCTGCAGAATTCGTTCACATCAGCCTGCATTACTTCGGGGCAGGATTCGATGCGTATACCCTCCAGCTTCAGAATGCCAAGCTTGCATCGGCCTTCGAAAGCAGGGGCGATGGCGATCACAGCAGAGACCCCTTGAATCAGGAAAACGGATATGGAAAGGCCCCACTGAGGAGGACTACAAGTCGACTGGAAACGCTGGAACTAACCAAATTCCAGCTTCGGAATTGATGGTCCGAAGCAGATGAGTGTGAGGTCATCGTTGGGAGGCGCCCCACGGATAAATTCCTTTACATCTGATAGGAGCTTTTCTTTGATGCCCTCCGGCGTGCCGTCGCTTTCATTGAGAGAGATGAGCACTCTGGCATCGTCAAACTGTTCGTGATCCGGGTCAGTTGCTTCGATAACGCCGTCGGTAAAGGTAACCACCGTATCCCCCTCTCGGAGCTGGAAAGTTGCCTGGCTGAATACAGTGTCATCTTCAATACCAAGAGGGATATCACCAGCCTTATCGAGCGAAATAATCTCGCCATTTCCCCGGCGAACGAGCGCGGGAAGATGGCCTGCACTGGTGTAGGTGAGCTCTCCGGTCTTGGGATTTAATGCCATGTAAACGAGCGTCACAAACATGCCTTCCTCGACATCTTTGGTCAGCCCGGCGTTCAGCTTGGTGATGATCTCACCGGGTTCGGAATTCGAAGCTGAATGGAATCGAACATCACTGCTGAGCTTGGCCATGTAGAGGGCAGCGGAAACACCCTTGCCGGAAACATCGCCCAACGCAATGCCGATATTGCCGTTGGGCAGTTGAAGAAAATCGTAGTAGTCCCCTCCCACTTCGAGCGCAGCGCTGTAATCATCAACGAAGGTGTACCCTTCGACATCGGGGGGATGGTCCGGCAGGAAGCGAAGCTGAATGCGGGTGGCAAGGGCGAGATCCTGTTCCAGCAATTCCTGCTTCAGCAACCTTGTGTGGAGCCGGGTATTTGCCAGCGATAGTGCGGCCTGGCCTCCAATGCCAAGCAGCAGGGCCATATCATCCTTGTCAAAAGGATGCAGCGGATCATTAGCGTCGATGTGCAACACGCCAAGGACCTGGTCATCAGCCACCATGGGCACACACACCACTGAATGGATCTTAAAATTCGCGATACTCTGGCCCAGGGAATAACGGTCGTCATCCATGGCATCCTTGCTGAGAATGCCCTGCCGGGAGTCGATCGCCTCCTTCACCAGCGTGCGGCTTACGGAAATCTCAGCGGCCTCACCCTTCCTGTTTCGAGCGACTTTGGGGGTTAACTGGCCGTCCTTCGGGTCGTACAGCATGATGAAGCCACGGTTCGCCTGCGGAAAGACCTCGAAAAGTTTTGCCATGATGAGGTTCATCAACTTGTCCTCATCAAGCGTGGAGGTGATAGCTTTGCCGACGTCGTAAATGACCTGGAGACGCTTGCTCATTTCCAGCAGCGCTTCCAGTCCGTCTCGAGGAATATCTTGAGTGGGTTGAATAACCAGGGATGCGCCCGGGTTTGCGGCATCCATTCTTTCCACATGCTGTCGGGTATTCCCCCGATCCTCCATTTCCTGGATCTTGACGACCGTTTCGCTCAATTCCCTGGCTTTTTTGTTGTCCTTCCAGAGGAAGTCGGCACGGATGTTACCGAACTGTACCTCGTCCCCATCGCGAAGAGGAGTAGGCTCGTGGATGGGCATTCCGTTGACGCGTGTGCCGTTGCCGCTCTGAAGGTCAGACACAACATATCGTTCTTTAGCAAACGCCACCATGGCATGCCGCCGCGAGATAGTCGGGTCAACAATTACGATATCAGTCATCGTGCCGCGGCCAACCACAATATCCCCGTTGATTTCAAATTCTTGGCCCGAAATCGGGCCATTCTTGATGATCAGTTTTGGCATTTCGACTGTCTGGAAGGCTTGCACCAAGAGGCTACGGGGGCGTTTTCAACCCTCTTCTCCCATGCACCGCAAGAGGGCCAGGATGATACAACCGGCTTCAAAACAAGTAAAGAGAAGTGCTTGGTCTCCAGGCTCCGCGACAGGAGGTACCCATGAAGCCGCTTGTTTTTTCAGTTCTATTGTTCCAGAGCACCCAGGCAGAAGAGGCTCGCAAACCTGAGGGCCTGTGGTTCACAGACGCGACCTCGCAGTTCGTGTTTTTCGCCGTATTGGAAGGGCTTTATCGTGACGGAATCTCTACCGAGACCGTGGAGCTTATCGTCCCGCGCAAAGACAAGAATTCCGAGCCGACCATGGAGAACTTCATCTATACCTGCCCGCTCTGCCATCCTGCATATGAGGCGTTTCGGATTTATCTCTGCCGAAAGCCGTTCTACGGACAGAAGGCCGGCTCGGTCGATACTTTCGGTGCAGGCCTGCCCGGCGACATGATCCGGAATCTTAATAGCACCGAAGGCAAGAAGAAACGAGGCGTGATCCGGCAACTTATCGCCAAGTGGGTTCAGACCAGGCTGGGCTCTATGAATCTACCTGAAAAGGAGCGTCAGGATTGGCAGGCAAGAATCAAGAAAATGAGTGACCGGGGCACTGAGGCCATGAAGAGATTCAAGACTGGCAGCAATGGCGACTACTACAAAAACCACTACCAGGATTGGGACGAATGTGCCATCTGCGAAGGAAGCCTGGAAGGTTGCAAGCTGCCAGTTGGTGACTATCGCTCCCGGTAAGAAAACGCTCTTTGCGATTCGCGCCAAACACGTGGGCAACTGACCGACCGCCTTCCAGCGAGACCGAACACCACTTCAACGCTTGATGTTGATTTTAAAACCCTTACTGCCCGCGGCGTGGTTGTACTTCTTGACCGCTGACACAAGGTTCTGGCAGACATCTATATAAGCTTTGCCAACTTCCGAGTCGTCCTTGCCGCCCGCCATATAAGGCGTTCCCGCATCACCACCGATTCGTATCTCGATATCGATGGGAATCTCGCCGAGGAATCCAACCTTCAAGGATCCGGCTGCGGCCCTGGCCCCGCCGTGACTGAAGATATCAGCTCGTTCGCCGCAGTGCGGGCAGACGTACCAGCTCATGTTCTCGACAATGCCAAAGATGTTGGCATGAACCTGCTGAAACATCTTCAGACCCTTGGTAGCGTCCAGCAGAGCGACATCCTGAGGAGTGCAGACGATGACAGCGCCAGTGAGCGGGATGGACTGAACAAGCGTGAGCTGGATGTCACCCGTACCCGGGGGCAGGTCGAGGATGAGGTAATCTAATTCCCCCCAGTCAAAATCGGTGAGGAATTGCCGCAACGCCTGGTGAGCCATCGGGCCGCGCCAGATGACTGGCTGATCTGCGTCAACGAAGAAACCGATTGAAACTATTTTTATTCCATGCGCTTCCGGTGGTGACGGCTTACCTGAGCCGGAATCTTCGAGTTGTATCTTTCCTTCCACCCCGGTCATTTTCGGGACACTGGGCCCGTATATATCCGCATCAAGCAGGCCGACCTTTGCCCCCATTCGGGCCAGGTGGACGGCTAAATTGACCGCGACGGTAGATTTGCCGACCCCACCCTTACCGCTGGCAATGGCGACAGTGTTCTTGACCTGAGGCAGTATCTCCTTGTTATCTGTTCTCGGCGCCGCAGTGACACGGAAACGAGTCTGCAGATCGACCTCTTCAACACCGGGTAGACCCAGAAGAGTCTTGCGACAGGTACTCGCCAGTTCGACCTCCGTCGGATAGAGGGGGGCAAGCGATTCAAGAGTCAGGCTGACACGCCCACCGTCCACTTTGATGTCGTGAACCATGCCGAGGCTCACGATGTCTTTTCCGAGATCGGGGTCTTGCACTTTCTTGAGCGCGCCGAGTACGTAATCGTTATCTACCAGCTTTGGAGAATGATTCATAAGATGAATTTGGTTGTTGTTCTGCGGAGCAAGATATGCGAAGGTCCACCGCATTTCTGTGCCACGCGATTGTAGAGTGGGTGACCCTACCCGCCACCGAGCCACCGGGCCGCGTCTTTGGCCCAGTAGGTAAGGATGAGATCCGCACCGGCCCGGCGGAATCCGGTGAGCATTTCGAGAACGACCCGTTTCTCGTCAATCCAACCGTTGGCTGCAGCAGCTTTAACCATCGCGTATTCGCCGCTCACGTTGTAGGTGGCGATCGGGATGTTGAAAGTGTCTTTGACTCGGCGGGTGATATCCATGTAAGCGAGCGCCGGCTTGGTCATCACAATGTCCGCGCCCTCCTGGATATCCAGCTCTACCTCGCGGATGGCCTCGTCACTATTGGGAGGATCCATCTGGTACGTGCTGCGGTCACCGAACTGAGGCGGCGATTCTGCGGCTTCCCTGAAAGGCCCATAAAAAGCTGAGGCATACTTTGCAGAGTAAGCCATGATC
The DNA here is from genome assembly GCA_027625095.1 of Planctomycetota bacterium. GTDB lineage: Bacteria > Planctomycetota > PUPC01 > JACPCR01 > JACPCR01 > JAQBXN01. Next base: position 78,736 of record JAQBXN010000012.1, on the reverse strand, counting down.
GGGAGGTCGTGGAATCCGGCCTCATCCAAACCGTTTCGAATGGCCCCGATCCGGCCGTCCATCATGTCGCTGGGCGCAACCATATCCGCTCCCGCTTCTCCGTGAGCTACGGATTCTTTTACCAGCAGCTTGAGCGTGGCATCGTTATCGATCACCAATTCTTCGCGCCCCTGCCTTTCCTTCCTGTGTACCACGCCACAATGGCCATGGTCCGTATACTCGCACAGGCACACATCAGTAATGACGACGATCTCCGGCACCGCCTCCTTCACCGCTCGAACCGCCTCACAAACAATGCCGTTGGGATCATAGGCTTCCGACCCGACCGCATCTTTGTCCGCAGGAATCCCAAATAAAAGAATCGCGGGCACGCCCAGGCTCAGACTTTCTTCCGCTTCTTTCACGATCTCATCAATCGAGAGCTGAAACTGCCCCGGCATAGAAGCGATCGGTCGCCTCTCGCCTTGCCCCGGCCGTACAAATAACGGATAGATAAAATCATCCACGGACAGCGAATATTCGCGCACCATCCGCCTCAGGTTTTCATTGGATCGAAGGCGGCGTGGGCGATGAGCGGGGAACATGGGGAAGAAATGGGGAAGAATGGTTAATGGTTAATGGTTAGATGGTTAATGGACGGATGCAGAAGAGACGAAATTTCTTCTTCTTCTCCTCGTCTTTCCGAATCCTTGGGAAATTTCTTCTTCTTCTTCCTCTCCTCGTCTTTCCGAATCCTTGGGAAATTTCTTCTTCTTCTTCTCCTCCTCGTCTTTCCGAATCCTTGGGAAATTTCTTCTTCTTCTCCTCGTCTTTCTGAATCCTTGGGAAATTTCCTCTTCTTCTCCTCGTCTTTCCGAATCCTTGGGATTCCTTTTACTTCGCGCCCACCCCAAGCCAACCCCAATCGGTGGGCGTCCAGTCTACCAGTTCTTCATCAGTGAAGAACCTGCTCAGCTCCGCAGCGGCCGATTCGGGGCCATCCGATGCGTGGATCAGGTTGAAACTTTTGCTCACACTGAAGTCTCCTCGAATCGTGCCGGGCGCTGCCTCCAGTCCGGAAGTCGCACCGACAAGTTTTCGCACCACTGCGATAGCTTCGGGGCCTTCCAATGCGATCAGAACGACCGGGCCGGCAAGCACAAACTGGACGAGCGATTCGAAGAATGGCTTGCCCGTGTGTTCTGCGTAGTGGCGATTCACGAGTTCGTTGGAGAGTTGTGCCAGTTTGAGGCCAATGAGCTTGAGCCCCTTATCCTCAAAACGCTGAAGGATCTTGCCAACTGCTCGGCGATGAACGCCGTCCGGTTTAATGAATACGAGTGTTCTTTCCATCAGTACCTCAAGGTGTTATGAGACTGTTCGGCCAGCGGAAGGCGCATCAGGAAGCAGTCTTCCTGCGTGTCCGGATAACCGGCGGCGATAATCTCGTAAGTGATAAATCCAAATTTCTTATAGAAAAGCTGCGCGTCCATATTCGTCTGCCGGACTTCCAGTTCGGAAGCCGCAAAGCCTTCCTTCCTCATGCGTTTAAGCACACTGGTCAGAATGCACGAGGCCACACCTCTACGACGGTATTCAACATGGACACAGATATTGGCAATGTGCCCGATTTCCCCTTTGTGTTCATACAGCAGATAGCCCACCAGACGTGTACCGACTTTGGCCGCCAGCACCGTGTGCCTCGAATCCTCAATCAGATCCTGAAAGAGCGAAACCGGCCAGGGTGTCCGCGAGGACGCCCTCTCCAACCGCCAAACCGCCGGTAGATCTGCCGCCAGCATCGGACCGATGGTTATTTCATCGGCAGTATATTTCCGAGAGACTCGCTGCTTTGCGGCTCTTCGTCGGAAAAGATTAAACATGACTAATCTCGTCTCGTACAGGAGGGCGGGGATTGTAGCAGCGGTTTCAAAATACCCAAACCTCAATTCTGACGGTGTGAAAGCAGGAATTCGGAGACCGGAAAGGATTAAGTCACCCACCACAGCTTACTACTCATGCTATTCCTATTAAAAGACTTAAATCCTCTTCAATTATTCTGCCCCTTCGATTCAAAATCCTTCCTGTTCATCATCTGTCCCTCATCAGAAACTTCATTCGCTACCTAAAGTTCTGCCAGATTTCTCGATACTAATGACGATCAGGAGAAGGCCTTGGGAACAGGCCACCATTTGCCCGAAACGTAAACTATGACGCCCACAGACGTTACATCATCAGTGATTCTGAAAGGTTTAAGTGCTGTTGCACAACGCGATGCATCACAGTCTCAGACTTTAGGCCAGAATGCGAACGCTGCATCCGGTGCTTCCACGAGCAACGATCAGACCCAGACGGCGGACATTGCACAAAATGCGACCGCCAGTAACAGCAAGGACATAACAGTACAGGCCCCGAAATCGACGGGAGGCCAACTCGAAAACTTTACTGTCTCCGTCCTGGTCGAAGACCTTCTCGCCAGCGCGGTCGGAAATATCGATCAGGGACAGGGCGGAGCAACTCTGGCAGCAAATGCGGATGGCGACACCGCTGAAATCTCGCGAGAGGCTCTGGAAGCTGAGAAAACCGCAGTAAGTGATAAAGCCAGTACTACTGGAAGCTCTGGCGGGAATCTTCAGGCACCCAAACCAAATACAAATCCACCACTCAAGGACTCCCGTACTTCGGGAGTCGTGCCGCCTGCATCAACAGAGCCGGTACCGGTAAACGCTTCAACCGACCCATTACGAAACGCTGAGACTGGTTCAAGAAAGACGCCCACGGCACAGCCGCCTGTCGAACCTGTAGATACAAAACCAGGCCCTGCGCCCGTCACCGACACGCGTTCATCGGGAATCATTACGAAGGAAGAAACGGCGGTGGACTCAGGCAAAGTAACTGAAAAGGAATCAAAACCAGAGGCCGTAAAAGACTCACGCCAGGTGCTCGGCGTCCCTGTATCAGAAGATGCAGAGGAGACAGGAGAATCGGAAGACTCCGTAGAAGCTGGAGAGGCCGTTGAAACCGGCGGAACAGAAGCAGAGGCCGCTACCGATACAGATGAATCCGCAGAGACAGAAGATTCCAGCGAAGGCAAAACCGAAAATTCAGGTAAGGCCGAGGGCGACGACAGTCTGCCAGGCGAAGGAGCAAAAACTCCCGCAGATAAAACCCCGGCATCGCCACCAGAAGAGGCTGTAGACCCGGCAAAGGCCGGCGAAGTAAAGCCTCCGAAACTCGATCCGGATAAGCAGGCGCCTTCGCCGAAGGATCCCAAAGAAAATTCCACCGTCAAAGCTCCGAAGGCCCCAGTCGCCGCCATTCCGCAGGAAGGCCCGCCGGTCAAAGTTGACGCGCCTGTCAAGGCCCCGAAAGAGGACCCGACAAAGGTAAGCGCGGATGAAGGCACGAAAGAATTCAACCGGTCCGAAGAATTCGCCTTTGATTTCGGCACTCCGGCCGGCATCTTCAAAGAAGCTTTCGGTGATACGTTCAAGAAACTCCAGCTTACTTCTCCCAACGGCGGCATTGACCGGCTGGAAGTGAGGGGAACGGACCTGCATAACCAAGTCATCGGCACCAAGGGGGGGACAAGCCGGGTACCAGTCTTCATGGACCTCATTGCGTAACAAGCAATGACCGCAATCGACATCGCTGGACGAATGCTCAGGCTGGAGCGCACCCTTTCTCTTTGCCAGACGCGCCGGACGTCCAGTTTCGAGTAAGCCCCTTCGAGGCAGTCCTTACGGAGAGCTCTGGCGACTCCCCGCGGAGCGTGGAGACCACCTACCTTCTGGGGAGAGGGTAATTCCGGTGACTCGAAGCCGGAGTTGGAGTAACGGCTTTAGCAAGGCCTGCTCCGGGGGTGACTTGAACACTTCAGTTGCTCCCAGAACCCACCACTCCAGTTCATTTCTTCTTTGGTGTCTGCCTGTGCGTTTGACGCAGACAGGGAGGCGGGCTGCGTGGATGCGGGCGAGGGGGGCTTCGGCGGGTTCAATCATGGGGAGATTTGATGGACCCCTGATGCATACTGCACTCCTTATCCCCTCCTCCAGACCAGCGGAAAGTGATCGCCTGTTATGGTCTCGCGATCTTTCACGTGGATGAACGGTTTCATCAGGTGATCGCCCTCTGCATTGAAGACGTGGTTTTCGGTCATGTAGTGGATGGCGAGAGCCCGGCGCGGGCGGCTGGATCTATTCTCATGCGAGCCATGCCAGGTAAGCGAATGGTGAAAGTGGACCTCGCCTTTGCTGACAGGACACAACCGAACCTCCAGTGGATGACCGTTGTGCTCGGAGGGCATGCCATCCAACGATTTGAGTGTATGCAGGAATTCGATCTGGCTGCCCCAGCGGTGAGAGCCGCAGACCATGCGCATGCAGCCGTTGTCCTCACCGACTTCATCAAGCGCGATCCAGGCTGAGACCTGCCGGTCGGTGGGATGCACCGTCCCCCAGTATGGCGAATCCTGATGCCAGGAATTCACGCCTCCGTACTCGGCCGGCTTGATCTGGATCTGGTCATGCCAGACGCGGAGTTCATTTCCATCCATAAGCTTCGAGACCGCGTCCGCAAGCTTCTCGTTCCGGACCAACCTTTCGAAGGCTTCGCTCGCCTCCCAGATATTGACGATCTGCCAGACCGGTTTTCTGGATTGTTCGCCCCAGACGGAAATTCGCACGGGCTGCCTTATTGATTCGTCATCACGGCTATGCACCACGCGATCAAGTTCTTTACGGAGTTCGTCAACTTCATCGGCAGTGAGGACTCTACCTCCTTTGACAAAGCCGTTTTGCTGAAAGGCTGCAATCTGTTCGTCTGTAAGAATTGGGTTTTCCATGGTCAGGGTTTGTTCGTGATTAAAGAGTATCCTGCCCGAATCGGACAGAAGGGCAGAGCCCTCAGAAAGGCCATTGCCTGGATAGTGAGCCATCCCAGCGACGAAATTTCAAATCTTGCCATACAGCCTCTTTGGCAGTTGGTTGCCTATGCTTCCGGAGGAGAAAGAGCTCTGGGCTGTCACGCTGCGGCACAAATTTGGCCTGCGGCTCAAGTAGTTCGAGATCCCAATCATTCTACAGACGCACGTCACTGGATGGCCCTTTCTCTGCTTGTTTGCGCGCCCCCGCTAATTCATCGTCCCACGTCAGGTGGTGATATTCCTTGGGTGCGTCGTTTTTGAACCAGTCCATAAAATCATCCCAGATTGCGACCGTCCAACCCCCGTCAATCTGGGCAGTGGAGTAGATTCCGGCGCGTACGCGACCAAGGCCGAAAAGGTCGCGTATATACATCTTCTCCCCATGGACGGCGCATGAATCGGCCAGATGAGGCGGAATGAACAGCACGCCCGAAGAAGTTCCCAGGACGACATCGCCGGGCATACAGATGGCTTTACCAATGCGGCACGGGACGTTCATGCCAACCATGGTGACGTCTGCGATCCCGGTCGGGTCATTCCCTCGATGGTAGATTTGGATGTTCTCGATTTCTTCGATCTGCTGCAGATCACGAATGCCTCCCCAGATTACGGCGCCGCGCCTGGTACGCGCGGCGATTGCCGTTGAGAGATTTCCGCCAACATAGGTACCCTGGAAAATCTTGTCGAACATGTCCACCACCACCACGTCATCCTCCTCAAGCGAATCGATTACCCACTGGTTGAAGTATCCTTTCCTGCCCTCCTGTTCGTGTCCATGCTTCAGCATGAAATCATGAAGGTCGGGACGTTGCGGAACCATTACCGCCGTCACCGCCCTGCCCACCAGATTCCTGCCGGGGTGCGTGGTCTTGAAATCGCCCTGAAATTGAAATTTGTAACCTGCCGACCATACGCGACTCCAGGCTTCTTCCGTCGTGAGCCGTTCCAGCCGATGCAGTAATTCGGACGGGACTTTCGGGCGGCCGTTGGGGAAACGGTCTCCTTCCCAGAGGGGCGAGAGCTGGATGATGTCGTCTCTGCTATCGAAATTCATGGATGTCTCCTTACAGGGTCGGTGCCTTTGCTTTGGGTGCAGACTTTAGAATAAAGGTTCTGGTTCGGATACCAGAAAGAAAAAATCAAAAAACCATGAGACTGTTCGGGGAAAGTGGAGAATAATCGACGATTGATTCCGGAGGCAACCTCATCACAGCCAGCATAGACAAACCATGGATCCCGAATTCGAACTTCTGCTCCGCGGTGGACACGTTATCGACCCGAAGAATCATCTCAATGGTCTGGCGGATATTGCCATCCGTTCGGGAAAGGTTGCGGAAGTATCGGAGTTTATCGGTGCCAGCCGTGCCGCAAAAGTGGTAGACGTAAGTGGGCTCTACGTGGTGCCAGGCCTGATCGATATGCATGTCCACGTCTACGGCGGTTACGAAGGCTGGTTGTTCCCTGACCAGCATGCGCTGCCGAACGGGGTGACAACAGTCGTCGATACCGGCGGGGCAGGATGGAAGGACTTCGAAGATTTCATCGAGACGATCATTGCTAAGTCGATCACTCGTGTGCTGGCGTTCATCAACATTGTGGGCGCAGGCATGACCGGTCGCCCGGAGCAGGATACAAATGAGATGGAGGCGCGACCTTGTGCCGAAATGATCCGCCGTTACCCAAAGCATGCAGTTGGATCAAAATCCGCGCATTTCCAGGGGCCCGGCTGGGAATCCGCCGGGGGCGCCATCGAGGCCGCCCGGCTCAGCGATTCCATTGCGATGATCGATTTTGCTCCCAAGCCGTCCCGCTCCTACCAGGAACTCCTCGAACGGCTCAACCCGGGCGATATCCACACTCATCTGTATGCGGGACATATCCCGTTGCTGGACGAGAATCTGGTGGTCAACGAATACGTTCGAGATGCCCGTGGCAGGGGCGTGGTTTTTGATACCGGCCACGGCAACATGAGCTTCCTGTTCCGGAACGCGATACCCGCCATAGGGCAGGGCTTTCCGCCGGACACGATCAGCACCGACCTGCATAAGAGCAGCCGCATGGTCGATACCACCATGCCCGTCACCATGTCAAAGTTTTTGGTGATCGGAATGCCGCTCGAAGAAGTCATAGATCGCTCCACCCGTATTCCGGCCGAGGTCCTTCGCCGGCCGGAGCTGGGCCATCTGAGTGTTGGCGCTGAAGCAGATATCGCCGTGCTCGAACGAATGGAGGGAAATTTCGGATTTGTTGATTCGCTCCGTACGCGGCTGGAGGGGAACCAAAAGCTGGAATGCCAGATGACCTTACGCGCTGGAAAAATTGTCTGGGACAGAAACGGCATCAGCTTTCCAAAGTGGTCGGATGTGTAGCCGGGGCAAACGAGGCAAGCATTTTTGATTTTTAAGTGCGAGGTGGACAGAATTGAAGTTCTCTCAAATGTCCAGAAGGAACTTCAGTATTCATTGAAGGACGTCGGCAAATCGTTCAAAGCAATCCCATATTTGCCTCGGGCACCAAATGCACGACATGTCGATTTGGTGCCCGTTTCTTGTTATAAGATTTGGGCACCAAATCGACATTACAGGCAGCCGGAAAATGAGATGTTCGTAGGCAGAGACAGAGAACTGGATCTTCTGAACGAGTTGTTCAATAAGAAAACTGCCTCGATTGTTACTTGCCGTGGGCGGAGACGGATTGGCAAGAGCCGGCTCATCCAGGAATTCGGCAAGGGTGTGAAGACGTTTCTTGAATTTCAGGGGTTGCCACCCCGGCAGGGCATCACCAGCCAGGACCAACTTGACGTATTCGCGCATCAGCTCTCCCGGCAGACGTCTCTGCCCACTCTTTTATTGACCTCATGGCCTCAAGCATTTTCACTGCTTGCCAGTGTCTTGAAGAATGAGAAAACGGTTGTGCTGCTGGATGAGATTTCATGGATGGCCGGGACGGATAAAGATTTCGCAGGACATCTGAAAATCTCCTGGGACACCGAGCTAAAAAAATTCTCGAAGCTTGTTCTCGTGGTGTGCGGCTCTGTCTCCTCATGGATCGAAAGAAACATACTCGGCAGTACGGGCTTCATGGGCCGAGAGTCTTTGGAACTGACGTTGACGGATTTGCCTTTGCACCACTGCGACCAATTCTGGGGCAGCAGTTCTCCACGCGTTTCTTCCTCTGAAAAGCTCAAAGTCCTGTCCGTTACCGGAGGTGTGCCAAGGTATCTCGAGGAGATCAACCCAAGGCTTTCCGCGGAGGAGAATATCAAACGGCTCTGTTTCACCAGGGAGGGAATTCTCTTTTCTGAATTCGACCACATTTTCGAGGATATCTTTTCAAGCCGGGCGAAAGCTTACAAAACAATCGTCGAAACTCTGATTCATGGCGCCACAGGGCTCAGCGAAATCTGCGACACCTTGGATATCAAAAAAAATGGACACGTCAGCGAATACCTGGACGACTTAGTTGCATCGGGATTCGTGGTCAAAGACGTCTCGTACTCACCGGTCACCGGAAGGCCCTCAAAGCTGGCCAGGTTTCGCCTCAAAGACAACTATCTCAGATTCTATTTGAAATATGTGGAGCCGCTTAAGGAGAACATCCAACTGGGAGTGACAGATTCTGTGGACCTGGAATCTCTGGTGGACTGGGAAACCATTATGGGATTTCAGTTCGAGAATCTTGTGCTGAATCATCTGCCTTCTATCTGCAACGCCCTTGGAATTCAGCCGAACACGATTCTCAGTGCATCCCCCTACATCCAGCGCGCGACACAACGACAGAAGGGTTGCCAAATCGATTTGCTTATCCGCACACGGCACACGTTGCATGTCTGCGAAATCAAATTTCGCAGAGAGATAACGGCGAGTGTTATCGATGAGGTAAACGACAAGATTCTCAAAATCAAGAAGCCAGCACACATGTCGGTGCGCCCTGCACTGATTTACGAGGGAAAGCTTGCATCCGTCTGTGAAAAGTCAGGCTTCTTCGACAAGTGCGTTCACTTCGGCGACCTGCTTGTAGCCCCTTGACTGGCAATTCGCTTCTACATTCCAAACCCTTCCTCAGAAGATTGGCGCTGTTCTGAGTCAAGGCCGACTTACAGATCTTTCCTTACCATTGAACGACCTCCGGTACCATTTCATTTTCGGTCGTCCGGCGCGGTTCTGATTCCCAGAATTGCAGCATCGTGTTGGGCCCGATGATTTGCGCATCGTGACGAATCCCCTGGTCTGAATTTCCGATTTGCTGCTGTTCTCCGGTCTTGCGATTGACGAGGTAATGCCCGGAGTGAACCCAACCGCTTTTGTCCTTCAACCAGACCAGGTGCCGCTCTTTGGTGAGCGGTCGGGTCGAGATGGCAGGGAATGGGCCGCAGAAACCGCTTTGAATGCCCTCTTTCACACTCCAACTTGCGATGACGAAGTCTCTCTCGCGCTGCTGGTAAAGGAGCGTGGCGACCTCTTCTCCATCATCGCTGAAAACCAGATCACGAACTGTAAGGTGGCTTAGATTCTCGGCGAGCGGCAGATTTCCGACGTGCTTGCCGCTCTTGAGGTCATACATATGAAGGCGGAGAACACGCTTCTGCGGGCCTTCGTTGCAGATGTGGAGTGTTGCCAGGAATCGGCCTCCCGGACTGGCACGCATCTTACGCCCCGGGTGGCCTCCCAGTCCCTTCAATGACAGGCTGAGCTGAAACTCGTTCAGTTTCCTGCCGGTCTGCACATCGTACACACGGACGGTCTCTTCCCCGTGGAATGAGACGAGCCGGTCCGGCTCGGCGAATTCAAGATACTGAAGCTTGCCTGAATCGTTCGGCTTGATGGTGTCTATCCTGTGCAGCAATTCCGCGGTTGCAGCATCCCAGATTAAAATGTTGAGGCCTTCGATTCGGGCCAATCGTTTGCCGTCCGGGCTGACTTCGCAATCGCACTCGTTCAGGTAAGTCAGACTCTTCGATACTTTGCTGACAACTTCCTGCTGCTTCAGATCGTAGACCATCAGATGCACCAGGCTGGAGTCGCCAGCAGCGCCTTTGTCACCCATCACCAGATCTGACATCAATAGATAGGGACTCGGCGATGACGGAAATCGGATTCGGAAAGCAGGCGGGACCTTTCCTGGATCGAAGCCCTCGCTTGACCAGGCGAATCGTCCAGGGTCAGTCGGCGGTTTCAAAGCAACCGGCAGTGTGGGTGGCGGCAAATCAGCACTTGCCGGTGTCAGTTGTTTTGGTTCTGGTGACGCCGAAGAAATTAAAACGTCTATCGAAGGTTCCTGATAACCAGGTGGTTGGCTCTGCGAACTTTGTTCCTGGGGGACCGGCTGCTTCTTCTTCGCTGATTGCTTCGGTCGGGTGGGAACCTTTTGTTTGGCGAGCGCCGCCTGCGGGGCAGGATTCGCCTGCGGTGCAGGAGTCTCCGGTGGTTTTACTGAAGATTGAGTAGATACGAAATATATGCCCACTGCGGCCAGAATTGCGATACCGATGACTACCGCAGCGATTGGCCCGGTTGGAGTAGCCTTCTTCTTTCTATGCTTACGACGCTTCCTTGAAGCAGATGTGGGGGGAGATGGATGTGTGGCGCCCACAGTAACTTCTACCGCCCTTCCGCAGTAACACTGAAAAGAAGTGCCGACGTGCTCGTCGGTGACGGTGAATTCCTGTCCGCAAGAGGAGCAAGAAATGACGGGCATAATGAAGTGTCGTCAGGTCAATCTCGACCGTCAGTGTATCAGCCTTTCCCAAATTCATTCAATTGATCGACAAGCACCACCAATCATCGGTTTGCCCAGTACTATTCCCGTGATGCCGATGGTTTTTTGGGGGAGCAGCGACCACTTGGCGCCTCACACCAGGCCCTGGTTTCTCCTAAAAATCCATTCGAGCATCAGGGTTAGCACGAAGAGCGAGAATATCCAGTAATTGTCCCAGATATATTGGTGCCTTTCGCGGCGGATTTCGGTGGCGAGCTTCTTGTCTCTAATCTCCTCCAGCACTGATGACAGCTCCTCTAATTTGTGGAAGGAGCCTCCGGAAGCTTCGGCGATGTTCATGAGCAATTTGAGGTCGGCTTGTGGCGAATCGAACTCGCGGTCAGGTATCGAAAGCTTGAATCGCGTCTCGCGCTCGCCAACTTTTTCGCCATCAATCATGGCCTCGGCTTTCACGATGTAGACTCCGTCCTGGGTGGCTGAGTATCGTGATTCGTAGTGATCTACTTTGTATGAAACGGATAACTCGGAGACCTTCTTCTCTGTCTCGTGCGTGACAGTGACTTTGACCTGGGCGTTCTCGACCGGATTGCCCTTTTCGTCCGTCACTTCCGCGAAAATGCGGGTCTCCTCGCCCAGCCTGTATTGAAATTTGTCGAGACTGAGAAGCAGATTCTTTTCGCCGAGTTTGTCCCGGGATGCGAGCCACAACACCACCTGTCTCCAGAATTTCTTGTGACGGACTTCCATCTCGGACGGATGCCCCATACGCCATCGATAAGTGGTATCGGCCAGAATGGCGGCGGTCCGTCCCTTACCTGAATCCTGCACAACGATCAGGGGATACTGGCTCTCGGAGACAGCCAGAACACTCGCCGCGGGTTTCGGTTGTCCCGCGACAGAATAGCCTGCCAGCCGCGGCATTGAATTCCATGTGGCTGAGTTTTTCGCCGGATCACTTTCAAGCGACATGAGGAAATGATTCAGCCCCGCATCGGTTGGAATGACGCGTGTCACCCGGTCCTCCTGGCCCTGGTTGTCCGCCAGCTCGATCGGGAGAATATCTGCCAGTGGGGTCTGACCGTATCCCCCGGCACCAAGGTTTTTGTAACCGCCGATCATGGCCAGGCCAATGCCTCGCCGTTCGACGAGGCGTTTCATGAATTCGAGAGTCTCCTCGTTGAATACTGAGGCCGGCAAATCCCCAATGATGATTGCGTGATACTGGGAGAGATCATTGGCCTGGAGAAAACGCTGCATCCGATCCGTCCGCGAGATCTGAAAGGGGAAGGGCGCCGCCAGGATCACGTTCGGCGATTCAGAAAGACTGCGTTTGATGAAGGTGAACTCGTGCCGGAACTGCCCCTCGAGATAGAGCACGTTGAGCCCTCCAGAAATCACTTCCACGTAGGTGCCCTGCGAATTGTTGCGATCTGATATTTCGCCGGAGACTGGCTGAATCTCAACACTCACATAATGAGAACCGGGGCGGATTTCGCGGTGCATGAAACGAATCTGGCTGACATCCTGGTTGGTCTTCACCTGCACTTTTTTTCTCTCTACCTCGTTGTCATCGAACTTGAAGACAACATCAACGGTCTCCCCATCGAGGCCGAGAAAATGCAGTTCCGCGTCGACTGGAAACGAATTGCCTGAAAACACCCTTCTGGGGGTGATAACATCGACCACCCGTGCGTCTTTGATGGAATCAGATTGCTGCCGGCCAGTGCCAAACACGTAGAGCGGGGCAGCAAGATCGTGCAGCCCCATGGCTTTTTGAACGGGTTCCGGCCCATGGTTATTCGCTCCGTCGCTGAAGAGCAGGATCCCGGCAATTTTTTTTCCGCGGGAAAGCCTGCCTGCCTTTTCAAGAGCGTTGCCCAGATCTGTCACTTTGTCAGTCCAGTCAGGCTCGTGCTCCAGGCCGGGCCGAGTCTCGCGCCCGAAGAGCAGGTTCATGACGTGCCTGGGATACTGTTCTTCAATCTGTTGAAAAAGCTCCCGATTCTCGCTGATCGCAAGTTTGAGACTACGGGCGCGAGCCATCTCGCCCGGCATATCCTTAATGAGCATGCTGCGGGAATTATCCTGGAGTATCAGCACCCACCCTTTCTCTCTCAGGTATTCAACATTCGTCAACGACGGCCGCAGAAGACAGAGAATGATTAACAGCCACGCAAAAATCCGAAGTCCTGTAAGCAGGAGCTTTTGTCCACCTGATATTTCGCGATGAGTCTTCGAGTAGGAGTAGAAAGAGACCAGCACCATCCCGACCGCCATAAGCGCAATCAACCAATAGGGCAGGTCGGGATGAAGTGAAAACTCTTTTTCGAACTGCATGGTTATCTAAAACGACCGCAGAGGACAGACCCAAGACCTAACACAGCAAAACAGACCTTCGTTCTTAACTTCGCGTATTGCTCGACCACTCCAACACTCCATTCTTCCACTATCTGTAAAACCGGTTAGCCATCATTGATTCCATGCACATCAGAAGTATCAGCAGTCCGATGACGATCGGGGTGATCTCGGCGCCCCGTGCGCTCTCAGCTACATTTCGGCTGATGTCATCTCCCGGGCGGACGTAGATTGCATTGGGGAATATTTTCTTCAGGTTGTCTTTGCTTATCTGCTGGTAGTACTCGGCCTTCATTTCAATGTTCACCGAATAGCCAAGCTTGCGCGTCCTTTCGTTGAGGTTGATAAAGATCTGGGCGTTACCCGGAGTCTCGCCAATACGATGGAGGGTCCGGCCAGAAGTGGGTGAGGCCGTAAGAGTGAAAGGTGTCTGCGCGCCCGGTTCGAACACCTGGATGGTGGCCTCCTTCTCTCCCTGCCGAAGGGGAATACTGATGCTGTCACCGGGATGGTAGGTGGTGGGTATGCCACGGCGTCCGGACAGGTAGCTCACCAGTTCGTAAACGAAAGGTGGGAAGACGAACGATTTCGGTAGCTCATTCCAACCGGTCTCCATCGAACTGGTAAAGAAGAGAATGCGTCCCTTCTCCAGTTGCCTTTCCAGCAGAGCTGGGCCTTCCTCACCGAAACTGGCCAGGACTTGCACTGGACTTCCAGGGCCGGGCGGCTCGACTTTGAGCCAGGTGTTGAAGACTGACATTCGCACCGCATTGAGCCCCTGCATCTTGAACTTTTCAAGCAGGCTATGATCCTTCGGGCTCATTGTGAGCGAAGCGTTCCCTCCAGTGCGGATACCATCAATTCTAAGGGGAAGTTCGGGCAGGTTATTGAAGTGTTCCAGGTCCATGGCCTCGCCAGCTATGACACCGAGCCCACCGCCCAGACGTACGAATTCGAACACCCTTTCCCAAGTCCCCCGCGGCAGGCGTGTGAGATTGGCCAGCAGAATTACATCAATGGTTTCGAGTGGGTATTGATGGAGTTCCTGCTGGCCAATGCGTATCAGTTGCGTGCGTTCACGCCCACGAAGCCCCGTCGGGGCGAGCGCATGCATGAGAAAAAAGGTGTCCTCGTTTTCCTCATCCCGCTGAACCAGTAACACCTTCACCGGTTCGTGAACGTGGACGGAAAAGAACTGCTCATTGTCCAGGCTGAGCGCGTCTTCCTCTACGATGCGCATCTTGCCCTGTGCGAGGCCGGTCTCCGAAAACTCGTATGGAACGGCGAGCCTGACTGACTGCTTGGACGGCAGTGTGACCTCGCGTATGGCCTGCTTTTCACCATTGAAGCTCATTTCCAGGGTGCACTTCGTTTCCTTACCGTGATTGTAAAGCGCGCACTCTATGTGAACAGGGCTGTTGCGATCTACGGAAAAACTTGATGAGGTCGCTTCTGTAATGGACAGATTCGGTGGGCGTTCTTCACCCACATCCACCACGATCAGCCGGACTTGTTCGTGGCCTTCCGGGAGCGCAACGGGTAGAGGTTTCCACGCTCCGGCTGAGAGGTTCGAAAAGACATAGACCTCTTTCGATCCCTCGGTGCTTTCACCGAACATCTCATAGGCTCGCTGCACCGCCAGGGGACAATCGGGCAGCCGCATGGATGGCTGAGTGACTTCAAGCGCTCGGACGACCGAGCTGAGATCGATACTGAAATCGAGAGGATCCTGCACTGCGGGAACGAGCGCCAATGCGCTTCCCTGCGGCAATCCGCGGATCAACTTGGATGCCTGTTCTTTGGCCCGATCAAAATGCGTCCGTTCGTCCTCGCCCTGAATGTTCATGAGATATGAATCGTCCAGCACCACCACCGCCTGGCTGGCGCCAGAAGTGGCCAGCAACAATTTGCTGCTCAGGACCGGACGCGCCAGGATGAGGGCGAACAGCACGATGAGCAAAATCCGACAAACGAGCAACAGCAGATTCTTTACGCGCCATGACCTCCGAGTGGTTTGCGATGCCTGATGCACAAACTTCAGCAGAGTGAAGGGCACCACCTTTGGCCGTTCCCGATGAATCATATGCACCAGAATCGGCAATGTGCCGGCAAGCGCGCCAGCGAGGAGGTAGGGGGTGATGAAGGTCATCGGGGATGTTGGTTCAGCTCGAATTCACGATTCAGGGGGATTCAGGACTTCGTAGGGCTCAGGATTCAGTGGGGTTCACGATTCAACTGAATCCCGAATCCTGTATCCCGAATCCACATCCCCTCAATCTTCCACTCGCCAATCGAATCCTGCAGCGGTAAATCTCGTCTTGGATTTCGCAGACCGGATGGCCTCTACCAGGCGCCCCATGGTGTGCGGGTAGTCAGACTTTCGGGAGACTGCAATTGGCTGGATGGCGGCAGCGGCGCGGTGCTCGATCTTGATGAAATGGACGCTGTCAAGGACCTGTGAACAGTTGGCCTCGTAAACGATCACTGCGTCGAGAGAGCCGGTCCTGAGCTGATTGACCAGCAGATCTGCGGTTGGGGCTTGGGCTCGGACGTTCTTTGTGATCTGTTCGTAAAGATTCATTTGTTCAAGCAAGCGTCTCGTCAGCGAGCCAAGCGCGCTCTGCTTTTCGTTGGCCACGCCAATTTTCAGTCCGTCTGCAGTCAAGTCTTCCAGATTCCTGATTTTGTTGGGGTTGCTCTTGGGCAGAGCGATAACGATGCCCGTCTGGGATATGTCCTTGGGGGGCTGAAACATATCGGCCACCTGGTGCATGAACGAGACATCGCAGGCAAAGTATCCGTCCGGGTTTTCACCAGCCTTCATCTGGCCGGTGAGGATGCCGCAGCCGTTGTAGACGGTGGAGATCTTCACCCCCTCACGTTGCTGAAAGTCTTTGACGGTCTCCTGAATGGCCACCCGATTTACCCCGCCGCTGTAAAGGACGAGTTCAGGAGTTTCGGCCCACTTGTCGCCCTCAATGGGAGCAAAACCCCATTTCTTGAAATTCTTCAAGCCGCGGTCTCGGGCTCCCAGATAACGACAGAAACGTAGAGCAGCCTGTGGATTCTTCGAGCTCTTAAGAATAGCGACGGTGATGGTCTTAACCGCCTCCTGGAACAAGGGGACTTCGACGGCTTCGAGCTCGGCGTATTGTCCCGCCGTGGAATCCCAGATGATTCCGGCATCGACGGTGCCGATTTTGATGTCGTTGGCGACTTCGTTAACAGTCGGTTTGAACACTTTAGCGGCCACTTTCACCTGTTCCCATTCCCCGCTCTCTGTCAGCAATTTGCGGGTCAGCTTGCCTACAGAAGCTGCATCCGGATTGGCGAGGGCGGTCCGCACATCCTCCCGGATCAGGTCCGCCACTCCTGTTATTTTTTTAGGATTGCCCTTCTGGACCGCAATGACCGGATGCAGGTGGGCCAGGGTGATGGATTCGGCGACGAGTCCCTTTTCTCTTGCAAGATCTATGTAGCTGGAATCCGCCGCCAGGTAAATATCCCCGCGCTGGGCCACGGCTATTTTGCTGAGCAGGGTGCCCGATCCTTCATACTGAAGCTGGACTGGTACGCCATATATTTTCTGATACTCCTCAGCCACTTCAGACACAGGCTTCTGTATTCCGGCTGCGCAATAAAAGACCAGTCCGTCCTTGTAATTCTGTGGCTCTTCCTGATTTGGCACGAGAAGAAACAGGAAGAACGCCACAAGGACGATGGATGCGGCAAAGATTTTCCAACCGGTGTTCATCATTGATCTCCATCACTTCATGAGATTTTGCCTGCGGTCTCGTGTCAGGCGGTGGACGCAGTATAAAGAATCAGCCACCGGATTCCGACAGGTGGCCATTTTCGATCCTGAAACGACGCCCCGCGCGTTCCGCAGCACTTTCGTCGTGCGTGACCAGCAAAACCGCTCCGCCCGAATCAGCAAATTCGGTCATGGCATCCAGGACGATACCTGCGTTGTCGGGGTCAAGGTTTCCTGTGGGTTCATCAGCCAGGAGGAGGCTTGGCTGGTTCAACAACGCTCTTGCGAGCGCAGTGCGCTGGCATTCTCCGGCGCTGAGTTCGGACGGTAAATGATTGGACCGTTCAGTCAGTTTGAACCGCGCCATTGCCTTCCTCGCGCGCTCAGTTGCAAGGGCGCGGTTTTGCCCCACAGCCAATATGGGCGCCATGATGTTATCGATCACTGTCAGGTATGGGATGAGATAAAATTGCTGAAAAACAAAACCAACTTTTGCCGCCCGAAGGCTGGTGCTCTCGGACGAACCAAGTTTATACGGGTCTTTTCCGTCGATGAGAACATCGCCCTCGTCTGGTTTAAGCAGCCCTCCGGAGATGAGCAGGATAGTGGATTTGCCGCAGCCGCTCGGACCTTGAATGGAGGCAAATTCGTTGGCCGCCAGGCTGAGATTGGCTTCCGTGAGAATTGGGAGTGGGCCCTCAGAGCGATGATAGGCCTTGGACAGGTTTTTCAGTTCAAGCAGCACTTTGTTGCCAGGGAGGTCTATGTGGCTGGGGCTGAGCTTCAGCCGGAATTCTTCACGAGTAGCCGATATCGCAAGACTTCGGTAGGCCCCGGTTAATCGAGTTGGCCCAGGGTCTAAGGAGCAACCACATCGTTGATCTTAACCTCCTTATCATCAGCCGGTCCTTCGACCATGATCGCGCGTGCGATGCCGGGCCCGATAGTGGTGACTTCAATCTTGGCGATCCACTCATTCTGGCGAACAATATTGAACACATCGCCAATCTTTGGCTGCGGTTCGAGCCCAGAGCAGGAGAATATGAGCGAATTCTTCGTCGGCTGAATAGCAAGCACAACAGACTGTGTTGTCCCTTTGCGGCCGAGTTCTTCTTTCTTTTCGAATGCCGGGGGAGGAGTTCCATTTGCTATCTTTTCCCTGGTGGGGATGCCAAGACGAGGGCCATTCTCGCGCAGCCATTTCTGCCAGGCATCCTTGCTGCTGACAGTAAGTTCAGCGCCCGTAATAAGGTTGAGCGATTCATGAGCAGCATTCGAGACCGGGAGCATCTTCTTGGGGTCGAGCAGATCGAGGAGGTCGGGGATGACCGCCATGTCCTTACATAATCCGAGCGCCTTTGCAGCGGCTGCCTGGATGGACCACTCGGATGATTTGGTGGCGCCGACCAATGCAGCCACCGCGTCCGGGTGATTGTTGCCAGTGAGTTCTTTAATCCCCTCTTTGCGATCTCGCGGCGGGAGGGTGTCGTCCTCCACAATCCTGATCCACTCTTTCAAGTCGGGGACGAGCTTGTTCGGCTGCAGATCGGGAGTCGGAAGAGGCTCGATTGTGACTTCACCAATTGGGATTTCGCTGACCGGTGGCACAAGTGGTCTTACCGGAAAGACAGGTAGCGTTTCTCCACTTTTTTCTATTTTTGGCTTGGCGTCAAAGACGATCTTGCTCTCGGTATCTTTACGTTTACGCTCCTTGATTCTGTTCGTCTGGCTGGCTGCCAGACGCATCAGTTCAGGGACTCCGAACTCGTTGACTCTTTCGAGATTCTTGAGAGCTTCTTCGTACTTGCCGGCGTCCACGTCACTCTCCACCTTGGACAGGATCACCTCGTTGTAAAAATCTCGAGCGTGGTTGGTGTATTGTTTTCTCTTTTCCTCCGCTCGGTTGCGGTAGACGGAATCCGGATGCCTGGCGATGAAGTTGTCGAACTCCTTGATGGCCTTTCCGTACTGAAGCGCCTTCTGAAATTCCATGGCTAAATCATCGGCCTTGGAGAATTCTTCAAAGGAACTGTCGTTCAAGATGGGTGGATGAACCTGAGTGGGATTGTTGGTGCCGATCTTTATCTGATTGGCCAACTGCCGGAATATTTCGTCCTGCTGCTGGATCAGTCGCTCCATCGTGAGCAGTGAGGATTCTATTTTTGTCAGCCTTGACTCCGTGCCCTGGAATTTCTCATCCACCTTGGTCACATTTTCCGCATCCGCAGTCCTGCCGGCCCGAACGCGCTCGACAGAACTGGTGACATCCTTGTAATTCCGGCGAAGCTCGGAGAGCGTAGAATCAAGAGAAGTGATGCGATCCTCGATGGGCTTGGTGGCGAGGGTTAACTCCGCCGTGAGATTCTGATCCGTCTTGCCTGCAATCTGCCCGGTACCGGATTGCTGCATGAATACGGCATAACCGGAAAGCCCAAGCGTAAGCAGAAGCGCGGCGGCAAAAAGGAACGAGAGAGCGCTGGAAGGACGACGATCGGGCATGGCCGGAAACGCGCCACTGCCCTGCAGTGAGGTATTACAATGCCTGCAGACAACTGCTTCGAGAGCAATCATTTCTGCACAGTAAGGACACTTCTTTTTTGGAGTTTGAATCTCCTGTGAAGGAGCGGACCTCATCACTGAAGGAGCGGGGGCATAGCTCGGCAAGGACGCCGTTGCAGGCTCGGTGACACCAATCTCAGTTCCGCATTTTCGGCAGAGATAGGCATGGCCGTCGAAGAGCGGTGTGTCTATGTGGCGACATTTGGGGCAATCCATCCGAGCGACATGCTTGCCGGCAACTGTGCAGTTGAGACAGTAGAGTCGGCCCTCCCTCTGCTTTACTGATCCGGTCGTAAAATCAGTAATCGTGAGGGCTTTACTGCATGAGGTGCAGGTGTAAGTATCCATAGTTCTCACTATTCACCAGGGAGGACTAAAATCCTTCAATCAGAAGAGGTGACCCGGTTGGTGGGATGTGTGGGTGCGAAGGAAAGGCAGCACCGCCGTCCGCTGACAAAGCCAGTATTCTAAGAGGTATGTGCATGAATTCTATCCAAACACAAACCAACAGGGCGCTTAGCCCTGACCGGCGGGCGGAGTTGGAGGCTTAGTGGGACTGGCCGGTACTTCAGAAGGGGCTTTCACTGACGGGGGCCGAGGTGGAACTGATCCTGGTGGTTCGGATGCTGTCGAGGCTGCTGCCTTTGCGTCATCTTCAGCCTGCTTCCTTTCCATAAGGCCCCCTACAGCGTCTTTCATCTTCTTGCCCATTTTGAAAGACACCACTATTTTGGAAGGAACGGGTACTTTTTCGAGGGTGCGCGGGTTATGGCCAATGCGGGCGACCCTCTTCTTAAAACTGAAGACACCAAAATCACGCAGTTCAATTCGATTGCCAACTCCGAGCTGCTGATTCATCTCGTCGAAGAGATTCTGCACCACTTCCTGGACGAGTTCCTGGTCTTCTTTGGTGCGTTCAATCACACGGAGAATCAAGTCTTTCTTGGTGATAGTACCCATAGCTGCTCCAGTTGTGTGTACGCCCGTTTGGTCGTGAGAAAAGTGTGAGGGACTGTGCCGTGTGACGGACCTGCAGAGGAAGGGGCGAGCGGCAGGTTCAACCCGCTGAAACGACACTCGCCCTGAGATATATGGCGCTTGCCGATTGCTGTCAAGCCTTTTTTTTATAACTGTTTCGGAAAAAGTTACGGCCGATTGAGGGGCTCAATTGCGTTGCTATGGGGCAAGGCTAGAATAACCGCGCAATACAGATTTCTGGACCATTTCCATCCCGCAAAACACCTGCAATGGCTGTCGAACAAATCGAAAAAGACGACATTATCACCGTCCTTAAATGGCCCGAAAAACAAGAGATCAAAGGACGCGTGACCAGCGTGATGCTAGGAACGCCAGCAGGCTGGCAGGGCGTATACTATGAGGTGCTTAATGGCATCTATCAGGGGAAACGACTGTTCGCTTTCAAGCCTCAGATCGTGGCAAACCACACAAGCCACAAGACAAAGCCTGCACAGCCTGCGTCCCAGGAAGACAAGCCCATCCTGCATGCGGCCCCTCAGGGTACAAATGTCAAGGTAAATTCAGAACAAACCCATCCAAAGGACGGCTCGGTTATGATCCGAGTCCCTGAGGGCTCTTTCATCATGGGCGAAGATTTCGGCCAGGATTACGCTCAGCCCCGACACAAAGTCCACCTCAGCGAATACTGGCTCGATAGGCGTCCCGTGAGCGTTGGGCAATACAAGAAATTCTGCGAAGAGAGCGGCCACAAACCACCCAAATGGTCGGACGTTGCAAAGACCGCACCGACGGACGAACATCCCATCGTTGCTGTAACTTTTGATGACGCTCAGGCATACGCAGACTGGGCAGGCAAACGTCTGCCGACCGAAGCGGAATGGGAAAAGGCCGCCCGAGGCAAAGATGGAAGGCATTACACCTGGGGCAGCAAGCCGCTCTACAAAGTGCAGCCCAATCTGCTCAAAATAGTCGGCAAGCTTGATCCCCGAATCGTTGCTGTGGATGTCGGCCCTTACGGCCACGAGGATTTGCTGACTGGCGTATGGGAATGGTGTTCTGACTTCTTTCTTCCTCACTATTACAAAGACTCCCCCAGAGAGAACCCGAAGGGCCCGGAAGAAGGCAACAGAAGATCGGCCCGGGGGAGCAACTGGAGCGCTGCGACAAATATCGAGGGCCTGCTGGGGGAGCGCGGCAATTACGTCAAAGAACTGGATTCGCCGGTGAACGAGGTCACGACATTCACCCGCGAAGAGGAACGCCGGCTGGGTTTCTTCAGCGAGATGCTGGCCGCCTTTATCCGGAACTCTACGCCTTTGAAATACAAGAATGAGTTCGGCGGCTTCCGCTGTGCCATGGATGCGTAATACGTAATAAGAATCATCTGGTCTTTGGTCATTTGTCCCTGATACGGATACGGCTTTACGCCAAGGGGGAGAAAAGGTATCCGTAACATAAACACCTTACGTATTACACATTACGCCTCCCTCTATCGCGGCCGGTACTCAGCGGCCTGTCCTACGAGACGTAGCGAGCCCTCAATTCCCTTCGCATGACTTTGTTGGAAGCGGTGCGAGGCAGTGAATCAACAATGACGACCTCGTTGATCCGGAACAAGGGGTTTATTTTTCGCCTGATCGTCTCCCGCATTGCCTGCTTGAGTTCGTCGGGCTCCCTCTCCACCCCGGCGTGCAGCACCACAACGACCAGTAAGGCGGACGGCCCGCCCTCCTTGAATGCGACCGCGATAGCAGCCGTCTCCGATACTCCGTCCATCTGATTGAGTTCACGCTCAATTTCCGCGGAGCTCACTTTGATGCCGCCCAGATTCATGGTGTCATCCACACGGCCGTGAGCTCGATAGTAGCCTGCGCCGAGGCGCTCCATCTGGTCTCCGTGTCGACG
This sequence comes from Planctomycetota bacterium, assembly GCA_027625095.1. Lineage (GTDB taxonomy): Bacteria > Planctomycetota > PUPC01 > JACPCR01 > JACPCR01 > JAQBXN01. The sequence continues at coordinate 56,564 of JAQBXN010000012.1, read as the reverse complement.
AAGTAGCCTTCCGTCTTTACTGGACGGTGTTTCCGCGTAATAAACGTCATGATGGTCGCGGTTCAGAAGCTCGATCGAAAGACCCAGCGAAGGGGGGAACAGGAACAACTCGCCATTATCAGCCTCTGCCCCGTTTTCATCCAGAATGACGAAATCATGACCAATGGCGGGTGTAGAAAACGTGGCAGGCGAAGCTGGTTGGACGACTGTCCCGGAAATGTATCCACCGGCAATTTCAGTTCCGCCGCAATACTCAATAACGGGTTTGTAACCGGCCAGATGCATCAGATAGAGCATGTCCTCCCTGTTGGAGCTTTCACCCGTCGAACTGAAAGCCTTGATCGCCTGCCAGTCGAGCCCCTTCATAGAATCGTTAGTTCGCCAGGCTCGGACAAGACTCGGGACAACACCCAGCATGGTCACACCGGCATGGTTCACAAACTCACCAAACTCACGCCCGGTCGGCGCCCCATCAAAGAGCGCCATAGACGCACGGTTTGCCAGGCTCGCATAGATCAGCCATGGCCCCATCATCCAGCCGAGGTTGGTCGGCCAGCACAAGATGTCGCCTTCGCGAATATCGTGATGGATGAACGCGTCAGCGATCCCTCGAATTGGTGATGAGTGTGACCAGGGAATGGCCTTGGGCTCTCCAGTAGTGCCCGATGAAAAAAGGATATTTGTGGGGTCGTCAGGATTGCAGGAGAGAGGTTCGAACTCTGTATTGCCGGAGAGGAACTCTTTCCAATGAAGGTCTCCTTCGCGCAGGGATAGCTTGCTGCGCCCCGCGGCATTTCCAAAACCCTCGGTTTCCAACACGATAGCTCTTGGGGCATTCGCCGAACAGATCCTCTCATAAAGGGGCAGCCTGTTTCCTGCCCGGATGACAAAGTCTTGAGTAAAGATGCCCACGACTTTCGCTATCGTATTTCTGGCAGCAATCGCATCCGGGGCGAAACTGTCCGCAATCGAGACTGCCACGCAACCGGCCCTGATAATGCCTAAATAGATGACGACAGATTCAACATTCATCGGCATACAGATGCCGATTGCATCTCCCCGCTCAAAGCCGGCATCAGTGAGACCATTGGCCACCCGATGGGTCAGCGCCTTCAGCTCACCGAGACTGATTCTTGAAAGTTCGCCTGCCTCTCGCTGATAGACAATGGCTGTTCTGTCCTCTTCGCCGACAAAACAACTGTCAGTGATGTTCAGCTTGGCCCCGTGAAGCCATTTCGGCGATTCAACTCCCTTGGACAGATCGAGAATCTCGACCGGCCTGACGTGAAAAGGAATCTGCAGCCGTTGAAGCATCGCCGACCAGAATCCCGGCCTGTCCTCCACACTCCAGCGATGGAATTCGTCGAAATTCAGGTCGCCTCGTTCCCACATGAAGCGTCCAACGTTTGTCTCCTCAACGAGTTTTTCGTCCGGCATCCAGGCCGGAGGCGGCCCGGCCGAGGCATCCCAGTCTGCGAACACCTGGTTGAATATAAAGAGGTGAACGTCAAAGTGAAGGGCCGGGCTGAGCATCTCCCTGGAAATTACAGACCAGCATTCCGCAGCCGGCAAAGAGGCCAGGAAGAAATTCGTACGATGGGCAATCAGATCCGCTTCCGATTCCTGTAAACCGATTTCAATGAGTTGCTGCGCTGTTATTTCTTTAGCCATTTCCGCGCCTCAGTAACGGATATGCAGATCGATTGCAAGGTTCTGGCAGCTCAGTTGCCTTCAACTCGCCTGCCCGTCAGTTCGCTTGCCCCAGTAACGCCTGTTCTTGAAAATTCGTTATGCCTTTCGAAAATCAGCAGCAGAAATCAACCATTAGCCATCAACCAGATTCCGTGAAGCGATCCATCAGTACTTTTCTTTCTTTTGTCGTTCTTATCTCTGCCGTTCACGCCGAGGTAGAAGTCAAGGTTGAGAAAGGGTTCTTCCCTGTGCCGGAAGACGAAATAAAAATTGAGTATGAAGCCCGCTATTTCCCTTCGGCTGAAAAACAGCCGGGCGTTGTTGTATGCCATCCGGATCCTAGGCTGGGCGGCTCTTTACAGAATCACATTGTTTCAGCCATGGTTCGTGAGTTGGCTGCCCGGGGATACTTCACTTTGAAATTCAATTTTCGGGGAGTCGGTGAATCAGGAGGGTCTTTCGCTGAAGGAAAAGGAGAACAACGGGATATAAAGGCAGCGCTGGCCAAACTCAGAAGTCTCACGATAGTCGACCCTGAAAATATTTTTCTGGCAGGATATTCGTTCGGTTCCGCCATGGCATTTGAGGTAGCGATACAGGACCCGAAAGTGAAAGCCTATGCGGGAGTCGGCTATCCAAACGACTATTTCAAGCACAAGGCAGCAGAGCAGAAACACAGCAAGCTGCCGGTATTGATGATCGGTGGCCTGAAAGATCCGTGGTGTAAGATTCACTCTCTCGGCGAGGCAATGAAACTGGGAGGATTTGACGTCCGCACAATCGCCATCGAGGAAACGGATCACTTTTTCGGGGATCGGAAATCGCTCAAAGACGCGGTATCAGGAGTGGTGGGATTCTTTGAATCGGTACGGAAGAGCGAGCCTGAGAGGCCATAAAACCGGCTGGGGATGCTCGGCGCATCAGTAAGGTTACTTCAGGAACGTAATCGGGTTCGCTGGAGTGGAATTTTGATACACCCGGAAGTGCAATTGCGGCTGGCGCGCCCTCCCGCTGTTCCCGGATCGTGCAATCACCCCGCCCTGATTTACTTGCTGGCCGGTTTCCACTCTTGATTCGTAAAGATTGCCATAAAGAGTGTAAAGCCCACCCTCGTGCTGGAGAACGATCACTCTGCCCAAGCCCAGCAGATCGTCATCCTGATAAGCTACAACACCGCTCTGCGCAGCCCAGACCGGCCCGGCAAAAGGGGCGGCGATATTGATACCATCGCTGCGTGCAAAAAAATCCTGTTGGCGGAACTGCACATTCACCTTGGCTTTGACCGGCCAGATCAACCCCGATTGAGATGGGCCGGCGTAAGCGGCGAGATCTGGAAGGGCAGACGTTTCCACGACTACCGGCGTGGCCGCATGGATGGCCTTGGAGGCGCCGGGTATGAAGAGCCCTTGTCCCGGGCTGAGCTGATTCCCTTGCAGTCCATTGACCTTTCGAATGGCGTCCTCAACTTTTCCATAGCTCTGGCAGATCGCGCCCAATGTCTCACCCTGTTGCACGATGTGGATCACTCCTTCTCTGGGAAGAACGACTCGCATTCGTTCGTCGATGCGTTCAACGGATATTTGCGTGTCCTGTTCCTTGATAGCAGTCTTGCTGTGGTTACAGCCAAGGAACAGGAGCGGAGTTAAAAGGTAGAGGGTGCGCATAGCGGTGCCTTTCAAGGGGTGTTGCGGCTTCGTCCATGTTAGTCAAACGCAGATGGAATGATGAGCCGGACAGATGAGGCGCCGTGATGACGATCAGGAGGGGATCCGGAATCGTCAAAAATCCTGAAGCGGGCGAACGGATTCGAACCGTCGACCCTCAGCTTGGGAAGCTGATGTTCTACCACTGAACTACGCCCGCTGAGCGAAGGGGGTATTGTAGCCGGGGCGGTTACCGTTTCAAAGTAAGCTTTTGTTGCTTCAAGGATGTTAATTCTCCTCTGGCAGCATGCCCGTCGGAAAAGACATCTGGACGGGCGGCTTCAGCTTTGAGTTCCCGAAGGGGCTGTGCAGCATTCTTTCCGGGGGGATCACCTGCATCGAGATATCCTCAGCGCTATTTTGCCAACTGAAAATAATACTTTCGTCGATGTTGCTGCCCTTGCAGGCTTTTTCCCAGTCGAAAAGGTAAATAAATACTGGAAAGAGTCCTGCGCGTGGAAGATCGTACTCACGCTCTCTGGGTCTGATCCACCAGCCGCATCCATTCGGATCGTTCGGGTCATAAGGGGGCAGAGGCTTAGGGTCGCTGGTTGCGGCGGTGCCCTGCTGAAGGAATTCTGCCCATTCAAGTATACCGTTGTCGTTTTCATCAATAATGACTCCACCGACATCGTCGCAGCGAATCTGTATGGTCCATTTGCCACTTGCAGGAAAATCCAATAACCCGCTCCAAATCCCCAAGATGTAATTTGGCTCCCCTGCCGCTCCTACTCCGTCCCAGTTGGGTGAAAGGGTGGGAAGAAAACTGAAGGGGTGCCATTGCTTTCCAACCGGCCTCAGATTACTGATAGGTACACTTGGATCCGTGATATATCGTACCGACCCAAAGTTAGTAAGGGGCTCGCTCCAGACCATGACGAGGTCTGGATTCCCGCCATCCGACTCGATGAAGTTATTGAGTTGCACATTGGCGAACCAGTTCGTCATTAAGCCCGGCATGTATTCGGGGTCGCTTATCGTTCCGCCAGACACTTTCCCGGACATATCCGAAAACAGATAGTTCAGGCCCAACTTTACGCCGTTAGGATGACGTGGCGCGTTGAACTCAGAAATCATGACCGTCCGGCCCGGCGACCGCAGCGTATTCCTCCCAACGAAGCCACTGCCGAGATTAAACGAACGATTGTAACCTTTTGATACCTGCCCTCCGGTCCCTTTGAATTGTCTCCACTCCTTCGGGTCTTCTGCCGGGCAGACAAACGCTTCTACTTTACCGGCAACATTTTCATCGAATTTCGCTGGATCAGCCGGGTCGTACACTGGCATACCCATCAGTGCGGGATAGTGGTGACCGTTGGGAGGCGTCCAGCCTTTCCATAGTGCTATGTAGGTCTTCAGCCCCGTTCCTATGTCTTTCATGCGGCTAAGGCAGGTTAAAGACATCGTTTTGGTATTTACATGCTGGATGCCCGACAGGACCATGGTGGCAAGCACCGAAATGATGACGCATACAACCAGTAACTCGATGATGGTGAATGCACGCTTTCGTAATTTAGAAACCATCACATCCTCTTTGGCCTTGAAGCAAACCGTGCGTCTCAAGTCTATGTCTATGGATCAGCCTTTCAATAAAACGGCGACAATTGCCGTTAAGCAATTGTCGCCGAGTGCATTTGAGCGGAAGCCAGGAGGTTATTCAGAGGCAAACATCCCTTTCAGCGCTTCGATGATGTTGTCCGGCGGATCGAACGGCAGCGAGATCGGCTCGCGGGTCATGCCGCTGTGGTACATACCCATCAGCAGATTAAACTCGGCGAGTGACTGCTTGAGATGAGTTGGATGGACATTCTTATCATCATCGAGCCAGGCAAATATCGCCTCAGTCAGCCCGGCCTGGCCGAGGACATCTTCTTCGCCGTAACTGTGCACGCCGGATTCGTACCCGCCTTCCTGAGTGAAACATTCCCAACCGTTCATCCGCCAGTGAGCGAAACCTTTAGTGCCATACACGGCCACCCGTTTGTGCTGATAGCGGGACTCGTTGCCATCCGCAAGAGGTCCCCCGCGGAGGCCAAAGGAGACCGAAGCACGCACTCCGTTTTGGTAAAAAATGGTCGCCGTCGCGTCGTCCGGCGAAGGCTGATGCGAGGACAGGTTCTCACCTCCGGAAATGATTCCGAACACCTGCTTAGGACGCGAATTATCAATGTAAGAAGAAACAAGCTGCAGAACGTGCGGGCCCTGGTCGACAGGTGTCGAACGTGCACTGGCATCGATAAATTTGATTTCGCCGATCTTGCCGTCGTTGACGAGCTGCTTCATCCGCAGATTTGCCGGATGAAAGTTGAGTTGAGTGTTTACACAGAACTTTGTGCTTGTTGAATCGGCTAACTTGACGAGGTCCCGGTAATCTTCGCCCTGAATGGCGATTGGTTTTTCAATCACAACCGCGGGCACACCAGCATCGGATGCGATCTTCATGACGCTGTGACGGATGGTCGGCGGCGTCACGATATGAAGCACGTCGGGTTTTTCTTTTTCAAGCATTTTTTCATAGCTTGAGTAGGTCGTTTTGATGCCGAAATCCTTTGAAAAGGCGTTCAGACGTTCCAGGTTCATATCACAGATCGCGCTCAGGGTTCCGCCCTGAACATGCTTGTATGCAGCAGCGTGACCTCGCGCTCTTCCCCCACAGCCTAACATGGCACATTTATACATGGCTCAACTCCGATGATGTGAATAAAAGTTGTAATTATCTGTTCAGAGGGTCAGGCTCTTACTCTTAATCTTCCCTTTCTTTGTTTTTTCTTGGGAGAATTCGCTTGCCACGAGAAAAGAGAAGAAAGGGATGCTTAAAAGCAAGAGAGATTTGGCCCTGAACAGTTACTCTGAATTTTGGTTTCCGGTATGTCTGCCGAAAGGCGGGGCATCATCGCCTCGGTGGGCTGGAAGTCAATTTATTGAGCGGCGCGCACTTTCCAATGAGTGAGGCGGATGATCCCCAATTCGCCGGGAAAGAATTCCTCCCGTTCCGGTTTTCGATTTTTGGCTACGATTTCCTTTGTCATCAGGTCTCCGAAGCTCACCGGGCTCTCGAGGAGTTCGACCAGCCATAAATCCTGCCCGGGGTCGAGCTCGGCCGGGGCGTAGACTCGTTTCTGATTTTTAAGATAGCGGGTCAGCGGAATTTTGAGGTAAGGCGGTGCGGGTACGATCGCACTGGGAACGTCTTCTTGCACTAGAAATGAAACGGCCCCTGGCCAGTCTTCTTTAATGAAGTCGGATTTGTAATGAAAGATCGAATGCAGATTGATCAGAGCCAGAACGGAGCAGAAGGCCACCGCCTTCATGGAGCCTTTGTTCCTAAGAAGTGAGCGGATCATGGCACCGGCAATCAGGCAAAAAATCGGAGCCAGAGCGAAAAGGTGCTTGGCCTGGAAGACGTGCGGTTTGAGTGGAAACACAAGAAGACAGACCGGCGGACCAAGATACAACCAGAGGAGGAGCCTGGATTCGTGGCTGAGGGTTCGATAGTGCGAGACGTACCAGGCCACCGGGATGAGCGTAAAGACCCCGCCGGCAAAGAGGGTCAGCCACGAAAACGAGTGGAGCGGATTGAAACCGAGTCCAAGCTCAGAGAACAGGGTCAGCCACGATTTTATCCCAGGTACTCCGAAGCCTAGCGGGGCGCCGGCAGCAGCCACTTTTTCCCGCATTCGATTTACCACGGGCAGATAAAACAAGAATGCGACACATGGCGCTGCGAAGGCAAGGCTTGCCCTCACCTTCTTCCGCCTCTCTTCTTTGGGATTCCTGTATTTGATCCAGCCCGCCGCAATGGCCTGCGAAACCAGAATAAAGAGCGAGTAATAGAAAGTGTAGAGGGCAAGAATCGAGGAAAGAGCAAAACAAACCCAGTCTCCTGCTCTTTCGCGCTTCAACCCGCGGATCAGGAACAGCGTCGAGCTGGTCGTCCACAGACCTGCGAGCGCATAGTGTCGAGCCTCCTGTGAAAAAAAGATCAGAAAGGCGGAAAATGTCGCGATGAGAGTTGCCAGGGGAAACCGAGCTTCCGGCGCCAACTCAAACTCGATCAGTAAAACGAGTAAAACAGTCAAGACTCCCGCAAGCGCTGATGGATATCGCAGGACGCCATCCGTGATCCCAGCCGGCGGGAATTTGGGTTGCTCAGAATTTGATTCTCGGAACGGTCCAGTCGCCAGATGCAGACATGCATAATAAATGGGCGGATGACCGTCGTTTTCCATGACGTCGTCGAGCATCTCGCCGAAGGTCCCGGAAATCCTCGCCAGGCTGATACTTTCATCCAGCCAGAGACCCTTCTCTCCCAAACCATGAAAGCGGCAAGCCGCGGAGACGAGGATCAGAACCACACCAGCGAGCCAGAATTGTCTCTTGTAGCTGCCCTCCTTAATTTCGCGCTTAGTCACAATTCTTCTCCGTCATCATTCCACAAAACGGCTCGAATCGGGATTGATACTGTCGCGCCACTACAGACAGATCAACTCTTTGGGTGATTGGCTTAGGACATCCTTTCCGGTCTCCGTTACCAGGACCAGGTCTTCGATCCGTACCCCGGCAAAATTCGGCACGTAGATGCCGGGCTCGACCGTGACGACCATATTGGGTGCCAGGATGTCTTTCGAATGCGGAGCGAGGCGGGGGCGCTCGTGAATCTCAAGACCGACACCGTGGCCGAGGCTGTGGCCAAAGTATTTGTGGTAGCCTGCATCCTTGATGATTTTCCTCGAGACACGATCTACATGCTGACCAGTGATATCCGGCCTGATGGCTTCGACCCCGGCAACCTGTGCATCAAGAACGGTATGGTACATCTTCTTGAGTTCGCGTCCCGGGTGGCCGAAACCGACCGTCCGTGTCATATCTGACCGGTATCCCTGCCAGACGCTGCCGAAGTCAAGGGTCAGAAGTTCATTGTTCTTGATTTTCCGGTTGCCGGGATGCGCGTGAGGCTTGGCGCCGTTCGGGCCAGCCGCGGCGATAACATCGAACGCTAGTTCAAAGGCTGCATTTCTGCGGAGATACCATTCAAGCTCGAGGGTGACGTCGATCTCTGTCTGCCCTGGTTTAAGAAAGCCGAGCATGTGTTTGAAGGCGAGGTCATTGACCTCGGCAGCTTTGCGGATGCGTTCGATTTCTTCGGGAGTCTTGACGGCGCGCATTTCGTCGACCAAGCCATTTGTCTGTTTGATGCGGCAATCGAACGCGCTCTTCAGAGTTCTCAACATGCCGACGGAAGTGTGTTCGGCCTCGATTCCCAGCGTCTCGACCTTCAATCGATTTAGGTGCCGCTTCACATGCGAAAGCCTCTCTTTGCCCTTCCAGATTGTGACAGGCACGAAGCACTCTTCCTCCGTCTGCACAATGTATCGAAAGTCAGTAAATAGCCGAACGCTGGTCTGCGTAACCACTACCTTCCCATCAACGGGAGTTGAGAATCCGGAGAGATAACGGACGTTGGGAGGATTTGAAATGTAGAGCGCATCGACACGCTTCCGTTCCATTCTCTCACGAAGCTGTTTCAGTGCGGCTTGATTACTCTTCATTCTTTTCATGGCTGAGTCGTTGTATTTCGTTCCGGATTTCTGCGGCTCGTTCGTACTCCTCACGTGCCACCGCTTCGGTCAATTCGTTTTGGAGGATCTCCAGGTGTGAGAGCGGCCGCAGGCGTTCTATCTGATCGCGCCACATCTCGAGCTGCTTGTACTCATCGCCCTCTTCAAATTCATCGCCCTTGCCGTATCCGGTATAGAAATCCATGAGTTCTCGCTCTGCGTGGTCGATGTAACTGAGAGCGAAGTCGTATTCTTTCTTTTCGAGGCATCCCAACACTTCAGCCTTAACGCGGTGATAAATGACAAATCCCCGAAACTGGTCGACTTTCATGGCGTCCTCCTCACGCTCGGCATACCGGCGGATGAACGCGAAAACTTCGAGATTACGCCGAGCGTCACGCGCTGCGCTGGTGTAATCCTGCAATTCAAAAAAGCAGAGCCGCCGCTGATAGTAGAGAAGGGCCTCGGCCTGCAGAGCATTGCAGTCATCGGGACTGACTTCGAATTCTTCGCCCGTTGGGTTTTCTCGGTACTCCTCGGACAACTTTTTCAGGTAATCATAAAGGGATGGAAATCCGTAAGGAGTCACACCATCCGGCCGGTCTTCGGACTCCATCTGAATTACGCCGAGATCGATCCGGCGTTGAATTTTTTCGCGTCCATCATTGCCGATGATTCGCCTGACGAAGCCATTATCCGTGGAGAACTCCCAGGTCTTTAGAATGTTGCTTATGTCTTTGCTCATTTAGTTGTCCGCCCAGCGTTTCCAGGGCATGAATTCGTAATGCTGGTGGGGGAGGCCGGCTTCGAGTAACAATTGATTCCACCTCTCGATAGCAGTTGCATCACTGCCGGACGCGATGGCAAGAATCTTTTCGAACATGGCCTCACCGACACTTTCGAGGCTCTCGCCATTGAGGATGCCATCGGCGAAGAAATCGATGTGCTGGTCCAGCCCGACCTCTCTGGTCGATGCCACCTTGACGACCTGGCCAAGGGCGGAACCAATTGCAGTACCTCTGCCGGTCGTGAAAACAACCATCTGACATCCGGAGAGGGCGAGTGCCGGTGTCGAAATCTGATCATAACTCGGGCAATCAAGTACCCACAGCCCGCGGCGATCGTGAACATAAATCGAGTCGCCATATTCGAGCCCGCCTTCAACAGCGCTCGATCCGGCTTTAGCGGCCGCGCCCGCGGCCTTCATGAAAATGTTGAGCAGGCCGCCCTTGAAATTGCCCGGCGTGACCTGCTGTCGGCCGCTCTCCGGGATGGGGTAGGTTTTACTTACTTCGTCAAAACGGGGGATCATATTGAGAAGCCACCGTGCAGTTCCTTCATCACGCGAGCGTTCGGCCATGACGTGCATGTAGCCTTCGAATTCAGGTGTCTCGGTAATGATAGCCGCGCCACCGCCCCGAATGAGACGATCCACAGCGACACCAAGCGCCGGATTTGCAGTGACCCCGGAGAAGCGATCTGAACCGCCGCACTTTAATCCCAGGGTGAGATGCCGGATAGGCAGTGGTTCACGCTCGCATCGATTGGCCGCCTCGAACATCCGTATCAGCGGGCCATCGACGATTGCGTTGACCGCGGCGAGTTCGCTTCGGTAGTGCTGGAGGTGATCGGTCTGAGCTCGTTCCTCAAAATCGATGACGCTGTCTGCAAAAGTGGTAAACACACTTCCTTCGACTCCCGGAATCGGACAGAGGTGTTCGCAGCCCAGACCCAGGACATAGACGGCGCCGATATTTGGGCAGTTCATGATCGCAATCAGCAGGCGGGCGAGTTCGGCTTTGGCCTTGCCTACCGGCATCCCGCAACCGTATTCCTGGGTGATAGCGACCACATCGGTGACGTTGGGGTATTTCGGCAGCAGTTTCTGCTTCGCCAGGTAAGCGATGTTTTGGGTCGTCGTTTGTGAACACTTCACAGTGTTCAAGATGGCGACGATGTTTTGCGTGCCCGCGCCTTCTTTGCCTGCAGTGGTCACTTTGCGTCGAAAACCGTTGAACGTTCGGCTGAGCAAATCGTCGGAATATGGCGTTTCCGTGGCGAGGCTGCAGAGGCGTGGTTCTTCACTCTTGAGCTCGTGTCTCATGTTCCCCAGACCGGCCGGATCGATATATCCGCCGGCCGCGATTTTCCGTGACGCGAATCCTACATGGACGCCCAGAGCAATGATGGACTCGTCTCTGGCAATTTCGTTGATGGCGAATGAACAACCCCGCGGAATCGGCTGGCTGATCCGTGTGGTGTGCCCGTTGGACTGGAGTTCCCAGCCCGCTGGGATATCGACCTTGGCCACCGCGATATTGTCCGCCTTCAGCGAGCCCACCTGCCTGGGATTGACAATGACAGCGTATTCAGAAAATGGCGTAGACATGTGCGGGTGGAGTGGATTGGCGTAGCAGAAAATTGCCCGCTTGATGAATCAGAACCTGCAAGCTGGCAGATTGTAGCTACGAATTGTCAAAAATTGAAAAAGCCCCAGTCCGGCTATTTTCACCGAAGAGGGGCTGTTTTCAACGAGTCCGTGCATGGCACGGTGCCAGCATTGGCATCTTACTTACCCAGCAGATGCCGCATGATGTAAAGATCAAGGCCTTCGTAGTCACGCGTCTTTCGAAACGCTTCGACCTTTTTCTCATCGACGCTTCGAACGACCTTCAAAATGTCTTTGAAAACCTGAAGACTGTTCGTCAGGTGGCTGGTCTGGTCTTTTTGTTTAGTGGTGCGCATGGCCTTGACGTCGAGGCCGATGACACCGTCGCTCTGATCCTGGTAACCGCATTTGTCGAGCACATAAACCTGGTTGAAAGCTCTTCGAAGATTGACACTGCCGAAGGCTTTGTCCTGATCGTATTTCAGGCCGTTCTGATCGTTGAGGTGAACGCCCCAGAGCTTCTTGTGCCAGAGTACGTACGCCATGTCATCCGAGGGATCGAGGCCTGCCAGAATTGAGTGTGCAGATTCGATCAGTACTCCGACCCGGTCAGGATCGGCAGTCCTGTAAGCAAGCCCGGTGAAGTGGCCCGGTGTGGGCAGGTAGGCCTGGTCCATTGGTTCGTTTGGTTTCATCTCGCCGAGGATCTTGATGCCCGAATCGTGCTCCAGCATGACGTTGATGGCGTCGACGATTCTTCCGATACCAGTAACCGGATCTTTTGCTTCACGGATGTAGGTGCCCTCTCGGGCAAGCCACAGCACGATGTTTGGTGTTCCAAGTAGGTTCGCTATATCGATGGCACGCTTGGAGCGTTCGATCGCATAGGCCCGTTCGGAGGCATTGTTAGAGGTGTAAGCACCGTCGATGGTCTTTGGGTTTTCCCAAAGACGCGGGGCCACGAATTCGGCCTTGAGGCCCTGATCTTCGAGCAATTTTTTGATTTTCTTGACACCGCGCTGGGTGCCCTGCCAATCGGTTTCGGCAGGGACGGTATCGTCATCATGGAACTGAACGTAATCGAACCCGAGGCCGCGATACATCTTGAATTTCTGCATCAGCGCTACATCGCGCCGGACGGGAGGCCCAAACGGATCGGCACCAGTTGAGATGTTCCAGGGGCCGAACGAGAAGTGGTAATTTTTGGCCATGAGTGATCTCTCCTTTTGGATGAATAATGGCGCGGCAGTTTATTGATTCAGGACGCAGTAGACAAGAGGGCATGGAACGAATCAGGCGTTGAGTTTGTATTGCCGGGCAAAGAAAACACTCTTAACCTTAGCTTCATCAACCCGATCTTTCAGTCTCTCGAAACACTCTGCCATTGGCTGTGGCGTGCTGTCGGGGCCTGGCATCCGTCTGAGATTCAAATTTTTAACAGGAAGGCAACATGCGCGAAAACAAAGTCAAATCCATCCTCAAGAAAGGCAAGGCGACTATTGGCAGTTGTATCAGCTTGCCCGATCCCTTCGCAGCGGAGGTGATGGGCCAGATAGGATTTGACTTCCTTATTATCGACCTGGAACACTCGCCCCTGACGACCAGCGAGCTTCAGACGATCTTCATCGCCTTGAGAGATTCCCCATCCACGAAGATCGTTCGTACCCCCTGGAACGATCCGGTCTGGGTAAAGCGAATTCTGGATCTCGGGGCCGAAGGGATCATCTTCCCCTGGATCAGTTCAAAGGCGGAATGCCAGCAGGCAGTCGCTTCTACAAAGTATCCGCCAGCGGGTAACCGCGGTTGGGGTCCACGCAGGGCAGTCAGGATAAATGGAGGTGCAGAGGAATACTTTGCCAAAGCGAATGACAACATCCTGGTCTTCGCACAGATTGAAAATAGCAGCGCGGTGGCCAATCTTGACGGGATACTTTCAACGCCCGGACTCGATGGAATCATGATCGGGCCTGCGGACCTTTCCGCTTCGTACGGTCACCTGATGGATCGAGGTCATCAGGAAGTCCAGGACGCAATGAACCAAATCCTAAAAAAATGCCAGGAACACAAAGTTCCCTTCGGTCTCTTTTCCGGCACCCTTGAACTTGCGCAGTATTGGATCGAGCGAGGCGGACAAATCGGTACGATTGGAGGAGATGTCGGTTTCATGGAGTCAGCGGCAGTTCAGGCCAAGAAGGATGCCGATGCCCTGTCATTTAACGGACGATAAAGCGTTCGAGCACCTCGTCGTTGATTTCGATTCCAAATCCAGGCCGGTCGGAGGCCGTGGCGTACCCAGCCTCTAATGATGGCACGCCCCCAATGAGATCTCTTATCAGTGGGCCCTCTGCAAGACAGTACTCGACGAACTTTGCATCCTCGTACGCGGTCATCCAGTGAATCGATGCCGCCTGATTCACGCCCGTACTGAAGCAATGAGGGACGCACAACCGCCCACGTTCTCTAGCCATTTGTGAAACTTTCCAGCAGACGCTCAGACCACCAGCGAAGGCGACGTCAGGCTGGATGACGTGCAGGCCTCCTTCATCCATCAGTCGTTCGAAATCTATCGTGGTGACGTCTGCTTCTCCCGCGGCGATCTTTAGATTGGCTGCGTCGCACAGGCGGCCATACCCACGGATGTCATCCGGCGTCAAGGGCTCTTCCACCCAGAAGGGTCGGAATGGTTCCATTCGCTGGCAACGTTCGATAGCTGTGTCCGCATCCCATACGTGCCCGACATCTACCATCAGCTCCTTTTCGTCACCAAGTGCTCTTCTAGCCGCTTCAAGATGCTTCCGGTCAGTGTCCCAAGTCTTGCCGAACGGCCCCCACCCAAACTTCACAGCGGTGAGGTCGTTGGCCACGAACTCTTCAGCCAGCCTGCCCGTTACTTCGGGTGTATCACCAAACAGAACGCTGGCGTAGGCACGAATCTTTTCATGCTTCCTGCCTCCGAGCAGTTCGTAGACGGGCTTTCCAAGAGCCTTGCCTTTGATGTCCCAAAGCGCGAGGTCCACCCCGCTGATAGCGTGGATGGCCGCGCCCCGTCTGCCGTATCGGATGGTCTGGTCATACATCGTGCGCCAGCAGCCCTCGATATCGAGAGGATCCAGGCCACGGCATATTTCATCAAGGCCGTGTCTTCGTTTCGCTGAACGCGGGGCTTCGATGATCGCTTTGCACACATAGCTCTGGCTGGTCACTTCGCCGATTCCTTCAATGCCCGCGTCAGTGTGCACTCTCACCAGCAAAACGTCCTGCGTACCATCGGCGATCTCGCGGACGTCGGGCAGGCGCAGATGCAGCGGCTCAACTTTTGTTATCTTCACGGAATGCTTTCTGAGAAGAAGGGACGATCCTCTTGCAAATTGGGAGCTTCATTGACACCATGTATCACAGAAATCAATTGAAATCGAAGGAACTGTTCTGATGCAGGAAACCCTGATCCAAATTCGTGGACTGAATAAAGAATTCAATCTTGGGCATACCACGGTGTACGCGTGCAAAGATATCAATCTCGATATCTATAAAGGCGAATACTTGTCCATTATGGGGCCGTCCGGGTCAGGTAAAAGCACCCTGTTCAACATGGTGGGGGGACTCGACTTGCCGACCTCGGGTCACGTCACAGTGGCAGCGGTAGACCTGACGAAGCTTTCCAGCCGGGAACTCGCCTATTTCCGTAGTCATCACATCGGCTACATTTTTCAGACCTTCAATCTAATCCCTGCCTACAACGCTATCGATAACGTAGCGATGCCTCTCATTTTCAGCGGCATCCCGTACGAAGAATCCACCGAGATAGCGAAGGAAGTCCTGGACCGCGTCGGCCTCGGACATCGCTTGAAGCACCGGCCCGACGAGCTTTCCGGGGGGCAGCAACAGCGCGTGGCGATCGCACGCGCGCTTGCCAATAAGCCGTCCATCATTCTGGCTGATGAGCCGACCGGTAACCTGGACCTTCACACCGGCGAAGAGATTATCGCCCTGCTGAGCCAACTCAGTAAAGAGGACGGTACAACCGTGATTTCCGCGACACACGATCACAAAATGCTTGCCGCGTCCGATCGCATCCTCTGGGTTCGGGATGGAAAGGTGGATCGGATTCAATTGCGTTCAGAACTGGATATCAAGGTCGGCGTGGTGGAATAAGCGGGCAAGTTTTCTAACTACTGTGCCGGATGATGATCAGATCCCCTTCGTTCACCAGGTATTCCTTACCTTCCAACCGAAATCTGCCCGCGGCCTTGACTTCCTTTATGCTGCCGTGTTCTTTGAAGTCGTCCCAGCCCACTACTTCGGCCCGGATAAATCCACGTGCGAGGTCCGTGTGAATTTTACCGGCAGCAGCCACCGCGGTATCGCCCTCCTCGACGTTCCAGGCACGGCATTCATCTTCACCGTAAGTGAAAAAGGTGAGGATGGAGAGACGCCGAAAAATGGCTGACAGTACCGTGGGCGCGGCCAGTTTTGTGACGCCGAAATCACTCATAAATTCGGCCCGCTCGTCTTTATCGAGTGCCGCAAGTTCGGCTTCAAGCGAGCCGCACAACGCCTGGACTTCATATCCCTTCTCCACAAATGGAGCCATGACAGACTCTTCCTCGCCGAGCTGGTTCTCACCGATATTGATGAGTAATACGAGAGGCTTCTCGGTGAGAAACCCAAAGCTGCGAATGAGCTTGCTCTCTTCCTCTGACAGCCCGGCTTCGCTAACACCCTTGCCAGCCTCCAGAAGTTCACGGCACTTCTTCAGCACCTCAAACTCGGCGACCTCTTCGTCCTTCTTCAAACGCGCAATATTCTTTTCGAGCCGCACGTAGCGAGTCTCGAGAACCGCAATATCGGCAATGACAAAGTCGGAATAAATACGTTCGAGATCGCGGGCAGGATCGATGCTTCCGGAAGGGTGCGGAAATGTCTGGCTTTCGAAAGTGCGCAGATTAATGACGATGGCGTTCGCCTGCCGAATTTTTCCAATAGAGTTGTTATCTGTCGACGCTGAGCCAAACAGCCCGGGGTATTCGACGAGCTCGACCGTTGCATAAGTCTTCTTCTTGGGCTTGTACACTTCGGAAAGGTAATCAAGCCTTTCGTCGGGCACGCGCAGCGAAACCAGGCGGGACTGGCCTGGCTTCCACGAAGACGCGCCCGCGGCTTCAACGTTGCCGGTGATGGCAGAAAATATCGTTTTCACTCCCGTGCCAGGGATGCCTGTGAGGGCTACTTGCATGTCTTTTCCTCTTAATTGACCGCCTGCTGGATAGGTAAATGCGGCATGATAGCAGAATCGCCCGGCAGGATTAAAGCGGATCGAGTAAACGGGGATCGAATGTTGGAATGATGGGATCTGGTGCGGCTTCCTTACTATTGGCTATAAACCAGCCCCTGTTCATCTCGTAGGAGGCTGGTTTGGTGGAGTAATTCTTCAGACAAATATTTAGAGACCAGCCCGGCCGAAGCAGTTACTCCAACTCCCACGTCTCGAACAATTGAGCAAACTTCCAGCTCTTATGCTCTTCAAACATCTTCCACAGGAAGTCGCGGCCAAGCTGCAGTCTTACTTACTGCTGAAGCGCGGCTTTCACTTTATCCGGATTATTTTCATCACGGCCATCATCTATGCCGTGCTGGCGCTGGTGGTGATGCATCTGGACCGCTTCTTCTTTCTGGACGTGGCGATTCGGCTGCAACTGAGAAAATGGACTGACCTCTCGGCCGCTGTGTGCGGAGGCGCTTTGTTGCTCCTGTTCTTCGTAAGAAAGAAGACGGCCCGGCAGATCGCATACGAATTTGAGAGCCGGTTGAGCGATGATCCGGAAGAGCGGTTCGTTACGCTGGAAAATTACTATGCTCAGCCGGATAGCGAAAAAAGCGAGGTCACGCAGGAACTAGCGAGGGAACTCGAACAGGCAACGGTCAAGCTCAGCAGGGAATTGCGGCCAGCTAAAATGGTCGAAGACAAATGGCTCCGTCGTGCCGGATGGCTGGGTGTGGCAGTAATGGCGTCAATTACTGCGCTGAGCTTTCCTGAGCAGTATCAGCTTGCGCTCATGTTGGAACGGTTCGTTTCTCCGGAAAAGAATTTACCCAAGCCGAGCTTTGTAAAGATCACGGTGACACCGGACAAAATACGCGTCGGTAAAGGCGGCGAGGCGGTCATACAGACCGAGATCTCAGGCGAGATTCCCGCCGTCTTTCGCTGGCTGCTGAAGCGCGCGGGGATGACCACCAGCAGGTGCACGATTGCCCTGGTCGATGGTTCGGAGGGCAAGTTTGCATTTAACGAGGCGCCCCTTGCAGATATGTCCCGGCTGCTCAGGAGCACTTTTCTCTTTTCACGAGGTGGGCTCGAGAACAGCTTCCGCTACCAGATTCGGTGCGGTGATGCACAGACAGAGGTCCGGCTGGCTGAAGTGATTGCCCAGCCACGGATACTCGACGCGCGTCTCACGATTACGCCTCCGGAATATTCCGGCCTGAAAGAGGAGACAATTACGGACTTCCGGCGTCCAATGCGCCTGCTCCCCGGCACAGAGGTCAAGTTTTCCTTCAAAAGCGATCAGCCCCTTTCTAAACAGGAACTGCACTTCGAAAAAACCAGAGATCCGGAAGAGCTGGACTGGGATGAGGAAATGTCGGCGTGGCTTTACGAGTTCAAGTTCAAGAAGAAAATGTCCTTTGAAGTTCGTATCGAAAACACGGTCGGTTTTGCAAACGTTGAGCGCCTTAAGGTTAGCCTCGGCCTACTGGAGGACTCCCCCCCTTCTGTTCGGCTGGAAACGCCGACCAGCGATGTCGAAAAAGTACCGGGCGAGCTCATTCCCGTGCAGGCAGTGGTTGAAGATGACCTTGGCCTGCAGGAACTCTCGCTTCGGTACACTCTCAACCCGAGTGCGGAAATGGAGACCGCGCCTAAAGAAATTCCGATCCCTTTGGAAACACAGGGCACAAAAACAATTAACGTAAAGACCGCGTTCGATCTTGATAAGACCGGCGCCATCCCTGGTGACGTCATCGGGCTCCGCCTGCGGGCCAGGGACTCCGCAGGCAACGACGGCGAATCCCGCGAGATCATGATCTTTGTGGTTTCCTTCACCCGCGGCGAAAACGAACGCAAACGGCTGGCAGCCCTCCGTTTCGTCGATGAAGCCCTGATGCTGATCAGCGAGAGTAAAAGGCCGGAATCATCTTCGCCGGGCCTGGCTCTCGATATCGAACAATCGGCCTTCGAGAAAATCCAGAAAGCAGCAAAAGAAAGTGGCATCGAGCTGCCCGGTTCGCCCTCCATTCTGGCTCTCCTCGATCTGCTGGAACTTGAACATCATCTCACAGACGCGGCTACAAATAAGGAAGATCTTCGGCGGATCAGCGGGCTGCTCCTCGTTGCCTGTGCATCCACTTTGCTTCCTGAAGATCCTTTTGCTCATCGGACTGAAAAGTTAAACGAGTTACGAACGATCCTTCGCGGGCTGACCCACTATCGATTGCTCAAGAATCTCACCTGGCGTCTTTTCGGGATGCGCTACGAAGCGCTCAACATCCAGGAGATGCTTGCCGGACTCGACGCGAATGCATCGTTGGAAAAATCGGAGGCCGTGCAACGCCGGGCAAGGCTCTTCCTCGACACCCTGCAGGATATTGGTGACCAGCTTCTGAATTCGGCCCGCCAGATCCCACAACTTGAGGCAGCCAAACTTACCGCTGCGGTCGGAGAACTGAATACAGCGGCCTATTACATGAAACGCGGCTCGACAAAGAAACGTATGGACTCCACCGGCAAAGTTGCCACGGCCATCGCATCCCTCATCACCGAGTTGCTGCCACATTTTTCGGCTCTGCTTGATTCCGAAAGTTCCTCCCGGAGGCAGTCCTCGGGTCTCTACGACGCCGCCCTGGCGGCTGCAGGCAAGCAGCCACGGCATGAAAACTCGATCCAGTTCCTCAAGCAGGATTATCTGTTTCAAACACAAAACCCATTCGGTTCGGCGCATGGCATTCTGACCAATGCCGCGCTTGGTGCCGGGAGCAAGACACCGCGGGCCCAGACTCGATCCGAGCCCACTGGCCTTCATCGCGCAGCCTACCTGTGGCAGGCGGACAGCGTCGCCGGGCTCGAAAAGATTTCTAATACCGAAAAGGTCATCGAACTGCATCTGCTGGCCGCTGAGCGGCGAGCGTATGAAAGCGAGGCGGCGACGCAGCTCCCGCAGCTAAAAAACTTGAACTCTGAGCAGGAGGTGCCTATTGAGGAGATCGTTCAAGCACAGCCGGCTGTCTGGCCTGATGGTGATCAGTCTGCGCGTTTCTCGGCTGCATTGAATGATCTGCACGACGACGCAAGCGAACTTCTGGCAGCTCAGCCCACCCAGAAATTGCTCTCCAGCATTGTTGATGACTTTGACAAGGCCCTTGTGGCCGAGAAGGGGCTTGCGCAACTGCAGTTGCAGAACAAACCCGAGGACGCGGCAAAGGGACTTAGACAGCTCGTTAACATCCATCAGGAAACCCTCGACAACCTGAAGCGAGTTTCTGATCGTCTGCTGCTTGAACTGTATTTAGATCCCCAGAACAGCGAAGGGGCTCGGGTTGAAATGCTGCTGCTCAAACTGCGTGAGGCCACCAGCCGGTTTATCCTCCGCTCGGCGACGATTGTCGAATCGCTCAAGAAGCAGGCCGGCAATACCAGCATTGGGGCTGCGGAGATAACCGCCCTCAGTTCTGACCTGCAACGGTACTCGTTGCAGATGCAGTCCATGAAAAGCAGACTGGAAAATCTGCGGGAGGAGTTCGCGGGTGGCACCATCGCCAGCGAAGAGGAGACGGCGAAATACGCTATTTATGAAGACTTCATGCGCACCCGAGAATACGTCAATGCCTCGCTCTCCGTGCGAGGCCCGGACGCCGCTAAGAGCGCAAAGGCCTTTGTCGAGAAGTATCCGGAGGCCGGCATCATCCTGTTGCAGGCAAACGCCGCGAGACTGAAGAGCGCAGTCGCTGCTCTCCATTCTGCGAGGAAAATCCTGCAGTCAATGGGCGGCAAAGAGCCTGCAGAATCTGCTACCGAGTATAGTTCTATGATCTCGAAGTGTCTGGACCAACTCAGGGCCTTCGCCGGTCTTCTGGAGCAGGCGGGCGAAGGCGAACTCCAGGCCGATACCAAGGTACTGCTTACCGAGGCGGAGGGAAGAATCGCCAGGCTGGATTTGAAACCAGAGGAGGCGGCATCGAAGCCCAGAATTCAGGAGCGTCTGTTTGTTCTCGAGGAGGCCCTTCAGACGACTCGAAAGATTTTCCGTGAGCTTGAGAGTGAACGCGAAACCGGCGGCTGGAAGGCAAGCTTCCGGGGCGGCCCGGAGGGCATCTGGGAAAAGCCATATCGCACCGACGCCGAACATGCGCGCCGGCGTCTGTTATCCCAGGCATCTTTTGCACGACGCCAGATCGTGCTGGGAATCCTGGAAGCTCTGGACGCTACACCAGATCGCCAGCGACTTGAGGACGGCTTTACCTGGTCGGTTTTTCTGTTCCGGTTAATCCGAACCGAGCTTGCCGGCATCGGAGGGCAGAAGCCTCCTGCTACAAAGGGGGACCAGGGCGGCGACCCTCACCTGCGCTTTCTCATGGAGGAACTCGAAAAGGCGCGCAAAGTTCGCAACTTGAAGAACTACGCCGAGCCGACGAAAGAGTATCTCGATTCAGTGGCGGACTTTTTGAGGTATTAGCGGTTTGGATTGGATCGTTGGATTGACGGAATCAGCCACGGCCCGGCTGCAGACATGCAACGATCCGGAATCAGAAGCGTACATAAAAAAGCAGCTCGCACATGGCGAGCTGCTCTATATACCGGGCCAAATTTGGTTCAGGTCTTTATATCGTTTTCCGAGTCATCCATTGCGTCTTTGACATCACTTTCGACGTCCTTTAAGCCCTTCTTGAATTCGGTAATCGAACGTCCCATCTTTCTGGCAACGCTCGGGAGACGCGAACCAAAGAGAAGGAGAGCCACCACGAGGATGACCACCATTTCAAACGGTCCAAGGTTACCTAACATTGCAAACACTCCTGTTACCTCTTCTTGTGTGTGAGGGGGAAGTTGGTAAGTAAAGCGCAAGACAGGACATTCGCCAGTATCGGGGTGAAATCTCCCGCGGCCGCGGCCTGCTGGATCCTTCATCCCAAGGGGGCTCCAAGCTCCCGATTTCTACCAGAGCATCCGGTGATTGCGACCCACTATCAAGTCGGTATAAATGCGGCTTTCCTACGGCGAACGAAACTCTTAAGCAGAATCAATCGAGGGTGCGGCACGCGTGCTAAGGAGAGGTGCGCGGCCGAATGGCGAGAGGCTAACCATGACGGAAGCAACTTTGTCTGATATTGAGGCCGGAGATCCTGAGGGAACTGCTTGTGAATCGGAAGGTTATGTGGCAACTCCACTGGGTACCGATCGCGGGAATACCACCCGCAGCAATGCTGAAGGACAGAATTCTGCCTTGAGGGAGGCCATAGCCCGCTCACAGAATTACCTCCTCGGGCGGCAGCACGAAGAAGGTTACTGGTGCGGTTTTCTGGGCAACTGGGATGGCACGCTTGTTTCCGACTACATCATGTTGATGCACTTCCTCGGTGCGGTGAACGAATCCCACGTACGCAAAGGTGTGAAATTCATACTCAGTAAACGGAACGAAGCCGGGGGCTGGGGACTCTATCCGGGCGCGCCCTCCGACGTTAGCGCGACGGTCAAAGCATATTTTGCGCTCAAGCTTGCGGGATACAGTGCCGAGGATCCGATCATGAAAGGGGCATGTGCGGAAGTGTTGCGGATGGGCGGCATGGATAAAGTGAATTCCTTCACCAAGATTTATCTCGCCATGTTCGGAGTGTTCGGCTGGAACGAAGTTCCGGCAGTTCCGCCGGAGCTCATGTTCATGCCGGAGACCTTTTATTTGAATGTGTGGGAGATGTCTTCATGGTCACGGGCCATTCTCGTGCCGCTTACGATTATCTGGGCGACCAAGCCACTCAAACCGCTGCCGGCAGGCATCAGCATCGCTGAGCTCTTTTCGAATCCCCGGCAGAGGGGGTTAGACAGTAACAGCGAGAACGGCCGTTATGGATGGGAACACTTTTTTTACTCACTGAGTGAAATCGCCAAGACCATCGAAAAGCTTCCGTTCAAGCCCTGGCGAAAGAAATCGCTTGCCAAGGCCGAAGAGTGGATGCTCGAACGAGTCGTGCCCGGTGGTCTGGGCGCGGTGTATCCATCCATGATGAATGCCGTAGTTGCAATGGATTGCCTCGGCTACGCGGAGGATCATCCAAAACGAAAGTCAGCTATGGATGAGTTTATGGCGTTGATGATAGAAGAGGACGACCGGATCCTCTTTCAGCCCTGTTTTTCACCCGTCTGGGATACTGCTATCTGCTCCCTTGCCCTCGGCAAATCGGGCCTTGGGGTCGACCACCCGCAAATGGAAAAGGCCGCTCGTTGGATGGCCGGCAAAGAATGCCGTTTTGCAGGGGACTGGTTTCACCGCACCCCGGTCGAACCTGTCTCCGGCTGGTATTTTGAATTTCACAATCAGTTCTACCCGGACGTGGACGACACTGTCATGGTAATGATGGCTCTCGACAGCATGGGTGCACCAGGCCGAATCAATGGGGTCCGGGAAGCCATGGATCGCGGCCTTAAGTGGCTGTTCACCATGCAGGGCGCTGACGGGGGCTGGGGCGCCTTTGATCGCGACAACAATAAGGAAGTATTCGAGAAGGTTCCTTTTGCAGATCACAACGCCATGCTCGATCCCAGTACCGCGGATCTTACCAGCCGCATGCTCGAGCATTTCGGGCCCGTCGGAGTGCCGCGGAATCATCCGGCAGTAATTCGGGCTGTTGATTTCATCAAACGGGAGCAAGAGCCGGAGGGTTGCTGGTATGGCCGATGGGGCGTCAACTACATTTACGGTACCTGGCAGGTGCTGCGCGGGATGGCCCAAATAGGTGAAGACATGGTAAAGCCGTGGCTGCAGCGAGGTGCCGGCTGGCTGTTCAGTATTCAGAACGAAGACGGCGGCTGGGGCGAATCGTGCGATTCCTACGAACACCCCGAACTCAAGGGCATCGGCCCGAGCACCCCCAGTCAGACTGCCTGGGCACTCATGGGGCTCATTGCCGCGGGCCATGCTTCAAACCACGCGGTGCAGGAGGGCATTCGTTATCTCATCGAAACACAAAATCCGGACGGCAGTTGGGATGAAGACTGGTTCACGGGTACCGGCTTCCCGAAGGTGTACTACCTCGAATACACCATGTATCGTCATTACTTCCCTCTCCTGGCGCTCAGCCATTACAGGGACGACTAACGAACCGCCAATTTTCCGCTCGAACAGATCTAAAAGGTGTTCGGTAATGGGGCTTATCCATCAACCATCAACCATTCTTCCATGATTCCAGCCAAAGAATTCTGGGCCGCGCTGAGAGCAAGAGATTTTAATTTCTTCTCAGGTGTGCCCTGCTCCATCCTTACGGAAGCGCTCGCCGCTGTGCCGGATGTGCCCGGTATCCAATACGTCCCTGCAGTCAGAGAAGACCTCGCGCTTGGCGTCGCCAGTGGCGGATATTTTGCCGGAAAGCGAACCGGCATCCTGATCCAGAATTCCGGGCTTGGAAACATCATCAACGGCCTGACTTCATACAGCCTGATGTATGAAGTGCCCATCCTCATGTTCATCACCTGGCGCGGATATCAGGGCAAGGACGCGCCCGAACACATACTCATGGGCGACAAGATGCTCGACATCCTCGAACTTATTGGCGTTCCCCATCGACTGCTCGAAGACGATAACTTTGAGACCTCCCTGGACGAAGCCACCGAATACATGGATAGGGAACAACGGCCGTTCGCCATCATCGTTCGAAAGGGGGCCATAGGATGAAACGCTCGGAAGCCATCGAACAAATCCTCGCAAATCTCGGCGATACAGACCTCGCCCTTTTCACCACCGGCATGATCTCCCGAGAGGCATTTTCGGCAAAGGATCGTGATACCAACTTCTACATGATCGGCAGCATGGGCCTGCTCGCCGCCATGGGGCTCGGTCTCGCACTCAATAAGCCAGACCGCCGCGTAGTGGTCGTCGAAGGGGACGGCAGCGCGCTGATGAGCCTCGGCACATTGCCCCTGATTGCTCACGAAGCCCCCGGCAATTTCAAACATATCATCCTCGACAACGAGGCATACGAATCCACAGGCAACCAGCCTTCCATCTCTGAAGGTCGCGACCTCGCCGGACACGCCGAAGCCAGCGGTTATCCCATCGTCGACCGGGCCGGGGATCTGGCCACGTTCACCAAACTCTTCAAACAGCATTACGCCGCCTCCGGGCCTACATGCCTGGTAGCAAAGGTTGGAGGCCGGGCATCGCACAGCATTCCGCGCATCGATCTCGAACCGCCGGATCTGAAGAAACGGTTTCGAGCCCAATGCTGACACCGGTGAAGTAACGGCCACAGAAGAGCTCTGCGATCTGTTCCAGGATCCGTTGCTGGAGGGCTGGCCGAGGCCACTGCACGGATTGCAGGACGCGGGAGTGAAGACTCCTTCGCCGAGATCCGCGAGGTGATACTTTGGGCCGACGGTTTCGATATTCACGTAACGATCCCGAGCGGTTGCACCGCTTCCGGGCCAGTGCCATGTTCAGCCAGGCACTCGTGACTTCACAGTCGAGAAGGTCACCGCCGGCAATTTGCAGGAAGCGAAGCAGCGGGCAGATTCTGAAGACTCCCTGTTGGGCGTGCTGATCAGCCAGGGACTCTCAGGTCGATACGGTCGCAGGATTCAGCCAGAGGTCACCTTCTTCGATCACTGAATATCCCAGCTCGAGATTTTGCCCGCTTCGAGGAATCCTTCCGTTCCATCACCGTCGCCTGTGGAGGGCTACGGATCGCCGACAATAACGAGCCGGCCGCCGCGAACGAACCCAAATCGGAAGACGTCAAAGATGGCGAGGCGTAATCCTTTCAAGAGAGCGGATCAGGATCTCGACCCCTCCCCGCTGATTGTCCGGCCGGCGTTTCAGTTTCCACCAGGAATCTGCTCCTCAGCCAGGACTGAATCACCGCTCCACCTTGTCCAGCCAAGCTCCCCCTTGAAGCTCAATCCCAGGTCCGGCTGCTCTAATTCCTTCTCCTCTTGCCATTCCGGTTTTCTGTTGAGGGGATTCTCCGTATCGGCGGCGAATAACACATCGCGTCGTCCGTCAGCCAGTCCGATTTCCACGGCTACGTGTTCGTCACCCAGACTTTGCCCATTCGATGACAGCAGGGGCAGTCGCCGTATCGATGCAAGGTTGGACTGATTTTCATATGGCTCAATGATCGAAACAAAGGTGGTCGCCAACAGGCCCTCGTCTTTCCTTCGGCGAATCATCAGTCGGGGAATCCAGGCCTCATCGAGCGAATTGTAGATTCCCGCTACGACCCAGCCTTCGCAGGTACAGGCTTCGGCGCCGATGGTGAGGTCGGTGTAGCGCAGATGGATGTTCGACGGTTTGGGCAGTAGCTCGTAGCGGTCATAAATTTTCCAGTCGGCGGACCAACCAGGAGCGGCGGATGGGTCTCCCCGGAAGTTTCTCATTTGAGTATCGCGACCGAACTCTTCGACGGGCGCCAGGTTCAGACCAGAGGTGGTCAGTTCGCCGAAATGGCTGTGCATGAACTTCGCGTGTTCCCGGCCACCGACCACGCGGAAGATATCGAGCAGATAGAAATCGTCCGGCGAGATATCGACCATGCAGATCGTTCGCTCGAATTGAAGGCAGTCCACCAAATCTGCGCCCGAAACGCGAATCGCCCGGAAGCCTTCGCCTTCGTGCCAGAGAGTTGTCTGGCCCTTGCGAAAGCCGGTCCAGCGGTGCGAGAGGTGGTGGCCCTTCTGATTTTCGCCGTCGATGACTACCGTATTGTGAGCGGCGGTGGATTGATACCATTGAGCTTTCTTCGCTTCGTACTGTAAAGGCGGATAGCCGAAGTCCGGCATCAGATCCAGACCAAAGGCGAACAGGCCAAGATTCATTCCGTCCATGTGCCCATGGCTGCCGCCGGCGTCGTAATCCAGCCAGGCCGCCCTGGAACGCTCTCCCTCACCTGAACGCAGAATGGCCAGACACCAGTCCTCCTTGTTCACACTGATGAGGCGGCTCTGCGCGCCCTCGGATTGGATGACTTCACCGACCTCCTTCTGAAATCCGTCCGGGTTATCCGCCCAGAGATCGTGTGGGAGTCCGTCGAGACTGGAATTGTTCGCCCGGTACAGAAGTCTCACGTAATCAGGGTCGGCTGTCTGCCGAGACAGGTCCCTGAAGAATCGAAACATGGACGGCTGCAAATATGAACTGGGATTAAACACGCCATCCTTGCCCGAGTTCGATTCGGAATTCGCCATGGGCCGAAAACTTGCTCCAACATAGCCGGCGTGACGATTGGCGAACCAGGTCGCATCGCCGATCTGTGGGTAGTAATTCCCCAGGCAAAGCGTATCCAGATAGAAACGCCAGGTCTGCATCAGCGCCGGCCGCGCCTTAAACAGTTGGGAGAGAAACCCGACGTCGATTCGGCTGAACTCCGCCAGACAGTTGGCCATCTGGATGATGACGTAGACCGAGTAGGTGGGCAGCCCCTTCTCACCTGTGATGCCATCAAACCGGGTGCTGTGATCGACGAAGCGACTGATGTGTTCAAGGATCGATTCCCGTTCTTCCGGCCAGTTCAGGACAGCCTTCAAAAACGCCTGAGTGACCTGGGCCCGCGGATAGTTGGAGTGAATTTTTGGATAGCTTTCGAGGGCATCCCGGATGATTCTTTCTTCGATATTCCGCTGAATGTCGGCGAAGCTCGATTTAGGATTTTCAAGACCACACTGTTTAGCTTTGACCGCGAGGAACCGAACCAACTCCTCATCCGTTTTCATGGCATCAAACACGCGATCGTACGCCAACCCCATTTCCTTGGTCTCTTCGCAGGCGTCGTGCCACATGGTGACATAACCATCCGAACCGCCGGATTCGTAGACCAGTGCTTGAGTACTGTAATCAAAAGTCGGATAGAGGTCGGCAGTTCGATCGATCAGGATGCCCACCTTGTGTGCGTAGACTGGCTCGCCCGTCACAGAATACGCTAGTGACAACGAGCTGATCCCGGCCATCACGATCTGCCGCCAGTGGCCGCAGACCAGGTAGTGGCCGATAAACCTCCACCTCTTGTCACCGTCCACATAACCTTCGCCGTCGTCGACCCCGAACGTGTGTAGCGGGTGGTCCGGTTCTGGATGTTCGGTATTAAAAAGCAGAGAGCGATCGGCCAGCTCAGGATCGAAGATGCCCTGCGGATCGATGCCGCTGCGGTAAAAGGCAGCAAAGTCGTTCTTAGGAAAAAGTTCATCACAGGCAGGACATTGCATCTTCCAGGGATGCACTCGGGCGTCAGCCTTCCAATTGTACATCACAACCTTCGCGGAGCAGGACGGGCAGTGGCCATGAGTCCAGACGACCCATGAACGAGTGATCGTGGTACCAAAGACGAGCGCCCACACCTCTTCGTCATCCATCAGCTTCCAGTATTCAGCGTGTTCCAAGATTCGCCTGACCGCATCTGCAACCCACGGGAGGTCTTCGGCGTTGCGCTTTGCTGCGGCGATAATCTCTGGCCGCATAAAGACGCTGTACTGCTTCTTGCTGATCTTCGAGTCTGGAAATGGCCTGGTGTCCAACTCCTTCTTACGACGCTCAGCTTCTTCTTCATCTACGAGCTGTTGATGATTTGCCTCCAGCCGTTCCATCGCCTGGCCGTAATCGCCATTGTCATCTGTGAAAATGAGATGTCCCCAACTGTGGATATCGGAATGTCTACCCCCGGTAGGCGCATAGCAAGAATGCTCCCCGGCCGGATATTCCGACCTGTTGAGATTAAAACCCCAGACATCCCCGGGTTTCGGTTCAGTGCCGATGTCTTTCCAGGTCACTGCGACTTCTGCGCTCCAACCCGTGTCCGTCTTCCGGGCAGAAGCACGCAAATCGGGCGCGGAGAAATCGCGGTTGCGGTTGTCCTTCTCGTAAATGCAGCCTGTCGCATTGACAAGGAACTGCATCCAGTGGCTCATAGGGTCATGGGTGTGGCCAACGTCGAGGTAGATCTCCACAGAGTCATCGAGCCACATATCCGGATCGTTCCGCGGCCTTTCACTCGCGGTGATTTGGTCAGTCCAACAGTCGAAACGGATCTCGATACCCGCTTCGTCCCATTTCACCCTTGCTACAGTTCGGACGGAAGGTGATTGATTTGCCGTCGTCACGAAGTCAGTGATGATGACGGCCACGCCTGGTCCGGCCGTGATGATTTTTGAGTGCTGGATCATGTTTGTGTGGTTGGGTGCTGATTTAGGGCAAAGATAAACCGGGAGACTTCGAGAGGTTCCGTTTTCTATAAGGACTGCGTATGAATAGGGAAGAGATATACGATTGGGTCGAAAGAGCCAGAGACAAGTGCGTATCCGATAGCCTCGAGGCAGAGGACTTTGATGAGTTACTCAAGCTGGCAGGAAACTCAAACGGCATTGCACGTCAGCGATTGCTCTACCTTCATTCCAGCAGCCCCAGTATCAGGTCCGGTCTCATTGGGCATGCGCTTCACGAACCTGTAAAAGGCTCAACAACTCAGATCGATCCGCTCGTTCCAGAGCTTCCTTACCATTGCGTCCATGATGCGATCCTTGACGGCTGGCGAGTGATCCATTTTCCGCAACAGCTTGCTCCTTTCGAAGATCGGGAAATCGATATAATCGGTTACGAATTCATCCTTGAAAAAATTGAGGTGTGCGATGTCTGAAACCATTCTTGCCAAGGACTTCCTGCTAAGTGACAACGAAGTGGGGGCATTTATCGCCAACGGCTACCACCTGGTCGAACCGGAGTTTCCCGAAGGATTTAATGAATCCATCTGCGAAGCCATTCGTAATCTGGATGGTAATCAGGGCAACGGCATACTGAATGCGGTCCCGCTACTCAACGATGTATACGAGCATCCAGCAGTCAGGGGCGCGCTTTCGAGCATCCTCGGCGAGGACTACTCGATGAACGGCCACCGTCACCTTCACACCAATCCACCCGGCAGCAAGAGCCAGGGCTGGCACCAGGACGGCACGAATGTCCGGCATCACCAGGTCTGGACTGTCCTCGGGATGTATTATCCGCACGATGTAACGCCGGAGATGGGGCCAACCGTGATCATGCCGGGTACACATATGCGAAATGCGCCAACAGATCGGCTGCAGACTTACGCAAACCTGAAGGGACAGTACTGCCTCGCCGTAAAGGCGGGTACCGTCGCTATCACTCATTACGACTTATGGCATGCGGCCACGCTCAACCGGTCGGAACGACCACGTTACATGTTGAAATTCCTCTTCGACCGCAACAGCGAGCCCACGGCGCCTAGTTGGAATCACGATCCTGAAACTGCAGAGGCGGCCGCCGCCCAAGGCATCAAACAGATCGGGCCTCAGGGCTATTGCTCCGATTACTACAAGGAATGGGAACTGCGCAAAGAGCTCTGGCATTGGATGACTGGTGAAGGAACAAAAGTCCCCCAGGGCGCTTTTAAGGATATGTTGTCCTGACTCAGGGTCGCCTCTGCCGAAGCGATAACTGAAAGCGCTTCAAGTATCACGAGGAACAAGGGCACCGTGTGGTCTCCACGCTCCGCGGGGAGTCATTCTTCAGGGCCCTCGCGGGGAGTCAATGGTCAGACGGCATGCTCCCTTCATTAGTAAGTTCGCAGAGGCCGCGTGGACGAACAGCTGAACTGGTATAGTGAGCCTTGCGATTTTTTACACCGTTAACCGGGCGAGGAAGTCATGTCATCGAGCGACTGGAAAATCCAAGGTAGTACTGGTGACGGGCCAGGGCTACACCTTCTACCCAATGTGTACCTGGTCGCATGGCTGGGGATGACTAAAGATGAGATTGATTGCAGCGCCTGGGTGATCCGGACTGAGCAGGGACTTCTGATGATCGACTGCGGCACGCCCTGGGGACACACGCGATTGCAGCAGAATATGCAGCACTGGGGACTGAGCCTGGACGACCTGTCGTGCATTCTCCTGACGCACGGTCACGTCGATCACGGTCGCGGCGGCTATCTTTTTCGCCAGCTTGGTATCGAAATGCTGGCACATCCGGCAGCGGCTGAGTTGGCGGAATCCGAGTGGGCTACCTGCCTGAAAGCCGAGGGCTCTTCAGAATCGTATCAAGTGAGTGGTTACCTGAACGGTGGCGAGACAATCGAACGTTGCGGCCTGAAACTTCAGGTTTTCCATACGCCGGGCCATACTGCTTCATGCCTGACTTTCCTTATTGAAATAGACGGCGAGCCCTGCCTGTTCAGCGGCGACCTGATCATGGGAAACGGTCTGCCCGGCTACCGTGGTGATCCCGGCTACTCTGAGCAAGCTATCGTCGACGGCATGAATCGATTACTCGAAGAGGAGTTTACTCATCTTCTCTACGGGCACGGTTACCGACTGGACGACCGCGGAAAGCTGTTTCGTGAAGCCCTCGAAAAACACCAGCGCGGCGAGTGGCTAGAGGGTGGGTAATGGCGTGTTCGAGTTGTCGGCGGAGTGGGCTGGCGATCGTGTCCTGAGAACGTAGGTAGCCACTCCGTCCGGATTTTTTCGCTGTCGCTGACCGGCGGGCCAAGTTCTCTTACCTCACTGCCGGGGAGTATTCATCGCCCGCGTTCCAACCGGGATATTGCTTTTCCAGGGCTTCAAGAGTCTGGGCGGTGTAATAGGGGTGACCTGCTGGAGGAAATCGAAACAACTCCCGGTCGCGTGCGTTGAGGTTACCTATGAAGTTCTGGAAATTGGGGTTATTCCCCACGTCGGTGTAGTGCTTCACTCCTTCCCAGCAGTGGTCGCCGTGTCCGAAGGCAAACCCCCAGGTGTAACGCTGGCCGTCCTCTCGAATGTAATCACTGGCGGAGTGCCAGGTGTGAGTATGAAAGATGCAAAGGGTCCCTCCAGGACAGAGCAGGGCCTCGGCTTTACTGATGTCGCCTTTGTGTTCATTGGCGACCAGCCTCAAGGCCGCCTGGCCTTCCTCAACCGGCTCAGGATGAATCCAGAACCAGAGTTGCGCGTGGGTTCTGTCCGAATCGGAAGGTGGCAGCAGCGAATTATTTCCGTTGTCCTGATGCGCGTTCGGCGACTTCCATCTGAACCCGGGATACCGTGCGATACAGCTTCGAGGACGAAAATGGATATCGTCGGTGCGAAACCATTTTCGTGAGAACTGGATGGCCTCACGATTAACCGCGGCGTTGTTCAACACCGGTTCCTCAAAAGGAAAGACACGGGAATCAGTTCGACTTTCCGGAGGATCGTTTTTGATTTCGTCCCAGGGCTTCAGCACTCGGCGCACCGCAGCAGAAATCTCCATCCGCTGCTCCTCCGCCAAGAAATCGTGAACGATCACATACCCCCGCTCCTCGAGTTCATCAAGATGGTCATCTGTTAATTGATTGGACATGTAGTCTTCCGTTAACGCTCCTGTTCATTAATCTTGTAGAAAAGAAGGCTTCGCAAAGTCTCCTCTTGCCGGCCATGTGCTTCTCTTTGCGCACAACGGCAAGTTTGATAGAGCGCCACGGGAGGACGGGTTACCTCAAGCCCACACACTCCTGGATTTCTTAACCGGATTAACGACGAACTTCTTGGCTGCGTACTCCTGAGCGCCGATCCTGCCTTCGGCAGAACGCACCCACATTGTGGCGGGCATTCAATCCTGATACCACTGGTGGAAGTAACTGTATTTCAAATACTTTCTCCCAGCACCGGGGCAATTCCATCCAGTCACCCTTAAGAGTTTTGAGATGAAAGCCATCCTCCCAATCCTCCTGCTTTGCTCCACGGCCAGTGCCGAACGCCCGCCGAATATCGTTTTCATCATGTCCGACGAACTCGCCTACTACGAGCTTTCGCACATGGGCAATCCCTATATCAAGACGCCGCGCATCGACCGGTTCGCGGCCGAAGGCATCCGGTTCACGCAGGCGCTGGCTGGCTCGCCGGTATGCGCTCCACTCCGGTGCAATCTCATGACCGGCAAACATGCCGGGCATGCATCTGTTCGGGCTAACGATGGCGGTACGCCACTGCGTGAGGGTGAGCCAACCATTGCCTCAATCCTCAAGACGAAGGGATACGCCACTGGCGGCTTTGGGAAATGGGGCTGCGGCGGACGCGATTCTACCGGTGTGCCAGAGAAACACGGGTTCGATGAGTTCTTCGGTTACTACGATCAGGTTCACGCCCATTCGTTCTATCCTCCGTATCTGATCCGCAACAGCGAAGAGGTGGTGTTAGAGGGCAACCAGGGCGGAAACGGTGGGAAGACTTATTCGCACTATCGGATCATGGAAGAGGGTTTGAATTTCATTCGAACAAACAAGGATCGGCCATTCTTCTGTTACTTCCCCATCACGCCGCCGCACGGCATGTATGATATTCCGGCCGACGATCCGGCGTGGGATCATTATAAGGATGAGGAGTGGAATAAGGATCCCCAAATCTCGCAAGATGTTAAAAACTACGCCGCCATGGTGACCATGGTGGACCGCAACGTCGGCGAAGTGGTCGACCTTTTGAAGAATCTCGGCCTCGAAGAAAACACCATCGTCTTTTTCACGGGCGACAATGGAGGCCAGGATCGATTCCGGAGCAAGGAACATCCCCGCGGTTTCTTTGGGCCTAACGTCAATCCCAAAAATGGTGTGGAGTTTCGTGGCGGCAAAGGCAACCTGTACGAAGGCGGCTTGCGTATCCCATTCCTCGCCCGGTGGCCTGGAAAAATTAAGTCAGGCCAGGTCAGCGATCTGATCTTCTATCAGCCGGATGTGCTTCCGACGCTTGCTGAACTGACCGGCGCCACCGCACCGGGCGACGTCGATGGTCTTTCGATGCTTCCGGAACTCCTCGGTGCAGAGGCGGCTGGCCGTCAGCAGGAAAAACACGAGATGCTCTACTGGGAGTTCGGCAGCCAGACCGCGGTGAGATTTGACCACTGGAAGGCGATCCAGCCGAAGAAAAATGCCGCCTGGGAACTTTACGACCTGGCCAAAGATGTCAGTGAGGCCACCAACGTTGCCGACGCGCACGCCGGCATCCTCGAGAAGATGAAGGCATACGCCACAGCCGAACACAAACCCGCTCAACCGGGTACCTACACCGACCGAACCCGGCACGAACGCGACCGCTGGGCCAAATGGGGTTCGACTCGCCCGGCCTCCAATAAGAAATCGGAAAAGGTAAATCAGATCAAAGACCCCAACCTGATTCCGGCAAAACAGATGAAGGTGTCAAGAGTCAGCAGCGAGAACACTGGCAACGGCAAACACGCGTCCAATGCGATCGATGATGACCCGCATACCGTCTGGCATTCCCAATTCGCCCCGAAGCTCGAGCAGCACCCTCACGAACTTGTCATCGATCTGGGCAGCAGCCAAAACATTGCCGGATTCCGATACCTGTCGCGACAGGACGCCGGTTGGAATGGCACATTCGCCGACACCGAATTCTACGTGAGCGACTCGACGGACTTCAAAGGGAAGCCACTTCTGAAAGTGACGTTCAAGAGAGATAAGAGTGCGCAGTCAGCGAATCCGGAGAAACCCGTTCAAGGCCGTTATGTGAAGATCCGTATTCTGACTGAGGTGGATGGTGGCCCCTGGGCTTCGGCGGCAGAAATAGGAATTGTGCGGACGAAGCCGGAATGATTGTCAGCCAATGTTACTCGAAGACCATCTTCCCGAAGCTGTTGGGCTCCAGGAAGCCTCGGTAGAGTGCGTTCCAGGAACTGTGAACGACTCCACCATTCGGTGGACGCTCTGTTCGGCCAAAGTTGACGAACCATGGCTCTTGAACGGAATGACGATTTCCGCGGTCCATCCCTTTTCCGTTTTGCCTGTGGCACTCTTCCATTCCAGGTCTTCACGGGGATTTTTGACGATGCCGTTCCACTGGGTGTTCCCGGCGTTGAGGGCCAGATGCCAGAACTTCTGACGGGCGTCTGGCCTGTCGCGAAATGTAATCAGAGCTTGCGAACCCGGTGGGTAAACTGATCATAGCGCCCTCAATTTGAGGACTCGCGGGCACTTCTTCCTAGTGCGAGAACTTGATACCGCTTTCGCTTTCGGGAAGGCATCAGAGAACGAAAGCTGCGACAAGTCACAGCACTCCAAATTATCAGACGACCGGTCAACTGAATCACTACAACTAATCGGAGCTACTTATGACTCGACTGGCCTTTTATGCCGTCACGATTTCGCTTTTGGCTTTCAGTTTTTCCATTGCTGAAGACGCTCCAGTGCCCGCGGCGGATCTGCTGAAGGCCGGTGACGAAGCGCTCGCCAAAAAAGAGTTTTCTGTAGCTGCAGACCAATTCTCTTTGTTCCTCGAACAGAATGCCGACCATGCAGAGGCGCTGCCCGTTCGTCTCAAGCTTGCAAATGCGCTCATCGCTGCGGGGTTGCCGTTGCGTGCGTCCACCACGTTCGAAGCTCTGCTTCGTGAACATCCGGATTCGAAAGAAGCGACTCAGGGGAGGTTTCTCCTCGGTAAGACCCTCGAGGCGCGGGGCGATTTTCTGCGGGCGATTGCGCAGTATAAGCAGTACATCGTTCGGCATTCGAATGAGGCAAACGTTCGGGATCTGAGGCTGCGGATTCCATCGATATACGAAGATGTGCTCGGCGAGTGGCAGGACGCCACTCGTGAGTGGCTGGCTTTCGTCAAGCAGTACCCGCAAGACCCGAAGGCCGCCGAGTCCCTTGAGCATGCGGCCTGGCTGACCGAATACCGGCTGAAGGCACAGAAGGATGCAGTCGATCTCTACGCCCGTGTCGTGGATGAATACCCGAACTTCACCGGCCGCCAGAAGGCGCTGGGGCGGCTGGCGTATCTTTGTGAAGATGGCGGGATACGGGATTACCAGCGTGCAGTTCAGGAATATCGGAACTACATCAAGTGGTATCCCAAGGCAGATGATCTTTATGAGAAGACCATGCGGCTTGCCTTCACCCTGCGGCATCGGGTGAATCAACAGGCCAACGCGGTTGACGCCTACAAGGCAGCACTCCTGATCAAGCCCAATCCAGAGGTAGCATACGATCTGGCCTACAGCCTGTATGGCGCCGGAGATCGCAAGAGTGCGGTAGTGTCCTGGAAAGAATTCATTGCCAAGTATCCGGAAGACTACCGGGTCCACAGCTCGTGGCAGCTCATGCGCGATCGGCTCTGGGAACTCGGGGAAAAGGAAGAGACTCTCAAGGTCGCGGCCGAAGTCTGCCAGAAGTATCCGACGGACGTAAGCGACCACTGGATCTATGGCCATCGCCTGCGCGAGGTGCAGCAGTACGCCAAATCCAACGAGATCTTTTATAAATGTGAAGCGATCCTCCCAGGCTACCAGAGCGGATATCTCTACGAGCTCATTGCGGCAAACTTCATGGATCTCAAAGACCTTGCAGGAGCAGAGAAGGCTCTCAAAGCTGCGCTGCTGAAGCTGCCGGACGATCCGGACGTCCACGTGCGCGTCCACTGGTCACTGGGCACCAGTGTTTATCCTGCCCAGACCAAGACCCCGGAAGCTGCCAAAGCGCTCGAGGCCCTCTGTGTTAAATATCCTGACCATGCACACTGGCCGAATCCTGACCATTCGCTGCCGCGCATCGAGAGCTACTATCGGACGCTCCAATCACCCACAGATGCGTATGAGGCGTTCAATCGCATCTATCAGGCGCACCCGAATTCAATCAACGCCCGTTTCGCCCGCGTCTTCGCCATTCGTGCGCTGACCGAGGCCAAGCAATATGACAAAGCTATCGCCGAGGCCAAGGCCATGCGGGATGAAAACATGGACGACGATCCGTGGGGCTGGGCGTCCGTAGAGTATGGCGTGGCGCTCGGCGCAAAGGGGGACAAACTCGCCCAGCTCGAGTCGTTCGCCATCATGCCTGTCATTCATGATCGGAGCGAGTTCGGTTACTCGCGTCGATACATCGATCATTACCGTGGGCAACTGGTCAACCCAATCCTCAACGAAGCGAAGGCGAAGGCCGACGACCCGCAATCGCAGCTCCTGGCCGGGCTCTGTCTCCACGCCAACGGCGACCTCCCCGGCGCGGCCAAGTCATACGAGGCGCTGCTGGCGAAGGAAGATCTCGAAGAAAACCTCAAGACGATTGCGCAGCGCGCCAGGGGTGAAGTCCTCGCGCTGCAAAATCGTGCGGACGATGCAGAGCCCGTCCTTGATGATCTCAAAGAGCCGCAACTCATCGCGCTCGGCAATTCGTATGACCGCCAGAATCGCCTGCATCAGGCCCTCGACGTATTCGAAGCGCTCCGCAAGAAGAAGCCGGATGACCGGTATCCGCAGCTCCGCATCGCCCAGATGTACGATCGCAACCGGCAATTCGAAAAGTCGGTGGATGAATATCTCAGCCTTCTCAAGAAGTGGCCGGACGAAAAGGACAACCAACAGATTCGCCGCCGCATCAACGACATCTGTTTTGCCGAACACTTCTGGGACAACCAGCTCAGGGGCCGTGAGTTGAGCGCGCAGCTTTATGAGAGCCAACCCGATCCGTACATTGCCCGTTCGATTTATTATTCGTATCGCCATCGCACACCGGTCGATCACAAGGCAGCGCTCGACTGGGCCCTGAAATTTGCCAACCACCCTGATGCCGAGCCGGGCGACGCAGGCGCAAATCTGATGGACGCGTACCACACTGTGGGCCAATACGAAGAGTCTGCGCAATTTGGTCAGCAGTGGGTCGGCAAGCACCGTGATCACGCCTACGCGCTGGACATGATGTATCGCACGGCGGAAGAGTTCCGTCATACCCCGGAACGGGACCGGGCCCTGCCCATTTTCCGCATGCTTGTATCACGTTGGCCAGAGAGCAACCAGGCCCTCGAGGCCACCCTCCGCTGTTACGACATCCCGGGCCCGCACCGCATCCCCATGCTCGAACAGTGGATGCGCGCCAACCCGGATCATTATCGGCTCGCGGAATTCAAATATCGCATCGGACTTGTCCACGAATCCGAAAAGCGGGACGAAGAGGCCATTACGGCTTACCGCGATGTCTGGGACAACCATCGCACCAAGTGGGCCGAAAATATGTATTGCTCCTGGAACATTGCCGAGATCTATCGTCGCCAGGAAAAACATGGCGAGGCCCGCAAGGTTTACGAAGAGGTCATCGAATACTTCGGCGCCAACCCGCACCACCAGATTCGCTATGCCTGGATCCGCCTTCTCGAATATTACATCAAGGACAAACGGCCCACGGCTGAGATAAAGGAATTCTGCGGCCGCCTCCTGCCCGCGCTCGCCGATACTTATGAGATCATCATGCCGCTCACTTCCCTTGCCCAAATTTTTGAAGAGGAAGGCGATTACCTGGAGTCTGCGATTGCGCTGCAGAAACTGATTCTGCTCACGCCAAAGAACCACGATGCCACGTGGAATCAAATCAAGGCACTCGTTGACAAAAAAATGGAAGCCGGACGCTATGGCGAGGCCGCGATGCTTTACCGCGCCCTTGCCCGCAGCAACCCCGGCTACAACAAGGAACGTATTCAGGAAGTGGAACAGGCGATGGGCACAGCGCTCGGTAAGTCAGGCGCAGGATTCGAGGCCATCGATTCCAAACTCGAAGAAGCCGGTCTCCTCTGGGGCAATGTCTTCGCCCAGGCCGGCGAGGCAGAGCTTGCCTGGCAGAAATATCTCGCCAGTAAGGATCTGTTCCCAAAATACATGCATCTCATCCATCCTGAGTTCATCAAGATCGTGGTCGGAAGGATGATTCATGAAAAGCAGATCGCCCACGGGATCAATTCCTGCCGTCTCTTCATGGTGAAACACATGGACAACAAGAACATGCCAGCGCAGTCCAAGGGCGAGGTGCAGATTCTGCTTGGCGATTGTTATTTCCGTGACGAACGATTCGACATCGCCCGCGACGAATACGCCACTGTGGTCAACATTTTCGATGGTACAGACGCGGCCACCGACGCCCGTTTCAAGATCGGCCAGACCCTGATGGCACAAAAGATTTACGCCAAGGCTGAAGAAGTCTTTGAAACACTCGCCACCACTTCACGCGACGAACAGATCATTGCTCGCGCCAACCTGATGCTCGGCATCCTTTACCACACCATGGGCGAGCCGAAAAAGGCTGAAGATCAGTTTAAGACTGTGCTGTCGCTCAATCCCCGGCATGACACTGCGGACGAAATCATCTATCGCCTCGGCATCGTGTATCACCAGCGCGGCCGCTACAAGGAAGCCCTGGACACGCTCAAACTCATCGGAGCATATAGCGGCGAAAGCAAGCGGCAGGTCGCACCCGGCTCTGAGCTTCGTATCCGCCTCAGCGACCGTAACCTGAACCTCACTCGAGGAGCGACTGACGTACCCATGATTGTCGATGTCACCAACGAAGACGGCACCAAGGGCGACACTGAAAAGATCTTCCTTACCCGGTCTCAGGCCGGTGCCGGCCTCTTCGTCGGCGGGCTATACACCGCCCTCGGCGAACCAAAGAAGAACGACAACATTCTCCAGATCAGCGGCACCTCCACCATCTCCTATCGGTACGACCCGGTCTTTGCGCAAGACTTCATTATGTCCGAAGTCGACCGCAGCATGGAACAGGTTATCAAGGTCGCCTCCGACGCAATCCTCGAGGCTTCGGCCACCGAAATCAAAGATGAAGAGATGGCCGAAGAGGTCGATCCGGATATGTTCAACAAGCAGAAAGGCCGTGATGGCTTGCGACTCTTCCGTGACGAAACGCAGCTTAAGCCGGGCAATCCGATGTATCTTCGAGTCAAAGACGGCGACCAGGATCGCACGAATGCTTCCGATATCATCGAAGTGATGGTCACCTCTGCGAGCGGTGATGCCGTCCCGGTAAAACTCGAAGAGACCGGCCCGCATACGGGGGAATTTCGCGGCCAGGTCAGCACTGCCTTGCGGCCGGCCGACACCATTGCATCCGATAGCGCGGAAGGCCGCGACGCGCGCTTTGCCATCGACGGCTCACGGGAAGCCTCGAAGGCGTGGGTGGGCCGTATGGATGGCCGGTCTCCCAAGTGGCTGGCCGCGGATCTCAAGGAAGTCTTTAAGGCCAACAAGCTTTCCTTTCACTGCGGCGAAGGCTTTCAGGAAGACGAAGACCGCCGCATCCTGCGGTACGACCTTCTGGCCTCCAAGAATCGTGAGGTCTGGGATCTCATCGCTTCCCATCCGATGGAAAACGCTCTTATCGGCGCCAAAGTCGTCTGGGATCCCGATGGCCAATACGCCGGCTGGGGCAACAAGATTCTCGAAGCCAACGGTAATCGTGAATCGCTCTGGCGCGGCAAGGAGGGCCTGACTGAATGGGTCATCGATATCGATCTCGGCAAGTCTTATGACCTCGCCCGAACCAATCTCCGCCCGCACGACACCGCCTACGAGGTCCGCCGCTATGGCCTCTATGTAGAGAAAGAGACCGGTGAATACCCCGGCCAGAAGCGTGAAATCGACGGATGGAAAAGCGTCTACGAATCAGAGGTCCTGGATAGCCCCAAGGACGACATTCATCTCTTCGATCCCGGACAGGCGGTCGGCCGCTACATTCGCATCGTGGTAAAGGACAAGTTCCATCGTTATCCGGAAATCGGAGAATTCGAGATCAGTCCGCGCACGAAGTTCGAACTGGTGGAAACCGAAGACAAGGCCGGAGCGACGATCACGTTCCCGACCATCGAAACCCGATTCCTCAAGCTCGTCATTCGTGAGTTCAGAAACGACGCGCCCGCCATCGCCGAACTCAAGGTGTTCGGCCCTGATGACAAACAGCTCCTGCCGCCGGAGGTGGACGTGCACAAGCTCGCCACCAACGACATTCTCGAAATCAGCCCCGGCGACACGATCACCGCGGCCTACACCGACCAGAAAAACATCTACCCCGGCGAGCCCAACACCCTGCGTGAAAGCCTCAGCGCCACCTTCTTCAACGGCACGATTAAGGCTGTTCGACACTACTTCCACGAAGACGAAAACGGTAACCGGCATAAGGAAGATTTTGACGTTTACCGTGTCGAAGCCGGCCAACGATTCATCGTGCAGATTACCGAATATGACGCGGACAAGACCGACGGCATAGATCGGGTGCCGTTTACCGTACGCACCTCCAGCGGTGCGATGCTACAGCTCGAAGCCACCGAGACTGAGCCATACTCCGGCGTCTTCGTCAAAGAGGTAGACACTTCCGCGGCCGAACAGCCGGGCGCGATTTTCCTCAAGGAAGGCGACAGCATCCTTCTCACCTATTGGGACGAGGAAAACACTTTCCCAGGCAACCGCACTGAACGCGAGGCCCGCCTTTTCGAAAACATGCCCACCCGAGGCATGGTGCTGATAGCGGACGAAGAAATCCAGTATCACCGCGTCCCCAAATACGACCCCGAATCCGTCGGTCAGGTCAAACTCCTCGCTCCCGATAAGAAACTCTACATTGCAGTCTACGATCCTGACGCAG
Organism: Planctomycetota bacterium; assembly: GCA_027625095.1. Classification (GTDB taxonomy): domain Bacteria; phylum Planctomycetota; class PUPC01; order JACPCR01; family JACPCR01; genus JAQBXN01. The sequence continues at coordinate 15,573 of JAQBXN010000012.1, read as the reverse complement.
CCGCCGATGGCAACTCCAAGGTCAAAGTCAACCTGAAGACCCGCCCCGGCGGCGCTGAGTTCGAGCTCGAATGCGAATTCCGTTACCACTACTACCTCCCCAACGGAGAATATGTGTGGCGACAGATGTGGGGTGGCCCCGAACACAAACTGCCGGGGCTGTTCATCGGCCAGATCGACCTTATGCTCGGCGACAAAGAGAGCCCCGCGTTCAAGATTGAAGCCTTCCAGTTCGACGATTCCGAATCGACGGCCTCCAAAAGGAAAAAAGAAACGCAAGTGCCCGTTCTCAACGCCATGGGCTCGGATACCATTACCGCGGCCTACCGCGACAACGCCGTCCCTGACAACCCCCTCTCTGAAGAGCGGGAAGACCTGGCCCGCCTCATCACCGATGCGGAATTTGGGTTTTACGACAGCGAATACGAAAACCTTGTCGAAACCGCACACCTTGGCGAGAAGCTTCACCTTTACATCAGCGACGCAGATGGAGACACGAGCGAAGCCCTGGACGAACTCAGCGTCCTACTCCAGACCAATTCGGGCGACAAGCTCACCGTCAAACTTCGTGAATCCCTATCGCACAGCGGGCAGTTCACCCTTCCCCTCTCGCTCGATCCAGCCGACCCGAATCCGGAAAACGACAAGCTAGAAGCGCAGTTCGGCACCGTCATAACAGCCACCTACCAGGACGTGCAGAACACCAAGGGAAAAGATCCGGTCCTGCTGAGGGTTGAGATTCCCGTCGTTACCGGCACCGACGGCACCCTCATGGCGTTCAGCCGAAAATACCCCAGCGGCGAGATCGCAGTCGAGACCGAATTCAAAATCGGCGAATGCCACTACTACCTCGGCCGCGCCCTCATCGAAAACAAGGAAAAGAAGGGCGGTCTGCGACACCTCTCCGAAGGCCAGGAGATCCTCTCGGAACTCATCGTGCACCACCCCGAAGCTGAATACCTGGACGAAGCCACTTACCTGTTAGGCAACGTCGCTCAGGAACGCGAAAACTATTTCAGCGCCATACGCACCTACCGCCAGGTCATCATGAAATGGCCAGACAGCCCAGTAGCTCCTGACGCCCAATACAAGACCGCCATGTGTCTCGAAAAGCTCGGCCGCTTCGACGACTCCTGTGAAGAGTACGTCCGCCTGGCCTACCAGTTCCCGCAGTCTGCACTGGTTAGCGACTCGATGATCCGTATTGGCCTTTACTACTTTAACCGCCGCGAGTACGACAAGGCCTCGAGCGTCTTCGAGCGCTTCGTCACCAAATATCCCGAACACGACCAGGTGGAAAAAGTAGGCTTCAAGCAGGGCCTCTGCTACATCCTCTCCGGCAACTTCATCCAGGCCGGCGACCACTTCAAAGCCTTCGCCGAAGCCCACCCTAGCAGCGATATGAAACCCGCCGCCCTCTATTGGTCCGGCGATGCCTATCTGAAGGGCAACAAAGCTAAAGATGCCTACGTGCAATTCAAAACGGTCGTATGGAACTTCCCCGAGGAAAAGTGGGCCAAATACGCTCGAGGCCGGCTGACCGCTCCGGTGTTTGATCGAATATCCGAGGATGATTCGCTGAAGTAGTTCTTCGCAGCCATTTCTCCTGAAGGCGAATGCCGGAGGCCGTAGGATGGAAGGGAAAATTTCCTTCAGATTTGCCAGCGGAGCTCTGCTTCAGAGATGGCGACCGTGATGCTGACTGCAAATGGTTTTGTGCTCTATGAGCCTCAGTGCACTGCGTTCGCCCGGGAGCGTAATATCGAAGCCAATTACCTATTTGAGGCGGGTGCATCCTGAGCCTGCTCAAGCTCATACAGTCTATCCTTCGCATTTTGAACAAATCGATCTAGCCCCCACTGATCAATGATGTTCTTGTAAATGGCGCTGGCCTCATGGGTATTGTTTTCGGTACGAAGACCTTCCGCCTTATCAATGAAGCGCTTAAAGGTCTCTTCGGCGAGTTGTTCTACTTGCTCGACATGCTGTCCCACTGAGCGGCTTTGCCCCGAATCGGGGTATTTCCTTTGGAAGGTGTTTATGCTCGCTATGGCACTTCCGAAATTCAGGTTGTCGACACTTTCCTGGGCACTTTTGACTGTTGCCTGCCATGCCTCTTCAGTCATCTGATTCTGTCGTTTGCGTTGGTGGAGGCGTCTTAAGGCCCTTACCGCTGTTTTTTGTTGAGCCGCATCCGGGAAGTGGGTGAGTACCATTTCGTATCTCTGGACGGCGCCCTCCAAGTCATCAGGGTTCAGCCTTGAATAAGCTTCGGCGTCCCTAAGCCAACTTGAGACCCTCTTGGATTCCCGAGATGCAGATTCTTCAAGAATTGGTTCGCGGACGGTGATGAGCTTCGTTTTCGTGACGACAGACGGACTGGAAATCACCTCTGGATTGCGGCTCTTGAACAGATAAAGGGGAGGGAGGATCAGCCCGGCGGCCAACAGAGGCAACCACCAGTTTCCAGCTTTCTTCCTGGAGTTCCCTGTTTTCTTCTTGCGACTCTTTGTATTTCGTTTTTTAGGACCAGGTTTGTGCAAAGGTTGAACCGGATTGCCGCCGGTGGCTGATTCAATGGCCATACATCGGTCAAGTTCCTGGAGAAGGACGGTGGCATTCGGCATCCGTTGATCGGGCTCTTTGGCCATCATCCACTCAACCAGGTCGCTCAGCTCGGTAGAGACTTCGTCAATAAATGTATGGAGTGCGGGAGGCTGAAAGAAAACCTGCTTTTCAAGTATCTGGTCGTGGCTGGCGCCCGTGAACGGCAGCTTGCCGGCGAGCATCCGATAAAAAGTGCAACCGAGCGAGTAAATGTCTGAGCGGTGGTCGACCTTTCTGCCCATGGCCTGTTCCGGGGCCATGTAATGAGGTGTGCCGATGACTTTACCTTCGGACTGTCCATCTTCAGGCCCAACAGCAATTCCCAAGTCACAGATCTTGACCGTGCCTTCACGGTCAACCATGAGATTCTCGGGTTTGATATCCCGATGAACAACATTCTTTTCTTCAGCGTACTGAAGGCCACGCGCAACATCCTGGATCAATGAGATAGCCCCGATAGGCAGGATTTTGTCCGTATGCAGCAACAGTTCTTCCATACTGCCACCCGAAAGATATTCCATTGAGATGAAGTGGGTGTCGCCATCGTTCCCGACATCATAGACCTCAACCACAGAAGGGTGGGCAAGGTTGCCGGCGGCGCGAGCCTCCCGGATGAAGCGATCCAGATGCTTCTGATTCGTAGTCAAACTGGGTGAGAGAATTTTCAGAGCGACCGGTCTTTGCAGACTGAGTTGTGTCGCCCTATACACGGTGCCCATTCCACCTCGACCGAGCCATTCTTCAATCCGATATCCGCCTATGGTAAGTCCGACGAGGCCCCCTCTTTCCTTTGCTTCCTCTTCCGTGAGAAACGAAAATACGGTTTCGCCGGCAATGATATGATCGCCATAGTTCAGTGTGATGGCTTTCTTGACTTGGTCGCTGTTCAGAAAAGTTCCGTTCCGGCTGCCCAAATCGAGCAGTCGATACTTTTTTTCTGACTGCTCAATACAGAAGTGCTGGCGTGATGCGAGGGTATCGTCAAAGAAGACGTTACAACTGTTGTCCCGGCCGAAGTAAATTCGCTCTTCGCCCTTTAGCTGAACAGTTCTCCCTTTCTCTTTTCCCTTTTCGATAATGATGCTGGGCAAAGCGACTTCCTTCCTGGTGACAGATTCACATAACCAAGCGTTACAGCAGGCTATTTCGCTCTGCAACCCGAAGGCCAAACTTCGAGTGAAGTCTCAAATCGAAAAAAACACTCCCAGGACTTCCATTTAAGTGCTTAGTTCAAAAGGTTTAGGCCGACTAGTTTGCGCCGGTTAGTCGGTGCTTTGGGGTGGCAAATCACTACTTCCGGTCAGTTCTTCATTGAAATTGTTCAATTACATGACTTCTTTCCGCGGACCGAGCCAAGCCAAGCCTGCAAGGTGAGCCTGAGACATTGTTGTCAGCCTCCCCCTCAAAGGGCCTCCTTCCATTGTTAACCACCTTTGGGCCATACTCTTGCGAGCTTGTGAAAGGTGTCGCGTTGCGGAAGGCTTTGTCGCCCCTACAATCCTGCCAATTGGTTTGAGCCGGGACAGAACAAAACACCATCAGCCGGGTCGCATCGGGGCGACACTAGGGAAAACAGCCATGAGAAACCTGATAACATCCAGTTTGCTGCGTAATTCTGTCAGTGTTCTCAAGCCCAGCGCGCCGATCAGCCTTGATATCGAAAGTACGGTGGCTGATGCCATCCACGTAATGCGGGAAAACCGGATCGGTTGTGTTCTAATCATCAAAAATGATCAATTGGCAGGCATTTTTTCCGAACGAGACGTTCTCACCAGGACACTGGGAAGAGGCATGGATCACAGTCTGACAAAGATTGCGGACGTGATGACTAGCGAGCCGGAGTGCCTCCACCACGAAGATTCAGTTGGGTTCGCCCTCAACAAGATGAGCGTTGGTAGTTTCCGTCATATCCCCATTGTTGACACTGAAAGTCGGCCGGTGGGCCTTATTTCGGCGCAAGATATTTTCAGGCATTTAGTTTCCTGAGCCGAACGATCCCAATTTAAGAGTCAGACGCAATGTCAGATCAAATCCCTGCGTTGGAAGAAGTTGGCCTCGATGAAGGCCGAGATACTGAAGTAGAGCGCGAAGTAAGCCACGACGCGATCCAGGTGCCGATTTCTGAACTCGATTTGCCTATTCCACTGCGTATCGTGAAAGAGGCGACAGTGCTTCAAGCCATCAACCAGATGGCAGAGCTCAGAGTAGGCTCAGCATTGATTATGGATAGAGATGAGATTGTTGGAATCGTCACGGAGAGGGATTTTCTGATGAAAGTCTCAGAGGCCGGAGGCCTCGATACCATGCCGATCACTGATGTGATGACTCCAGCCCCAAAAACACTATCGCTGAACGACATGGTTGCGGACGCCATGGAACTGATGAACTCTGGCGGTTACCGGCGTGTGCCTGTGGTGGATGCCACGGGAAAGCCGGTCGGTATTTTCTCCATCCGGCGCCTCATAGATCGTCTGGTCGAATATTTCCCCGAAGAGGTGGTAAATCTGCCCCCAAAACCCGTGAGAAGTCAGAACTCCAGGGAAGGGGCTTGACCAACTGTAGTCACAGAAGAGAAATCAATGGAAAAGAGTGTCCAAGAACTTGAGTCAGTAACGATTCGATTTGCCGGTGATTCCGGGGATGGTATGCAGACGTCCGGTGCGCAGTTTACGAACGTCTCAGCGTTGATGGGCAACGACTTGGGGACGCTTCCCGACTATCCGGCCGAAATTCGCGCCCCTGCCGGCTCGCTTGCAGGCGTTTCCGGATTTCAACTGCAAGTCAGCAGTCGGGAGATCTTCACTCCCGGCGAAGAATGCGATGCCCTCGTGGCCATGAACCCCGCAGCGTTGAATGTGAACTTGGGAACGCTCAAGCCAAACGGCGTACTGATTATAAATATCGATAACTTCAAACCTCGTAATCTGGCGATGGCTGGTTACGAAGAGAGTCCTCTGGAAAATGGATCGCTCGACGGCTACCAGGTCTATGAGGTCGAAATGTCGCGCCTGACCAGAGACGCGGTCGCTGAGCTTGGACTCTCCAACAAGAATGCGGAGCGCTGTAAAAACTTTTTCGCACTGGGCATGACTTTCTGGCTGTACCACCGCGACATGCAGCCGACGATCGATTACATCAATGACAAATTCGGCAAAAAGCCGGAATTGGCCAAGGCCAATATCCTCGCACTCGAAGCCGGACGAAACTTTTGCGAGAACACTGAGATCTTCAACACCTCGTATACTATCCCGCCAGCCAAACTCAGACCGGGCAGGTACCGTAATATCACCGGCAACACAGCTGTCGTGCTCGGCATGGTCGCCGCAAGCCAGAAGTCTGGACTGGATCTGTTTCTCGCGAGTTATCCGATCACTCCAGCCAGTGACATCCTGCATGTCGCCTCACATTATAAAAATTTTGGAGTACGAACCGTCCAGTCTGAGGACGAGATTGCCGCTGTATGCATGGCCATCGGCGCGGCCTACGGTGGTTCGCTGGCGTTTACCGCGACCAGCGGTCCGGGCCTGGCACTCAAGACCGAGGCCATCGGTTTGGCCCTCATCGCCGAGCTCCCTCTGGTAGTGTTTGATATTCAACGCGCCGGCCCCAGCACGGGATTACCCACTAAGACCGAGCAGACAGACCTCCTCTTTGCCTACTACGGCCGTCCCGGTGAGTCGTCTATTCCAATTCTGGCGCCTCAGCAGTCTTCCGACTGCTTTAACATAGCCTATGAGGCTTCTCGTCTGGCAATCAAATACATGATGCCAGTGCTGGTGCTTTCCGATCTCTACCTGGCTTTTGGTGCTGAACCGTGGTTGATTCCTTCATCCGAAGACCTGCCTCCGTTCGAGGTAAATTTCCGCGTAGATCCTGAAGGTTTTCAGCCCTATTTACGCGATCCTGAGACTCTCGCCAGGCCGTGGGCTATCCCCGGAACGAAAGGTCTGGAGCATAGAATCGGGGGACTCGAAAAGGAAGACGGCACCGGCAACGTCAGCTACGACCCTGACAACCATCACAAGATGTGCGAGCTGAGGGCGGAAAAGGTCAGGCGAATTCAACAGGAAATCCCACCGATCCAGATTGACGGACCGGAAAAGGGCGAACTGCTCGTCCTGAGTTGGGGCAGCACTTACGGCGCCGTCCGAACCGCGGTCACGAGAAAGCAGGATCAAGGCAAATCAGTCTCCCACGTCCACTTACGCTTTCTCAATCCTCTGCCGAAAGATCTGGGGGGTATCCTTTATAATTTCGAAAAGGTTCTCATACCGGAGCTGAATCTCGGCCAACTGATCAGAATCATTCGGGACAAATACTTGATACCAGCTATAGGATTTAACAAAGTCCGAGCACTTCCGTTCGATTGCGGTGACATCGAACGGGCCATCGACGATACCCTTGAAGGAAAGCAACCATGACATCTGCCGCCACGGAAGCTGCCCCGGCAGCACAGGCCCAACTTACGAAAAAGGATTTTGAATCCGATCAGGACGTTCGGTGGTGTCCCGGGTGTGGAGACTACGCCATTCTTGCACAGGTGCAGAAACTCCTGCCCGAACTCGGCGTACCGAGAGAAAAAACGGTGTTTGTTTCTGGTATAGGCTGCTCGAGCCGTTTTCCCTATTACATGAACACCTACGGTTTCCACACCATCCACGGCCGCGCCCCAGCCGTCGCTACAGGGCTGAAGGCTTCCCGGCCGGATCTTACTGTCTGGGTTGTCACCGGCGATGGTGATGGGCTCAGCATCGGCGGCAATCACCTTATCCACGCCATTCGTCGAAATCTCAACATCAATATCCTGCTGTTCAACAACAGGATTTATGGCCTTACTAAGGGTCAGTATTCACCGACATCCGAGCGATTCAAAGTCACCCCGTCCACACCGGCAGGCTCTCTGGACGCACCCTTCAATCCGATTGCCCTCGCCCTCGGAGCACAGGCCACTTTCGCAGCGCGTACTCTCGACCGAGACCTTAAACATCTCGGTGAGACCCTTCGCCGCGCCCACGATCACAAAGGCACGTCTTTTGTCGAAATCTATCAGAACTGCAACATCTTCAATGATGGCACCTTCAAAGAATTTACTGAAAAGAACGAAAAACCGGACAACACCGTCGTCTTGCAACATGGCGAGCCACTCATCTATGGAAGCAATCAGGAAAAAGGAATCGTGCTGAATGGATTCAACCTCGAGTCAGTGAACATCGAGGAACATCCGGAAAGAAAATCCGACCTGCTGGTGCATGACGAGCACTGCGAAAATTCGACGCTGGCGATGATCTTGAGTGGGCTTTCAGGTTACGATGGGTTGCCGCTACCTCTCGGTGTATTCAGGGATGTAGTCAGGCCCTGCTACGAGGACGGCCTGAGCGAACAGATCGAACAGGCATTGGCAAGGACCGGTCCGGGCGATCTCGATGCCCTGCTCAACTCAGGAGAAACATGGGAAGTGGCTCCCTGAAGTTCCTCCCTTGACTTCACCATTACCATCAGTATCCTAGCCGCCTGCCTGATTACATGTCTAAGTGAGGCAAAAGGATGCCCGCGGGCAGGCAGAAGTATTGAACCTGATCGGAGCGACCCAGTGCCTATTAAATTCAAATGCGGAAGTTGTGAAGCTGTACTCCAGGTAAAGGATGAGTTGGCAGGTAAAAAGGGAAGGTGCCCTAAATGCCAGCAAGTTATCACTGTGCCTCAAGCCGATGCCGCGCCGCCCCCAAGTGGCCCGAACCTCGCTGGAAGCGGAACACCACCTTCAAAGCCGTCACCTGCAGCTTCGCAGCGCCCCCCGAGCGGTGGTTATGTTGCACCTGAGAAGAAAAGCAAACTCATGGTGCAGAACATGGGCGAGGTCCGAGTCATCACCATCATGGAAGCTCGTATCACCGAGATGAGTGACATCCGCGATATAGGAGATGAGTTGATGAGCCAACTGGAAACGCAGGAAAAGCCGCAGATCGTCCTGGATTTCGGCAAGGTGACCTACCTGCCCAGCGCTATGATCGGCAAACTCACCGCCATGCACAAAAAAGCAAAGAGTTACAAGGGTACCCTCAAGATGTGCTCCATTGCCCCTGGCGTGATGCAGATTTTCAAAATCACCAAGCTCGATAAAGTCTTTGACATTCAGCCTGACGTATCCGCCGCCATCGCCGGATTCAAGAGCAGCTTTATTAAAATCTGAGGGAATACAATCTCATAAGATCAGGCGTCCAGTCGAAAGGCTGGATGCCTTTTTTTTGCTGACGGCCGATAGGAATATTTCGGCCGTAACGGAGAAGCGAATACTCCATCTTCATGCGCGGTCACATTCCACCGACTTTTCGACTAGCGCAACGCGTGAAGCTGTTCCCGGAGCAAAGGCGCGTTTGTGAAAGCTGGAGTTTTCCAGAACATGTAGTCGAGGTTTGATTGTCTTTATCACTCTTCTGAGATTTGTTCTTATGCGTTTTCTACCGACCTGCTGTTGTTCTCTCTCGCTGATTCTTTTACTTAATTTCGTAGGGTCTCTTTCGGCCGAAGAGGTAAAGCCGCGTTTTTTTGAATTGCGTACTTACACCACGGCCCCAGGCAAGCTCGAAGCGCTTCACCTGCGATTCAGAGAACACACGAACAAATTGTTCGTGAAGCACGGGATGGAATTGGTCGGATACTGGACACCTGCAGATGGCGAGACGGCAGACAACACGCTCGTCTACATGCTGGCTTACCCTGATAAAGCTTCCCGAGATAAGTCCTGGAAGGCGTTCCTGAGCGATCCGGCTTGGACTAAAGCGTTTGAAGAATCACGCAAAGACGGCCCGCTCGTTACAAAGGTTCAATCCCAGTACCTCAATCCCACTGAGTATTCCATGATAAAGTAGGCGACTACCTGGGGGCTTGAACTTTGAACCCGGAATGGAGAACCTGGATTCCTCAGTTAGCATCCTCTGTCACGGCAATTGTCCCAAACTTGCCATGTTTCATCCAAGCTCGATCTCGATTCAATGAAACCTGTAAATCACTGCCTTATCCTGACGGCAATAGTCAACGCCACCCTCCTCACATCCATTGCCGGAGAGGAGGAGCGGAGTCTGGAAGAACTAAAAAAAGAAACCATTACTCCGAGCAGCCGTGACAATGGATTCCTTGAAGTTCCGTTTGCGTTCCTTGCTTCTTACAAGCCAAGAGTGCCTAACCCGTTCGCAGAAGAGCCCGAGGATTTGCCGCCACTGGACAAGCAAATTCCTGGAACCGTCATGGAAATCTCTGGTGAAAATGTTGTCATCGAGGGCTTCATGTACCCGCTCAAACTAGTCAAAGGCAAGACCGATATTTTCCTCCTGTTGCGAAATCAGTCTGCCTGCTGCTATGGCAAATTTCCCATGCTGAACGAGTGGATCTATGTTACCAGGGAGGGCGGCGTTGAATACGTCCCCGACGTTCCGACGAAAGTCTACGGCAAATTCGACGTGGGTGACAAGAAGGTAGGCCAAAGCAAGGTGACCAGCCTCTACCGGATGGTCTGTACCGACATAAAAACGGACGGATCCAAGCCGGCACCGCTGAAGGAGTGATTCTTTCTTTTGCGTGATCCTCTCCCAAGGCAGCTGCGCGAAAGCCGGCTGGCCTCTTCGGGCGGAGGAAGCCTGCAACCCCTTAATCGCCAGCTTGAAAGGAAGCCAGCTATGAGCAGTTAGATAACTCGTCGAGCCTTTCTTCACCAGAGCGGAGGCGTCGGGGTAGCAGCTTCTGGCTTATGTCTAATGTCACAAACTCACGCAAGGGAGACCGAAGACGAAGCCTTCGCTTTCGGCATTGTTACCGATCTCCATTACGCAGATAAACCAAATGCCGGCTCTCGTTATTACCGTGATTCGGTTGCCAAGCTCGAACAATGCGTGACAACGCTTAACGAAAAGAAACTGGCGTTCACAATCCAGGGCGGCGATTTCATTGATAAAGCCCCGGACAAACCAACGGAACTGCGGTACCTGAAGACAATCAGGGAGACCTTTGATGAATACAAGGGCGAGAAGCACTTTGTGCTCGGTAATCACGATCTCGCAACACTTTCAAAGTCAGAATTTCTGGACAACTGTGGCGCCACGATCAGCGACAGTTTCTATTCATTCGACAAGGCAGGTTTCCACTTCGTCGTCCTCGACGCCAACTTTTTGGAAGGCGGCAAGCCCTACGATTCAGGAAATTACAACTGGACGGATACCTGGATTCATTCGACACAGCGCGAGTGGCTCGCCGACGATCTGAAACTGGCGACAGACAGGAAGACCATCGTTTTTGTTCATCAGAATCTTCACGATGAGAAAGACCCACATGGCATTAAGAATGCCCCCTTAACCCGCACAGTGCTTGAAGAGGCAGGGAATGTACTCGCCGTCTTTCAGGGCCATGACCATCGCGGCGCTTACAAGCAGATCAACGGTATCCACTATTTAGTTCTCAAAGCTCTTGTGGAAGGGCCTGCACTAAAGAACAATTCTTATGGCGTGGTAGCTATTGATACCGGTAACAAGATCAGCATCGATGGCTTCGGAAGGCAGGCGGATCAGTCCTTCGAGTGATTCCGGGCGGAAAGTTGTTGATGTGAAGTCTTCCATCGTTCACCATGCGGTGAAAATTCGCGTGCTGGAAACTCTTCGGTGAACTCCATTCCGCTTTTGATTCTGCTGTCCCTTGTCCAGGCCGAAACCCTGGCCCCCGTCTATCCCGGTTTCATGAAAGACAAGGATACTGCCTCAGAGGACTTCCTGGATCTGCGATGGGCGAGGACATCAGAAACTCCCCTGCAAAGGCTTGCCGCCGAGGCGACTGAAAAAGAATCAAAACAGCACAGTCTCATGGCGGTCATGCATTCGAAAGATATTGCAGTGCGGATGCGAAGCGGTTCTGCCACCGGGTGCCATTTCAGCGATGTCCGCGAAGACAATGGGGAGATTCACATTGCCGGTATTCTTGGTCGCCTTACCGGCAGGAATAAGGAAGTCGTGGAATTTCCTCTCCACCTGGTCATCCGACCGAAAGCCTCCGCGACAGCCCGAATAATTACAGCTTTTCGCAATCGGCATCTGAACATCCTAATTGAGGCGAAAATTGCCTCGCAGCCCCCGATTATTGTTCGTGAGGCACTGAGTCATGTTCCCCTGGAGTGGACAGACGTTCGTCTGAGCGTGCGTGACCTTGATGAGGCTTTGTTCATAGGTATGCCTTCCTACATTGGCCATAAGGCCAGGGCCGTCCATCTCGCGGAGCTCGAACATGAGGAAGAAGATGAGATCACGAATCCGAAAATCCATTTACCCCAGCCACTGATTATCGAAGGTGAAGATTTCGACGGGATTCCCGTTTTCGGGGACTGGGAACTGACTCAGAAGGGCTGGTACGGCCGGATGATTCGGACATGGACTGATAGTGCAACCTATAGTGGCGACATCGTTGCTGTTGCTCATCCCGCCGCCAGAGGGCAGCCTATGAAGATAGCTTTCAAAGAACCGTTACCTCCCGGCCGTTACGAAGTCAGCATCGACAGCGGCTACCATCGGACACGACTGGATGACAACATCGTGAACGTAACACTCGGGGATCAAACCCACCGGTTTGCCTGGTTTTTGCCACCTGCCTTTTATGCTGAGCCAGAGAAAGAGGGAGTAAATCTTGGCCCCATCTTCATCCTAAAAAGTCCCGCAGCCAGCATAAGCATTACCCCACTCCAATTTGGGGGTGGAGGCCTTTCCGAAATCCCCGCGCTGCAGGAAAGATTCATCATGATCGACCGTGTGCTCATTCAGAAGCTGGAGGCTCTTGAATGACAGCTTTACGCTCAATCCTCTCGCTGGCTCTGTTTGCAGTGTCTGTTCAATCCCAGGAACTCGATCGCAATCTTATTCACAACGCGAGTTTTGAAGTCGGTCTGACTGCCGAGTGGGGACGAACCATCGGCGGAGGTACCGAACCGATCCTTCCCAAAAACATCGACGGCAGCACGGCCTATCACGGCAATTCATCCCTTCATTTGCCGGCTGGAGAATACTGGTCAAAACACTACCACCTGAACCCGCAGTCTACCTACTTACTGGGATTCGCTGTTCGAGGCCCCGCTGCCCCAGTCTCATTCATTATGGATGACCTGCCATTGGTCTCGCGGACGGAAGGAGTGAGGCGTCGCCCGCTGAACACCTGGAGTGCGGAAGTCTCTTCCAAGTGGAAGCTTCACGAGTTTGAAATCATTGCCGTAAAACCTGAGATCATGCTCCGATTCATTCTAGACAAAGAAGCGTGGCTCGATGCCGTTTACCTGCGGGAGATCAAGGGAAGCGCACCCGAAGTTAAGATCACGCCGGGGCTTGCACCGAATACAGAAGAAGAACTCGACCAGGACGACCTGGAAACGGGTGAGGAGGAAAAGAAAAGCATTTTTAAACCGCGTTCAGAAGTGGAGGCCGGAATTTATGACGGCACACCAGGGCATGTCTTTCACAGCAGCGACCCGATAGTTTTTCAGGGACAGATAGCAAACTACTCCAGGAAAGCTGTAACTCCGACCGTTGACTGGCTCATACGGGATATCGATGACAACGCCTGGCAAACTGGCCGATTGGAATCTGCGAGAGTGGAGGCCGGTAAAACGAAAAATTTTGAACTGAAACTCGAGAAGCATCCGCACGGAATATTCAGTCTGGTCTATCACATGGCCGGTGATGAAAAGAACCAGGGCGAGTACGTTTATTCCGTCGTTCCCAAGCCTCAAGGACCATCGGTCGCCGGATATCACACCCATCTTTCTGAATACACCATGCAGGCGTGGCACAGGTCCGGCGTTCGGCATTACGCTTCGCTGACAGATACCTGGTCACGGTTTACGAGCACATTGTCCCCCGATGCCGATCCGCGGACGCATCAGCTCAAGTGGTATGACGACAAAGTCAACCTGCTCAAGAAATACAACATCTCCGGCGACCTCTGCATCCTGCCGAATAACTGGGGAGTCTGGACCTCGACCGCGCCGGTTCTCGAGCTGGGCCGGCACCCAGCTCCAGAGCCGGACTATGAGAAATGGAATGCATGGATCGAAAAGATGGCCAGCCACTACAAAGACGAAATCGACATTTACTACGTGGGGGACGAGATTGATTCCGGTTACACACCCGAGAGATACTTGAATGTGGTCAGGAATGCGCGTTCCGCCATTCTGAAAGGCGACCCGGGCGCAAAGATTCTGGTCAGCGCCAGCGGCCCCTTCTTCGACCGCTTCCTTGCCGGAGGTGGCGATAAGCTGATCGATATCCTCGGCGGCAGCACCATGGGAGACAGCGGCGGGCGCGGCAAGAAAATGGCTGTAAACGCACGTCGTTACAACAAGCAGGTCTATTCCACCGGCGGGTTCTCGTCTTCGCCGACCTTCTATCACACCCACGGAGGCAACGCGAAGGAGTCCTATCGAGCCACCTATTTCGCGAGGCAGACAGTGCGCGCCTTCTTTGAACAGCGCGCCGATGCCTGCTTCCCCTACATCGGCCGGCTCATCGCAAAAACAACTTGGGAGACGATGCCCTACAATCACTTTGAATGGGACGGGTCGCTCAAACGCCAGGCCATGGCGTATGTCATCACCGGCATGATTCTCGGACGCATCGTTCGCCCGGATACCCTCGAACCCACGCTCGAGCTTCCCGGGCTTAAGGCGGCTCATACCTGTTATCCCTGCGAGCTCGATGGCAAACCGGCCGCAGTGATCCAATCGGAGAAATGTCGAATGACATTGCCCATAAAGTCAGCCGACCTTCAGGTTATGGACTGGCTTTGGAATCCTGTGAAGACCGACGAGGTAAACGGCCAGGCGACATTCGAGGTGGGCATCCGGACTTCATATCTCATCTACCAGGGAGCGAATCCAACTGAGTTCAGTGAGGCCCTTTTAAAGGCGGGTGGCGGCGAAGAAACCAAGGGCGCGCTGGTGCAGACATCATTCTATTACCGACCCAAAGCTGATAGTGTTGAGTTGGTCGCCAGAGCGTTCAATGAAGGAAGCGTTGCCTCCACCCCCTCGAAACTCAAATTCGTCGGCAGCGTCGAACCCGGCGAGGCGGCTTACAAAACTTTTGAGGTAACTGCCACACTCGACAGGCCATTGCCTGAACGCACGGAAGATCAAAATACCTATGCCTGGCTGGCAAATGCGCCGCGCACCGCAGCAAGCATCGATGGAAATCTGGATGAGTGGCAGCACCGTTCACCGAACACTATTTACGTCACGTGGGACGTGCTTGCCTACTTCGCACGCCGTGAGCTTCAGGCGTTTCGGGGACAGGAATACATCACCCACGATTGGGGCCGCGATTTTAAGATCTATTTCTGGTGTGGATGGGATGACCAGTTCTTGTTCGCTGGCGCGCGTGTCAATGACCAGGATCTCCACTTGCAAAAAAATAATCAGATCGGAGATCATCTGGAAATTCAGCTCTCTCCGAATTTCATGCGGCGGATTGAGGAAGGAAAGACAACTCCCGAATACACCTTCAAACTGCGCCTGTCAGACCGCGGCGTCGTATCGGAGTTGAATGACGAACCAGTTGCCCTGAACGCAATATGGAAGAGACGACCGGGCGATTTTGGCGGATACGATTTGGAAGTCGCGATCCCGTGGAAAACGTTGGGCACTCCGCAGCCACTCCAGGGCCAGATTATGGGGTTGGATTTTTTCGCCCATGATGTCGACGCTTTCAAAGGCGTCGAACGCGAGCACAGCATCCTCCGATGGGCCGGCGCGTCGAGTCCTTCAGGCCAGATGTTGTTGACTTCAGAGAAAGCAAGATAGGGGGCTGGGGAGACAAGATAGGGGTCAGATCTATTTTTATGTTTTAAATGCACTTGGTAAATATTCAGTGAACCCGTGTCGGAAGTCGCTGGCCACAGGTCAGTGAGGATGCTATACCTCAGTCGGTGAAAAGCGAAGCGAAGCAAT